>CAJTLC010000001.1:0-1124 GCA_910576995.1 uncultured Ruminococcus sp.
TACATAAAAGCCGGAGGAAGATTTTATTATTTATGCGTTATTATCGATCTTTTTTCAAGACGTGTGATAGCGTATAAAATCAGTTGCAATATCGATACCAAGCTTGTTCTGGATACATTTGAATCTGCTTTAAAAAACAGGAATTATCCTAAAAACGTAATTTTCCATTCAGACAGAGGTTCGCAGTATACCAGCGATGAATTCCGAAAGAGGCTGGACAGAGCTTCCTTTATTCAGTCATTTTCTAAAAAGGGGCATCCTTATGACAATGCCGTAGCAGAAGCTTTCTTTAAGTTTCTGAAACTTGAAGAAACTAACCGCCGTTCCTATAGCTCTTTTGATGAATTGGAATTGTCTATTTTTGAATATATTCACTTTTACAATTTCAAACGACCTCACTCTGCTAATGACCTTTTATCTCCTGTTCAATTTGAAGCACTTTTTTGATTTTTTTCTATTTTGCTGTCTACTTTATTGACTATGGTCCAGTAACGTTAATACAGCAGGCATTCAGCATCTTTGCAATATTTCCTGCATCTTTCTGAACAGCGGTGTTTCCTGCTTCATAAGATTCAGAACCTACTGCAACCCAGTTACTATTGTCTGCAAAAGCAAGTGCATATGAAATCTCATGATCGTCCTCGTTACCGACAACAAATCCGTTTTCTTTCATTTTATTGCAGAACAGCTCAATGAACTGCTCTTTGCTAAGCTGCTCAGGATTATGTATTTGTATTGATGTGAAAAAATTACCCATATAATAACCTCTCTCATAAGAAATAAATGTTAATATTCTATTCTTATTATAATTTATAATTATACTTTTGTCAATAATTTTCTTAAAAATATACACAAAAAAATCACATTTATATAATTTAGAGGTCTGAACGAATGGCATGAACTGAGAGCCGGCTATAAAAAGAAAACGGATTTTGACACTGATTTTGTAGGTAAATGCAGAATCGAACATTCTGAACTATCATTTATATATATTCCAGTATCTGCATAGACTTTTACGACAATTTACTTGACAAGAATCAATATTTATGTTAAAATAGTAATATGAAAGTTTTATGAAAATTTACAAAAGGGGTTGACAAGCGTATGAAAATGTCGTACAATTC
>CAJTLC010000001.1:1220-203572 GCA_910576995.1 uncultured Ruminococcus sp.
CAGACAGACAGACAGACAGACAGACAGACAGACAGACAGACAGACAGACAGACAGACAGACAGAATAGTTCTGTTCATTTTTCATGCGCAAAAATACTTAAATATAATAATGGTAAATCATACTCGAAAGGGCTGTAGACATAGGTTTATAGCTTTTTCGGGTATTTTTATATTAAATTAAAAATGGAGGTAACACATGAAAAGAAAATTCAAGCAAATTCTTGCTGCGATTTCTGCGGCGGCGATGTTCTTTACAACTACAGCGGTACTGCCCGAAAAGATACCTTATTTCGGAGGAATAACAGCAATCGCAGAGGAAACAGGTCATGCTGAAAAACAAGCTACAGACGTGGTAAGTGTGACCATTGACGGTATAATTAACTATTATGCGGATATTACCGCAGCATGGGATGCGGCAAAGGGCAACACTGCTTATGTTACTCTGTTGCAGGATGCGGATATCGGTTCTACAAAACTTTTAGTTAATAAGAACAGTGACATTACTCTTGACTGCGGTGGATATACCCTTACAGGTAGAGATGTTTATACCATAGGTATGATTGGTGGAAGTCTTACCGTAAAAAATGGTACAGTGACGAATACGACATATTTTTCCACGACTATAACTTTGGGTGGTAGTTCCCCTGCTGTGCTGACTGTGGAGAGCGGCGCTGTTATAAAGTCTGATAAAGGAGAATATGGGATTAGTTTTAACGACAATAGTTCTGTTAATATTTACGGAACGGTACAAAGTGTTGAAAACGGTGTATATGCCCTGGAGGGTACGTTGAATGTTTATCCGGGTGCGGTGATTTCAGGCGATAAATATGGAATAAAAACATCGTCTTACTACGAATCGAACATCTTTTTGTACGGAGGTACAATTTATGGCGGAGAAAATGCTATTTATAGAAATCAAAAAGGAACTATTAACGTGGCAGAGGATATGACCGCTAAACTGGACGATGTTGTTCTTACATCTCCAATTACTGAATCTACCTCCGCCGGAACAATATCCTTGACATGTAGCGGTGCGCATACTTTTTATAATACTGCTTTGGATACAGAAGGAAATGTTACTTGTGCGAAATGCCCTGCAAAGGCATTAGCTATGGCGAAGATGGAAAATGACGGCACTACCTATTATGTGGGCGAGAGCAGTCTTGACAGTGTATTTGCGGACAGCAGTAACGACGGTGCAACCATTACGCTCTTGACGAATGTTGATAGGGAAGATACCCTCATAATTAAAATCAACTGTACTTTGGACTTAAATCAGCATACCATACACACAACAGGCGACTATGAACCAGGTATTTGGTTTTATGGATGGACAAATGTAACTATACAAGGCGAAGGCGAGGTTATTTCTGATAATAGTCACGCTCTTAATGTAATGGGAATTGTAACGCTGGAAGGCGGAACTTTTACAGGCAACGGAAAGAATTTTTGTGGTGTATATGTTAATTCAGAAGAAGCAGAGTTATATGTCAACGGAGAAAATGTAACAATTCAAAATGCGAGCGACGATATTGGATTGGGAGTCAATGCAGTAAAGTCCGTTCAACTTACCGCCGGAACTATAAGGACAATTAAAATCCTTTATTATGACAAATTAGTCACGCTCGGCGACCTGTTAGGACATACGGAAAGTACCAGATATGCTTATTTTGACGGCAATACACCCATTACAGATAAGCTGGGGGAAACATCGCTGACCGGCACGGTAACGGTTAAGGAGTGCGACCATTCTGTTGAAACCTATACTAACAATAATGACGGCACACATAAAATCTTCTGCCATGCATGTGGGAAAGATGAAAATGAAACGCATAACATCTCGAAAGCCGAAGCAAAATCTCCGACGTGTGTTGAGAACGGAAACATCGAATACTGGCATTGTTCAGAATGTGAAAAATATTTCAGCGACGAAGCCTGCGCGTCCGAAACAACACTTGAAGATACGGTTATTGAGGCTGCGGGTCATAATTACCAAGGCGGAAAATGCAGCAGCTGCGGAATGTTCGAGGACGGAATAGGCAGACTTTCCGGCGCAAGCTTAAGTTTATCGGGCAATATAGGCGTAAACTTCTTTATGGAGCTTGACGAAAGCGTAATTGCAGATGAAAATGCATATATGCAGTTTACGCTGCCAAATGGCGATAAACCGCAGGTTATGGTAAGCGACGCTAAGGCGAAAGACGGTTGCTATGTTTTCTCCTGCGAAGTTTCGGCAAAAGAAATGGACAGCAAAATTACCGCTCAGATGATAACGTCAAACGGCGAGGGAACTGTTTACGAGTATTCCGTTAAAGAGTACGCCGATAGCGTTTCTGAAAATCAGTCCAATTTTGATGAGAAAACCATCAATCTTGTAAACGCTATGGCAAATTACGGAGATTACGCAAAGGCGTATTTTGGAGGAGAAACTCTTGCGGCTACTCCCGAAATGGATAACATAACCGCAGATATTCTCGCTGGGTATGAAAAGCGGGAAAATGGAGTATTGCCAAGCGGCGTCACATATTACGGTTCGAGCCTTATTCTTGAATCGAATACGACTTTACGCCACTATTTTAAGGTTGCAGACGGTACAGATGTTAGTCAGTGTAATTTCAGCGGAAGCAAGGGAAATTACTGCTGCATTGATATTGCAGATATTGCCGCCGGAAGCCTTTTCGATACGCATATTACGACCATAGGCGATTACACGATAGAGTACGGTCCTATGACGTACGTTCAGACTGTGCTGAATAATGATTCCGCAGACGAGGCGCTGAAAAATACGCTGAAGGCATTGTATTTGTATGGTCAGTCAGCGCAGGCTTATATGAATTGAGGTGAGACAAATGAAAGAAAAATATGTAAAGCCCGAAATGGAAATTATTGAGTTCGAGAGCGAGGACATTATCACGACGAGCGGTATCGACCTTGATGAAAATGAACTTCCGATAATGTAAGATAATGCAGACGCCGTCTATTTTCGGCGTCTGTTTCAAATTGGCGTCATGCTCTGTCAGGAGTATGCAGATTGAAATGATAAGAGTTTGTGTTCATAGGCGGAGTATGCGGTATTAAAGCATACGCAGATGAGAAGAATCAAAGATTTTGTTATCTACGTAATTTTCGAGCATACAAATTTGCCGAAAAGACGTGTGCTTAATCTATGATCATAAGCTTTAAAAGGAGTAAATATGAAAAGGATTCTGATTTTATGCCTGACTTTTGCATTGCTTTGTGTTGGCTGCACCGACGATTCACATAGTAAAAAGGACTCAGGTATTGAAACTTCCGATGCAGCAGATGAGTCAGACAGCAATTCAGAAACAGAAACTGTCGTGACAACAAACACTGCTGAAACTTCCGGAGAAGAAAAGGAGTTTATCGTTACAGAGCCAAACGAGGAAAATATAACAACTGCCGTTTCAAGAATGCCCGTTCTCAAACCAGATCATACTAAAACAGAAACTGCCGTTTCACCGGTTTCAACGACTAAAACGCCTGCAAAAACTTATATAGCTGCGACTGCGCAGGCAGATGAAAAAACAACAGCTGAAACGAAATCAGAAGTAATAGAACTGCCTTTTGTGCCTATTGGGTGAACTATGAGGGGAATATATAAAATTGCCGGCAGGGTCATTGAAATTGAATCGGTTTATGACGAGGTTCATAAGCTCTGCCATGAGTACAAGCATAGCGGAAGCGTGGATTTTTCGGTTAAAGTTTCACAAAATGATATTGATTCCGAACGTGAAAAATCTGCACGCTCCGCAGGAGGATTTTCCGATAGTTACCTTGAAACGCTTGCGGTATACCGCCGAATTGCAGAGCAGATGATTGAATTTGATACGATTTTGTTTCACGGTTCGCTGATCGCAGTTGACGGCGAGGGATATTTGTTTACCGCTAAAAGCGGTACGGGAAAATCTACGCATACACGGCTTTGGCGTGAACTTTTCGGTGAGCGCGCGGTTATGGTAAATGATGATAAGCCGCTTCTGCATATAACTGAAAATGGCATTTTGGCATATGGAACTCCATGGGACGGTAAACATCATTTGAGCAGTAATATTGCCGTACCTTTGAAAGCTGTCTGTATTCTGGCGCGTGCCGAATCAAATCATATAGAAAAAATAATGAGATCATCGGCTTATCCGATGCTTTTACAACAGACCTGCCGTCCGGAAAATTCTTTTAAAATGAGAAAAACATTAAAGCTTCTCAATAAAATATTAAACGCTGCGTCCCTTTATAAATTGGAATGCAATATGAATATTGAGGCGGCTGAAACAGCATATAACGCTATGAAAGGATAATTAAAATGAAATTAAAAAGCGGAGTTATAACAGACGATTTAAACGGAGAATTTATTGCTGTTCCCTCCGGAAATGCAAGCAGATCTTTTAACGGAATGATAAGAAATAACGTCACAGCAAATTTTCTTTTTGAACGTCTTATGAATGATACGACCGAGGAAAATCTTGTTTCCGATCTGCTTGAAAAGTACGATGTCTCAGAGAAAACCGCAAAATCAGATGTGCATGATTTTCTTGAAAAACTAAGAAAAACAGGTCTGCTTGATGAGTAAAAGCGCCATTGAAAAAGAACTTGACCGTGCAGGAAGAATATTGCAGATTACCGTCGGCGACAGCATGGAACCTATGCTGAAAAACCGGCAGAATGCAGTTTTGCTGGAAAAAGCGGAGGGTATTTTGAAAAAGTACGATCTGCCGCTGTATAAACGTCCGAACGGACAGTATGTTCTTCATAGAATTATCAAGGTTCGGAAAAAAGATTATATTACCTGCGGAGACAACCGATGGAAGACGGAAGTAATTCCGCATGAATGGGTAATCGCCTGTACAAGCGGATATTACAAGGGCGGAAGTTTTATTTCGGCTGATGATGAAAACTATCGTAAATATCTGAAAACTCTTTGTATTCGGAGGAAAAAGCTTTGGATAAAATCAATCGTAAAGAGGTTGTTCAATGAAAAATAACAGTGCGCTGAAATGGCTTTTGTCTATTCTGAAAAGGGAAATACACGGCGTAATTTTGCTGACGGTGTTAAATTCAATGATTTCCGCAAGTGCAGTTCTGTTCGCCCTCGACATGAGAAGGGTAATCGACAGCGCAGTTTCTCATAGCATATCGGATTTCAGATTATATACGCTTATTCTTGGAACAATAATTCTTTTTCAGATATCTGCACGGGCAGTATGCCGAAGAATAGACGAAAAATCAAAATCCGCAATAGAAAACAAATTAAAAAGGCGCGCTTATGAAACGATTCTCACAAGAGATTTTTCGGTACTTTCAGGTTATCATACGGGAGAACTGCAAAACAGAATGACGAGCGACACAGTAATTATTGCAGACGGAATCGCATCTGTTATGCCAAATGCAGCGGCAATGCTTGTGAAAACAACGGGAGCTGCAATTGTTCTTTTTACGCTTGATATACGGTTTGCTTCGGTGTTTATTACAGGCGGTATTCTGCTGATTTTCGTTACATATCTTTTTCGTAAAGCAATGAAAAAGCTTCATAAGCAGGTGCAGACCGCAGACGGAAAAGTGCGTTCGTATCTGCAGGAAACTGTCGGGAATCTTCTTGTAATACGATGCTTTGGCGGCGAAAGCAGATCTGTCGGTATTGCGGCGGATAAAATGAAGTCGTATCAGAATATACGTCTTAAGCGCAATATGTTTTCAAACTTATGCAATGTAGGATTCGGAATTGTTATGAACGGCGGATATTTTTTCGGGCTTATATGGTGTGGAACGGGAATACTTTACGGCAGAATTTCCTATGGAACACTGACGGCTGTATTACAGCTTGTAAATCAGATTCAGCAGCCCTTGGCAGGCGTCACGGGTTATCTTCCGAAATATTATTCAATGCTCGCGTCGGCAGAAAGACTTTTGGAACTTGAAACTTTGAAAAAAGACCATACAGATGAAAAAATCAGCAGGGAGTTTCGCGATGAACTTTATAAGAATCTGAAAGAAATCAAGTTTGAGGACGTTTCTTTTCAATATCCGGACGGCACGAAAGTTATGAAAAATTTCTGTCACTGCATAGAGAAAGGAAGTTTTACCGCAATTACGGGAAGATCAGGAATCGGAAAAAGCACTCTGTTAAAGCTCCTCATTTCTATTTATGATATCGACAGCGGCGAAATAAATTTTGTTGCGGATGATAACAAAAAAATTGCCGTAACAGCCGCCGAACGTTCAATGTTTGCATATGTTCCGCAGGGAAATTTTTTAATGTCGGGAACGATTGCCGAAGCGGTAAGCTTTATAAGCGGCGCTCTTCCTGATATGGAAAAAGTGAAAAAGAGCTGTGAAATTGCTTGTGCCGACGAATTTATAAAATGTCTCGATAAGGGCTGCAATACGCCGATTGGTGAAAAGGGTTGCGGACTTTCGGAGGGACAGATACAGCGGTTAGCCGTTGCAAGAGCGATATATTCCGGCTCGCCTGTTCTGCTTCTGGACGAGTCAACATCCGCTCTCGACCAAGCTACAGAACAGAAATTATTGGAAAATCTCAGAATGATGACGAATAAGACCGTAATTATAGTTACCCATAGAAAAGCTGCATTAAAAATATGCGATAGAATTATTGATTTTGATAAAATGGAGGAATTATGACGGCAGATAAATATGTCATTCATTTGATAAAGTGCGCATTGAAAAATGAACAGCCGGACGAAAAACCTGCAAATTTGTCTTGGAATGAGATCTTTCGATTGGGAGACAAGCATATGATATCAAATATGGTCTGGTACAGCGTCAATAAATTGAAAGACAAACCCCAGGCTGACTTCTGGATAAAATGGACGGAAATCAAAAACAAGTCGCTTGTCAAGGATATTACGCAGAGAAGTGAATTTGATAAAATAACTGCGGCTTTTGAAAAGGAACAGGTGCGCTGTATGCCCGTCAAGGGACTTTTCTTAAAAAAGCTGTATCCGCAGTCCGACTTCAGAACAATGTCCGATATAGATATTCTGACGGATATTGAAAACGCGCAGAAAGCAGGAAATATAATGCGTTCTTTAGGGTATGCGTGTAAAAGTATCGGAACTGCTCATCACGACGTATATTTCAAATCTCCTGTTATGAATATCGAAATTCACAAACAGCTTTTTTCCGATATTACATTTAAAAATCTGAGTGAATATTATAATGACGTTTTTACAAATGCGGAAAAAATAAGCGGTTATGAATTTGTATATAAAATGATGGACGAAGAGTTTTATATTTATGTTTTGGCGCATTTCTACAAGCATTATTCGAGAGGCGGAAGCGGTATCCGTTCGGTTATGGATATTTATGTTCTCAATCACAATATTTATGAAAAGCTTGATAAGCACAGCCTTGACCATAAGCTTGACCTTCTTAAGCTTCTCAATTTCAGAAATCAGATTACAGATTTATCCGAAGTATGGTTTGGCGAAAAAGAAGAAACCCCTGAAACGGCAAAGCTTTCCGGCTATGTTCTGAACAGTGGGACATATGGAACAATGTCTAATCTGATAAACAGTCAGGTCAAAGCCAGAGGAAGAACGGGGTATTTTCTTTACAGCGCTTTTCTTCCGCTGTATCTTATGAAGAATAATTATCCGATTTTAAATAAAGCTCCGTTTTTACTCCCGCTTTTTTGGATTTGGAGGCTGATATCGGCTTTGATAACAAAAAGAAATGTGGTTATGCTTAAACTCCGGGCTGTTTTCAAATAAGTCATAGAGCGTGTTCACATAAAATAACTCTGAAAAACTCCGCAGGGATTCTGTTGTCTTTGCGGAGTTTTTCATTTTAAAAAATTATGAAAAAATTCCGGAAACCTCTTGACATCTTAATAATTTTATGTTATTATCATAATATAAATAACACAGGAGGCAAGTATATTGAGCAGTGAAAAAGAATTTTTATCCGATTACAGTATTAAAGACTATGAACGTCCTTCGGTAACGGCTGACGTCGCGGCTTTTATTATAAGCTCTGAAGACAGGGTAAGCTATCGTAAAAATCCCGAAAATAAGCTGCGGCTGCTGCTTATCAAACGAGGCGGACATCCGTTCAAGGATATGTGGGCTTTGCCAGGAGGTTTTCTGCAAAAGGGGGAAACTATTGAGGAATGCGCGCTGAGGGAAATTCACGAGGAAACCAACATAATGCCGACTGCTCTTATGCCGGTGGGAGTTTTCAGCAAAACAGGACGCGACCCGAGAGGCTGGATAATATCTAACGCCTATGTTTCCATAATCAGCGAGGAATCCGTAAAGCAGGTTGGTATGGACGACGCTTCCGACGCGCAATGGTTCAGCATAAGCTTTGACCGCGGCGATGATGGGATATACGATCTTACGCTTGCATTTGAAGATATAGAGCTGAACGCTGTTTTAGCGGAAGAAAAAACCAGTTTCGGACGTACAGAATTTCGCATCGTTGACAGCGGAGGACTTGCATTTGATCATGCCGCGATCATAGCCATGGCGCTGACAGTTTTGAGAAATGAAGCGAAAAATTATGAGACTATATTTGATTTTCTGCCAGAGAAATTCACGCTTACCGCACTCCAGAAAGTTCAGGAAACTATCATGAACGTATCGGTACTGCCGGCAAATTTTCGCCGGATGGTCAGCGGATATGTGGAGGAAACAGACGAATTTGCAAGAGGAGAGGGGCATCGTCCCGCTAAGCTGTACACAAGAAAAAAGCTGTAAAGGAGATAATTTATATGAAAAAATATCTTGTTGTAGTCGATATGCAGAACGACTTCGTTGACGGCGCGCTCGGAACAAATCAGGCGCGTGCCATAATTCCGTCAGCAGTGGAGAAGATAAAAGGATTTGACGGAGATATCTTCGCTACATTCGATACTCACTTTGACGATTACATGGAAACCGCCGAGGGCAAAAAGCTGCCTGTTCCGCACTGCATAAAGGATACGGGTGGCTGGCAGCTCAATAAGGAAATTTTGGCGGCTCTTTCGGAAAAAGGCTTTACATCGGTGGAGAAGTACACATTCGGCTCTGTTGATCTGCCTGAAATAATAAAGACGGCGGCTGACGGAGATGAGTTTACAGTCGAGCTTATCGGGCTTTGCACGGATATATGCGTTATCAGCAACGCTCTTTTGCTAAAGGCAAATTTCCCCGAAGCTGCCATTGCCGTTGACGAGAAGTGCTGCGCAGGCGTAACTCCGGAAAAGCACAATGCGGCTGTCGAAATTATGAAAAGCTGCCATATAGATATTATGTAAGGAGAAAATGCTATGAAACTCGAACCGATAATTATATCTCTTCTTGACACCGATCTGTATAAATTCAATATGAATCAGGTGATTTTCCACAAGCACACAGACCTTTGCGGACAGTATTACTTCAAATGCCGCAATAAGGGAATAGTTTTCACTCCCGAAATGGCGCAGGAAATCAATGAGCAGATCGACCGCCTATGTACTCTGACATTCACAGAAGAAGAACTGGATTACCTCCGCTCTATACGATTTATCAAGAACGACTATGTGGAATTTTTACGTCTTTGGCGACCTGTCCGCGATTATGTTACTGCTGAACTTGACGAGAACGGCGAGCTTAAAATAGTAGTTGACGGCCCGCTTTTTTCGGCAATGCAGTTCGAGATATACCTGCTTGAGATAGTCAACGAAGTCTATTTTCGTATGAAGTTTGATTATGAAAAGCTGAAAAAATCGGCGGAGAAACGTCTTGACGCCAAGATAAAGGCTCTGAACGACGGAACTTATACTTTCAAGTTTGCGGAATTCGGCTGCCGCAGAAGACTGTCACGCGAGTGGGAGGACGTTGTTGTGAAGCGGCTCTGTACCGAAACCGATAACTGCGTCGGAACGTCAAACGTGTATCTTGCAATGAAGTACAATGTTACGCCTGTCGGAACATATGCTCACGAGTTTGTACAGATGTATCAGGGAATTGACTCGATTCCTTTGGCGTACACCAATTACTATGCTATGAAAGATTGGTATGACGAGTATAACGGCGATAACGGCACAGCTCTTACAGATACTATAACTACCGATCTTTTCCTGCTGGATTTCAACCGTTCTATGGTGAACAACTACACAGGCGTCCGCCACGACAGCGGCGACCCCTACGAATGGGGAGAAAAGATAATAGCTCACTACAAAAAGTTCGGTATTGATCCCAAAACAAAGCTTCTTCTGTTCAGCGACAGCCTTGACTTTGACCGCGCACAGAAACTGAACGATTACTTTTGCGGGAGAGCGAAAGCGTCTTTTGGCATCGGAACATTCTGCTCAAATGATACCGATGAAGAAGCCCTCAACATCGTTATAAAGCTTCAGTATGTCAACGGACGTCCTGTCGCAAAGCTGTCTGACGACGCAGGAAAGGCGATGTGTCGTGATGAAGCTTATCTTGAATACCTCAAGCGTTCTGTTGAATTCAGGCTGAACAGGGAAAAATAAATGAGGAACATGAGTAACAGTGAGTAACACTATGTTCCCCTAAAAAAAGCCCGTAATATAGGCAAATAATTAACGTTGGGGAACTGGGGAACAAATTCGCGCATTGTCTATAGGTATGATAAAAATATATATTATAGTTAGATAATTTAACGCATAGTACAGTAGTAAAATAAATATATGGTATGTATGCGGGGGATTTGTTCCCCAGTTCCCCAAGCGGCAAAAAACCGCGTAAAACAGGCATTTTTCACTGCAAATTATGTTCCCCGAACTGCTCCCCGTTTTAGAGGTTGCCATATATAAATTTGCCTTGATTATTCTTGAATGTTCACGGAAAATCTACAATTAGAGCGTGTTCCAGAGCCTGTTTAAAATTTTGGCGCGTGCGGATTTTCGAGCAGATTTTAAACAGGCTCTAATAAAATAAAGCCGTAATCGGGCGTTCCGACTACGGCTTCAAAATTCTGCTTTCAAGCAGAGCAGCTACATACTATTTATAAGCATTCATACGCGCTTTTATATAATCTTCAAGGAAATCAATGGTTTTTTCAATACCGAGACGGCTGCTGTTTACAGTCAGGTCGTACAAACGGGAATCGCCCCAGTGAAGTCCGACGTGATAATTGTGATAGCGTTTTCTTTTCTTGTCCTTTTTCTCAATAAAAAGTTTCGCTTCGGATTCGTTCATTTCGTAGAGTTTTGTAACTCTTTTGATCTTTTCGTCCATATCGCCGATTATGAAAAGCGATACAAGTCCGTCAAAATCGCGGAGTTTCGATTCTGAACATCTGCCGACAACAACGAAAGATTCGCCGCTTTCAGCCTTTTTGCGAAGAAAATCAAACTGCATATCTGCAATATTATCCTCTATCGAATTGCTGAAACCGCGTACGCGGCGTGAAGTCAGACGTGATTTCGGAGCTTCGTCAAGTTTTTCGATTTCAGAGGCGGTCATGCCCATTTTATTGGCAATTTCAGTGATAAGATGACGGTCGTAGATAGGCAGATCGAATCTTTTAGCGAGAGCCTCAGCGATAACGCGTCCGCCGCTTCCGAATTCTCTTCCTACGGAAATAATTATTTGTGACATAACTTTACCTCCTGTTATAAGTATCTGAAGAAAATGTATGCGGTTGAGATAGCAAGTACGATTATAGTTGCAGGGGCAAGTTTTGCGCAGTATTTTCCCCAGCTGATCGGATAACCGTTTTTAGCTGCAACCGACGTTCCGACAACGTTTGCGGACGCTCCGATAGGAGTTGCGCTGCCGCCGATATCCGTTCCGATAGAAAGCGTCCATGCAAGAGTGCTGGTGGGAATTCCGGAAGAGTTTGCAAGGCTGATAATAACGGGAACCATAGTTGCCGCGAAAGGAATATTGTCAACAAATGCGCTTGCAATAGCCGATATCCAGAGAATGATAGCAATCATTACATATGCGTTTCCGCCGCTTATCTTGCCGATAAAGTCCGCTATGTATTCGAGGATTCCGGTCTCTTCAAGTCCGCCTACGACGATAAACAGACCGATAAAGAATACGAGGGTTTTGTAATCGACCTTTTTGAGGAGTGTGAGAGCGTCCTTTCCGGCGGCTGCAAGAGTGATTACGGCGATTATCGTTCCTATAGTTGCAACGGTAAGATGAGTTGCGGAATGGGAAACGAGCAGAATAACCGCAAGTGCGAAGATAACGGAACTGATAATGAAATCTTTCTTATTGGTTATCGCGGTTGAGGGCGCAGGGAGTTTTGAAATATCTACAGCTTCGCCGCTTGTGGATTTAAGCTCCTTTTTGAATGCAAAAAAGAAGAACAGGATAGTGAAAACAAGGCAGATTCCCGCGCAGACTCCTGTATTTGTGAGAAAATCAAAGAATGAGTAGCCAAGAGAAGTGCCGACGATGATGTTGGGCGGATCGCCGCACATTGTTGCAGAGCCTCCTAAATTAGCGCAGAAAATCTCCGAAAGGATCATGGGGATAGGGTTGAATTTCAGAAGCTGCGCCAGTTCGATAGTTACGGCGGCAAGGAACATGATTACCGTGATGCTGTCGATAAACATGGAAAGCACAGCCGACATGATCATAAATGTGATGAAGATCGGTATCGTTCTGCATTTTACAAGAAACGCAATCTTCATGCAAAGCCAGCGGAAGAAGCCGGCTTTTGCCATTCCCTCGACCATGATCATCATGCCTGCAATAAAGACGATTGTAGCCCAGTTGATACCCTTGCTTTCGCTTTCCGTTACCTGATACCAGAAATCGGGCTTTATGAAATTTTTTACAGCAATAGTATTCCAGATCGCGCCTCCGTCTCTCATGCAGATACCGAAAACGATAACGAGAGTGAGCAGACCGCATCCAAGAGTTACATAGTGCCGTTCGATCTTATCCAGAACGATCATCAGGAACATCGCAATGAATATGACGACAGCAAAAATTTGTGCTGCTAACATATTGAATAATACCTCCGTTCGGACAGAGTCCTTATATTTTTTTCTTCACAAGTCTGTTTTGTGATAGATTTATGAAGAACCAAATCGAATTATAGCACAATTAACGAAAAAATTCAAGAAGAATTCTGATTTTTTTTATTTTCTATGAAATGAAGTATTTTTTTGGTGCATAATGAAAATTTTTAGTGAATTTTTCATTTAGCTTATTATATACCGCAAAATTAATTTTTTCTATACTGATACAAAACGCCCCCATTGAAAAATCAACGAGGGCATTTATGGGGAGAAAAGTAGATGTCTTATTTAACGCCGAAGAGGAGCTTGTCGTAAGTCGGGAACGGCCAGTAGTCCTCAGCCGTAACAGTTTCGGCTTTATCGGCAGCGGCGCGGAGAGCGTCCATTTTGGGAAGAATGCTGTCGCGCACAAATTCCGAAGCGGATACTGCGTCCTCATACGATCTAAGTTCGGCAACCGCGCCTTCAAGAGCGGAAGCAGATTCGTCCATTTCGTCGATCAGATCGGAAAGCAATGTGATAAGTCTCTTTTCATATTTGCAGGCTACCGATACAACGTCGTTCTTGACAGCAACAGCGGAAGCGGTATCAGCCGTAAATTTAGTAACGGCAGGAATAATTTCCTTGCGCGCCATGTCGATCATTGTCAAAGCCTCGATGTTGACAGCCTTTACATAGTTGTCGAGCATGATATCGCGGCGAGAATAGATCTCGGCTTCTGTGAAAATACCGTGCGATGTGAGCATATCAACGTTTTTCTTATCGCAGATACGCGGCATTGCGTCGGCAGTCGTTTTGAGATTCATAAGACCGCGCTTTTCTGCTTCAGCTATCCATGCGTCGTCATATCCGTTGCCGTTGAAGATGATACGCTTGTGATCCTTGATCGTTCTTCTGATAAGTTCGTGAAGAGCCGTATTGAAATCGTCAGCCTTTTCAAGTTCGTCGGCGAACTGCTTCAGCACTTCCGCAACAGCCGCATTCAGATGAATGTTGGCGCATGAAATGCTGTTGGATGAACCCAGCATACGGAATTCGAATTTATTGCCCGTAAAGGCGAAAGGCGAAGTTCTGTTTCGGTCAGTGGTATCCTTGCGGAATTTCGGAAGAACGTCAACGCCAAGCTGCATTCTTTCCTTTTTAGTTCCGTCGTAAGGAATATCCTTTTCGATAGCGTCAAGAACGGCGGTAAGCTCGTCGCCGAGGAAGATCGAGATAACAGCCGGAGGAGCTTCATTTGCGCCGAGACGATGATCGTTTCCTGCCGTTGCAACCGAAAGTCGGAGAAGATCCTGATAATCGTCGACAGCCTTTATTACGGCGGCAAGGAACAGCAGGAACTGCGCGTTATCATGAGGAGTATCGCCGGGCGAAAGGAGATTTACTCCCGTATCAGTGGAGATTGACCAGTTATTGTGCTTGCCCGAACCGTTTACGCCTGCGAAAGGCTTTTCATGAAGCAGGCAGACAAGACCGTGCTTCTTCGCAACTTTCTGCATAACTTCCATGGTAAGCTGGTTATGGTCTGTAGCGATATTCGTTGTGCTGTAGATCGGAGCAAGTTCGTGCTGAGCGGGAGCAACTTCGTTATGCTTGGTCTTGGCAAGGATTCCGAGTTTCCACAATTCCTTGTCGAGATCAGCCATATATTCGGAAACTTTCTGCTTGATAGAGCCGAAGTAATGATCTTCCAGTTCCTGACCCTTGGGAGGCATTGCGCCGAAGAGGGTACGTCCGCTCATGATGAGATCTTTTCTCTGCGCATAGAGATCGGCAGGAACGAGGAAATATTCCTGTTCAGGACCTACTGAAGTCTTGACAACCTGCACCTTGTCGTTTCCGAAAAGTTTCAGAATGCGGAGAGCCTGCTTGTTGATAGCGTCCATGGAACGGAGCAGGGGAACTTTCTTATCAAGAGCCTCGCCCGTGTATGAACAGAATGCAGTGGGAATGTAGAGCGTGCCGTCCTTGATAAACGCGTATGAAGTGGGATCCCAAGCCGTATAGCCTCTTGCTTCGAAAGTAGCGCGAAGTCCGCCGGAGGGGAACGATGAAGCGTCGGGTTCGCCCTTAACGAGTTCTTTACCGGAAAATTCCATGATAACTCTTCCGTCGGGAGCAGGCGTGATAAAGCTGTCGTGCTTTTCAGCCGTCAGACCCGTAAGAGGCTGAAACCAGTGAGTGTAATGAGTACAGCCATGCTCGATAGCCCAGTCTTTCATTGCAGCCGCAACAGAATCCGCAACGGATGCGTCGAGGGGAGTACCCTTATCAATAGTTTCCTTAAGACTTTTATAAACCTTTTCGGGCAGACGAGCTTTCATAACTCTGTCGTCGAATACCATTGAACCAAAGTAATCAGTAATCTTTTCCATAATAATTTCTCCTCATTATCATTGCAATTATTTCATTGAAGCCTTTATAAAATCCGCAAAAAGCTTGTGCGGCTTATTAGGTCTTGATTTGAATTCGGGGTGGAACTGAACTCCCACAAACCAAGGATGATCGGGAAGTTCAACTATTTCCACAAGCCTTTCGTCAGGTGAAAGCCCCGACATTTTCATACCGCCGCGAGCAAGTATGCTTCGGTATGCGTTGTTGAATTCATAACGGTGGCGGTGGCGTTCGTAAATAAGTTCTTCGCCGTAAATTTCGCGGCATTTTGAATCGGGAGCGAGCTTGCACGGATAAAGTCCGAGACGCATCGTTCCGCCTTTTTCGGAAACGTTCTTCTGATCTTCCATTATATGGATAACGGGATCGGGAGTATCGCTGAATTCCGCAGAATTTGCGTCGGTGATACCTGCGGCGTTTCTTGCGAATTCCGTGACAGCCATCTGCATTCCGAGACATATGCCGAAGAATGGAACGCGGTTTTCTCTTGCGTATCTGATAGCCTCTATCATGCCCTCGATGCCGCGCTTTCCGAATCCTCCGGGTACGATTATTCCCTCGCATTCTTTAAGCTTGCTGCCGACGTTTTCAGGAGTGATCTCTTCCGAATCTATCCATCTTATATCAACGGCTGCGTCGTTGACGATACCGCCGTGACGAAGAGCCTCTGCAACCGAAAGATAAGCGTCATGAAGCTCGACGTATTTGCCGACAAGTCCTATCACGACTTTTTTATCTGCATTTTCGGCTCGCTTTACCATTTCCGTCCATTCCGCAAGATCAGGGGTGCGCTTTTCCAGACCGAGGTGATCGCATACCGATTCGGCAAGCCCTTCCTTTTCAAGCCACAGCGGAACTTCGTAAAGCGACGGCGCAGTAAGATTCTGTATTACGTCGTCTTTTCTGATATTGCAGAAAAGCGCGATCTTTGCCTGCATATCTTCGGGGATAGGCATTTCGCTTCGGCATACGATAATGTCGGGCTGAATACCTATCGAAAGAAGTTCTTTTGTTGAATGCTGCGTGGGTTTTGATTTCAATTCCTCCGAGCCTGCGATATACGGTACAAGAGTAACGTGTATGTAGGCTACATTATTACGCCCCTGTTCCGTGCCGACCTGACGAATCGCTTCAAGAAAGGGAGTGGATTCGATATCTCCCACCGTTCCGCCTATTTCAGTAATAACTACGTCGGCGTTCGCGTCCTTTGCCGCGCTGTAGACTTTGTTTTTTATCTCGTTGGTGATATGGGGGATTACCTGCACGGTCGCTCCGAGATAATCGCCGCGGCGTTCCTTTTCGATTACGTTGCGGTAAACTCTGCCTGTTGTAACGTTGGAATTTACGGTGAGATTCTCATCTACGAAACGCTCGTAATGACCGAGATCGAGATCGGTTTCCGCGCCGTCGTCGGTAACGAATACCTCGCCGTGCTGATAGGGCGACATAGTACCGGGATCGACGTTGATGTAGGGGTCGAATTTCTGAATGGTAACTTTGTAGCCGCGCTGCTTCAGCAGTCTTCCGAGAGAAGCTGCCGTAATACCTTTGCCGAGTCCTGAAACGACTCCGCCTGTCACAAAAATATACTTTGCTGACATCTGCTTTTCTCCATTAATTAACAATATTTATCTTAATCAAGACAGCGGCGAATTGAGGGAGAATTTATTTTAGAGCCTGTTAGGTTCAAATTTTCAATTCGCCGCATTGTCCCGATTAAAAACTTTATTTTTCCGCGCCCATGAGAACTTTATTTTCGTCCTCGGTATCCTGCAAAGCGGCATAATCTTCTTCGCCTGTACGGATCTTGACAACATTCTCAATATCGTAGATAAAGAGCTTGCCGTCGCCGTAGTTGCCTGTATAAAGGGCTGCTCTTGCGGAATCTATAACTCTGTCAACAGGCACGGCGCATATAGCGATCTCCGCCTTGATCTTTGGGAGCAGGTTCATTTCGATACGAGTACCGCGGTAGTATTTCTGCTGACCTTTCTGCATTCCGCATCCAAGTACGTTTGTAACTGTAATACCTGTGATCTTGATTGCTTCCATAGCCTGAATGAAATCCTGAAGCTTCTGCTGTTTGAAAATTGCAACTACCTTTGTCATCTTCGGCTTGCCGTCAACAGTGGGAACTGAGTAATTCTTGACCTCAACAGCCTCGTTAACGGGAACTGCCGGAGTAACCTTTTCAACGCTCTTTGCGTCGTCCTTGGTGTAGCCGTGCATCGAAATATCGCCCATTGAAGGAGCAAAGTCCGCATAAGAACTAATAAGACCATGCTCTGTAACGTCCAGTCCGAGAATTTCTTCCTGTTCCGAAGCGCGGAGACCGATAGTTTTCTTGATAATGAAGAATACGATCGCAATAGTAACAGCAGTCCATGCGCCTACTGCAAGTACGCCGAGAAGCTGTTTGCCGAGAAGTTCGAATCCGCCGCCGTAGAAAAGTCCGTTTCCTGCAATGCCGCTTGCGCCGCCTGCCTGAGCGATCGCAAATCCGGGAGCGGAGTCTGTTGCGAAAAGTCCGACTGCGATAGTACCCCAGAGACCGTTCATCATGTGAACTGCTACTGCGCCGACGGGGTCGTCGATGTGGAGTACATAATCGAGGAACCATACGCCGAAGCATACGAGGAGTCCCGAAACGACGCCTACCATTATTGCACCGAAAGCGTCCATAACGTCGCAGCCTGCCGTGATTCCGACAAGACCTGCCAGAGAAGCGTTAAGGCACATTGAAACATCCGGCTTGCCGTATTTTATCCATGTGAATATCATGCAGACAACGGTTGCGATAGCGGGAGCGATAGTTGTTGTAAGGAAGATAGAGCCGAGCATTTCAACCGACTGCGAAGCCGCAGGGTTGAATCCGTACCAGCCGAACCAGAGGATAAATACGCCCAGTGCGCCGATAGTCAGGTTGTGACCGGGGATAGCGTTGACTTTGATCTTTCCGTCAGAACCTTTAGTGAATTTGCCGATTCTCGGACCGAGGATAGCCGCGCCCACGAGAGCTGAAATACCGCCTACCATGTGGATAGCGCATGAACCTGAAAGATCGTGGAATCCCATCTGATAAAGCCATCCGTCGCTGTTCCATATCCAGTGCGCTTCAATCGGGTAAATGAGCGCGCTTATAACGCCTGAGTAGATACAATATGAAATAAACTTTGTTCTTTCAGCCATTGCGCCGGAAACTATAGTAGCTGTTGTGGCGCAGAAAACGAGGTTGAATACGAAGTTTGAAAAATCGAAATTGTCATATGATGTAAAAATATCGAATCCGGGTTTTCCGATCAGTCCGAAAGCGTCCTCGCCGAGGAGAAGTCCGAATCCTATGAGAATGAACATTGCTGTACCGATACAGAAGTCCATAAGGTTTTTCATTATAATGTTGCCGGCGTTCTTGGCTCTGGTGAAGCCTGTTTCTACCATTGCAAATCCTGCCTGCATAAAGAATACCAGAGAAACTGCGATCAGAAACCATACGCCGAATACTTTACTGTTTGCGGCGCTTTCGACGAGATCGACTATCTCTTGCGATATTTCGGCAGCTGCCTGAGTTAAATAAGTCATAATGTTACCTCCCTTGCCCACCACGGTGAGCGAAATCCACAGCAAGTTTTAAGAACCTGTCTTAACAAGCTATAGTGCACGTCTTTTCGGCAAATTTTGCCGATTACTGCGTCAAAAATCCTTGTCATATGACCGTAGGAAACGCCCGTGGTGCGTCAGTATGTCTGCGAATTTTTTCCTTGCACTCGACAAAATTATGCTCGAAAATCCGCACACAAACCTTGTGAAGACAGGTTCTAAGAACTGAAAAAGGGTATACGATCTTTCGGTATTTCTCCGAAAGATCATACACCCCATTGTGTATAATATGATATGCGCATAAAATAAAAGGCACTACAGAATAGTTATCGACTATTCCGCAGCGCCCTTGCTGTTTACAATGCTATTATACTCCCTCGTTTCAAATTTGTCAACCCCTTTTTTGAAAAAATTTGAGTTTTTATGTTTTGCATATATAAAATCGAAAACAGAATGAAATTTTATGCAATAGTCAAAAAAAGCGATTTGACTATTGACAATCGTGCAAAAGTATGATAAAATAATTTAGAACAAGGACGTTCCCAACAGGCTAAGTGTCTGTTTGCGGATGTCCTTTATTTTTTTGCTGTATTTCAGATTTGACAATGGGGTCGAACGGGGAGAGCATACGGCAATATTATCCAATTTTATAAAGGATGTGACTAATTATGGCAGATTTCAGAGATAATTTCAAAGTTGAAGCTCCTTTTCAGCGGCAGGGACTTTACCGTCCGCAGTTTGAACACGACAACTGCGGTATCGGAGCCGTAGTCAACATCAATGGTGAAAGATCAAGGCGCGTTGTCGAGGACGCTCTCACCATCGTTGAAAAGCTTGAACATCGTGCAGGTAAAGACGCTGAAGGAAAAACAGGAGACGGCGTTGGAATCCTTTCGCAGATTCCCTATGGATTTTTTAAGGCGGAGGCTGATAAACTGGGATTTGACGTGGGCGAAGAGGGAGATTTCGGAATAGGAATGTTTTTCTTCCCACAAAGCGAATTAAAGCGCAATCAGGCTAAGAAAATGTTTGAGATCATTCTGAAAAAGCAGGGAATGGAGTTTCTCGGCTGGAGAAACGTTCCCTCTGATCCGTCTGTTCTCGGTCAGAAAGCCGTCGATAATATGCCATTTATCATGCAGGGATTTGTAAAGCGTCCTACGTCGTGCGCAAAGGGTCTTGAATTTGACCGCAAGCTCTATATTGCAAGACGTATATTTGAACAGGCAAATGAAAATACATACGTATGCTCATTGTCGAGCCGTACTATTGTATATAAAGGTATGTTTCTGGTCGACGAACTCAGAAAGTTTTACAGCGATCTTCAGAATGAAGATTTTGTATCGGCTATTGCAATGGTACACAGCCGTTTTTCGACGAATACGCAGCCGAGCTGGCAGAAAGCTCACCCCAACAGACTTATCGTTCACAACGGCGAGATAAATACGATCACGGGAAACGCCGATAAGATGCTTGCACGGGAGGAGACCGTTCACTGCGAGGCTTTCGGGGATGACATGAATAAGATTCTCCCTGCAATAAACGCCAGCGGTTCGGATTCCGCGCGGCTTGACAATGCTCTGGAATTCATGGTAATGTCGGGTATGCCGCTTCCTCTTGCCGTGATGATCACCATTCCCGAACCGTGGAAAAACAATCGCACGATCTCGCAGGAAAAGCATGATTTTTATCAGTATTATGCAACAATGATGGAGCCGTGGGACGGTCCTGCTTCAATACTTTTCTCCGACGGCGACGTAATGGGAGCTGTTCTCGACAGAAACGGTCTGAGACCGTCGCGTTACTGCCTTACTGCCGACGGATTCCTTATTCTTTCCTCCGAAACAGGCTGTATCGACGTTGCTCCCGAAATGATAATCAAGAAAGATCGTCTCCGTCCCGGAAAAATGCTGCTTGCCGATACAAAGCGCAAGAGACTTATCGACGACGACGAGATAAAGAGTTATTATGCGTCCCGTCAGCCTTACGGCGAATGGCTGGACAGCAATCTTGTTAAGCTTCACGAACTTCATATTCCGAATAAAGGCGTTCGCAGCTATACTCATGAAGAACTTGAAAAGCTTCAGAAAGCGTTCGGCTACAGCTATGAGGATATAAAGGGAAGCATTCTTCCCATGGCTGAAAACGGCGCAGAACCGATAGCTTCCATGGGTTCGGATATTCCGCTGCCGCCTCTCGACGGTGAAGATCCGCCGCTTTTCAATTATTTCAGGCAGCTTTTCGCGCAGGTAACGAATCCGCCTTTCGACGCTATCCGCGAGGAAATAGTTACCGATACAAGCACTTATATCGGAGAGGACGGAAATATACTCGAAGAAAAGCCCGAAAACTGCCATGTGCTTAAAGTTGAAAATCCAATTCTCACAAGTACGGATATGCTCAAGATCAAGAGCATGAAAGTCGACGGACTTAAAACTGCGGTTATCCCGATAACTTATTATATAGGCACGTCTCTCGAAAGAGCGATAGAGCGCGTATTCATCGACGCTGATAAGGCTTACAGGGACGGCGCGAACATTCTTATTCTTTCCGACAGAGACGTTGACGAATATCGCGCGGCAATACCGTCGCTTCTGGCAGTAGCGGCTCTTCAGCAGCATCTTGTATCGACTAAAAAGCGTACTGCCGTTGCTATTATCCTTGAAAGCGCCGAGCCGAGAGAGGTTCATCATTTTGCGGCGCTGCTCGGTTACGGAGCCTGTGCTGTAAATCCGTATCTTGCGCAGGCTACTATCCGCGATCTTATCGACAGCGGAATGCTCGATAAGGATTTCTATGCGGCGGAAGCCGACTATAACAGCGCAGTTCTTCACGGAATAGTTAAAATTGCATCAAAAATGGGAATTTCAACGATTCAGTCATATCAGGGTTCAAAACTTTTCGAAGCCGTAGGTATTTCGGAATCGGTCGTAAATAAATATTTCCGCGGCACTGTCAGCAGAATAGGCGGCATAACTCTTGAAGATATCAGCCGCAGAACTGAAAAACTCCATAACGGAGCGTTCGATCCTCTCGGACTCAATGTCAGCGCGGAACTTGCAAGCCGCGGAAATCATAAGCTTCGTTCGAATAAGAGCGAGCATCTTTATACTCCCGAAACTATCCACCTTTTGCAGCAGGCTGCCCAGACGGGAGATTATGAGACTTATAAAGAATATTCAGCGGCAATCAATCGCGAGGACAATGAATTGACGCTTAGAAGTCTTCTCGGATTCAAATTCGACGAAAACGGCGGAATCCCGATCGACGAAGTGGAATCTGTAGAAAGCATTTGCCATAGATTTAAAACGGGAGCAATGTCCTACGGCTCGATATCGCAGGAGGCTCACGAGTGCATGGCAATGGCGATGAATAAAATAGGCGGCAAGTCGAATTCCGGCGAGGGCGGCGAAGCTCCCGAAAGGCTGAAATCCGACAAATGCTCCGCTATCAAGCAGGTAGCGTCGGGAAGATTCGGCGTTACAAGCGAATATCTCGTATCCGCAAAGGAAATACAGATAAAAATGGCTCAAGGTGCGAAACCCGGCGAGGGCGGTCACCTGCCCAGCGGAAAGGTTTACCCGTGGATAGCCAAAACCCGTCATTCTACGGCAGGCGTAGGTCTTATTTCTCCGCCGCCTCATCATGATATTTATTCTATCGAAGATCTTGCTCAGCTCATTTACGATCTGAAAAATTCCAACAAGGACGCGCGTATTTCCGTTAAGCTTGTATCAGAAGCAGGCGTAGGAACGGTTGCGGCAGGAGTTGCCAAAGCGGGCGCGCAGGTAATTCTTATATCCGGATACGACGGAGGCACGGGTGCAGCTCCGGGAAGTTCAATCTATAATGCGGGTCTGCCGTGGGAGATCGGTCTTGCGGAGGCTCACCAGTCGTTGAAGATGAACGGACTTCGCACAAGAGTTATGATCGAGACGGACGGAAAGCTCATGACGGGAAGAGATGTTCTGGTAGCCGCTCTTCTCGGCGCGGAGGAATACGGTTTTGCGACTGCTCCGCTGGTAACTATGGGCTGCGTTATGATGAGAGTCTGCAATCTCGATACCTGCCCCATGGGAATCGCTACTCAGAATCCCGAACTCAGAAAGCGTTTCCGCGGCAAGCCCGAATACGTTATCAATTTCATGCATTTCGTTGCTCAGGAACTTCGCGAATATATGGCTAAACTCGGCGTAAGAACCGTCAACGAACTTATCGGGCGTACCGATCTGCTTTATAAGAGATCAGAAAGCGGTAATATAGATTTTTCCGAGATTCTTTGTAATTCAGTTGAAAATAACGGCGTCGGAAATTATTTCAAGAGCGAGGATATTTACGATTTCGAACTCGAAAAAACGGTAGATGAAACTGTGATTCTGAAAAAGTTCAGCTCGGCTCTTAGAAATAAAACTAAGAAAACTATTGAGATAAACGTTAAAAATACAGACCGCGCGCTTGGAACGCTGTTTGGTGCGGAGATTACTAAAAAATGGGGAGATAACGCCCTTGACGACGATACGTTCACTGTTAAATGCAATGGCAGCGGCGGACAGAGTTTCGGAGCGTTCATCCCGAAAGGTCTTACGCTTGAACTTATCGGCGACAGCAACGACTACTTCGGAAAGGGTCTTTCGGGCGGTAAGCTTGTTCTGTATCCGCCAAAGGGTTCGGGATTTAAAGCCGAAGAAAATATAATCGCGGGCAACGTTGCATTGTACGGCGCAACAAGCGGAAAGGCGTTTATCAACGGAATCGCGGGCGAACGTTTCTGCGTAAGAAATTCGGGCGCGATAGCAGTATGCGAGGGCGTAGGCGATCACGGCTGCGAATACATGACGGGCGGACGCGCCGTTATTCTCGGAACTACGGGCAAAAATTTCGCCGCGGGTATGTCGGGCGGAATCGCCTATGTGCTTGACGAGAGCAGAGATCTGTACATGAAGATAAATAAATCCCTCGTTTCTCTTGAAGCCGTTACAAATAAGTATGATATTATCGAACTGAAAAATATCATTCAGGAGCATTTTGAGGCTACGAATTCCGAAAAGGCTAAGAAAATTCTCGATAATTTTGCAGGATATATTGGCAGCTTCAAAAAGATCATGCCTCATGACTATGCTAAGATTCAAAGTACGGTCGTAGCTCTTGAGGAAAAAGGCATGAGCAGCGAACAGGCAGAGATCGAAGCGTTTTACATCAGTAAGAAGGAGGCATAAGTCATGGGAAAGCCTACAGGATTTCTTGATTTTGACAGAAGCGACAATGCGGCAGATCAGCCGCTGGAGCGTATAAAAAATTACAATGAATTTCATCAGCCGCTTTCGGATGAGTGCAGAAAGGCGCAGGCGGCGCGCTGTATGAACTGCGGAGTGCCTTTTTGTCAGAACGGCAAGCCGATTCACGGTATGATCTCAGGCTGTCCGCTTAATAATCTGATACCAGAGTGGAACGATCTTCTTTATCACGATCATAAGGAGCAGGCGCTCAAACGTCTGCTCATGACCAATAATTTCCCTGAATTCACGTCGAGAGTATGCCCGGCATTATGCGAAAAAGCGTGTACCTGCGGTCTTAACGGCGATGCAGTTACCGTTAAGGAAAATGAAAACGCGATTATTGAATTCGGATTTGAAAACGGACTTATCAAGCCTGAAATTCCCAAGGTCAGAAGCGGAAAACACGTTTCAGTAATAGGTTCGGGACCTGCCGGGCTTGCGGCTGCGGATACACTTAATAAGCGCGGTCACGTAGTTACCGTCTACGAGCGTTCTGACAGAGTCGGCGGTTTGCTGATGTACGGAATTCCCAATATGAAGCTGGAAAAATCCGTTATCGCACGCCGAGTTGAGATAATGAAAGCGGAGGGCGTAAAATTCGTTACGAATGCGGATGTTGGTCATAACGTTTCCGCAAACGAGATACTCAGCAAGTCGGACGCTGTAATTCTTGCCTGCGGTTCTTCAAATCCGCGCGATATCAAGGCTGACGGCAGAGACGCGGAGGGCATTTACTTTGCCGTGGATTTTCTCAAAGCAACTACGAAAAGTCTGCTCGATTCCGCGCTTGCCGACGATAAATATATATCGGCGGAGGGCAAAAACGTTGTTATAATCGGCGGCGGAGATACCGGAAACGACTGCGTGGGAACCTGCGTGAGACACGGCTGCTCTTCTGTTGTGCAGCTTGAAATGATGCCGAAGCTTCCCGATGAAAGAGCCGAAAACAATCCGTGGCCGGAATATCCGAGAGTTTGCAAGAACGACTACGGTCAGGAAGAGGCGGCGGCGGTATTTGGCAGCGACCCCAGAAGATACTGCACGACCGTGAAAGAATTCATCAAAGACGGGGAAAATAAGCTTTGCGCTGTTAAAACGGTAAGACTTGAATTTGTTAAAGACGGCGAAACGGGAAGAATGATACCCAAGGAGTCAGAGGGCAGCGAGGAAGTTATTCCATGCGAACTGTGCCTTATTGCGGCAGGATTTCTTGGCGCGCAGGGTTATGTCGCGGAAGCTTTCGGGGTTGAACTTAACAGCAGAAGTAATGTGAATACGGAAAACGGAAAATTCGGTACGAATGTTGAAAAAGTGTTCGCCGCCGGGGATATGCATATCGGTCAGTCGCTTGTCGTACGCGCTATCCGCGAGGGAAGAGACGCCGCTAAAGAAGCCGACGAGTATCTTATGGGATATACAAATTTATAATGGGAGGCTGTCATGGTTTATACAGAAAACGAAGTTTTGCAATATATTGATGAAAACGACGTCAAATTCGTTAAGCTGACATTCTGCGATATAACGGGTGCGCTGAAAAATATATCTGTTCTGTCGTCGGAAATGGCAGCGGCATTTGAACGCGGCGTAAGGATCACCGCTAAAAAAATACGCGGATTTTCCGTTGCAGGCGGAAGAGACGTTTATCTTTTTCCCGACGCGCAGACAATGAAAGTTCTTCCGTGGCGTCCGCAGCACGGCAGAGTTATCCGTATGTTTTGTTACATCAAATACGGAGATGGAACTCATTTTGAGGGCGACAGCAGATATTTTCTGAAATGCGCGGTCAAAGCGGCTCTCGACAAGGGCTGGTGTTTCAGATTCGGAACTTCCAGCGAATTTATGCTGTTCCGTAATGACGAAAGCGGCAGACCGACTAAAATTCCCCATGATTATGCCGGATACTGCGATATCGCTCCCGACGACAAAGGCGAAAATTTCCGCCGCGACGTATGTTTCACCCTTGAGCAGATGGGAATCCATCCCGTATCTTCGCGCCATGAAAACGGTCATGGTCAGCACGAGATAGATTTCAACGCTTCCTCCGCTCTTAAAGCCGCAGATACGTTTCTCAGCTTTAAATCCGCCGTGAAATCCGTAGCCGAACAGCACGGGATTCATGCAAGTTTTATGCCGAAGCCGATACGCAACGACTGCGGCAACGGAATGCATATCGGCATTAATGTGTTCCGCGACAGCGATTTTTTCGACAGCGACGCTCCCGCTGATAATGCGGACGCCGTAAATAAAGCGGCGGCGGGAATAATGCATTATCTCCGCGACTGCGCTTTATTCACAAATTCAACTGTAAATTCATACAGGCGTTTCGGCGAATTTTCTGTTCCGAGGTATATTGCGTGGTCTGATTACGAGCAGGAGCAGATAATGAAGCTGAATACCGAAACTCCTGATGAAGCGCCTGTCGTTCTTCGCGCTCCCGACTGCGTATGCAATCCTTATATAGTATACGGACTGCTTATATACGCCGCATTGGAGGGTATTGAGAAGAATTTTGAATTGCCTGAAAAATTCGCTCCCGACAGCGGCAATTATGAAAAACTTCCAGAAAATCTTTCCGAAGCCGCCAATATTGCAGAGTCGTCTGAATTCCTTAAAAGATATATCGATGAGGGGCTTTTAAAGCTTGCCGTAAACGATGCAAAGGCGAATTGGAAAGAATATTCTTCTGAATATGACAAGGAGCTGTATGAGGAGAAAAAATATTTTTACAGTCTGTAACGGAGGTGCGCTTTGGAAAATGTTATTGTAATTTCAAGCAGCAGCTCTGCGGCGGAAAATCTTTCGGCATTTCTCCAAGATATGTTTCATTGTCAGGTTACAACGGCTGATTCCGCGCAGCAGGCAAGGAGCATTATCAGCGGCAGGAGGACGTTTGAACTTGTTCTTATAAATTCGCCCCTTGTCGATGAAGCGGGAATCGAGCTTGCGGAATACGCTTCCGAATCTACCGCCGCAAGCTGCGTGGTACTTGTCAAGAACGAAAATTTCGAGAAGCTCAGTACAAGAGCAGATAAAAGCGATATAATACTTGTTTCGAAACCATTTTCAAGGCAGGTTCTGTATCAGGTGATAAAGGCAGTAAGTTCTGCAATAAAGCGTTCATACGCGCTGTATGAGGAAACTGTCAGACTTGAAAGACAGATAGAAGAGATCAGGATAATTGATAAGGCTAAATTCAGGCTTATGCAGTACAGAAATATGACCGAGGAGGAAGCCCATTCCTATCTTGAACAATATGCCATGAAAAATCGTAAGAAAAAAGTAATTGCCGCTTCCGAAATTATAGATAAGATAGCGGAACAGTATTTTTGATTCAGGTGATAAGATGTTTGATTCAATACATGAGGAATGCGGCGTTTTCGGCATATACGAAAATAAACGCTCAGACGTTGCGTCCAGCGTTTATTTCGGTTTATATGCGCTCCAGCACCGCGGTCAGGAGAGCTGCGGTATAGCCGTATGCGACGACGGCGTTATAAGTCACAAAAAGGCTGATGGTCTTGTTTCCGAAGTTTTCGGCAAACAGGAACTTGAAGCTCTCGGCATGGGAAATATGGCGGTCGGTCATGTTCGCTATTCAACTTTCGGCGGTAAAAATCCGAATAATATCCAGCCGCTTGTTATTCGTCATGTCAAGGGAAATCTTGCTCTTGTGCATAACGGCAATCTCGTGAACGCTGCGGAACTTCGGCGCGAATTTGAACTTTCGGGCGCGATATTTCACGGAACGTCCGATACCGAAGCCATAACTTACGCTATAGTCAGCGAGCGGCTGAAATGCGGTTCTACAGAAGAAGCGGTCGAAAATGCAATGCCGAAAATAAAGGGCGCGTATTCCTGCATTCTTATGACGGCGACCAAGCTGATAGCGTTCCGCGATCCCGACGGGTTCCGTCCGCTTTGCATCGGAAGAACGCGCGACGGCGCATATGTTATCGCTTCTGAATCCTGCGCACTTGAAACCGTGGGAGCTGTTTATATCCGCGATGTAAGAGCAGGGGAAATAGTGGTTGTCAGCGATATCGGCATACAGTCGATAGATACTCACGTCCGCAAAAAAAGTAATATATGCATTTTTGAGTATATTTATTTTGCTCGTCCTGATTCCATAATAGAGGGAGTATCAGTTCATCATGCACGCGTAAAAGCAGGGGAGATACTTGCAGAAAGCAGTCCTGTTGACGCCGATATCGTCATAGGCGTTCCCGATTCCGGACTTGACGCCGCGCTGGGTTATGCAAATAAAAGCGGAATTCCGTATGGCATAGGCTTTATAAAAAATAAATATATCGGCAGAAGTTTTATTCAGCCGCAGCAGAATCAGCGCGAAAATGCCGTAAAGATCAAGCTGAATGCGGTGCGCGAAAGCGTTTGCGGTAAACGAGTCGTTATGATAGACGATTCCATAGTGCGCGGAACGACGAGCGCGCGAATAATCCGCCTTTTAAGAGAAGCGGGTGCGACGGAAGTTCATGTGAGGATATCGTCGCCCATGTTTTTGCATTCCTGCTATTTCGGAACTGATATTGACAGCGAAGAGAATCTTATCGCGGGCAAATACGATTCGGTCGAGGGAATTGCAAAGGCTATAGGCGCGGATACTCTTGCGTATCTGCCTGTTGACAAACTTTGCAAACTTGCCGACAGAGACGATTTTTGCAAAGGCTGCTTTACGGGCGATTATCCTGTTGACGTATCAGGGGCAAGCGGAAAAAATAAATTTGATGAAAAAATCCATAAGCAGAGTGAGGAGAAGTAAGATGTGTACTATTATGGGATACTGCGGCAAAAGCGGCGGTATGGAATATATAACGAATGGTCTGGAGGCGACTGTTTCGCGAGGTCCGGATGATTGCCGAATCATCGATCTGCGCGACGGTGTACTTGGATTTCAGCGGCTTTCCATTATGGGATTGACTCCAGAGGGAATGCAGCCCTTTGAATTAAATGGAAATTACGTCGTGTGCAACGGCGAGATATATGGATTTTTGAAACAGCGCGATGAACTGATTGCAAAAGGCTATACTTTTAAAAGCGACAGCGACTGCGAAATTCTTCTGCCCATGTATAAGGAATACGGCACAGAAATGTTTTCGAAGCTGGACGCGGAGTTTGCGTGCATAATTTACGACTGCGAATCTCATGAATTTATAGCGGCGCGCGACCCGATAGGAATCAGACCGCTTTACTACGGATATTCTGCGGAGGGCGGTATAACGTTTGCAAGCGAAGCGAAAAATCTTACGAAAGTATGCGAAAAGATAATGCCGTTTCCTCCGGGACATTTCTATAAAAACGGCGAATTCACCTGTTATTGCGATATAACGGCAGTCGATGAGGTCATATACGACGATATCGAAACCGTGTGCGGAAACATTCGCGAAAAGCTTGTTGCAGGCGTTGAGAAGAGACTTGCGGCTGACGCTAAAGTCGGATTTCTCCTTTCGGGCGGATTGGATTCTTCACTGGTATGCGCTATAGCTCAGCAGAAGAGCGATAAGCCCATAAAAACTTTCGCTATCGGAATGAATACTGACGCCATCGATCTGAAATATGCGAAACAGGTCGCGGATTATATCGGCAGCGATCATACCGAAGTTATCATCACAAAAGACGACGTTCTGGATTCTCTTGAAACTGTAATTAAATTACTCGGTACATACGACATAACTACTATAAGAGCAAGTATGGGGATGTATCTGCTTTGCAAGGCTATTCACGAGAGGACCGATATTCGAGTTCTGCTTACAGGCGAAATTTCCGACGAGCTTTTCGGCTATAAGTATACGGATTTTGCGCCGTCTGCGGAGGAATTCCAGAAGGAATCCGTCAAGCGCGTGAGAGAACTTCATATGTATGACGTTCTTCGTGCAGACCGCTGTATTTCGGTAAATTCTCTTGAAGCGAGAGTTCCGTTCGGCGATCTCGATTTTGTAAAATACGTTATGGCTGTCGATCCTGAAATTAAGCTAAATAAGTATAATAAGGGCAAATATCTTCTTCGCCATGCATTCGAGGGCGATTATCTCCCAAACGATATACTTTACCGCGAGAAAGCCGCATTCTCCGACGCTGTGGGACATTCGATGGTGGATTATCTCAAAGAATATGCGGAGGAGCAGTATACGCAGGCTGAATTTGAGGAAAAATCGGCGAAATATACTCATGCCGCGCCCTTTACGAAAGAATCGCTGCTTTACCGGGAGATCTTCGAGAAATATTATCCCGAAAACAGCGAAATGGTTGTCGATTTCTGGATGCCCAACAAGGAATGGGAGGGCTGCAATGTAAACGACCCTTCCGCGCGAGTTCTCTCGAATTACGGTCAGAGCGGAGTTTGATATAAGCATTCATATATAAGTTAAAGCCATAGCGCTTCTGATTTTAAGTCGGAAGTACTATGGCTTTTTGTTGACATAATGTTTGATTTGTGATATAATTATTAACAACTTATAAATGTAAGCGAGGTAATAAAGGTATGGATATTGGAGTTATAGCTGTTGTGATAATGGCGGTTTTAGGGCTTCTTATGGTTTTTGCGCCTAAGATGTGTATGAGTTCCGACAAACGCGATGATCCTGATGCAGTTCCGCAAGTAAAGAAATTAGGCGGCATTATCATTGCAGGTGCAGTCGGCGCGGCTTTGTTGATGTTAAAGTATAAATTAAGATAGGAATATAGAATCAATATCTAATCTGTATGTGGCAATCTATGTTCCATAAAATTGAGAACGGGTTCTTATTCGGAAATTCTGCGAGCCTCAATATAAAAACGCTTATCGTCGGCATGGCCCATTGAGAAAGTCTTTCTCGGAAGCGCGCCGTCCTTGATTACGGTCGGGAAAAGCTGCGATTTATCCATATCAGGCAGGATAAACGCGATTCCGTTATGCCTTTCGGCAAGAGTTTTTACGTTGTCAACGCCGTGGATGTAGTCAATCTTTCCGCCGTTTGCTTTGAGGTAGCCGTCCAGATAATTTTGCAGCGAACCTACCGCAAGATTTGACGACGGATTATGAATATACAGCTTTTTCTCCTGACCGCGGCATACGATATTCACCCACTGTTCCGCAGGTTCTTCCGAAAGAGCAAGATTTTCGGTAAGTCCCGCTATCAGCTTATCGCAGTCAACATCGTACAGAAGGCGATATATCGCTTCAAATTTAAGAGCGTCGCTGTGAAGATTAACTATTTCAACAAGTGCGTAGCGCGCAGGATGATTCGACAGATCTTTATCGGGGGAAGCCTTTTTAAGCTGCTCGTAATACTCCTTTGCGGTTGCAAGAGAATGATTTCCGTCGCCCATCGCATAAAGAAGTACATGAGAATTCTCAAGACCGTATTTTTTATTAAAAGCGTCAGGCTCGGCAAGAGCTGCAAGAGCGGAATCAATTTTTTCCTGAACAGATTCGTCAACGAGATATCCGCAGATACTTCCGCCGTTCTGCATAAGTCCGGTATCATAAAGCTTTTTGAGATTATTTTTATCGACAGATTCAATAACGGTCTGTTCGGGGTCGTCAATGAGAATCATAATATGCGGCAGTTCGAGAGCTGCGCCCTGTCTTATTTTAACTCGCGGAGGAATACGCTCGATTACGGTAGCCTCGGTAGCGCGAACTTCCGAGCTGCTTCCCTTGGAAAAATCGTACTTTTCAAGATCAATAACGCCGATAAGACCCTTGCGGACTATGCCGTTGCTCTGAATTCTCTCAACATAGATCATGGCGTTTTTATATTCGGTAAAAATTCCGCCGTTCAGATATTTTTCCATGCTGTCATGAATAGTCTCGATACGCTGGGCAACATCATCGTTTTCGAGGTAAACTTCGGGAAGTATCAGTTCCAGAGAAGAGGGTGCGCCGTCCACATTGCGCTTAACTGCGTCCCAGTATTCAGGCTCGCCCGTGTACTGGTCGCAGGCGATAACCGCCCATTTTTCCATATTTACGGAATCATTCGGGATAAGAATATCTCCGCTGCGAAATGCTGTTGAATTCATAATTTTTACTCCTTTGATAAATCTATCGCAAAGACAGATCTTTATTTTTCAGAAACTCTTTAAGCTTCATATTCAGCCGCGATACGGGAAGTCCGACAACAGTAAAATAGTCGCCCTTGATCTCCTCGATAAGAAGCGCGCCTTTGCCTTGGATTCCGTATCCGCCTGCTTTGTCATAGGGTTCGTCGGTTGAAATGTATGTTTCGATTTCCTCGTCGGACAGCTTTCGGAATCGAACGTCGGTGACCGAGGTAAACGATACGCTGCCGCTGTTATCCATAATGCAGCAGCCTGTCGCCACCTGATGAGTATGATCGGAAAGAAGATTCATAAATTGGCGGCATTGCTCTTTGTTTTGAGGCTTCCCCAGAATAGTGTCGCCGCAAATTACAGTAGTATCGCAGCCGATAACTATGTCGTCGCGAAATTTCTCCAACGCGGCGGCAGCTTTTATACGTGCGAGATGCTCGGCAGCTTTAAGCGTCGGAATATCGGGAGGAAGAATTTCGTCGGCGTCGGTGGATACGGCTTTGAAGTCGGATGTGATAAGTTTGAAAAGTTCGCGTCTTCTCGGCGAAGCTGATGCAAGAATTAGTTCCATGAATTTCTCCTCCAATCAATTTTATCATATTTTTATTTTGAGTTCGGCAATGGCCGCATAATGCATGATCTCAAATTCATTCGGAGCGATTTTTTTGAGAAGCATTTTATGTTCCTGTTCCCATAATGCAGTTTCTTTTTCCGTCAATGAAGCTCCAATTCCGCGGCAAGCTTTCATTCTGCCGTTCCAACTTTCACGGGTAAACGTAACTTTCAAGGGGAATTCCTCATGATATATAAGATCAAAATTCTCCTTATAATCATCGGGAACTTCAATAGGATGGATAGTTTCTCCCGCGCCGCTCCAATTTGGATTGTATTTCAATACCAGTTTTTCACTTGCGCCCGCGATTTCATCTTCAAACGGCAGCCATGCCATGAATAAAAGCAGGAGTTTTCCGTTTGTTTTAAGCATACGATATAGCTTAGGCATAACTGTTTTATGATCAAAATACCAAAAACATTGGCAAGCTGTAATTACGTCAAAAGAATTATTCGGAAAATTTATATTCTCTGTTGAAGAGACATAATAATCTATATTCATGCCTTTCGAAAGGAGTTTTGCTTGTTCGATCTGCTCTTCCGAAATATCCGTCGCGCTCCATTTTGCGCCGTATTTATACATATTTCTGGGTAGAACTCCCGTACCTGTTCCGAGATCAAGAATCGATTGACCGTTTATGCATAACTGCCTGTCTATAATTTTCTGATAAAATTCACGTGGATAGATATCGCGGAATTTTGCATAGTTGGAAGATGTTTTTCCCCAGTCAAATGCTTTTCCACCGTCTATATTTTGATTGATTATATACATTTGATATCCTCTTTATCATCTGCTGCCCGACGCAAATTCGCTCATATTTATATCCAGAACTTCTCTTACAGGCTGAATCAGCGAATTTTCATACTGAATCTGCCATTGAACTTCCGCGTTCATCTGACCGTCTTTTATTCCGTCAATATGATCGCCTGAATTTATCGGATTTTCGTTCTCATAAATATAAGTAAGCACATTATATGCGTGATTTACAATATTGTTGGGATCAACATCATGAAAATGATATTGCAGATCGGGCAGAAACAGCGTACTCATACCCAGCGTATCGATAAGCATATCGTCCGTGCCTTCGATATTGAAAAATCTCACGTTGACCGCGTAATATATAAAACGATTTTCCTTGGGAACGGTGCAGTTTATTATCTGTTCTCTCGTGAACATTTTCTTTGAATTGTCGAAAATAACAGCTTTGCAGGAGGGGAAAATTTCCACAAGCGCTTCGATGTAATTCACCAGCATTTCAGCCCTGTCTTTGTAGTAAAGTCCTGCTGCCAACATATCCGTTGCGACAACTCTGTATTTGCAATTGCTTAATATTTCATCGCTTTGCGGGCAATCCCATGTCTGACTTCTTGCGATTTCGTCCATCACAGGTTTCTCTTCTTTAAAGCAGCCTGTTATCATTAACTGCGGCGGAATATCTTTATTTTCTTTTTCAAAATGAACAGAATATTTCAATGGCGCGAAACCTGCCGTTTTATTATCGTGTGCAAAGCATTCGATTTTTCCCAGATGTTTTTCCATAATTCGGCACATGAATTCTTTATCAGGCATTTCGCACATTTCTTCCATTAAGAGATGAATAATAAAGATCTTTCCCGGACGATCAGCTTTTTCAGACAGATCTTGTTTTAATGGATCGTTATTTTTCTTAAATTTGTCAAATAAACTCATAATTTAATCTCTTTTCAAATTTTTTTCTTTAGGATTGCTGCAAAGATAATATACACTGCGATCATGATGATTTCTATAATTGCAAATATTATATTATGAGTGACAAACATTAAAGCAAGGTCAATTATAAGGGCAGCAAGCGCGATTACAGAACACATTCCATAACGTTCTTTAAATCCTGATATTACCGCAATGGCAGTTGTCACCATCCATGTCAGTGAGAAAGAAGCAACCAGAATACCCAGTTCGCTTGTAATTCCGATATTTCCGGAAAGCGAGCCGAAACCAAAGGCTTTCAGGAAAAGAATTGTTGCCGGATAAGCTGTTGCGATCATAAGAATAATGCTCCAGATTCTGAAAAAGATTTTCACTATATTTACCCCTTAAAATGTATTTGTAAATTATAAGTAATATTATATCATTTTTTACTAAATTTGTCAAGCAAATGAATTGATTTCTTGACAATAATTTAAACGTATGATATAATTTAAGAAATTATAACAAATAATCAGGAGTAAGATAATGAGTACTATTTTATTATTAGAAGATGATGAAACATTTAACAAAAATATATCTCTCGTCCTTGAATCCGAAGGGTATAAGGTCATAAGAACCTATAATGTGCATGACGCTGAGAAATCAGCCGATCTTGCCGATCTTCTCGTACTGGACGTTATGCTTGGCGATGAAAACGGCATGGAATTATGCAGGCGGCTGCGGAAAAGAATAAATACTCCCATAATTTTTCTGACTTCATGCGACGACGAAGCCGATATAGTTGAGGGACTTGACATCGGCGGCGATGATTATATCACAAAGCCGTTCAGACTTCGCGAATTGCTTTCGAGGATTCGTGCGAATCTGCGTCGATCGCCTGAAACTCCGAAGGCTTCGGAACTTCTGGAAGCTGAACTTACTGCTGTAGAAAGCAAACTTCTCGATTATCTTATATCGAATCGCGGTCATTATCTTACGCGTGAACAAATTCTCGATTATTTATGGGACTGCAAGGGAATATTTGTCAACGACAATACGCTTTCGGTCAATATAAGCCGGCTTCGTGAGAAATTGAAAAAATACGGATTCGGACAGATCGTAACAAAAAGGGGATTGGGCTATAAATGGACAGATCAGACAAATTTATAAGCAATCGCTCCCCGAAGCGCCTCGTGCTGATGTTTTTGATAATGCTTGCGGTCTCCGTGATATTCAGCGCATTCGTATCCGTAAAAGCTGCCGGATATATTTCAAAAGAGCAGCTGAAAATTTATCTGTCGGCGGCGGGAGGAGGAGATATATTAAAAGAACCTTCCGAGGAGGATATAGCTGCCGGAGAAAGCGTTCTTGATATTCGCGGAATAGATTCCGATATGCCGCCGCAGATCGTATATGATTATTTTTCAATACGCCGCTGCGTATTTATTTTTATGCTTATTGTGACGAATATTCCATCGGTTGTCTGGCTTTTTTATTCAATGGAATGCTTGTTTGGCGTATATGAAGAACTTGAGGAACTGCGAAATGAATGTATCAGGGCGGCGAATGAACTCGGATATGCGATAAAGCTGAAAGGGCATGATTCCGACTGCGTTCGAAGAATTTCTGAATCAGCAGAAATTTTAATAAAACGCATGAATCATCTCTACTCTGCAATTGAAGATGAAAAGACGTATCTGCGTGATTTTTTTGAGGATTTTTCACATCAGATAAAAACTTCTTTAGCCGTAGTAAGGCTGAACACGGATATTTTATCGGAAACGGAAATGCTTGACGAGAAATGCCGGGAAGAACTGGACAGCGAGATACAGCTGAATCTTGACGCAATGGAGGAACTTGTTATACAGGCGCTTAAACTTGCAAGGCTCGATATGGATACTGTTGAATACAGGTATGAAAAATGCTTGCTGAACGATACGTGCAGGCGTGCCGTCAAGCGTATTTTGCCGCTGCTGAGAAAGGAGAATATCGCTGTATCATGCGAAATTCCGACAGATATATTTTTTATGCACGATAAAGGATGGATTTGCGAAGCTGTTGAAAATATACTTAAAAATTCAGCCGACCATTCCGGATGCAGCGAAATAAAAATAGAACTTACGGAAAATCCAATATCCATAAATCTGGCTGTCAGCGATAATGGCAAAGGAATTCCGCAGAAGGATATCCCGAAACTGTTTAAGAGATTTGCCAAAAAAACGAGCGGCGTTACAATGAAGAGCGCAGGGCTGGGAATGTCTATCGCGCAAAAGATAGTTCGCGCTCATAACGGAGAAATTCTTGTTTATTCCAAAGAGGGAGAGGGAACGCGTTTTGAACTTGTATTTCTGAAATAAATTCGGAATTTGTAACTTTCACGTAAGATTACGGGATTATAATATTATCAAAAATCGGAGGTATTCATATGGAAAACGTAATCATTACTGTTGAAAAACTGACAAAACAATACGGCAAAGGAGACAACGCTCTGCTTGCTCTGAACGATGTAAGTTTTAAGGTTCACGAGGGCGAGTTCGTCGCGATAACAGGCGAAAGCGGAAGCGGAAAAACTACGCTGCTCAATTGTCTCGGTTCTCTCGACAAGCCTACAGGCGGCAGCATAATCGTTGACGGAACGGACATAACTACTCGCAGCGACGCGGAACTTTCCGCATATCGACGCCGTAAAATAGGATTTATCTTTCAGATGTACAACCTTATTCCCGTTCTGAATGTGGAGGAAAACGTCGTTCTGCCGCTCAATCTTGACAATACCGACCCCGATATGGAATATCTTGACGAACTGCTGAATATTACGGGACTTAGCCAAAAGAGAAATAATTTTCCCCACGAATTATCGGGAGGACAGCAGCAGCGAGTTGCATTTGCCCGCGCCCTTATTCATAAGCCGCCGATAATTCTTGCCGATGAGCCTACTGGAAATCTCGACAGCAAAAACAGCCGCGAAGTTATTTCGATACTTAAAAATTCAATTAAAAAATATAATCAGACGCTCATCCTTATCACTCACGACGGAAGCATTGCGGCTCAGGCGGACAGGATATTCCGCATTACAGACGGCGTTCTTTCCGAATAGGGGGTGAGAGTATGAAACATCTTATATCGCTTTCTTTGAAATACATCAGGCGTCAGAAATTAAGAACGGCTCTTACTTTCATGTGCGTTACCCTTTCGGTATTTATCTTATGTTCATTTGGAGCATATCTGGGAAGTATCGTTCAGACTATGAAAAATTCTGAAACACGTCAGTTCGGAGCGTATGAAGCCGATATTACGGAATGGATAGATCAGATGGAGAGCGGGGATCAGGACAAGGCTTTAAAAACTATAGCAGATCATGCCGCCGTATCGGACTACTGCGCATTTTATCAGGAATATTTTGATTATCAGTCGTCAAATAATAAACCTGAACCTGACGGCAAGTTTTCTTTTCTGGAATTTTCCGACGGAAAAAATACTGCCCGCTTAAGATTTCTGACATACAAATCAGCGGCTGGAAATGCTTCTCTATGCGGTCAATACGGGCTTTACAATCCTAACAGTGTGACAAATAACATTGATTACGACGCCGGAGACGGATATATAGTTCCGAGTTGGCTGCAAGATATGGGATATTCAGAGGGCGATACGATAACGTTCACGCTGAAAAACGTCAATGCCGCTTACGACGAGGATTCGGAAATTATAAAGTCAGCCCGCGAGGAAAATATGAAGGAGAAGGGTTCTTCCGTATTCGCCGACGACGCAGGGTATAACGAACTTGATTATGAAGAAAAAAGGAAAGCGTCGCGTGTGTCCCTTGCGTCTCATCTGATTTATAATAAAGATATACAATTCAAAGATATTCCGATAACCGAAGAGATGTTCGGCGAAACTCATGAATATACTATTAAAATAGCGGGATTTAACGACTGTACAAATGATGATATGCTGATACGCGCGAATAACGGCATATCTCCGATGTTTAATTCGCTTAGAACGGATTCCGACGCGGAATCCAGCGGAATTCAGAATACATTTGTGAGAATTAATGAAAATCTTGATATCGACGACGGCTTGCATATGCTTTTCGAAGATCTCGGATTTTCGGCAGGCGACTATGAATTATATCCGCCTGTTCTTAACAACTATCTTCTTTTACTGGAATTCAGACTTTCAAGCGGAATTGTAAGTTATATCCCAATGATAGCGCTGATTTCCGTGATTGTGCTGCTTATATGGCTGTTGGCAAGATTCGTTATCGACAATGCTTTTGAAATTTCAGCGAAAGAACGCAGTTCCCAGTATGGGCTGCTCAGGGTTCTTGGAACATCAAAAGGTCAGACAGCGGCGCTTGTGTTCACGGAAGCGGTTTTCTATATGATGACGGCAGTTCCGACGGGAATGGCGCTGGCGTATCTGGTATGCTATTCTTCCGTATCCGCATTGAGAAATGTTGGATTTGTCGATTTTGAATTCTGTATTAATCCCGTAATTGCCGCAATATCAGTATTTCTCTGCATTCTTGCAATATTCATATCGGCATACACGTCGGCAATGTGGGCAGCGCGCAAGCTTTCGCCTGCGGAGACTTTGAATTTCGGGAAACCGAAGAGCAGAAAGAAAGTCCGCCGTCATAAATCCAGGCTGAAACTTGGTTCGAAGAGATTTTTTCTGCGTTATATCGGCAAAAACATAATGAGAAGCAAGAGCCGGTATTTTATTTCAACAATTACTATGACGATCGGCGTATATTTGTTTACTTTTATAATGATAGCCGGATTAGATTTAGGCAAAGAATTTATGAGAGAATTTGACTCGGAAGACAGCATGGCTGATTTTACCGTAACATTATATGATAATATGTGCGTTGACGAGATCGACAGTGAATTCCGCAATAATGATCTGTTTTCAAGGGTTGAAGTTAAAGGCGCGATTATTCCCGGTTTCAGCGCTGAAGATACGGACAGCTCCGACGAAAAACTTCGGGAATTTATAAAAAGCGTTTCGTTTTATGACGCAGATTATTACCAAGATTTGATAAGTTTTGTTGATATTGCGTATTATGATCAGTATCTTGCAGAACCGCTGGGAATGACGTTTGAAGAATTTTCCGCATTGGACGGCGTTATTTTCAGGCAATCCATATATGGTCCGAAAGATGAAAACGGCGAACAGTCTGCTCATGAAGAGGGCTATTGGAAATTTGACGAATCCGACATATTCGACGCAAAACCGAAGAGAGGCGATAAAATAAAAATAATCGGCACTATGTGCGACAAGCGCGCAAACAATGGTTTTATTGCTTCGATCAACTCAGAACTGGCAAAGAAATACTGCAATGACGTATGGGTACGTTTAAATGTAAACGGCAGCAAAAATTATCTTGAAGCCGAAAAAATGTACATGGAATTCACAACAAAATACGGCGCAGAGGGCAATTCCGAGAATTATTATATGTTTTCCACTGGTTTAAGCGAATTTGTGAAAGCAGTCGTAAAGATGGTTCTTACGCTGGTGGGCGCGATATGGGCAGTCGGAATACTTTCTATGGTGAATTCTATCAATACGGGAGTACTTAACCGAAGTAAGGAACTTCTTATGCTGCGAAGCGTTGGAATGACCAGAAAGCAGATGAAAAGAACTATTATGCTTGAAAGCGTTATGTTCTCCGCACTTTCCTCTGCATTGGGAATAATGCTTGCCTCAGCGTCTTATGTAATATTCATGCAGGCGAACGGAGGAAAAGTATCTTTTGCCGGATTGGGCGGAGCAATAATTATAACAGCGTTGGTGAATATTCTTATAGCGGCTGCTGCGGCTGTTCCGGGCATCAGGAGTCTTGAAAAATCCGAATCATTGATAAAATATGTGAATTAAACAGGCTCTTAGAGCGTGTTAACGAATTTTATGTAAAAACTCGCCATTTGTCAGTATGGCGAGTTTTGTTAAATTGAAAACAATTGATGATGTTTTATTATAACGCATTTAGAACTTATATTGTTAAGAACAAGCGTAAAGTACGTGTAAATATTGTTAAAATTGCTGAATTTTAGCAATGTGTTAGTTGCTTAAGCGGATAAAGGTTGATTTTTTCAGGAAATAATAGTATAATTAATATATAAAAATATGGGGCGACACTGACCCTTAGATAAAAAGAAAAGGAATCATGAATGATATGGGAACCGATATTATAAATAAAAAACGCACGATGATAATCGGAGCAGGCGCGGCTGCCACGACTCTTATCAACGAGATCTTTAACGCAGTCAGCTCGCCTTATGACGCCGATAAAGGCGCGGCTGCGTACGAACCTGTCTGCATTATTGATAATGATCCCGAAAAGCTGGGTATGGAAATTTGCGGAGTCAAAGTGGTCGGCTCTACCGATAAGATATCGGAATACGCGGAAGAATATAAAATAGATCAGATTATTCTTGCTATTCCGTCTCTTTCCGTTGAAAAGCGTCAGGAAATAATTGATATCTGCAATAAGACCAAACTGCCGATAAAAATAATTCCGTTTATAGGATCGCTCATTCTTGGCAGTTCTGCCGCATTTTTGAATCAGGTTCGCGATATAAACGTTGAAGATCTGCTTGGAAGAGATCCTATAAAATTCAATAACGAAGAAATACGGCGTTTTATAAAAGGGAAGCGCTGCATGGTAACCGGCGGAGGAGGAAGTATCGGATCGGAACTTGTAAGACAGATAGCAAAATATGATCCTGCGCAGGTAATTATTGTTGATATTTATGAAAATAATGCTTATGAGATTCAGCAGGAACTGACTATGGAATACGGCGAATCTCTCGATCTTATTACTTTGATCGGTTCCGTTCGCGATTATTTCAGGATGAGTAAAATTTTTGAAAAATACAAGCCGCAGATAGTCTTTCATGCGGCTGCCCATAAGCACGTTCCGCTTATGGAAATTTCGCCCATGGAAGCTATTAAAAACAATGTTCTGGGTACGCTTAACGTCGCTTCGCTTGCGCAGTATAACGATACCGAAAAATTTGTAATGATATCTACCGATAAGGCTGTAAATCCAACGAATGTAATGGGCGCTTCAAAAAGATGCTGCGAAATGATAGTTCAGTATCTTGCACAGCAGCACGACGGCTGTACAAAATTTGTTACTACAAGATTCGGAAACGTTCTTGGTTCAAACGGCTCGGTTATCCCGTTGTTTAAAAAGCAGATCGAAAAGGGCGGTCCCGTTACTGTAACGCATCCGGATATTACGCGCTATTTTATGACGATACCGGAAGCTGTAAGCCTTGTTATGGAAGCGGCGGCAATTGCGGAAGAAAGTCAGATATTCGTTCTTGATATGGGCAAGCCGGTCAAGATCGTTACGCTTGCAGAGAATCTAATACGAATGTATGGAAAGAATCCCTACAGCGATATTAAAATTCAGTTTACAGGTCTCAGACCGGGCGAGAAGATTACAGAAGAACTTCTTATGGACGAGGAGGGACTGCTCCATACCTCGAATAAGCTTATATTTATTGGTCAGCAGATAGAGATAGACGGAGATCGTTTTGCCGAAAAGCTGAAAGAATTGGAAAAAGCGGCTCTTGACAATAATGAGGAGATTGCGATAAAGGCTCTTCATGATGTTGTTCCGACTTTTGTAACTCCGGAGGAATTCAATAAAAAGGAACTTCAGGTCACAGGACAATGAGCGGCTGTTTTGAATGAAAGGCGGTAAATTATATGTCAACAATATTACTTGCTGGCGGAGCAGGATATATCGGATCGCATACGGCTGTTGAGCTTCTTGACGCAGGATATGATGTGATAATTGCGGATAATTACTGCAACAGTTCGCCTGCTGCATTGGACAGAGTACGTGAAATTACAGGAAAGTCGCTCATATCTTACGAACTTGATATTAAGGATAAGGAGAAGCTTTCAGAGGTTTTCCGCGATAATAAAATAGACGCCGTTATTCATTTTGCCGGATTGAAAGCTGTCGGCGAATCTGTTCAGAAGCCCTTGACGTACTACAGAAATAATATAGATACGACTCTTGCGCTGCTGGAATGCATGGCGGAATTTGGCGTGAAAAATATTATTTTCTCATCGAGCGCGACTGTTTACGGCGAGGAGAATCCCGTTCCTTATTTCGAAACTATGAAAAGGGGAGTCTGCACAAATCCGTATGGCTGGACAAAGGCTATGATGGAGCAGATATTTGAGGACGCCGCCAAAGCCGACGAGGAATTGTCCGTGATACTGCTGAGATATTTCAATCCTATCGGGGCGCATAAAAGCGGTCTTATCGGCGAAGATCCGCAGGGAATACCGAATAATCTCATGCCGTACGTTTCGCAGGTGGCAGTCGGAAAGCGCGAGTGCCTTACCATATTTGGCAATGACTATCCCACGGCGGACGGAACTTGCACGAGAGATTATATTCATGTTACCGATCTTGCGATAGGTCATGTCAAGGCTATCGACTATATTCTGAAAAACAAGTGTGTTGAAATATTCAATCTCGGTACGGGAACTCCCTACAGCGTTACCGAAATTGTTGATACGTTCGAGCGCGTGAACGGCGTAAAGGTAAATCATGTTTACGGAAACAGGCGCGAGGGCGATCTGGCGGAATGCTATGCGAATGTCGATAAGGCGCTGAAAGTTCTCGGCTGGAAAACCGAGTGTACTCTTGAGGATATGTGCCGCGATTCATGGAACTGGCAGAAGAATAATCCCAACGGTTATAAATAAAAATTTTAAGGCAACCTCTGAAAACTTGTTTGGTTAAGCAAAAATCAGATAGGTGCGGCAGTTGTAAGGAAAGACCTCGAAGGCGTGCTGACGCACTCCGAGAGATCTTGACGCGGCAAATACCGTGCATAGCTGATTTTTGTCAAAAGAGGTTTTTAGAGGTTGCCTTTAAGCTCGAAAGCGATTTAGTGCTTTCGAGCTTTTTTAATTAAATAAAGAAAATATGTTCCTGCACTTTATTTTTTTAAAAATTTATGGTATAATATAAGAAGATTTAAAAAGACAGGAGTGATAATATGGATCGGTTCAAACTTGTTTCGGAATTCGCGCCTTCGGGAGATCAGCCGCAGGCTGTGGATAAGCTTGTCAACGGCTTGAATTCGGGAAAAAAGGAGCAGATTCTTCTTGGCGTTACCGGCTCGGGAAAAACTTTTACAATGGCGAACGTTATAGCGAGAGTGAATAAGCCCACTCTTGTCCTTGCGCATAATAAAATTCTCGCCGCCCAGCTATGCTCGGAATTCAAGGAGTTTTTCCCCGATAATGCCGTTGAATATTTTGTGTCGTATTATGATTATTATCAGCCCGAAGCTTACGTTGCAAGTACCGACAGCTATATTGAAAAGGTGTCGTCGATCAATGATGAGATAGATAAACTGCGACATTCAGCTACAACGGCTCTTGCCGAACGCCGCGATGTAATTATAGTTTCAAGCGTATCGTGTATTTATTCTTTGGGAAGTCCCGAAGAATACCGCTCGAATGTGGTATCAGTGCGTCAGGGCATGGAAAAATCCCGCGAGCAGCTTATTGCCGAACTGGTAAAGATTCGATATGAACGGAATGATATCGCTTTCGAGCGAAATAAATTTCGCGTGCGAGGCGATGTAGTTGAGATCTTCCCCGCAATGTCAAGCGATACGGCAATTCGCGTTGAATATTTCGGAGACGAGATCGACCGTATATCAGAGATAAACGTGGTTACGGGCGAAGTAAAGGCGGTTATTTCTCATGCGGCGATTTTTCCTGCGACGCATTATATTGTTGGCGACGATAAACTTGACGACGCTATGGAAGAACTTGACCGTGAACTTGCCGAGCGCATCGACTATTTTCAGAAAAATAACAAGCTTGTGGAGGCACAGAGAATCGAACAGCGCACTCATTATGATATGGAAATGATACGCGAAGTCGGTTATTGCAGCGGCGTAGAAAATTATTCACGCGTTCTTTCGGGACGTCCTCCGGGAAGCACTCCCTTGACGCTTCTTGATCATTTCCCCGAAGATTTCCTGCTTATCGTCGATGAAAGTCATGTAACTCTTCCACAGGTTCGCGGAATGTATGCAGGCGACAGGGCGCGTAAGGAAAATCTGGTTGAGTACGGATTCCGGCTTCCAAGCGCATTTGATAATCGTCCGCTCAATTTTGACGAATTCAATGCGCATATAAATCAGGCGATATACGTCAGCGCAACTCCGGGTCAGATCGAAAGGGAGAAAACGGATATTATAGTTGAACAGCTTATTCGCCCTACAGGTCTGGTCGATCCCGAAATAATTGTCAAGCCCACTCAGGGACAGATAGACGATCTTTATTCAGAAATAAACAAGCGTATCGAGCGTCATGAACGCGTGCTGATTACGACTCTTACTAAGAAAATGGCGGAAGACCTTACTTCTTTTTACGAGGGAATGGGCGTTAAGATAAGATATCTGCATCATGATATAGATACGATAGAGCGTATGGAGATAATCAAAGATCTGCGCAACGGTATATTTGATGTGCTTGTGGGAATAAATCTTTTACGCGAGGGTCTGGATATTCCCGAAGTCAGCCTTATTGCCATACTCGACGCCGATAAAGAGGGATTTTTGCGCAGCGAAACTTCCCTGATACAGACGATAGGACGAGCCGCAAGAAATGCCAACGGACAGGTAATAATGTATGCCGACAGCGTGACGGGTTCTATGGAGCGCGCTATCATGGAGACGGAGCGCCGACGCAGTCTGCAAATGGCTTATAATAAAGAACACGGAATAGTTCCGAAAACCATTATCAAGGAAATTCGCGACGTACTGGAGATTACGTCAAAGCCGAATCTGGAAAGCAAAACCTCCAAAAAGAATATGTCCGCAGCCGAAAAACAGCAGCTTATCGACAGGCTTACTGTTGAAATGAAGAATGCAGCGAAAATGCTTGAATTTGAACATGCGGCTTATCTGCGTGACAAGATACATGAATTAAAAGGTGAGTGACTATGATAAATAAAATAATAATTAAAGGTGCAAGAGCAAATAATCTGAAGAATATAGATGTGGAACTTCCGCGCGATAAGCTTATCGTCATGACGGGACTTTCTGGTTCGGGAAAATCTTCTCTTGCATTTGATACTATATACGCCGACGGTCAGCGCAGATATGTGGAAAGTCTTTCTTCCTATGCGAGGATGTTCCTCGGTCAGATGGAAAAGCCCGATGTGGACAGCATCGAGGGGCTTTCTCCCGCGATTTCGATAGATCAGAAAACCACGTCTAAGAATCCGCGTTCGACGGTTGGAACTGTTACCGAGATTTACGATTATCTGCGGCTTCTTTATGCAAGAATAGGCGTTCCGCATTGTCCTGTGTGCGGCAGGGAAATTTCCCAGCAGACGATCGACAGCATGGTGGATAAAATCCTTGAAATGCCCGTCGGAACTAAAATTCAGCTTCTTGCTCCGATCGCGCGCAATCGTAAGGGTACGTTTGCGAAAGAACTGGAATCAGCTAAAAAATCCGGATTCGTTCGCGTTCGTGCAGACGGAATAATGTACGAGCTTACGGAAGAAATAAAGCTGGAAAAAAATAAGAAGCATAATATTGAGATAGTTGTTGACAGAATAATCGTAAAAGAGGGAATAGAGAGCCGTGTGACTGACAGCCTTGAAACGATATTCAAGCTGACGGAGGGACTTGCAATAGTCGATGTTGTAGGAGGGGAAGAGATCGTTTTTTCCCAGAATTTCGCCTGTCCGGAGCATAATATAAGCATCGGAGAGCTTGAACCCGTAATGTTTTCGTTCAATAATCCTGTAGGCGCTTGTCCGAAATGCACGGGATTGGGAATGTTCCGCCATATCGCGCCGAAAACTATCGTGCCGAATGAAGATCTTTCTATATTGGAGGGCGCTATTTCCGCGCATGGCTGGAACAGTCTTGACGAAACATCTATAGCGATGATGTATTATAAGGCGATCTCGAAGCATTACAATGTACCTCTTGATGTGCCTGTAAAAGAATTGACCAAAGAGCAGCTTGATCTTTTCCTTTACGGAACGGGAGATACGGCGCTTGAACTTCATCGCCCGGAATCCCTTGGCGGCGGTGCGTATTCTACTCCGTTTGAGGGCGTTATACACAATCTCGAACGCCGTTACCGTGAATCCGGAAGCGATTATTCCAAGGCTGCCATAGAGGAATATATGACGGAATGCGTCTGCTCGCAATGCAAAGGAAAGAGACTGCGTCCTGAATATCTTGCGGTGACGGTCGGCGATAAAAATATAAGCGATCTTACAGAGCTTTCAGTAAAAAAGGAACTGGAATTCTTCGACGGACTGACGCTTACAAATAATGAAAAATTTATCGGCGAAAGAATAATCAAGGAGATCAGGGAACGGCTTGGATTCCTCAACAGCGTCGGTCTGGAATATCTTACGCTGTCGCGTTCTTCGGGAACTCTTTCGGGCGGTGAAAGCCAGAGAATCCGTCTTGCAACGCAGATAGGTTCGTCGCTTGTGGGCGTGCTTTATATACTTGACGAGCCGAGTATCGGGCTTCATCAGCGCGATAACGATAAGCTTATCGCGACGCTTAAAAGACTGCGCGATCTGGGAAATACGCTCATTGTGGTCGAGCATGACGACGATACGATGCTTGCCGCCGATTATATTGTTGATATAGGTCCGGGAGCAGGAGTTAACGGCGGAAACGTCGTATTTGCGGGAACTGTCGATAAATTGCTGAAATGCAAAAAATCAATTACAGGTCAGTATCTCAGCGGAAAGAAAAAAATTCCCGTTCCTAAGAGCAGGCGCGAGGGCAACGGCAAATTCCTGAAAATCAAAGGCGCGAAAGAACATAATCTGAAAAATATAGACGTGAATATTCCGCTTGGCAAGCTGATATGCGTGACGGGTGTTTCCGGCAGCGGCAAATCTTCGCTTGTAAATGAGATAATCTATAAAAATCTTGCAGCGCGGCTCAATCGTGCAAAAACTTCTCCGGGAGATTTCCGAAAAATGGAGGGATTGGAAAATCTCGATAAGGTGATATGCATAGATCAGTCGCCTATCGGAAGAACTCCGAGATCGAATCCAGCCACATATACGGGAGTTTTTACCGATATACGCGATCTTTTTGCGAAAACTCCCGACGCTAAGGCGCGCGGTTACAGTAACGGAAGATTTAGCTTTAACGTCAAGGGCGGAAGATGCGAAGCCTGTGAGGGCGACGGAATTCTGAAGATAGAGATGCATTTCCTGCCTGATGTATACGTTCCGTGCGAGGTTTGCAAGGGCAAACGTTATAATCGCGAAACGCTTGAAGTGCATTATAAGGGGGAATCTATATATGACGTGCTGGAAATGACCGTGGACGAGGGCGTTGAGTTTTTTGAGCATCTCCCTAAAATCGCAAGAAAACTGAAAACTTTGCAGCAAGTCGGACTTGGATATATAAAAATCGGACAGCCTGCAACGACTCTTTCGGGCGGAGAGGCGCAGCGAGTGAAGCTGTCTACGGAGCTTTCGAAACGCGCTACGGGTCAGACTATCTATATTCTCGACGAGCCGACGACCGGACTTCACACGGCTGATGTTCACAAGCTTATCGACGTTTTGCAGGAATTGACCGATCAGGGGAATACGGTGCTTGTTATCGAGCATAATCTCAATGTTATCAAGGCTGCCGATCATATTATCGATCTCGGTCCGGAGGGCGGAGACGGCGGCGGCACTATAGTCGCTCAGGGAACTCCGGAGGAAGTTGCCGAATGTCCGCAGTCTTATACAGGAAAGTATCTTAAGCCGTATTTGGAATGATCGACTGAATGTTGTGTATATTGCTTGATATTGGTAACAAATATAAAGTTGTTTTGTGCATATATACAAAAATGATATTACTCTGCACATTTTTATTCTTTCAAACGTTATAAATTATAGGAGGTATTAACAAAGGAAGCCGAATGTCCGCAGACTTGTATTAAAGGCAACATCGCACAAAGCGCGCCTGACGGCTTTTCACGTCAACGCACAATCTTGCTGCAGCATTGCATAAACGCTTTTGTTGAAATCAACAAAAAATATTACAATTTCGGGAAGTTTGTTGACTTGGCTAATATTTTAATGTATAATAAAAGAGAATAGGAATATTTTAATGAAAGGAGATTTTATTATGAAAAAGACAATAAAGACTTTGATAACAGCGGCTCTTTTCGCCGCTTCTTCCGCATCAATGTCGGCGTATGATCCTGCTGCGGAGGAAATTCAGGACGTCTACGGTCCTGCGCCCGATTATCCGTCGATCGAAGAAACTAACAATGTCGAAACCGCCGAGCCTCCTATGACTACGACAGAAACAGAGGTGTTTGATCAGCCTGTCTACGGACCTCCATGGTTTACGCCTGACGAAGAAACAACAACGACTGCTGCAGTTGACACCACTCCTATCGTGACTACTATGGAAACAAATCCGCCTGCACCAGTTTATGGACCGCCCTGGATGATGCTTGAGGAAAAAGAATGGCTGGGCGATCTTAATCTGGACGGCTCGGTCGATGTGTATGATATGGTCGCGCTGAGAAAGTATCTTCTCAGCCATACAGATGCTGATGATTGGGAAGAAAAGCGTGCCGACGTGAATAAGGACGGAGAAGTCGGAATGGCTGATCTTATTATGCTTCAAAGATATTTGCTGGGCAGTATAAACAGCCTTACCGATAAGGAGTAAATATGCTTGATGTAAATGTAAAAAAAGATAACATGAAAACCCTTGAGGCTTATCGCGCGGGTCTGATGATCAAACCGCAGCTTCGGCATCTGTTTCTGGAACTGACTTTGCGCTGTAACGAAAGATGCCTGCATTGCGGAAGCAGCTGCGGCGATCAGCATTCCGAAGAGTTGACGGTCGCTCAGTATGCTAAATTTCTTGCGGAAGTCAAGGGAGATTTCGGAACCGGAAATAAAATGCTTTGCATTACGGGCGGCGAGCCGCTTTTACGCAAGGATTTCTTTGATATTATGGCAGTTGCCCATGAACTTGGCTTCCATTGGGGAATGACCAGCAACGCTACTCTGATCGACGACAGCGTGGCAAAAGAGTTGAAGCGCGTCGGTATGGGAACTATTTCCGTAAGCATCGACGGTCTTGAGGAAACTCACGACGCGTTCAGACGTACTGCGGGCGGCTGGAAAAAGGCTATGAACGGTATCGAAAGCCTGATACGCGCGGACGCTTTCAAGCACGTTCAGATCACAACTGTTGTGACGCATCAGAATATAGGTCAGCTTGACGAATTGTACAGGATCTTTAACGATATGGACATAGATTCGTGGCGTATAATAAACATGGAGCCTATCGGACGCGCAAAACAGCATCCCGAGCTGCTTCTCACTGACGATGATTATCGCTATATGTTCGAATATATCAGGAATAAGCGAATTGCCGGCGAGCCTGTTACGTATGGATGCAGTCATTATCTCGGTTTGGAATACGAGCGCGAAGTGCGCGATTGGTATTACATATGTACTGCCGGAACGTATATAGCCAGTATTATGGCGAACGGCGATATTACGGCGTGTCTTGATATTGAACGCCGTTCCGAATTCGTTCAGGGAAATATTCTGAAAGATCGTTTTAAGGACGTATGGGAAAACAGATTTGAGATATTTCGCCGCGATCTTGGCGATGAAAATGAAAAATGCCGAAACTGCGCAGAAAAATGCAGATGCCACGGCGATTCTTATCATAGCTGGGATTTTGATAAAAATGAACCGCAGCTTTGCTTTAAGGATATTCTTTTTTAAGGATAGGGAGTAAATGGAGTTTTTGACAAAAATATTAAGATCGCAGCTGTCTCTGGTGAATAAATTGTCGGATTCGTGCTGTATAAAAAATTCGCGTGCCGTTCAGGATAAACTTGGCAGCATTATGGCGCATGAGTATCTGACAGACGTGACCTATCATGCTATTGATTCAGCGGAATTTCAAGGTGAATATATAATTCCGAACAACAGGGAAAACGACGGCGTGATATTATATCTGCACGGTGGAGGATATTGCTCCGGCGATATGCAGTATGCAAAGGGATTCGGCACTATCTTGGCGGCTCAGGAGCATATAGACGTCTGCTGCACAGCGTACAGACTTGCGCCCGAAAATCCTTTTCCGGCAGCTCTTGAGGACGCTGCCGCAGCATATCGCAGACTTTTGAAAGACGGCTATTCTCATGAAAAAATTATTTTGTGTGGAGAATCGGCAGGCGGCGGACTTGTATTTTGTCTTGCTCTAAAAATAAAAGAAGAAAATCTTCCCATGCCTTGCGGTATAATTGCGGTCTCGCCTTGGAGCGACCTTACCATGTCGGGAATCTCTTATGAGGAAAACCGCGAAAACGATCCGTCCATGACTCTCAAAAGGCTGCGGTTTTATGCCGAGCAGTATACGGACAATACCGCTCATCCTTTAGTTTCACCGCTTTTCGGCGATCTTGAGAGCCTGCCTCCGTCATTGATATTTGTCGGTGGGGATGAAATAATGCTCAGCGATTCCGTTGAACTTCATAAAAAGCTTGTTGATTCCGGCTGCGTTTCGGATTTGCGTATCGCTCCCGATATGTGGCATATTTATCTTCTTTACGGTATAAAAGAAGCTAAAGAAGACAGGAAGCTTATCACAAAGTTTTTGGGGGAGGTTCTGCATGGAGGAGCGTAAACGGCAGCGCAGGTGGATGCGCCTTGATAATGCGGCAAAACTTTATCCTGCTGTTCGCACGAAAAATTGGTGCAACGTTTTTCGCCTTTCGATAACTCTGAATGAAAATATTGATCCCGACGTGCTTCAAAAGGCTTTAAATGTGACTGTCGGACGATTTCCCTCCATTGCTGTTAGATTGTGCAAGGGATTTTTCTGGTATTATCTGGAGGAGATCGAATCCGCTCCGGCTGTTATTCCTGATCGTCCTTATCCGTGCGGAAAAATGACGGCTGACGATATGAAAAGGTGTGCTTTTCGGGTTTTATATTATAAAAAGAGGATCGCCGTTGAATTTTTTCATTCGCTTACGGACGGAAACGGCGGTCTGATTTTTCTGAAAACTCTTGCGGCTGAATATATTACTCAAAAGGAAAGTGTGAATATACCGGCTGAATTTGGTGTTCTTAACAGAAATGAAGAACCGAACGATCGGGAATTTGAGGACAGCTTTCTGAAATATCATGGTCATAAGGCTTTTTCAAAGCGCGAAAAGACGGCTTATCGGATTACCGGAACTAAAGAGAATGATGATTTTCACGGCGTGACTATAGGGATAGTCGATTTGAAATCTGTTTTGTCGAAGGCTAAAAAGCATGGAGTCAGTCTTACGGCTTATCTTGCGGCGGTAATGGCTTTGTCGATAATCCAGATTCAGGATTCCGAAGTTCCCGACAAGAGAAAGCAAAAGCCCGTTAAAATTCTGATCCCGGTAAATCTCAGGAATTATTTCAAGAGTTCCTCCATGAGAAATTTTGTGCTGTATGTGATTCCCGAAATTGAAGCGAATATGGGCGATTTCACGTTTGAAGAGATATTGCAGATCGTTTATTGTCAAATGAAGCTTCAGCTTACCGAAAAGCAGATGCAGGCGAGGATAACGGCAAACGTTAAGGTAGAGAAAAATAAATTTCTGAAAGCTTTGCCGTTGTTTGTAAAAAATATAGGCATGAAAACCGCTTTTTCAATGGTTGGCGAAAAGAAATCAAGTATTACTATGTCAAATCTTGGCGCTGTCAGGATTCCTGATGAGATGAGAAAATTTACCGAACGATTTGATTTTACGCTGGGAGTTCAGGCAACTGGCTGCAATAATTGCGGAATTTTATCTTACGGGGATAAATTATATATAAATATGATAAGAAATATCAAGGAATCCGAACTTGAACGTCTATTTTTTACAAATCTTGTAAAGCGGGGAATAGCCGTAACGGTCGAAAGTAATCAGAAGGAGGAGTGAGAATGGCTTACTGTATAAAATGCGGCGTAAAACTTGGAGACAGCGAAAAAAAGTGTCCGCTGTGCCAGACCGTAGTGTATCATCCCGATCTCAAACCTGTAGAAAATGCAGAAACTCCATATCCGACGGAACATTATGAAGCGATGAAAAAAACAAGTATACGTTTTAAACTGACTATCGCGACAATGATAATCCTTATTCCGACCGTTCTGACTGTTATCTGCGATTACAGCGTTAATTCCGCAGTCATCTGGTCAGATATCGTTGTAAGTTCTATCTGCTTTTTGTACTGTCTGATTTTTATTCCGCTTTTCGTTCAAAAAAAAGATCCTGTTTTGTATTTTGCTATAGACTATGCGGCACTATTACTGTTTGAATGGTATCTTGCCTTTACCTTAAACGGAAATTGGTTCTGGAAATTCAGCCTTCCTCTTACTACTTCAATAGCGCTTATAATTGTTGCAGCAATGCTTATTAAGCGATTTACCCGCGCCTCGAATTTGATTATAACGGCAGTGATATTCTTTCTTTCGGCTGCGGACTGCATTTTTGTAGAATATCTCATCAATAACGCTTTCCGAGAACGCATATTTTTGATATGGTCTTATTATCCGCTTATCACTTTTATTATTGTAGGAGTTATTCTTATTCTATGCGACAAAAATCAGAAATTAAAAGATAAGCTTGCTAAAAAATTTTTTATTTGATAGAATATAACCGCAGACGATGTCTCCCGCCTCTTAGGCGGCGAACATCTTTAGATTCAGTCGGAGATACAATCTCCGACTGAATCCGTCTTACTGCCGTAAGACGTCTGCTTGTTGAAAGCAGAGCTTTGAATAATACCGCCCAAAGCAATTCATTTACACATTGCTTTGGGCGGTGTTTTGGTTATTTCTTATACTATAGTCGCCCTACTTGAAATCAAAACAAGTTCGCTGATAAAAATTTCTCATAGCTGCGTTGTCATCATCATTGGGCGTCAGCCCGCTTTCCTCCTCCGCCTTGTTATGAAAAATTTTTATTCAGCTTCTTTGGTTCAAATTTCAAGTAGGGCGACTATAAACTCTGATTTGTTCGATCAGAGTTTGGTATTAAAATATTCTTTAGTTTCTTTAGCTACAACTCCCGATAACGCAATCAGGGCGATAACATTCGGCAGAGCCATCAATCCGTTGAATATATCTGCAATATTCCATACCGCAGATACAGTGAGATACGGTCCGATGAAGACCGCGGCTATGTAGAGCATTCGGAATGCAAATGTGATCTTTTTTCCTGAGCCTGTAAGATATGCAAGACAGCGTTCAGAATAATAATTCCAGCCCAATATAGTGGTGAATGCGAAAAACATTAGGCAGGTCATAAGCAGGAACGACGATACTTTCGGGGGAAACGGCAGTCCATAATTAAAAGCTGCATTGGTGATCTCTACGCCTTCAAGATCGGGAGCGCTGTTCAGACATCCTGAAATTACTATCGTCAGTCCCGTCATCGTGCATACGAGAATTGTATCTATGAATGTTCCAGTCATAGTTACAAGACCCTGACGAACCGGTTCGTTTGTTTTGGCGGCAGCCGCCGCAATTGGAGCTGAACCGAGACCTGCTTCATTTGAAAAAATTCCGCGCGCTACGCCTTTTTGCATGGCGATCATAATGCTGCCAAGAATTCCGCCCGCGGCGGCTTTCAGTCCGAATGCGCTTTTGACGATCTCAACTATTGCAGCAGGAATTTCAGTAATATGAGTGAAGATTATCAGCAGACAGCACAAGATATAGACGACAACCATGATCGGTATAAAAATTTCTGAAATTGCAGCGATCGATTTGATTCCGCCAATTATTATAAGACCAGCAAGTATTGTGACGATAAGTCCAACTATAATCTGAGTTATCGTGTATTCCATGCTGAAAACAGTTATGGTATGAGATCTTTCCGGATCAAAAAAACTGTTTGCTGCTGTAGTTATGCTGTTGACCTGAGTGAATGTGCCAATTCCCATAAGTCCGACGAATAAGCCGAAAAACGCGAATATTTTGGCAAGCCACTTCCACTTTTTGCCCATGCCGTTTTCAATGTAATAGAAAGGACCGCCCAGCATATTACCGTTTTTATCTTTTACGCGGTACTTTACGGCGAGCAGTCCTTCTGAATATTTCGTCGCCATACCGAATAAAGCTGCTATCTCCATCCAGAACAGCGCGCCCGGACCACCTGTAGCTATCGCCGTCGCAACTCCGACTATATTTCCCGTTCCGATAGTTGCCGACAACGCTGTACACAATGCCGCGAAGCTTGATATTTCGCCTTGTCCGCCCTCTTCTTTGGCGAACATATACTTCAGAGCCAGTCCCAGCCGACGAATCTGAACTCCGCGAACACGATATGTGAGAAATATTCCGCAGCCTATTATCAACAGGATAAGCGGAATTCCCCATACTATATCGTCAATTTTTTGAGTTATTTTGTTAAAAAACTCCATTCGATCACTCCTGTAAAATTTTTCCAATTCTTATTATATCATCTTTTGTTTGTAATTTCAAGTTCTATTTCTTGACCTTTGCAAGGGGATTTTCTTCTACAGCTTTTCTGACTGACTCGTGATTTAAATGAGTATAAATTTCGGTCGTTGAAGTATTTGCATGACCTAATAATTCTTTCAGAGTGAGAAGATCTGCGTCGCCATACTGATACATGAGGGTAGCGGCAGTATGGCGGAGTTTATGAGTTGTGAAACCCTTTCCGTCAAGCCCTGCCGCGGTAAGAGAATCTTCAACAATCTGCTGGACGCGCCGCTTTGAGATTCTTGTACATCGGTTGCTGAGAAAAAGCGCAGGTTCGCCTGCGGATTTAGGATTTTCGCCTCGTACTGCAATATATTCCTTTAAAGCGTCTATGCAGGCGGAATTAAGATAGATCATGCGCTCCTTATTGCCTTTTCCAAGCACCTTCATTCTGTTTTCATAAAAATCAATATCGGAAATATTTATGCCTATCAATTCGCTGAGTCTTATTCCGCAATTCAGAAAAAGCGTAAGAATGCAGTAATTACGTGCCGAGTCGCTGTCTCCGGCAGTTTTCAGCAATCTAAGACTTTCGTCGAGCGAAAGGAATTTTGGAAGAGCCGCTTTGGGGGTAGGTACTTCAATATCTTTTATCGGATCGTCAGTAAGTATCTGCGCAGTTTTAGTAAGATATTTAAAAAAACTTCTGAGAGCCGATATCTTACGATATCTTGCTTTGTCAAGATTATTTCTTTCGTCTGCCGCATAAAAAATAAATCCGTAAATATCCGATATCGTAATCTTTCGCAGTTCATCTTCAGTCATTTTTGAAATATCCGCGTCGTCGACATCTTCGCCTTTGCTGTGAATAAATTTCAGAAAGAGCCGCGTATCGAGATAATATTCGTTTATGGTACGCTCCGACAGCATTTTCACTACTTTTATATGGACAAGGTAATCGTTGAGAAATTCGGGATTATCACCGCTATTACATTTCATTTAAATTCTCCTTTAAACAGGTTTTTAAACTTCTATCCTCACACCTGCTTCATCATTGAAATCAAATACCGTTTCATTCTTTTTGAAGATCTGTAATGAATACAAGCCGCTTTTATCGTAAATAATAACATCGCATTTGTATACAAGATACAGAATAAATTCATCTTGAGAAGTTGATATTTTATAATATAGCTTTGAAATTTCTGTTTGCCCTTCTGTTTCAAATTTTGATTTCAATTTCACAAATGATGTATTGCTATCTTTCTTAAATAATCTCGTTAATTTTTTTAACTTTAATTTTGTCTTGAAATTCACAGAAAAATATCTGTTTTTCATATTTAAATAAAATTGATCTTTTATTATATGTGAAACCTCATAATCAAGAGATATTCGTGTTCTATATGTGTTGTCAATAATTATAGAATCAGCCGATTCAATATCAATATCCAGAATATTATTAGATAAAATTGAAGCAATGTTTTCGGGTAGATCAGACAACAAAAGCGGATTTCGTGGAGATGTTATTTTCAAATAATTTGTATCATTATTTTCGCCCTTACAGGCATCAAAGCAGAAATAATCCTTTCCTGTCATGCTCATATAATGATTGATGCTTTTCATGTCAAAATAATTTTCAAGAATCTTATTATTATTTTCATATTTATAGACAAATTTAGGGATATTTCCAAATCCTGCTGTTAAAAATTCAATAACTTTGTTGCGCCTATCTATAGCATACCATACATTTAATTCAATATAGTTATTCTCTGTAGAATTCATATATACGCCTTTCTTATGCTTTTAATTAAAATTTAATTAAAACTCCCGCCTTGTCGTTAAAATTTAATTCCGTTCCATTCTTTTTCGAAATTTGCAGCGAATACCAGTCTGCTTTATCATAAATTATGACATCGCGTTTGTATACAAAATACAGAATAAATTTATTTTGAGAAGTCCTGATTTCATAATATTCTTTTGTTATTTCAGTTTGATCTGCCGTTTCAACAATAGATTTTATTTTTTTGAACGAAGTATTGCTGTCTTTCTTAAAAATGCTCATGATTTTTTTAAATTTCAGCTTGGTTTTAAAATCAATAGAAAAATATCTGCTTCTTAAATTCAAAGGAAACTGACCTTTTATAATAGGTGTAACAAGATGTTCAAGAGATATTTTTGTGCGGTATGCGTGTTCTACATTTATGCGATCAATAGCTTCAACATCAATATCCAATCTGTTATTTGATAAAATTTCAGAAATACATTTGGGTATTTGTGAAATCAGTAAAGGATTTGACGGAGACGATTTTTTTATATAATTTGTTGTACGATTTTTACCGTCATATGCATCAAAATAATACAATCTTTTTTCAGAAAAATTAATATAATTATCACTCGCTTTATTCACAAAATAATCTTCTAATATATTAACTTTCTCTTGTGATTTACAAACAAATTCGGGAACGTTTCCAGAACCATTGGAAGTCAATTCTATTATTCTTCCGAATTTATCTACAGCAAACCATGTTAAATCCAAATATGTCAATTCTTCTTCAGTGATTCTCATAAATCCTCCTAACATGATAGAAATTCTATCATTTATGATATAACAAATCTGAAAATTTGTCAAGGGTTTATAATAAGAATCTTCCACATCAATTTAGATACCGAACGGCTCTTAGATGCGGAAGATTTTTATGTGAACACGCTTTATTTATTTTTCAGAAGAATTTGCCTGAGAAGCACAAAATCATAAACATCTACTCTGTTATCATTATTGATATCAGCTAAAGATTCTTCTTCTGCGGTCAGTTTATCCCTGCCAAGGAGATAGAACTGCATGGCAACGAGATCAGCAATTTCAATTCTGCCGTCATCGTTTACATCGCCTTTTATCGGCTGCGTAACAGCGATCGTTGTGACAGTAGTAGTTTCAGCGGCAGGAGCAGTTGTGGAAGTAGTTGTCGTCGTAGTTGTAGTTGGTTTGGTTGATGTTGTCGTTGAGGCAGTCGGAGCCGTTGTCGTGTTGGTAGTAGAAGTAGTAGTAGTTGTTGTTGTTGTTGTTGAAGTCGTAGTTGTGATTGAGGAAGTAGTCGTTGTGGTAGTTTGAGCAGTCTCCGATTCTTTGTGGATCGTGATAGAATCTATCATGAAATCCCCGGCCGAACAGTACCATGTGCCGAATCTTAATTCTCCTGAATTATAATTTATAACAGCAGAATCAGAAGGAGCGATATCCCATGCAACAATTCCGGAATTATCAAAATTATAAGTAAGATTATCAGTCTGAATCCAGTTTCCGACATCTGAAGTTGTGCCGAAAGCGCCTTGCCATTGACCGACTGAACCGGTGATACCTGAAATTTCAACTTCAACTTTTGTAACCTTATCCGTGCTGTTTACGCCGAGTTCATGCCAATACCATGATTCCCACTGCTCGCTTGAAGAATGAGTTTTGTTTATAGTGATCTTATTTGCTCCGGGGACAACTTCAATGTTTGAAGTTGTCGTGGTAGTTGTAACAACAGGAATTGAAGCGGTTGTAACTGTAGTGTATACGGGATCGGGAGCAGGCTCGACAACTCCGTTTTTCACTTCTGGTATAGATTCAACGGGATCGACAGAACCAGTGCCATAAACTGCATACAAACCTGCCGCAGCTCCAACAAGACCTGCATTGTAGTCGAGAGCGACTTCGTTAGCTTGATAATCCTTGACGGAATCAACATAAGAACCGTTTGTATCAGTCGGACCGCCTACGAGAGCGCCTGTAAGGGTATGACCGCTGCTGTTGTACGCACCGTTTGAATTGTTGAACTGCTCCATATTCGTAAATCCTGAAGCTCCTCGATGATGAGGATATTTTACCGAATTGTCTGTAAATCCGACAACGAAGCATCTTGCGGGAGCATTTCCGACGCCTTTGTTTCCGATGATGTAGTCCATTTGTCCCTTTGCCCAAGAGGAGAAATCATAATTTGCATGACGGGAAACGACGAGAGCATTAAATTGAAGTTCAACGTTATGTCTTGCACTTCCCCATTCGTTCGGAAGCTTGTAACTATCGCCGTGGCATTCTCCTCGCAGGAAGCTGAGGGCTTTGCTCCAATCGCCCGTAACATAGCCATAGACGCAGTTTGCACCGACAGCGACGTTATCCCAGTTGTTGAACCAGTAAGCTTCGGGACGTTTAGAAACGCACTGATCTTTGTAATAACTGTCGTTTGTGGCTAAATACAGCCAGCCAGCCGCCCATGACTGATCGTCGTCGAGGGATGTGGAATTATAAAAATCTTTGCATCCGTCAGTTGCTATGGAGTTATATTTAACAGAAAAATCATATAGAGCCTTTGCATATTTAAGATCTTCATCATTTTTGAAATTTATGTAATTAAGTGCGAGAGCCGCCGCATATTCCGCCGCGATATCGCTTGCTCCGTTAGAGGTACTGTAAACCGTTCTGGTACTGTTGTTATTATCTTTTTCAGGTGAAGTCCATACGGCATGATCGCCGTTTCCGTTGCCGACCTGATAAACGAAATTTGAAACGCTTGAACCGTTCAGCGTAGTTGATTTTTTAAAATATTCCGCGAAATGACCGGTAATTTCTTTTAGATGAGAAGTCTGACCCGCAGCGTCGAACGCGCTGCCGAATTCATAGTAGCTCCAGCCGAGATTCGAAGCGGTATAACCGGCGGGAAGTCCGAATTTCACGTGATCTCCCGCGTCATGAAAACCGCCGGTAACTGCATCGTTAGTGTGGCAGTCGTCGCGCCAAGAAAGTCTGGTGCGTTCGCCGGCGTTTGTACCACAGTAATTGGCGTCGTAAAAGTAGAGCGAATACTGAAGCAGTCTTGCATAATCGTCTCCGCCGGCAGCGTTGGCGGAAGTTGAGGGGGCGGCTGAATTTCCGCCTAATGAAGCGGCAGTCATGGCGGCTGAAAAAGTAAGAGCAGTAAAGTTAGCTAAAATTTTCTTTGTATTCAACATTTATATTACCTTCTTGCGTTTATATTTTTCGCAGTGCGAAATCATTTCTTAAGATATATTATACAACGTAATACATTGCTAAACTGCTTTAAACTTACAGTTTAACTTCTGATATTATAGTATCACATTATCATGTGCAAATTGTTAAGTAATTATGTACAATATGTCTAAATCGCAAATTTCGTCACTTATTCTGAATTTTATAATTACAATTTGTATATTTTCACATACTTCAATTTTAACTAAATTTCATATATATTAATTGAACGTTAACAAATCGTCATAAAATACTTAAAATAAAAAATAATAATACTAAATAAAAAATCCATATATAAAAAATATATATGGATATATGGCTGTATATAAAGGAAAAATAGGAATTGTAGTGCGATTTATGAAAATTAGCGTCAAAGAGTACTGCAAGTGAATGTGAAAAATATTTATACTACTTGTATAAGATTATGAGCGGTGCACAAACCAAATAAAGGCTTTTACAGGGACTATTTCAATGCAATATGGGAATAATTAAGGCAATACCGCAAGACCTTAAGGCAAATCAAAGTCAACAGTTTGTGAACATCTTCTGAAATGAATAAGTAACAACTTGAAAATAGCAGAATTATGTGATATAATGTCAATAATGACAGAAATTTCAACAAAAAGGAAGAATGCTTAAAATGAACAAGATAAATATTCGTTCTCAGAAATCGCCGCAGCGCATCAAAGCAGATCCGGATAAGGGATTGACTTCTGCGCAGGTAGCAGAGCGAAAAAGCATGGGTTATGACAACTGCCCTGCCGATCCGCCTTCAAAATCGGTAGGCGAGATAATCACGGATAATTTATTCACATATTTTAACTTTATTTTTTTTATTCTTGCGTGTCTTATAATTTACGCAGGAACTTTTCGAGATCTTACATTTATGCCGATAATAATAGCTAATACCCTTATCGGCATAATTCAGGAATTGCGTTCGAAGCGCGTTCTGGACAAACTATCGGTTATGAACGCGCCGCTTACCGCTGTAATTCGCGACGGAAGAGAAATGAAACTGCCTTCGAAAGATGTGGTTCTCGACGACGTTGTAGTATTTCGCGCGGGCAATCAGATAAGTGCAGACGCCGTCATAATCGACGGGAACGTATCTGTAAACGAAGCTCTGCTTACGGGTGAATCCGACGAGATCTCAAAGAGCGAAGGCGATACGCTGATGTCGGGAAGCTTTATAGTTTCTGGATTTTGCAGGGCGCGGCTTGAAAGAGTAGGGGAGGAATCCTACATTTCGCAGCTTACCATACAAGCGAAAAAAACAAAAAAAGGAGAGCGTTCGGAAATGATACGCTCCCTTAATAAGATCGTGAAAATAGCCGGAATCATGATCATTCCAATAGCCTTTCTGCTTTTTTATCAGCAGCATTTTCTTGAACATAATAATGTCAGCAGCAGTATTCAGGCTATGGTCGCAGCGGTTATAGGTATGATCCCCGAAGGACTTTTCCTGCTTGCAAGTACAACGCTTGCTATCAGCACGATAAAGCTTGCGACGGGAAAGGTTCTTGTACATGACATGAAGTGCATTGAAACTCTTGCCCGTGTTGATACTCTTTGCGTCGACAAGACAGGAACGATCACGGAAAGCGAAATGAGCGTTATATCGGCGATTCCCAATAATATATCTCAGGAAGAACTCATAAGGCTTATAAGTGATTTTGCGGCGGCGCAGTCTGCTGATAATGCAACGATGATCGCTGTTAAAAATTATTTTACCTCTCCATCGGGGCAGAGGATAAAGTCGTACAGCGGTTTTTCTTCGGAATTCAAATACAGCGGAACAGTTCTCGAAAGCGGAGCGTATGTACTCGGCGCGCCTGAATCAGTTCTTAAAGAAAAAGCTGAACCGTTCGCAAAAATGATAGAAGAAAACGGCAGAAAAGGCAATCGAGTGCTTGCGTTTGGAAAATACAGTGGAATTCCCGATGGTAAGGCGCTTACCGCCGAGACTGAAGCGTTGGGATTCGTGTTGTTATCAAATCCAATTCGCAAAAGCGCACCCGATACGTTTAAATTTTTTGCCGAGCAGGGCGTGGATATCAAGGTAATATCGGGCGATAATCCCATAACCGTTTCGGAGATAGCGGCTCAGGCGGGAATTGCGAACGCCGAAAAATACGTTGACGCAACCACGCTGAAAAGCGATGAAGCGATAAATTCGGCGATGCTGCATTATACAGTATTTGGCAGAGTTACGCCGGAACAGAAGAGAAAATTTGTCCGCGCACTCAAAAAAGCAGGTCGAACCGTCGCGATGACCGGAGACGGCGTAAACGACGTACTTGCGCTGAAAGACGCCGACTGCTCCGTTGCGATGGCTTCGGGAAGCGAGGCTGCCGCGCAGGCTTCACAGCTTGTTTTGCTTGAATCCGACTTTTCAAAGATGCCCGACGTTGTAATGGAAGGCAGAAAAGTCGTTAATAATCTGGAACGTTCGGGAAGCCTATTTCTTGTGAAAAATATATTTTCAGCTATAATGGCACTGATAGCGATATTCGCCAGCATAACATACCCATTAAAGCCGGCAAACATCTCCCTGATCAGTATGTTTACGATCGGACTTCCGGGACTGCTGCTTTCACAGATTCCGAATCGCGATTTGATCAAGGGAAAATTTATGACTAATATCCTGCTGAAAGCTCTTCCGGCAGGTCTTACCGACGCTGCGATAGTGGCGGCAATGATAATTTTCGGCAGCATTTTCAATGTTGCTCAGGAAGATATTTCGACAGCGTCAACTATCCTGCTTAGCGTAGTCGGCATGATGATACTCTACCGCATAAGTAAGCCGATGAATTCCGTAAAATGGGGAATATGGGGAATTTGCGGACTTCTTATGATATTGTGCATGGTATTTTTCGGCAGCTTTTTCAGCGTTTACGGAATGTCGCTCAGCTGTATACTTCTTTGCGTGAATTTTTCGATAATAGCCGAACCGACGCTCCGATACCTCACCGTTATAATCGAATGGATAAGCAGATTATTTCGGGGAGAAAAATCCACATCATAATGCATATTTTTCCCATTCCGCAATGCGCGATTTCATTTCTTGGATATTGAGGATACCGTAGGCGAATCCCTTGCGGATAAGTTCATCGGGAACATACTGATCGTATTTTTCAAAAACAGGCACTTCATTCGGGTAGACAAGCTCGATAGGATCGAATTCTACAGTGGCTTCTTCTGCAAGAATTGCAAAAAATTCTTGGGGAGAAGCTTTCATTTTAAACTGAATATAATACGGACGCGCGGAATCAAGCCCTTTCAGACCGAGTCGATCGCCGCATTTCAGTTTCAGAAAGCGTTCGAGAGCGAAAAATGCATACGTCCCCAGCCATGGAAAAAGCGCCCACATACTTCCGCCGAGACATATCAGCGGAGAATCGGTGATACCCGCATTTTTAGCGGAAATTCTGGCGCGTTCAAGTCGCATGACGGCATTTTTCATAAGATACGGATAACTTTTTTCCTCACGCAAAACTTCGCGCATTCTAAGCAGGATTTTCGTATTTATATCGCCGGGGCAGTCGCCGAAATAAGCGGGAACTTTTCCCTTGATCATCGTGCAGTAAACGAGATGCCGCTTATGATCGACTTCCTCAACAAGCCACACATGACCTGCTATAGCGAGTTTTTCGCCGACGGGCGGAGGGCTTACGATCGTACCCAATTCCTGAGATTCGCAGCGAACCGTGTACTCCTCGTTCTCCTGAAATACTGCGTAAAATTTATAATTATTAACGACGCGCTCACCGCTTATCCCGATAATTATGCCGCCCTCTTCCGTGCGCTGAATATGGTCGATTTTAAGCAGATGACGAAGCATTATTTTGAGATCATCCTGCGAGATTCGGTGAAAATAATTTAACGAAAGCACGCGCGATGCAAGCTGCGGAGGAGTTAATTCACCGCTTGACGCGAGAATGCTCATTATCTGATGATACAAAAGAGAGAATGGCAGGCGGTCGGATTTCGGCGGTTCGACCCATTTTTCCTCGATATATACCTGAATCAGGGCAATTCCCTGCAATAGTTTCCACGGTACGGTTTCAGGGAGCATCGAGCGAGGTTCAGGCAGTTCTTCGCGTATTACAAACCACATTTCGGGAGGAAGTTCGCGCCGCCCTGTTCGTCCCATTCGCTGCAAAAATGACGACACGGTAAAGGGCGCGTCTATCTGAAAAGCGCGTTCCAGCCTGCCGATATCAATTCCAAGTTCAAGCGTAGCCGTGGTGCAGGTCGTCATAAAAATATCGTCGTCTTTCATTGCAGCTTCGGCAGTTTCGCGGTATGAAGCCGAAAGATTGCCGTGATGTATAAGGAATCTGTCAGGCTCGTGATTCGCTTCGCAGTAGGAACGGAGCGTAGTTGTGACAGCTTCGCATTCTTCGCGGGAATTAACGAAAACAAGGCATTTTTTACCCTTAGTATGCTCGAAAATATATCCCATTCCCGCGTCCGCATTTTTGGGAGCGGTATCGGTCTTTTGATCGAGAACAGGCAAAGCTTCGGTATTTGTATCGGAATCGGGAGTATTTTCGGGTGAAATATAGAAATGCTCCATGGAAAGCCGCCATTTTACAGCCTGTGCCTTGATTTTAGGAATGATCGTTTTTCTTTCCGTGCCTGCGGAAAGAAATCTTCCGGCAGCTTCGGGATCGCCTATAGTAGCGGAAAGCCCTATAATTCGCGGATTCGCTTCAGCTAACCGAGAGAGCCGCTGAATAAGGCAAAGCGTCTGACCTCCCCGATCGCCGCGCATGAGGGAATGCACCTCGTCGATAACGATAAAGCGCAGATCGCCGAAAATCTTGGGAATAAGGGCGTGTTTGCGCATTAGCATTGCTTCCAGAGATTCAGGCGTGATTTGCAGGATTCCCGACGGATTTTTCAGCATACGCGTTTTCTGAGACTGCGGAGCGTCGCCGTGCCAGCGCCATACTGGAATGTCCGCTTCTTTGCAAAGTTCGGTAAGACGTGAGAATTGATCGTTTATAAGGGCTTTGAGAGGTCCGATGTAAATTGCTCCGACAGATCGCGGCGGATCTTCCGAAAACAGTGTAAGTATGGGAAAAAATGCGGCTTCCGTTTTTCCCGACGCCGTAGAAGCGGAAAGCAGCAGATTATCGTCGGTATTAAAGATCGCGTCGGCGGCGGCCTGTATTCCGCGAAGAGATTCCCAGCCGTTTCGATAGATGAAATCCTGAATAAAATCGGCATAGCGGTCAAAAGCGTTCATATCTCAAACTCCGCAAATTCGTCGCTGCCGTCGTTTTCGTCGCTTGTGGGATACAGCGTTTCAACGCCGTTTGAAGCTATAAATTCGCTGATATTTATCTGTGGGTTCTGATATGAAATATCGAGAAGTTCGATAAAATCGCGTATGACTTCACGGGGCGTAATGTGGCTGTCAGAGCCGATACGTGAGAATTCGGCTTTAATGAAATTTACCGTATCGGCTTCAGAAATATTGCGTTCGTAATCGAAGAGTTCAGCGTGGATATCGGCGAGTTTTTCTGTAAGAACGGTCATTTCTTCGTACGTAAGCGGAACGAGATGAATAACGGGAGCAAGCATATCCTTTACGCCCTCGCGCCCGAAACGTCCTTCAGCAAGACGCGATCTCAAAGCTTCATAGCTGTATACGCCGCGGCGCGTATCTTCGATGCACTGTGGAGTTCCGCCCATAATTATTCCGAGATATTTGGCTTTTCCCTGAAGAGTATCGTTATACATAGTCAATATTTTTTCATAGTTATATTGACGGGTGATAGAGTTTGGTATTTTATAAATGTTTACAAGTTCATCTATCAGAATAAGCATGCCGTTATAGCCTGCTTGTTTGAGAAACATTGCGAAAAGCTTTATATATTCATACCAATCATCGTCGGTGATGATTATATTAATTCCTAATTCGGATTTAGCTTCGGTTTTGGTGGAATATTCACCGCGAAACCACTTTACAACTTTCGCCTTGATTTCGTCGTCTCCGCTTACGTAGGAGCGATAATATATTGTCAGAAGTTTAGCAAAATCGAATCCGTGAACCATTTCGCTGAGTGAATTGATTATCTCAAATATCTTTTTTTCAACTATCTGCGGAAATTCTGCTGAATCGGGTGGAACTTCCGCGGCTGCCTCTGCTTGAACTCCGCTTATCCAGCGATCGAGAATGAGCGTGAGAGCGCCTCCGTCGGGACGGGTTTTCGTCGACATATTGCGGATAAGTTCCTTGTAAGTCGCAAGTCCCTGACCTTTTGTGCCTTGCAGTCTGCGCTCGGGGGAAAGATCGGCATCGACAACTACGAAATTCCTGTCCATAACATGACTGCGTACTGCCTGCAAAAGAAAGCTTTTACCGCTGCCGTATTTTCCGGCGATAAAGCGGAATGAAGCGCCGCCGTCCTGAATAATATCCACATCGTGAAGCAGGGCGTCGATCTCGTTTTTTCTGCCGACCGTGATATACGGCAGCCCGATTCTCGGAACAACGCCGCCTTTCAGGGAATTAATGACGGCGGAGGCTATTCTTTTCGGGATTTTTACAGTTTTGCGGGGTGAATTTTTGTCGTTCATTTATAATTCTCCATTCTCAATAAAAGTTTTCAGATCGTCCTTATAATCTTCAACTATCTGCGGTGAATCGCCGATAAATTCAATTACGGTATCACCGATGATATCGAACAGTCGTTCATTAACGTTGTCAGCCATTACGGATGGAATAATGCCTGTTTCGCGGCATATAGCCTGATGATCGCCGCCGTTGATAAGCGCGTCGAGGTATTTTATTTCATCGGCGGAAAGGATGCCGTTTTGAGTTGTTCCAACGGGAATTTCAGGAATATCGGCAGTTTCTTCGATCAGTTCCTCCTCGATGATCTCATCTTCCGTAAGCAGCATATCACGCGTTATATCGGCGTCGGAGCGAATCTTCGAAAGCTGCGAGATATCTATTTCGATATGAGAAGATTTTTTTCTTTCTTCATGATCAATTTCATCAAGTTCTTTTAAAATCAGCGACACTGTATTTTTTCCGATATCGGCGGAAATAAGTTTGTGTTTATATCCGCAGCGGTCGCGCATTGTTTTGTCGATGAAGCGGATAATTTCGCCAAGTTTTTTGTTGCTGCCAATTTTGGGATAACCGCTGCATAACCATGAACCGTTTCGGCATTTATAACTTCGTATTGAATTTACCTGAAAATCAAAACTGCGCGTTCGGTTTATGTCATAGAAAACTACGCTGTCAAATAAATTGTGAATTGTTTCAGAACTTTTACCGAATAGATAGACGCAAAAACTGTTTTTACGGTGTTCTGCGTAGAATGCTGATAATCTGCGAAAGATACGTACCGATGCGTTTGCGATGTTTTTGGGATTTTCAGTATAAAACCGCGATTTTTCAATATTATATCCTGAAAAAGCTTTTATTGCGGAAAAAACTTCTTCATCGGAAGCCGAGGTACAGTTTATGAGATTTTCAAGATGAACGTCGTCCGAAAATCGAGGGCATTTATTTATATATTCCTCCGGAAGCTTGTAATATACGGCGTAATCGGCAAGAAGATTCAAAAGCGAAGTTTTGGCGGAATCGTAATTTTCCGAGAGTTTCAGCAGTATTTCAAAGCCTTTTTCGGCGGATTCAACACCGATATTGTGAATGATCTCACAGGCATATATCATGATAAACGGCACGGGTGCAGGAGGAAATTCGCCGTTTCTTATTCGGGTGCGCCATGAAAAATAGCCGCGAAGCTGTTCGGTAGAAAGATCGGAGTAGATCGGATATTGCTTTGCGAAATTTTTGGAATAATCGTAAACGTCAGTGAAATTCTCCATGAATTTGGCTTGGGTGTAAAAGAGCCACGCGGAAGTTTTCCAGTAAGCTTCCGAGGAATAGGCTATCGCTTTCATTTCCTTGATTTTTGTGGGAGTTTCGGGGGTTTTTATCTGCGACGCCCGTTTGATAAGCGGCTGATCAGAGTAGATTTTATCGCGAATATTCTTGCTGTTCATTAATTTTTTATCATTTAACAATTGATCGATTATCTTATCAACATCAGCCATGTCAGCGCTCCTTTCAGAACTTTTATTCGAATACTCTATTATTTTACCACACTGCAATAAATATGTCAAGGCAAAAAATGTCCGCATGAAGATTTTATGAAAGATCCCCATGCGGATAAATTACTTAAGAAAGTACTTATTTTGAAATAAGAGCGAGCGTATCTCTTGCGATAAGAAGTTCCTCGTTGGTGGGAACTACCCATACCTCGACCTTGGAATCGGCAGCGGAGATTTTTGTAAGTTTGCCGCGGAGACCGTCGTTTACCTTTTCGTCAAGCTTGATGCCGAAGAATTCCATATCCTTGCAGACAGCGGCTCTTACATCGTAAGCGTTTTCGCCGATACCGCCTGTAAAGAGAACAGCGTCGAGACCGTTCATTGCGGCAGCGTACGAACCGATGTACTTCTTGATCTCGTATACGAGCATATCGGAAACAAGCTGCGCTCTTTCGTTGCCGTGCTGAGCGGCGTCCGTAATATCGCGGTTGTCCGAACCAACGCCCGATACTCCGAGGAATCCGGATTTCTTATTCATGTAATCGCTCATCTGAGCAGGTGAAAAACCATGCTTGTCCGCAACGAATGTAACTGCGGAAGGATCGACCGCGCCTGAACGGGTACCCATAACAACGCCGTCAAGAGGAGTGAAGCCCATCGAAGTATCGACGGATTTGCCGCCGTCTACAGCCGTAATGGATGAACCGTTGCCAAGGTGGCATGAAACGATCTTGAGATCCTTGATATCTTTACCCATAGCCTCGGCAAGAGCAGCCGAAACAAAGCGGTGAGAAGTGCCGTGGAATCCGTATTTTCTTACGTGCAGGCTTTCATAATCCTCGTAAGGAAGACCGAACATATAAGCCTTGGGAGGCATTGTCTGATGGAAAGCCGTATCGAATACAACGACCTGCGGAACGTTGTCGGGAATAACGCTTTTGCAGGCACGGAGAGCGAGCGCGTGGGCATGATTATGTACCGGAGCGAGTTCGCGGAGTTCGTCGATCTTGTCAATGATCTCGTCGGTTACAAGAACAGACTTGTCAAAAACATCAGCGCCCTGTACGATACGGTGACCTACAGCGGATATCTGATCCATGCTGTCGATGACCTTAGCGTCACCTGATGTAAGAGTTTCAACAAGCTTCATAAAAGCTTCGGTATGAGTAGGGAATGAGCAATCCTCATTGAGTTCTCTTCCGTCGGCAGTCTTGTGGGCGATATGTCCGTCGATACCGATACGGTCGCAGTTGCCCTTTGCAATAACGCTTTCATCAGCCATATCAATAAGCTGATACTTGAGAGAAGAGCTTCCGGCATTAACAACTAAAATAATCATAAGTTTATAGATCCTTTCAAAAAAATTTCCATATATAATTATATACCATTTGAAAAAAATTGCAAGTCTTTTTTCTGATTTTTCGTGAAAATCGAGAAAAAACAGAGAAAAACGGCGTAAAGATGCAAAATTTTTGTAAAACCGCTTGCTTTTTTTATGAATATGTATTAAAATAAGAAGAGAAATTAAAAATGCGGAGGAAAAAATATTGAAAATAAGCGGCGTCGTGTGCGAATATAATCCCTTTCATAACGGGCATCTTCACCATATTGCCGAAACGCGGAAAAACGGCGCAGACAGAATAGTCTGCGTGATGAGCGGAAATTTCGTTCAGCGCGGCGATACGGCCGTTATTGATAAATTTAAGCGCGCCGATCTTGCAGTTAGATGCGGAGTTGATCTTGTTCTGGAATTACCTGTGCAGTATTGTCTTTCTACCGCGGAGTATTTTGCAAAAGGAGCGGTACGCATACTTGACGCGCTGGGCGTTGTGGACGAAATTTCATTTGGAAGTGAATGCGGAGATATTGCGAAGCTTAAAGAAACTATGGAAGCTGCCGATCATGCTGCCGATTCTGAAAAACTACTCAAATTCATGAAAACGGGCTATACATATCCGAAAGCTTTGAATGCGGCTTTAGCTTATATTTCGCCGAATGCTGCCGAAATCCTATCCGAGCCGAATAATGTGCTTGCCGTAGAATATCTTCGGGCGTTAAAATATTTTGATTCAAATATAAAACCTTTTACGGTAAAGCGTTCGGCTGTCATGCATGACAGCGCAGAAACTTCCGGAAACATGGCGAGCGCGTCGTATATCCGGGAGCATTTGCCGGAAGCTGATTCGTATGTTCCGCCTGACTGGGCTGATGTTCTTAACGACAGCGAAACGGCGGATATTAAAAATCTTGAATCTGCGATCCTCTATCGCGTGAGAATGGCTTCTGCTGACGAAATTGCGGAAATAAACGACGCGGAACATGATCTGGCGCAGCGGATATGCGCCGCAGGAAAGGCGGTTTCACTTGCAGAATTGCTGGAAAACGTCAAAACCAAGCGATTTACAATGGCGCGAATAAGGAGAGTAATACTGTCGCTGCTTATAGGAATAAAAAAAAGCGATATGAACGAATTTCCGCCATATATACGGGTGCTTGCCCTGAACGAGCGCGGCAGGGAAATATTGGCTGCGGCAAAGAAAAAATCCGTTATCCCATGGGGAACTTCTCTTGCGAAGCTTTCGAAGGAAAGCGCCGCGGCAAAACGCTTTGCTGAACTTGAAAGCAGAGCGTCCGATATATACGGACTTGCATTTAAACATATACTTCCGTCGGAAACGGACTACAGAAAGAAGATAAAGATAATAGGGGATTAGGGTGAGTTGACACTGCCGCATTATCGCCAAAATCAAGGAGTTTTATATGTTAAAAAAGCTTATATGCCTGCCGGCTGCTGTTTTATTTGTATTTTTTACCGCTTCATGCGGAAGGATCGTTCCGGCATACGAAGATAATTTTACGAATGTTCCTGTTGAAACCGGAATCCAGACAGCGGCAACGTCAGAAACTGCAACCGAACCGACTACAAACAGTACGACAGACGCTCAGGAATCCGAATACATTGACATCAATGTTGAAATCAGCGTTTCTGATCAGATCGGAGCTCCGGAGCATATCGAGATAGACCCTTATATGCCTGACGGATACCAGCTTTCGGACTCATGCGTAATTGATGGATTTGAGACGGTAATGCAGAATCCTGAACTTCCCACGGGCTGCGAAATCACCGCTCTTGCTCAAACTTTGAATTTTTACGGATTCGGTATAGATAAGGTTGATCTAAGCAATATGTTTATGCCTATAGACATAAACGGATATTATTCGATGAATAATGCTTATCTCGGCGACCCGAAGTCGTATAACGGTTTTGGATGCAATGCTCCTGTTATTACAATGGCTGCTTCTTATTATTTTACATGGATAGGTTCGGACTGGTATGCTGTCGATCTTACCGGAATATCTTTGCAGGAGGTGTTTTATCAGATTGACTGCGGCAGACCTGTCGTAGTATGGTCGACTATAGATCAGCATGAGACATATGCGGAGTTTCAGTTTACGCTGGGCTGCGGAGAAGATTTTTATTTTAATCCTTATCAGCATTGTCTGACCGTTTACGGATATGACTACAGCGCCGGCGTAGTTTACGCTGCCGATCCGCTGGTTGGAAACATACAGTACGAGATGAACAGATTTGAACGGATTTACGATGTTATGGGAGATCAGGCGGTTATTTTGTGCGGCAATGAGGAATCGGCAGGGGTTGAATATTCAACAGAGAAAGAAAAAGCGGAGTGGCTGAAAAAAATACAGCAAAATATTCAAGATGAGATGCCGGGGATTATATTATATTGAATAAAATAGGTATAAAAGGAGTTATTTTCGATCTGGACGGAACGCTTATAGATTCTATGGGAATATGGTACGACATAGATCGAAAATTTTTGGCGGAAAACGGAGTAAAGAATCCTCCGGCAGACATATCCGACAGAATGAAGAAAATGACGATATATGAGTCGTCGGAATTGTTTATAAATGAATTTAAGCTAAGCTGTACGAAGGAATATGTTGTAAAAAGAATAGAAGAACTGGTGCGAATCGAATATGAGGAAAATATTCCGCTGAAGCCCTATGCGGCGGAAATACTTGATTTTCTCGACAATCGCGGCATTTCGTACGGCGTTGCCACGGCTACATATCATTCTCTTGCAGAAGTCGTGCTTAAACGATGCGGTATACGTGACAGATTTGAATTTTTGCTGACGGATAAAGATTATCCGCGCGGTAAGAAATTTCCCGATATTTTTCTCGGAGCGGCTGAAATTTTAGGCGCGCGTCCGAATGAGATACTTGTTGCCGAAGATGCTCTTCATTGTGTGGAAACGGCTAAAAATGCGGGATTTATAACGGCGGCTGTTTACGATAAGGCGTCGGAATGCGACAAGGAGATTCTTTCGGAAACTGCTGATTTTTATATTTCGGGACTAAACGAGATAGAAAATTTGTTTTGAGAGGTATTATATATGAAAAAAGTTATGGTTGGAATGAGCGGCGGAGTTGACAGTTCGGTTGCCGCTCTTATTCTGCGTGATTCAGGATATGAAGTCATGGGCGTAACTCTGAAAATGTTTGGCGATGAAGATATTGTTCAAGCCGAGAAAAACGGCAAGACCTGCTGTGCGCTTTCCGATGTTCTTGACGCGAAAAGCGTTGCAAGGCGGCTTGGTTTCGATCATGTTACGTTTAATTTTAAGGACTGCTTCCGCGAAAACGTTATGAGCCGTTTTGCGGAAAGCTATTTATGCGGCAAAACTCCGAATCCATGCATCGAATGCAACAGATATGTTAAATTCGACAAAATGCTCCGTCGTGCAATGGAACTTGGATATGACTATATTGCAACGGGACATTACGCGATCTGTGAATACGATGAGGAAAAATGCCGGCATATCTTGAAAAGACCTGCCGACAGAAGTAAAGATCAGACATATGTTCTGTATTCTCTTACTCAGGAGCAGCTTGCGCATACTCTTTTTCCGCTGGGCGGACTTGAAAAAAAACAGGTGCGCGACATTGCGGAAAAAGCAGGATTGGTAAATTCCAACAAGCCTGACAGTCAGGATATATGTTTCGTTCCCGACGGAAAATACGCTGAATTTATAAAAAAATTTACGGGAGCGGAAATAAGCTGCGGAAACTTCACCGACATGAACGGAAATATTCTCGGCGAGCATAAGGGAATTATAAATTACACGATAGGTCAGCGTAAAGGGCTGGGGATATCTCTCGGAAAGCCGGCTTACGTTATTCGCAAGGATATTTCGGAAAATACGGTAGTTATAGGAGACGAAAAAGATCTTTATACGAATTCTCTTATCGCGGAGGATATGAATCTTATCTCCGTTGAAGATATAACCGAACCTATGCGCGTGACTGCGAAAACACGCTATAGTCAGACCGAACAGCCTGCTGTGGTATCGAAACTTGACGGCGGCAGATATTTGGTGGAGTTTGGTCAGCCTCAGCGTGCCGTTACAAGCGGTCAGGCTGTAGTATTATATGATGGCGATATCGTTGTTGGCGGCGGAACTATTGTGTGAGGAGAAAAATTTTGGAGTTGGAATTGAAATTCGAAAAGCTTACAGATAAAATATATGTATGTGCAAGCAGCGATCACCGTTTTGGCACGGACGCATTTCTTCTTGCGGCATTTTCGGGATACCGCCAAAAGGACAAGGTTTGCGATCTTGGTACAGGGTGCGGGATAATTCCGCTTATAATGCAGAAAAGCCGTCCTCCGCAGATAATATATGCAGTTGATATTCAGGAGGGCGCAATACAACAGCTTCATCTCGGAATTGAAAAAAGCAAAGCGTCAGGAATCGTTCCCATATGCGCCGATCTTAAAGAATTATGGGCTGAAGCTCCGATAGGTAGGCTTGATCTCGTTACCTGCAATCCTCCGTATAAAGCTGCAAACGCAGGATTTCAAAGCGAATTGACAGCTCAGCGAATTGCGCGCCACGAGATAATGTGCAATATAGACGACGTATGCGCGGCTGCTGAAAAATTGCTGAAATTCGGCGGCAGACTTTGCGTCTGCAATCGTCCCGAAAGATTGAGCGACGTATTATTTGCCATGAAAAATCATGGGATAGAGCCGAAACGGCTGCGTTTTGTATCTAAAAATCCCGACGAATCGCCGTGGCTTTTTCTTGTTGAAGGGAAAAAGGGTTCGAAGCCGTTTATGCAGATCGAGCCGCAGCTTTACATAAGAAGCGAAAACGGCTTTTCGGATGAACTGCAAAAAATTTACGATATTGGTAAGGAACAGAATCAATGAGCGGAATATTATATATAATAGGTACACCTATAGGAAATATGGAGGATATAACTCTCCGGCAGCTTCGCATGATGCAGGAAGTCGATTTTTTGTGTGCCGAGGATACGCGTGTGACGTTAAAACTTCTGAATCGCTATGAGATTAAAAAAGAGCTGGTAAGCTTTCACGAACATAGCAGCAGATCGGATGCTGAACGGATAGTTTCGCGAATTTCGGCAGGGGAAAACTGCGGCGTGGTTACAGACGCGGGAATGCCTTGCATATCCGACCCCGGAGAGGTTCTGGTGCGTATGTGCGGCGAATGCGGAATAGAAGTAAAAGTTGTACCTGGACCTACTGCGGCAGCGTCGGCGGCGGCAATTTCGGCGCTTCATATAAAAAGATTTACTTTTGAGGGATTCCTGCCTGTTCAGAAAAAAGAGCGCGCCCAACGTCTTGAACTTTTGCGAAATGAGACGGCGGTAATGATCTTTTATGAAGCTCCGCATAAACTGAAAGCTGCAATAGACGATTTTTCGGAGTTTTTCGGAACTGACAGGCGTATCGTGATCTGCCGCGAACTTACAAAGCTTCATGAAGAAGTATTGCGAATGACTCTTGGGGAAGCTGCGGAATATTATTCCCGCACAGAGCCTAAAGGAGAATTCGTGTTGCTTATTGACGGAAAATCTGCCGGTCAGGGTGAGAAAATCACTATGGAGCAGGCAATGGAGCAAGTTCGAAAGCTTATTGATAACGGCGAAAAACCTACGGAAGCCTGCAAAGCCGTTGCCAAGGAAACTGGATATAGAAAAGGAGAACTGTATTCGGCGCTTCAGTAATGGAAATGTCTGATAATTTTGTGAAAATGCACAAAAACACTTGTAATTAATATGAAAGTATGATATAATATTTTTAGCCGAAATTGAATATATTTAAGGCAGTACCGCACAAGCATAGTGTGCGTGAAGATATTAAACGGGCGTTAAGCCAAGGCAGTCTTTCCTAAATTTATAAAATCCGAAAGACTGCATATTTTTATTTGATCACATTCATCGGAAGATGGAATGCGGCGAAAGAGGTAATTATGATTTGCGATTTGCATTGTCACACAAAATTTTCAGACGGCTCTCTCGGTATTGAGGACGTTATTTCCCAAGCAAAACGCACGGGAATTGACTGGCTTTCGATCACCGATCATGATACAATGTCGTCTTTTTCGAGAGCGGATGTTCTCGGTCAGCGCGAGGGAGTGAAAATTCTTCACGGCGTTGAGCTTTCCGCATGGGATAAATCAAGAGGGGCTAAGGTACATATTCTTTGCTACGCTCCGCAAAAACCCGACAGGCTGGAAGGGCTTTGCCTTAAATCATGCGAGATCAGAAAGGCTTGTTCTAAAGAAATGATAGCAAAAGTTATGGAGAAATTCCCCATAACCATCGAAAGCATATTAAAGCATACTACGTCGTCGAAAAGCATTTTTAAGCAGCATATCATGCGTGCTCTGATAGATTACGGATATGCTCTTGAATTTTATGGCGATCTTGACAGCGAGCTGTTTAATCCGAAAAGCGGCTGCTGCTATGTTGAAAGAGAATATCCCGATGTGAATTTCGTTATCGATCTTATACATACTGCGGGAGGTGCGGCTGTTATGGCTCATCCTGCTCAGTATGACAATATTGAGCTTCTTGAAGAACTCGCGAAAAAAGGCAAGATAGACGGCGTTGAGATAGGTCATTATTCGGCTGACGAATCCTATCGCAATGAATTGCGCAGTCTTGTCGATAAGTATGAATTAATATGTACGGGCGGTTCGGATTTTCATGGTCTGTACAACAGTGTACCTACGTATCTTGGAAGTGATTCAACATCAAAAGAAGAGTTGGACAGGATAATCAAGCTTACATCTAAAAAGAAAGGATAAACGGAATCATCCTGGGACTTGTGTGATTTCGTCCATAGACAACAATATGGTGAAAAAATACGGAATGAGAATTGTTTTAACTATAATATTTCTTATATTATTTTTATTTTTCTTCGCTCCAATGTTCAACGGAATAATAAATGTCGGCAACTGTTTTGGCGCGCTTTTATCCGGAATAGCTGCTGCGGCATTTGCATTTCCTAAATTATCGGGCAGTATCGGTTCATGGTTATGGGAGAGAACATGGGGAAAGGTTATAGCCGCCGGATTATCGTGCATGCTTGCTGTCGGGATTATTCTTGGCTCGGTAATAAGCGGATTAATGCTGAAAGAAATGAACGATAATCCGAAAGATGAAAATACAACCCTCGTCGTACTTGGATGTCAGATGAAGGAGAGCGGTCCGAGTCTGATGCTTAGACGGAGACTTGACGCGGCATACAATTATCTTATAGATCATGAAAATGTGAAAGTTATCGTTTCAGGCGGAAAAGGTGTCGACGAACCTGTAAGCGAAGCTTCCGGAATGAGAGATTACCTTATATCAAGCGGAATTTCTCCCGATCGCATTTACATTGAGGACAGATCCAAAAATACCGAGGAGAACATTGCGTTTTCAAAAGAAATTATAGAACGCGAAAATCTGTGCGGCGATATTACGATAGTTACCGACGGATATCATCAGCTGCGCGCCGATATGTTCGCTAAGCGGCAGGGGATTCGTTCATATAACATCTCCGCTCCCACTTCAGCATGGCTTGTTCCTACGTATTGGGTGAGAGAGTGGTTTGGCGTAATATATTATTTAACGCTTGGTTCAGAATAAGAAGAGGTGTAAAATGAAGAAAAACATTATATCTGCTGCCGTTTCTGCGGCAATTATTTGCGGTGCAGTACCGATGACCGTAAATGCCGAAGAAACAGGAGCGTCAGGAGGCGGAGTTTCTGTATCCCTGCCTCGTTTTAGTACAAATGCATTTCAGAATGGTCAAAGCAAAATTCCCATGCAGGTTCCTTCGGCAAGTACAGCCGAAATTCCATGTTCTGTTGGAAGAAGCGTGCGTTCGTCATATCCGTCGTCTTTCGATCTTCGCGATTTTGACGGCATAACATCTATTAAAGATCAGGGCGAATATGGTACGTGCTGGGCGCACGCTGCCATTGCCAGCGCCGAAGCGAGCGTAATGCGCTCAAATCCGCTTGTCGATTTGTCGGAATTTCACACGGCTTTTTATCCTTATTACGGCAGTTATAAGATAGATATCGGTACGGAAGATCCCGATGAGATGCTTAAATTTGGCGGAAATTATAACTTTATCACAAATATATGGTCTCAGGGAATAGGTCCGATCTCCGAAAAGAAACTTCGCTATGGCAATCTGGATTTTTTCTATAATCAGAGCAGAGTTGACGAAATACAGTACGAATCTGATTACAGACTGAAAGAATCGCGTACTTTTGATTTTAACTGGGAAAGATCAAACGCCGATGTTGTAAATGAACTTGTAAAAAGATATGTCAGTGACGGAAAACCTGTAGATGTGTCGTATTATTCAAATCCGGAACTTTGTTATAATTATGATTTCTGCACTTCTAACAGTACTAAACGTCCGAGATTTTCAAATCATTCCGTAACGATAATCGGCTGGGACGATAATTATCCTGCCGAAAATTTCAATATTCAGCCAACTCAGAACGGCGCATGGCTTATCAAAAACAGCTGGGGCTATGATTTCGGAAACGAAGGCACGATGTGGATATCGTATGAAGACGAGTCGCTGCATGAATTTGCCATATATGAGCTTGATGATGCTGATGAATATATGTACATGGACTATTATGACAAATTCATTCCCATGCAGTCTCTTGCTGCAAATGGTGACGAGAACGGTTCGTATATGGCAAATGTATTCACAAATGACGAATCTGCCATGCAGCTTGAAGCAATCTCAATGTATGTACAGAATCCGGATACGGAATATGAGATCACAGTTTATAAAAATCTGCATGATCTTTCGAATCCTGTATCCGGAACTCCTGCTTCGACAACATATGGAAGTGTGGATTCGAGCGGATATTTCACAATTGAGCTTGACAAAAACGTAATTCTGGAACAAGGGGAAGATTATTCTGTTGTAGTATATGTTTACAATCCGTACACGCCTTATGTTATCCCCTTTGAAGCGTGCAGTTATGTTATTGATGAATCTAACAGCAACGATATAATAAGTCTTGGAGCGTATACTGATTATTACGATATCAAGAATAAAACGATGTCTTGTGAGAGTTTTTACAGTGAAAACGGGTCCGACTGGTTTGATGTGACGTCGGAAGACTTGATGTACAGCGATGAAGACGTGGAAAATATGCTTAATGCTTATGAGATCGAGGTTTATGACGGAATAGATCCCGACGATACGGAAGCGCTTGAAGAAGCTGAAAATAGAGTTGATGTATTGAGAATGCTCTTGTCGTTAGGTTCGTCAGGAGTAGCTATGGGCAATATTCCTATAAAGACATTCGGAAATCCTATAGGTACAGTCGATTTTTCACATATGTCAGGCGTTATCGGCGGCGATGAAAAAATTTCACTTTCTGTCAAGGACGATTCTGATATTTATTATTCAATAAATGATGAAGATTTTCAGCTTTATAGCGAGCCGATAAGCATAAATGGACTTACATATATTAAGGCGTATGCGGAAACCGAAGATGGGGAGTATATGACGGAAAGAAGCTATATTCCCGATTATATTAACCTTGAATACGGCGATGTTGACGGCGACGGCAGTATATCTCCACGCGATTCGAGCCTGACTTTGATACATTATTCCGAACTTTCGACAGGCGGAAACGGAAGTCTGGGAAAGGCTGTTCTGGAATATGCCGATTATGACGGAAACGGATATATCGATCCCCAAGACGCGAGCATGATACTGCAAAGATACGCTGAACTTGCGACGGAAGCCAATTGATATAAGACTTATTTGAAAAATCCATACATTCGTCAAAACGTCCATAAATCACTGTCTGCGTCGTTGAAAATCCTCGTCAGGCGACGGTCTGTCTTCGGATTATCTTCTAGAGCGTGTTCACATAAAACATAGAATGCACGTCTTTTCGGCAAATTTTGACGGCTACTGCGTTGAAAATATTTGACGGGCGTCAGCCCGCCTGCATATTTTCGCCTTGTATTCGTCAAAATTATGCTCGAAAATCCGCACATTTATTTTATGTGAACACGCTCTAACATACAATAATTTCTATGCATTTTTCTGAATATAGCTATTTTTCAAACAAGTCCTAAGATACTGAACAGGCTTTAATATCAAAATTATGGATTTTGCAGGAAAATCATACATACTTAACAAAAAACAGGTATAAATACTGATAAAAAATTGTCATTGTTAGTCAATTGCAATAAAAGACAGGTCGTTTATATAGTAAATAAAGTCAAAATATAGTTACCGATTTGTAACTTTTTAAAAAAGGTCATGATTTAAATGCGTTAAAACTAACAAAAAAAAGTGTTGAAAGTATACAATATGCTCAAAAAATATTAAAGAACGCTACAAAGCATTGACTTTAAGCAAAAAATAAGGTATATTTGTAGTACAAAAGCAATACGTCTGCATCAGCAGTCTATGCATATTCCTCTCATGCATCACAGTATTCTCTTGAAGGATACGCCTTGAGAGAATTTCGCGCGAACGGGAAATGCGTTAATTCGGAAAACTTCCGTAAGTATTGCTCTTAAAGATTACAGGGACGAAAGTCTTGGTAATAAGTCCTGAATGGGACGACGGCAGAATGAACGTGGGGCAGACGCCCGAGCGAGGACATTCGCCGAGTTTATGCGAAGCGTGATTGAAGCCGATCACATTCACTTTTTATTCACACTATGCATTAAGCGCATAGTACATATTTAAGGAGGAAAAACCAATGAACACACTTAAGAAGACATTAGCATTAGTTGCTGCTCTTGCTATGACTGCTACAGCATTTGTTGGATGCGGAGACGAGGAAAGCTCTTCATCATCTTCTTCATCCGAATCTTCATCCGAGTCTACACCTGCTGAGGGTGAGGATTCCTCACCTGCTGAAGGCGAGGGCGAATCATCTGACGCTGAGGGCGGCGACGCTACAGAGGGTCAGATCGACGCTTCCGTTGGTACAGGCGGTAAGACATTCACAGTTGCTGCTTGGAACCCTGATGACGTTCCTTACCTCATCGCTCAGTGGAAGGGTCTTGATTACAAGACAGTTGCTGAGGATCTTGCTAATGACAAGGTTGACGGCATCAAGTTCATCTCATTCGGCGTAGGCGGCGGCGACGCTTCCGAAAGATATGATCAGATCTTCACAGCTGGCGACGATCTCGACGTATACTTCTGCGAGGCTGACTGGGCTCTTAACTACATCAATGATGACGAGAAGACTCTTGACCTTGCTAAGCTCGGTCTTACAGATTCTACATGGCCCAACATCTACTCTTACACAGACGATATCGGTAAGTCCGAGAGCGGCGTTCGTAAGGGTATCTCATGGCAGGCTGCAGCAGGCGGCTTTGCTTACAGAGCTGACCTTGCTGAGGAATACCTCGGCGTTACATCTCCTGAAGAGATGCAGGCACAGGTTGCTGACTGGGATAAGTTCGTTGCAGCAGCTACAACAGTAAGCGAGAAGTCCAACAAGTCTGTTGCTCTTGCTGACTCACTCGGCGGTCTCTGGCAGGCATTCGCTTGCAGCCGTACAACTCCTTGGGTTAAGGACGACGTTGTTCAGATCGACGACTTCTGCCAGAAGTTCGCTGATACAGCTAAGGCTCTCTGGGATATCAACGGCGTTACACAGAACGGTCAGTGGACAGACGAGTGGACAGCTTCCGGTGTAAACGGTAACGTTATGGGTTACTTCGTTTCTACATGGGGCTTCGGCGGATTCTTCCTCGATGCTGCAGGCGGCGCTCCCGATGCAGAGGCTGGCAAGGAAGCTGGCGCTCAGTACGGTAAGTGGGCTCTCTGCCAGGGACCGACACCTTACTACTGGGGCGGTACATGGATCGTTGTTAATCCTAAGACAGATAACGGCGAAGAGGCTCGTGACTTCATCATCTCCGCTACAGCTGACGAGGCTCAGATGAAGGAGTATGCTAAGAACAAGCCTGAGTATGTAAACAACTCTGCTGTTATGGATGAACTCATTGCTGCTGATACAGTATTCAACGAGAGCATCACAGGCAACTTCAAGGATAACCAGAATATCTACGCTACACTTGCAGAGAACGCTAAGTCCATCAACTTCAACGGACTTATCACACCTTACGATGCAACTTGCAAGACTAAGTTCATCGACGCTGTTAAGGAAAAGTACGTTACAGGCGGTTCTTGGGATGATACAGTTAATGAGTTCAAGGACAAGGGCGCTGAAGCACTTCCTGACCTCAACTGGGATTAATTATTAGTTTTTAACTAATAGTCAGTTTAACTAAAAACAATCATACCTACGGGATATTTATGTATTCCGTAGGTGTGTATTTGTTTATCAATAAAATTCCGAGAGGGTGTGTGTTATGGCATCAGCTGCGCAGAGACGTATTAAATCAATCAGCTATGCGAAATATGGCTATCTTTTTATATTGCCGTTTTTTCTTGTTTATTTCTTCTTCCAATTATGGCCTTTGATCAACACATTTATTGTAAGTTTTAAGGGTAACGGTACTCCCGATACCAGCAGCCTTTGGGTAGGTTTTGATAACTATAAAGATGTTTTATTCGGCGGAAACAGATCGGCTAACGCCATTCATAATCGTTTTGTTCAGTGTTTCGCTAATACTCTTATTTTGTGGATCGGAAACTTCATTCCCCAGATCGCTCTTTCGCTTTCACTTGCAGTTTGGTTTACAGAGGCTAATCTTAAGATTCCGGGAAAAGGATTCTTTAAGGTAGTTATGTATCTTCCTAATATTATTACAGCCGCTTCCGTTGCTGTACTCTTCCTTCAGCTTTGCGGACAGTCTCAGGATTCGCCCGGCGCTTTGAATATGTTCTTCAGCAAGATCGGACTTGTAGACTATGATCCGATGTCGAAAAAGTATGATACTATTCAGTTCATTGAGGGCTGCTGGCAGTCAAGAGGCGTTGTAATGTTCATTCAGACATGGATGTGGTTCGGTAATACAATGATCATGCTCATGTCTGGTATTCAGGGTATCAACCCTTCACTTTTCGAAGCAGCAAGCATCGACGGTGCAACTTCGGGACAGGTTTTCAGAAAGATCACTCTTCCACTCCTTACACCTATCATGGCTTACACTCTCGTTACATCTATGATCGGTGGTCTCCAGATGTTCGATATTCCTTATCTCTATCATAAGGATCCGAATAAAACCAGTAAGAACGTTGAGACGGTTGCCGTTATGATCTTCGAATATTTCCATAAGCCCGGTAAACAGCAGAAGATGGGTTATGCCGGCGCTATTTCCGTACTTCTCTTCTTTGTAACTCTTATTCTCGGTCTTATTTCCTTCTATATGACGCGTGATAAGGACGAAATCGCCAAGAAGAAGCAGAGAAAGAAGATCGCTAAACAGCTTAAGCAGGAAAGTAAACAGTTTGGAGGTTTTTCAATATGAGTAAAATGAATAAAGTATATGGAGAACCAAAGAGCAATTATACTGCTAAATTAAAGATCAAGTCGGCTATTTTGTTTGTATGGTTTGTTATTCTTACAATCATTTGTCTGCTTCCTCTTTATATGCTTATTATTAACGCGTCTCATTCGAGTTCTGATATTTCAAACGGACTTCACCTTTTACCCGGTAAGTTCTTTGGAATCAACTTCAAAACCGTTGTTTCGGGTGAAATGAAGCTTTACTTCGACGCGTTCAACGGTTACAAGAACAGCTTGATCATCACTTGCTGCTCATGTATACTTACAGTCTTTTTCTCAGCTATGACCGCTTACGGCATTCATGTATATGACTTCAAGATCAAGGAAGCTTCCTATACGGTTATCCTGCTCGTAATGATGATTCCTGTACAGGTTACATCTGCTGGTTTTGTAGCTTTCATGAACAAGATCGGACTTCTTAACTCCTACATTCCGCTTATCATTCCTGCAATTGCAGCTCCTGCGGTTGTATACTTCATGCGTTCTTACATGAAATCGTCGTTCCCGCTCGACATTGTTGAGGCGGCGCGTATTGATGGATGCGGCGAGTACAGAACTTTCGTATCTATTGCTATTCCTATGATGAAGCCGGCTATTGCAGTTCAGGCGATCTTCGCTTTCATTGCAAGCTGGAACAACTTCTATACGCCTTCAATGATTCTCGTTGATGGTAATACCAAGAAGAAAACACTTCCTATGATGGTACAGGCGCTCCAGTCCTCGGATACTCTGAACGATAACGGAGCTAAATACATGGCTATTGCTCTTAGTATTATTCCTATCGTCATTGCTTATGTGTTCCTTTCAAGATTTATCATCGCTGGCGTTGCACTCGGTGGTGTAAAGGAATAATTTCAAACAATCAATTAACAGCACACTTCGGTGTGCTGTTTTTTTGTCATAGTATCTGAAATAACTGAATATGATATAGGGAAAGGGGAGACGGAAATGAAGGAATGTACAAGCTATGAGATAATCAGCGAATATATGCCTGCAACGGTCAGAAAAGCAATGGGTCGCATAACAGAACGGGAAAAGGAGCATATAAGCGAAATTCGGCTGTACAGCGGTCGTGCGCCGATATATGTTTATCCTGATAAAATCAAATATCTTACTGAAAATGGTTTGACAGGAAGCAGAGGAAATACTGCGATCCTGAAAGTCACTCCTCAGGAAGTAAGAGGAGTTGTTGACGCGCTTTGTCACTATTCTCTTCATACTTGTCAGCGTGAGATGAAACAGGGTTACTTCGTTTTGCGAAACGGAATTCGAGTTGGTATGTCGGGTACGTATTCGGACAGCGGAGTAATTACAGAGGCGTGCGGATTGAATTTCAGACTGTCGAGGAATATTAACGGCTGCGGTCAGATGATTTTTGACAAGATAATAAAAGAGTCCTGCGGAGTACTTATATGCGGCGGAGTGAATTCGGGAAAAACAACTATTTTGCGTGATCTTTGCCGCCTTATCGGAAGTTGGAGAAAAGTTTCGCTTATTGATGAACGCAATGAGATCGCCTGCGTTCAAAATGGAATTCCCATGAACGACGTTGGAGAGCTGACTGATATTTTGTCAGGATGCAGCCGGTCAATGGGGATTATTTCTGCAATACGAACCTTGTCGCCCGATTACATTTTCTGCGACGAGATCTCAACGGCGGATGATCTTGAGGCGATAACCGAAAGCGCAGGCAGCGGGGTGAAATTCTGTGCGACGATACACGGCAGCAACTGGGAAGAGATCCTCGCCGGCGATATAGCGAAAGAACTTGTCAGGCGGAATATTTTCAGATATGCGGCGATAATGTATGGTGCGGATAAGCCCGGTAAAATTCGTGAGATCAAAAAAATGACCTGTAGGGAGTGTTGAAATGATATTAAAAATTTTATCTGCATTGTCTGTTACGATTATTGGCGGTGTTATCGGGGCTGCACAGGCGGACAAACTATCGGAATCGCGGAAAAATTGTACAGAAATCGGAGAAATGATTCATCACACCGTATTTTCCATAGAATATCGCGGCGACGATGTTTATGCAATATGCAGGCGATTAAAGAATGATTCTGATCTGCGTCGTCTGACTTTTTTGCAGAATCTGCCTGAAGAATACGTGTGCGGTCAGGATTTTCGCGAAATGTGGGATAGGGCAGTGATCTTGCAAAAAAATCTCGGAGAAGAAGAAAGGGAAATCCTTTTCCGGTGCGGAGGGATAATCGGAAAAAGCGACGCAGGCGGACAGATTGCAATGCTTGGGGAATTGCAGGAGAAAATCCGAAAAATCGAAGAACAGCGTATAGATATGGCAGCGAAAAAAGGACGGCTTTATCGGAGCGCGGGACTGCTCTTCGGCATTATGGCAGGGATTATAGTGATTTAGAAAGGACGAGCCGATGGATATAGATTTAATATTCAAAATTGCCGGAACGGGAATAATTGTCGCCGTTCTGAATCTGGTGTTAAAACGTGCCGAGCGAGAAGAGCAGGCGATGATGACGACTCTTGCAGGTTTGATAGTAGTTCTTGTACTGATCGTGGAAGAGATCGGCGGACTCTTCGAAACAGTCAAAACGGTATTCGGCTTATGGTAGACAGATCACTTATCACAGCGGTTTTTTGCGTATCTGCGGCAATTCTTGCAGTTTTGCTGCGCCAGCATTGCCGGGAGCAATCTATGATGATAGCTCTTGCAGCCTGTACGTGCGTAGTGGGAAGCTTTTTGGCAATATTAAGCCCGATGGCGGATGAACTCCGCGATATATTCAACAATGCCGGAATATCCGACAGCTATCTGAATCTTATCTTCAAAGCCATGGCGATATGCCTGATCACGCAGATAACGGCTGAACTATGCCGTGACAGCGGGGAATGCGCGATTGCTTCGGCAGCGGAAATATGGGGGCGGGGAGCGATCGCCTATATCAGCCTTCCGCTGATAAGAACGCTTCTTCAGCAGATCGCCGAAATTATCTGAGGTGGAATATGAAAATTACAGCAGCAATTTTTACGGCAATAATGGCGGTGATCATATGCGTTGCGCCGCTGACGGCTTATGCGGATGACGATATCGATTACGGCGAGGAAATATCAGCGGAGATAGACGGATTGCTGAACGATTATGATCTTGGGTTCTCCATTGACGAGATAGACGATATGTCTTTCGGCGAACTTTCGGCGGCGTTGTGGGAATGCGGGAAATCGCGGCTTGAAGCTCCTCTGCGTATTCTCTGTTCGATTTTTCTGGTAATAATTTTCTCATCGTTTACGCATTCGATCGGAAGCGGAGCAGTTTCAAAGGCTTCGGAAGAAATTTATGGAATGGTCTGCGTAATGGCTGCTGTTACCGTTATCGTTCCGCAGCTTTTGACAGTATACGGTGAAATCCTCGAAACGCTGCAAAGGAGCGGCGGCTTTCTGCTTGTATACGTACCCATATTTTCTGGAATTTCAGTTGCCTGTGGAAAATTTACTTCGGCAGGAGTTTATCATATGTCGATGCTGGGCGCGTCGGAGATGATCGTAAAATTGTGTGAAAGCTATTTTATGCCCATACTCGGTCTTATGTCGGGATTGACGGTCACGGGCAGCGTCTTCCCGAATCAATCTCTTGACAGTTTGGTGAATCTCATGAAAAAGGGGATAACACTGATTATTTCTATAATCATGTCGCTTTTTGTGGGATTCGTGACGCTGAAATGTACCATAAGCGGCAAAGCTGACGGAGCGGCAACAAAAACTGTTAAAATGATGGTTTCGGGTTTTATTCCGATAGTCGGAAACACGGTATCAGACGCATATTCTACAGTGAAAGGCAGTTTTGAGGTGATAGGCGGAACTGTCGGGGCGGCAGGTATAATTGCCATTGTCATGATGATCCTGCCAAAACTTTTAGAGGTAATGATCTACCGGGCGGTGGTATGGATTGGAGCGGCAGCGGCAGATGTATTTTCAGCAGGCGCAGTTTCAAAGCTGCTGAAAGGTTTCGACAGCGGACTTGCGATAGCCCAATGCGTAATGATCTGCTATTCTGTTATATTTATTTTCTGCTCGGCAATTCTGATGCAGACGTTCTGAGGTGATCATATTGGAAAGTGTAAGATCCGCAGTTATAGCGGTATGTACGATATCAGCCGTCAAGAGTATTATCGGGAGTATTGCGGCGGCGTCTAAATTAAAATGTCAGATAACTTTAATGCTCGATCTTATTCTTGCAGTTGTTCTTCTGCTTCCGATCGTGAACGGATTCAAGGAATTCAGCTTTCCTGAAATAAGCGATTATCAAATGGCTGAATATGACAGCAGTAATGATGTTTACGCAGATTCTCTGAAAATGCAGACCAAGAAAAATGTGGAGGACGTGCTGAGCGAACAGATGACAGCCGTCGGAATATCCTGCGAAAAAATTGACGTGGAGGTTAATATTTTTGCAGATCACAGCATATCTATTACTAAGGTGACAGTCACATCGGAGGATTTTGAAGCTGCTGCTGAGATCGTAAAAAACAGTCTGGGCAGTGAAACGGAGGTAATAAATGGAGCTGTTTGAAAAAATCGGAGATCTTTGGCGGAATAAAAAAACTACTGTTGTGACGGCGCTTGGAGCTGTTGGGCTGCTGCTGATCATGATATCATCGATTTTGCCGGACAAAAAGCAGTCAGCCGAGCAGAACTCCCCAAAGGCGGAGATCACTGCTGCCGAAAGCTATTGCCGCGAGACTGAAAAGCGTCTTGAGGATTTTCTCGGAAAAATTGAAGGCGCGGGTAACGTTGAAGTTTATCTTACGGTAGGAAGCGGCGAAAGGTATGTTTATGCCGCTGAAGAAAAGAAAGCAGTGTCAGAAAATAAGGTGGAAAGGGATGAGAAATACGTTCTGATCGGCGGAGGAAGCGAGCGCGAGCCGCTGATCGAAAAAATCGAGACGCCTGAGATCACGGGAGCGGTAATTATATGTTCGGGATGCGACAGCCCTTTGGTAGAGGAACGGATATATAAAGCCGTTTCTGCCGCTCTTGGAATTTCAACAATGAAAATATATGTATCAAAAGGAGCAGCTTGACTGTTCTGCGGAAAAGGAGAATTATTATGAAAAAACCTACAATCATCATTGGAAAGAAACAAATAATCATGACTTGTCTGACTCTCATGCTTGCGATAGCCGTATACATAAATTACGCAGCGTCGCCGAAACTGTCCAAAGACGGAAATTCCGTTGAAGTGGCTGAAATGGGCGATACGGTCAATTACGGCGAAACGGAATTCGTCGCAGCAAAGGGAGAAGTTGAAAAGGATAATAAGGATAATAAAGATAATAAGGACGGCAAGGAAGATAAGGGCGTATCGGCTGAAGAAACGGCTGCCGATTATTTTGCGCAGGCACGCCTTGATAAGATGAATAATCGCGACGAAGCCGTACAGACTTTGCAGACTATCATGGGCGGCGGCGATCTCACGGAAGACGAACTTGTCGTAAACGCACTGGACGCCGTTGAGGTTTCAAAGCTGATAGAGTCGGAGGGAACTATCGAATCTCTTGTTAAGGCTCAGGGTTTTGAAGACTGCGTTGCGTATCTCGACGGCGAAACCGCTAAGGTCGTGATCAAGACAAATGGGCTTGATAAGGCGCAGGCAGCGGCTATAAAAGAGATAATTATGAGCGAATCAGAAGTTTTAGCAGAAAATATCAGAATTTTTGAAGTAAAATAGTTGAAAAATTATTTGCTTTTTGGTATAATATAATAGTGGGAATATATGCGTATAAGATCGAGGCGGAATGTGCGGCAAAAAATTATGCCTGCCGCCGCGGTCTTTACCTGAACGGAGGTTGAAAATGGACGACGTTAAAGAATCTGTATCGTGCGATCTGAAAATTTCGGAAGATGTTATAATTACCGTGGCGAAGCTTGCGGCTCTTGATATAAAAGGAGTCGCGGGACTTGACGGAACTGTCGGCAATATGAGCAAATTCAGAAATAACGGTCCGATCAGAGTATCGATGATAGAGGACGTTGCCGCTCTTGATATAAAGATCAAAGTGAAAAACGGCACAAAGGCTGTATCTGTTGCGCAGGAAGTTCAGACTGCTGTAAAGGACAGCATACAGTCTATGACGGGCGTTCCGGTTGCAAGAGTTAATGTAATGGTAAGCGGGATAGTATTCTGAGCCTGATCCGCTTATGTCCGAAAGAAAAGGAGAAAAAAATGTCAAGGAAAGAAAATTTATCGCGAAGCGAGATAAGAGACAGCGCGTTCAAGCTGATTTTTGAGCAGCTGCTGCGCGATGACGATATAGCCGAACTTTATGAGATCGCTGAGGAAGTCGATGAGATCCACGTTGACAACGAGGTGAAAAAAATGGTGGGCGGCACTATCGAGCATTGCGAAGAATTGGATGATATAATTTCAAATTATAGTAAAACACGTAAAATTTCGCGTATATCAAAACTGAATCACGCCATACTTCGCCTTGCGCTGTACGAATGTATTTATGATGAAAACGTTCCCGATAATGCGGCTATCAGCGAAGCGGTAAAGCTTGCGTCAATATACAGTTATAAAGAGGACGCATCATTTGTAAACGGCGTTCTCGGAGCGTTTTCACGCGACAGGAATAACGGAGAAGCGAAAGATGCCTGAATTTCTCGGAATAGATACGAGCAATTACACAACGTCGGCGGCAATTTATTACAGCGATGAAAATAAGGCGGTTCAGCAGAAAAAACTGCTTCCCGTTAAAGACGGCGCGCTGGGTCTTCGGCAGAGCGACGCGGTTTTTCATCATACAAAGCAGCTTCCGCAGATAGTGGAAATTCTTTGTGAAAAAGCAAGTATTTCCGAAATAACCGCAGTTTCGGCGTCCGCGAGACCGCGCAGTGCGGATGGTTCGTATATGCCGTGCTTTCTTTGCGGAGAAGGATTCGGCAGGTCTTATGCGGCGTTGGAAAAACTGCCGTTTTATCCGTCGGCTCATCAGACGGGGCATATCCTTGCAGCGCTTTATTCTGCGGACAGGCTCGGTCTTATAAATCAGCCGTTTATCGCATTTCACGTCAGCGGAGGAACTACGGATTGTTTGCTTTGCAAGCCCGATCACGATGATATTTTAAGTATCACGCCGATATCTTCGTCCCTTGATCTTCATGCGGGACAGGCTGTTGATCGCGTAGGTCTTATGCTTGGTCTTAAATTCCCGTGCGGTGCGGAACTTGAAAAGCTTGCGGAAAAAGCCGGTAAGCATTATAAGCAGAAACCGACTGTGAAAAACGGCTGCTGTTGTCTTTCGGGAATTGAGAATCAATGCCGCAGTATGCTTGAAAAAGGAGAAAGCAGAGAAAATATCGCCGCGTATTGCCTTGATCATATCGGAAGCGCGATAATTTCCATGGCGGATTTCGTCGTGGAAAAATACGGCAGCCTTCCGCTCATATTTGCAGGCGGCGTAATGTCGAACAGGCTTATACGTAAAATGATAATTTCGAAATACAGCGAGGCCGAGTTTGCAGAAGCCGAATTTTCATGTGATAACGCGGTCGGGATAGCTATATACGCTTATCTGAAATGGGAGAGAGAAAATGCCGATAATTACAGTAACTCAGATAAATAAATATATCGGTTCGAAGTTAAAGAGCGATAAGATCTTGCAGGGAATTTTAGTAAAGGGAGAGATCTCGAATTTTGTTCGCCATTATAAAAGCGGTCACTGCTATTTTTCATTAAAAGACAGCGAAAGCGTTATCAGAGCCGTGATGTTTTCGGCAGCGGCGTCAAGATTGAAATTTCTTCCGGAGGACGGAATGGCGGTAGTTGTTTCGGGCAGCGTTTCGGTTTATGAACGGGACGGCGCTTATCAGTTATACGTCAACGATATTATTCCAGAAGGCAAAGGAAAAGAAGGCGCAGCCCTTGAACAGCTCAGGAAAAAGCTGGAAAAGGAGGGCTTGTTTGCATTGGAAAATAAGAGAAGTCTGCCGCCGACGCCTGCAAAAATAGGCGCAGTTACGTCTCTTAGCGGCGCGGCCGTCCGGGATATTATAAATGTACTTAGCCGCCGTTATCCTCTTTGTGAATTGTATGGCGTAAACACCTTGGTTCAGGGCGAGGACGCTCCTAAGTCGATCAGCGAGGGAATATTCAAAGCTGAAGCGGCAGGATGCGACGTTATAATCGTCGGGAGAGGCGGCGGCTCTTCGGAGGATCTCAGCGCGTTTAACACGGAAATCGTCGCAAGAGCTATTTATAACTGCAAAGTTCCGATAATTTCTGCTGTAGGTCACGAGGTCGATAACACTATTGCCGATCTTACTGCCGATATGCGCGCTCCTACGCCTTCGGCTGCCGCAGAACTCGCATCGCCTGATATACGTCGAATTATGGAATCTGTCGATAATTATTCGATGCGTATTAAAAAAGCGGGCGATCTGATCATGAACGGAAAGCTCAATGAATATTCCGCGTTATATGGACGTTTGACGGCTCAATCTCCGGAAAATCGCCTTAAACTTATGGAAGAGAAAATCATCGGTCTTCGAAATAGAGCCGATCGGGCGGCAATTAGCTGCCTTGACAAAAACAGCGCGAAACTTGCGGAGAAGATCGGCAGGCTGGAAAGTCTCAGTCCGCTTAAAGTAATGGCGCGCGGATATTCGCTTGTTTACAAAAATGATCGTCTGGTGCGCAGTTCCGATGAAGTTTCGGAGGGCGACCAGATAACGCTTCGATTCGGAAACGGCGGTGCGGAAGCTGAAATCGTAAAAAAATGGTGATCGATATGAATAAAAATGAAAATTTCGAAGAAAACTTAAAGAAACTCAGCGCAGTGGTCGCAGAGTTGGAAAAGGGCGATATCGCTCTTGAAAAGGCAGTCGAGCTGTATAGCGAGGGAGTAAAGCTTTCCGCTGTCTGCAAAAAGCAGCTTGATGAAGCGAAAATAAAAATAACGGAGGATGACGGCTTTGCAGCGTCAAAATGAATATGAGCAATTTTAACGATACTTTGAACAGATACATTGAATTTACGGAAAGAGAACTTAAGCAGTACAATGATTACAGTCACGAAAACAGACCGCAGGTCAAGCTTATCGACGCAATGAATTATTCTCTCCGTGCAGGAGGAAAAAGAATAAGACCTGCGCTTGTTTATGCATTCTGCGAGGCGCTCGGCGGAGAAATGGAAATGGCTTCCGCTCCTGCCTGTGCTATCGAAATGATACATACCTTTTCGCTGATCCACGACGATCTTCCCGCGATGGACAACGACGATTTCCGCCGCGGAAAGCCCTCATGCCACAAAGCTTTCGGAGAAGCAATGGCGATACTGGCAGGCGACGCGCTGTCAGTTCTTCCCTTTGAGATAATCGCCGATACACCTGCTATCACGGCTGAGCAGAAAGTGCTTATTATATCGGTTCTTGCAAATTCCGTGGGCAGAGACGGCATGATCGGCGGACAGGTCATCGATATGGAAAACGAAGAGCGTACAGATGTTGACGAGGATAATCTCAGAAATATGTATCGCTGCAAAACGGGTCAGCTTATAGCTGTATCATGCGTAATGGGTGCGATCTGCGCCGACGCCGACAACGAAACTATCAGGGCGGCTGCGGAATACGGCATGAGACTGGGCTTTGCTTTTCAGGTAATCGACGATATTCTTGACGTTACAAGTACTGAAGAGGAACTCGGCAAGCCGATAGGAAGCGACGAGGCGGAAAACAAAACTACGTTTGTAACTCTTTACGGTGTTGAAAAGGCGCAGCAGATTGCTGATAAAGCGACTTCCGAAGCGCTGGAGTGGCTTGAAGCTATCCCGAATAACGAATTTCTTAAGGAATTGACAGTTACACTTCTCAATAGAAAAAAATAAAAGGAGCTGTGGAGTTAAGCAGATTACAGGGATAAGAGTAAGAAATCATTGAATTTCTGAAATAAGAGCCTGAACAGGCTCTAAGGAGAGACCTTAACTCCGGATCATTATCAAAATGGATGAAAATATAAAGGAAAACGGCAGAGTCAGCCTATCCGAACTGAAACTGCCGCAGGATCTAAAAAAACTTTCTCTTAGTCAGTGCGGCAGACTTTGCGGTGAAATACGAAATTTGCTCGTAAATACCGTTTCAAAGACAGGCGGTCATTTATCGTCAAATCTGGGAGTTGTTGAACTTACAATGTCAATACACCGCAATTTTAATTCTCCCGAAGATAAAATAGTGTGGGACGTAGGGCATCAGGCGTATGTTCACAAGATCCTGACAGGAAGAGCAGATCAGCTTATGACTCTTCGTCAGGAAAACGGGATTTCCGGATTTCCGAAGCCGGAGGAATCCGAGCATGACACTTATATTTCCGGACACAGCAGCACTTCGATATCGGTAGCCTGCGGAATTTCAGAAGCTATGCGATTGCAGGGTAGCGATAACTATACCGTTGCCGTTATCGGAGATGGAGCGATGACGGGCGGAATGGTCTATGAAGCTATGAATAATTGCTGCGCAAGATCGGACAGCAATATGATAGTTATTCTCAACGATAACAGTATGTCGATCTCAAAGAGCGTCGGCGCGCTTGAAAAGCATCTGACAACTCTCAGAAATTCCGAAAAATATATCAATACGAAGCGTAAAGTCGAGAAAAATCTTAATCAGATACCCGTGTTCGGAAATAAAGTTGCAAAAAGCATGAAATATGCCAAGGACGCTATAAAATCCACTATTCTCGAAAGAAATCTCTTTGAGGATATGGGATTTATATATCTTGGTCCGATAAACGGGCATAATCTGAAAGAACTGGAACAGGCAATGCGTATGGCGAAAACTTATCATAAGCCTGTATTCGTCCATGTTAAGACCACTAAAGGCAAGGGTTATTTGCCTGCGGAAAAAAATCCCGGAGAATATCACGGTATTTCCAAATTCGATATAGTTTCGGGAAATCCTGAAATATCGGCTGGGGACAGCTATTCTACGGCTTTTGGAAAAGAATTGCTTGCTATTGCGGAAAAAGACGAGCGCATATGCGCTATTACTGCCGCTATGAAATACGGTACGGGATTGCAGTATTTCGGGAAAAAATTTCCGCAGCGTTTTTATGACGTGGGAATTGCCGAACAGCACGCCGTAACTTTCGCAGGCGGACTTGCTTCTATGGGTCAGATACCTGTTTTTGCGGTTTATTCAACGTTTTTGCAGCGAGCCTACGATCAGCTTATACATGACGTGGCGATAGGCGGACTTCATATAGTACTGGGCGTCGATCGTGCAGGGATCGTCGGGGAAGACGGTGAAACTCATCAGGGTATGTTTGATGTACCTATGCTTACTACTATTCCGAATACCGTTATTTATTCTCCGTCATGCTACGAAGAACTCAGATCATGCCTGAATAAGGCGATATATGATGAAAGCGGACTTGCTGCTGTAAGATATCCAAGAGGAGCGGAGGACGTCTGCTTTGACAGGTCTATCATAAATACAAACAGTAAATTTCTGCGCAGCGGCAGCTATGATACGCTTATCATTTCATACGGCAGAATATTCAACGAGGCGTATAAAGCGCAGAGTTTGCTTGACGCCGACGGAATTGGCTGTGATCTTCTGAAACTGACGAAAATCTTCCCCATTGAGGAAGAACTGATAAAGGAAATTCTTAGCTATAGAAACGTCTTCTTCTTTGAGGAATCCGTCGGAGAGGGCAGCATTTCGCAGAAATTTGGAAGCCTGCTTATGGAAAATGATTACAGCGGTCGCTACAGGCGAATTGCCGCAAATGGGTTTATCAAGCAGGCGGCGGTTAAGTCGTGCCTTGACAAACTTGGTTTGCTTTGCGGAAAAATGGCGGATCTTATCCGCAGCGGGAGAATGGAAAATGGCAAGGCTTGACGCTGAACTGGTTGCAAGGGGAATCGCAAGAAGTCGTGAGCGCGCTAAGGAAATGATAAATTCGGGAGCTGTACAAATCAACGGTATAACGGCAAAAAAAGCTTCCGAAAGCGTTTCCGCCGATGATGAGATCGTTTCTGCCGAGCAGGAGATACACGTCGGAAGAGGCGCGCTGAAACTTGAAAAGGCGGTCAGCGTTTTCGGGCTGGAACTTGACGGAATGCGCTGTCTCGACATAGGCGCGTCAACAGGCGGATTTACCGAGCTTATGCTTGAGAAAGGCGCTGCCGCGGTTTATTCCGTTGACGTTGGTCATGGTCAGCTTGCCGAAAGTCTGCGCCGCGACTGCCGTGTGACCAGTATGGAGGGTACGGATATACGAAACGTGACTGTTGAAAATATCGGCGGAGAAGTCGATTTTATCAGCGCCGACGTCTCGTTTATCTCGCTGTCGAAGATACTGCCGAAAATTTATGAGCTGCTTAGATATGACGGATACGCCGCCGTGCTTATCAAGCCGCAGTTCGAGGCAGGCAAAAAAAACGTCGGAAAAAAAGGCGTCGTAAAAGACCGCAAAGTTCATCTAAATGTGCTTGAAGAGCTGGACGATCTTTTTCGCGTAACGGGATTTGCTCCGCTGGATTATACTTATTCGCCCATAAAGGGAGGAAACGGTAATATCGAATATCTGGTCAAACTGAAAAAATCAGCTGAAGCTCCGCCGCGTTATGATTTTGCGGAACTTGTGAACGAGGTTTTCGGCAAATTGTAGGAGGTTTTCATGAGGGCTGCACTTTATCCGAATTTTTCAAAGAAAAACGCTTTGAAATGCGCTCGCGAAGTATGCGACGTGCTTCATAATGCGGATATAGAAGTTAGCGTCAGCCGCGAATATCGCAGGGATTTTGCGGACAAGGACTTTGTTTTTTTTGAAGATATCGACGAAGCTGTCAGAACGGCTGATCTTTTTATCGCTATCGGAGGCGACGGAACTATTCTCCGCTGCGCAAAATATCTGATGGGTACGGATACGAAGCTGCTTGGCATTAATACGGGAACTCTCGGTTTTATGGCAGGACTGGAAGCCGATCAGCTGGATAAGCTGAAACTGCTGAAATATGGCGATTACGAAATTTCACGGCGCATGACCGTAGATGTTGTTATTCATAGTTCAGCAGGCGACAAAGTGTATACTGCTCTCAATGAAGTTTCGGCGCGGTCCGGAAGCTTCAGGATATGCGATTTTGATGTGTATTCCGATGATTATCTTGTGGGAAAATACCGTGCGGACGGAGTATTGTTCAGCACGCCTTCGGGTTCGACGGCATATGCGCTTTCGGCAGGCGGACCCGTCATAGAGCCTGATCTCGAATGCATTGAAATGACGCTTATTTGTCCACATTCTCTTTTTTCGAGAGCAACTTTGTTTTCGGCGGAGCGCAGGCTCAGAATAGTTGATACCACGGGCGGAGAAGATCTTATCGTTGTAAGCGTTGACGGTGAAGTCATGGGCAGGATAACTGAAAGTGAATCAATCGAGATCATGCGAGGAAAAAATGATCTGAAATTTGTGAATCTTATTGGAAATTCATTTCACGAGTCATTGTGCAGAAAGTTGTGCAGACCTATAAAATAGCGGGGATCGGGAGTAATATGAAAAATCGCAGACATGACGCCATTCTTGAGATAATAGGCGAAAATATTGTTGCAACGCAGGAAATGCTTATAGATTTGCTGGCGGAAAGAGGCATTAATACGACGCAGGCTACTCTTTCACGGGATATCCAGCAGCTTTGCCTGGTAAAACAGCGCGATGAAAACGGAATTTACAGATATACGCTTCCTCCTGCCGCCGCTGTAGAGAAGAGTATTTTTTCGGACGCTGTTATCGGCGTCGATTACGCCTTGAATACGATAGTGCTGAAATGCCGCGCAGGTATGGCTCAGGGTACGTGCGCTGCCATAGATTCAGTCAAGCATGAAGGTATTGTCGGCACTATAGCCGGTGATGATACCATATTTATACTTGCAAGAAGCGAGGCAGACGCAAAAAGGCTTGCAAAGAAATTTAAAAGCGACCTTATGGATAGGATGTAACGGAAAGCAGGTTATCGGTCAATGTTAAAAGAATTGTATATAAAAAACCTTGCAGTTATCAGAGAAGCAGTAATTCCCCTGACAGACAAGCTTAATATATTTACAGGTGAAACGGGCGCAGGCAAATCCATACTTATCAACGGCATCAACGCAGTTCTCGGACAGAGATGCAGTAAGGATATTGTTCGCACCGGCTGCGATAAGGCGGTAATAACGGCTCTTTTTACTAATTTATCGCGGGATGTCGTCAATAAACTTGATGAACTGGGAATCACCCATGAGAATGACGAGATAACCGTTACACGCGAAATAAGCGCGGACGGCGGAAGCGTCGCAAGGATAAACAGCCGAACTTCTTCCGCTTCGGTTCTGAAAGAGATCGGCAGCATGATGATAAATATTCACGGTCAGCATGATAATCAGGTGCTTATGGACAGCGATCGCCATATGGGGATTCTGGACGGATTTGGCGGGGACGACCGGCTGCTTGAGGAATACAGGATAACTTTCCGCGAATTGCAGAGTACTGCGCGCAGGCTCGGCGATATCAAAAAGCAGGAGAAGACTCGTGTTGAGCGATTGAGATATCTCAGAGAAATAATTGACGACGTTAGCGAACTGGAACTTCAGGAGGGCGAAGAGGAATCGCTTGAAAAGGAATATTCCGCCGCTAAAAATTCCGAGCGGACTATTCTTGCTATAAAAGGCGCGGTTCAGGCTCTTAACGGCGAGGACGCGGCAAATGATATGATAGTTTCCGCTGAAAACGAGATATCGGCTCTTGTTGATGATTCTGCGGAAATCTCCGCGCTTTACGACAGAATATCGGCTGTTGAGATAGAGATATCGGATATTTCCTCGGAACTGGAAAAGATTGCCGACCGCGCTGAACTTGACGGTCAGCGGCTTGAATATCTGCGAAAAAGGCTGGGCGAGATCAATAAACTTAAACGAAAATATGCTGTTGATTATGAAGAGCTTGTGAAAATGTATGAGGATGCATGCACAGAAATTACGAAGCTTGAAAACGGAGACAACGAGATAAGCGAACTTTCCGAAAAGCGCGAGCAGCTTCTTCACAAGGTCACGGAGCAGGCTAAGGCGCTTTACGATTATCGCGAGAAAACGGCGCAACAATTCGTAAGCCGCGTTACTGCGGAACTGGAATTCCTCAATATGTCGGGAGTTATCCTTGCCGTTCGTCATGAAAAAGGCAAATTGACGGTAAACGGCATGGATACGATTGAATTCCTGATTTCCGCAAATAAGGGCGAAGAGCCGAAGCCTATCTCGAAAATCGCGTCGGGCGGCGAACTTTCGCGTATAATGCTTGCTCTGAAAAGCGTTATCGCCGATCGAGACAGCATCGATACCATGATATTCGACGAGATAGATACTGGAGTAAGCGGCAAGGCTGCGCAGAAAATCGGCATCAAGCTGCGCGAGATAGGAAAGGTACGTCAGGTCATCTGCGTTACTCATCTTTCGCAGATAGCTGTAATGGCTGATAATCACCTTATGATCGAGAAAAAAATAATGAACGACCGCACGGAAACGAGCGTTACCGTTCTTGATTTTGAGGGAAGAACCGCCGAGATAGCGCGTATCATGGGCGGAGATTCGCCGAGCAGTCTGATGCTGAAAACTGCCGAAGAGGAACTCAGAAAGGCGGAGGAAATATGAAAATTTATTCTACACGCCACGGTCAGACCGATTACAATAAAAAAGAGATCGTGCTTGGAACTACCGATCTGCCGCTGAACGAAACGGGTCTTGCGCAGGCTGAAGAGCTTGCAGAAAATGTCAGGAAATTGGACAATATCGATATCATAATCGCCTCGCCGATGCTTCGTGCGCAGACTACAGCTAAAGTAGTCGCTGAAAAATGCGAATTGAAAATTATCACGGACGAACGGTTTCGGGAGTGGGATTACGGTGAATACGAGGGAAAATCCAGATTTATCGATGGATTCGCCGAAAGTAAAACGCAGTTCGGCGTGAGAATGGGCAGAAGCGGAGAATCCCTCTTACAGCTTTCTCATCGGGTGTATTCCGCTATTGACGATATCATCGAAAAATTCGGCGGAAAAAACGTTCTTATAGTCAGTCATGGCGGAATCTGCCGCGTAATAGAGACATATTTTAACGATATGACGACCGCCAAATACAGCAATTGGTTTATGGGAAACTGTCAGCTTATCGAATATGAAATTGATGAAGAGAGGGGATAATTATGAGGATAGGTGTAGATTACTATCCTGAACAATGGGATAAGGCAATGTGGGAAAAAGACGCCGAAACAATGGCTCGTACGGGTGTAAAGCTTATCCGCATAGGCGAATTTGCATGGTCAAGGATCGAGCCGCGCGAAGGGGAGTTTGATTTCACTTGGCTCGACGATGTTATCGGGATCTTTTCTGCATATGCGATAGGAACAATTTTATGTACGCCTACTAACTGCCCTCCGTTGTGGCTTTATGAAAAATATCCCGAAATTATTCAGGTCGGAAGCGACGGCGTCAGGATACGCACGGGAATACGAGGTCATCGCTGTATAAATTCTCCCGTTTTCCGCACGTATGCAAAGCGCGTTACCGAGCAGATGATACGCCATTATTCGGGAAAACCCGCTGTTGCCGCATGGCAGATTGACAACGAACTCGAGGCTTATCCATGCAGCTGCGATGTCTGCAAGGGGAAATTCAGAGATTGGCTGCTTGATAAATATAACGATCTCGACGGCATAAACAAGGCTTTCGGGAACAGCGTCTGGAGCGGGGAATACAGCAGTATTACACAGATCCAGCCGCCGACCGATTATCCGCAGGCATGGCAGAATCCAGCGCTTTGTCTTGACTGGTATCGGTTCAGATCGGACAGCGCGGCGGATTTCGTGAGAGATACGACGCTTACCATAAGGCTTGAAGATACGAAAGTACCTATAACCACCAATGCGCATTTATGCCGTGATAATCCTGATTTTTATAAGCTTTTCGATCTTCTTGATTTTGTTTCATTTGATAATTATCCGCCCTTAAATATTCCTGCCGACCCCGATGAATATTATTCTCATGCGTTTTATCTCGATCTTATGCGCGGCATTAAAGACCGGAATTTCTGCATAATGGAGCAGCTAAGCGGACCTACCGGCTGTTGGACGCCTATGTCTCCTGCGCCGAGATCGGGCATGATAATGGGATATGCGCTTCAGGCTTTTGTTCGGGGAGCGGATACTGTTCTGCATTTTCGCTGGAGAACGGCTCTTACCGGCGCTGAAATGTACTGGCACGGAATATTAGACCACAGCAATACTCCTAATCGCCGTTTTCTTGAATTTTCCGACCTTTGCAAGAAGGTTGCACAGTTAAATATACTTGATAACACATATATAGTTTCAGACGCGGCTATAATTTATTCTCCGGAGGCGGAAGCCGCATTCAGAATACAGCCGCAGACGGAGGGATTCTCTTATATAAAGCAGCTTACGGCATTCCACAGCGCTCTCACTAAATTCGGAGCAAATATAGACGTAGTGCCGTCAAATGCCGATCTTTCGCGGTATAAACTGGTCATTGCGCCGTCTCTTCATATTAATAAAAAGGAATCTACGGAAAATCTTTATCGTTATGTCATAAATGGCGGAACGTTAGTTCTTACGGCGAGAAGCGGAGTTAAAGATGAGCATAATAACTGCATTATGGATACGCTGCCGACTGTTTTTAAGGAACTTATCGGGGCGGATGTTGCTGAATATGATCCTATCGGAAACGGAAAGCGTACTATACGCGATTTTGCGGGAAACGAGTATGAATGCAGTCAATGGTGCGATATTATGCGGCTTTCGACGGCGCGGGCATATGCTGAATATAACGACGGCGAATATCGCTGTATGCCGTCGGTAACGATGAATCGCTACTGCAATGGCGTGGCTTATTATGTCGGAACGATATGCAGATCGGATTTTTATGAGGATTTTGTGTCTAACCTTATGATGCAGACGGGAATCCCAAAGCTGAAAGGTCTTCCGCGCGGAGTCGAGGTCACTACACGAACTAACAGCAGGGATGAATATATCTGTTTCTTCAATAATTCAGAAGAATCCGCGGTCATTCCGCTCCCGAAGCCGATGTACAGCATTATAAGTTCTATCGGCAAGGATAAGCTGGAACTGCGTCCGTTTGAAATGGATATTGTAAGAAAGTAGGAACATAGCATGAAAATCGTATTGCAGAGAGTAAGTTCCGCAAGCGTAAAGGCAGACGGCAAAATTTGCGGAAGTATCGGTATTGGTTATCTGGTTCTTATTGGCGTTGGAAACGATGATACGGAGGAAGATTGCAGGCGTCTTGCCGATAAAATAATAAATTTGCGTATTTTCTCCGATGAAAATGATAAAATAAATCTTTCACTCGGAGATGTGGGCGGCGAACTCCTGATAGTGTCGCAGTTTACTCTTTATGCGGATTGCCGTAAGGGAAACCGCCCTAATTTTATTCAGGCAGGCAAGCCCGATAAAGCGGAACGGCTTTACAATTATTTTGCGGATTACTGCCGAAGCAAGGGAAAACACGTTGAAACGGGAATTTTCGGCGCTGATATGAAAGTTGAACTTGTTAATGACGGACCATTTACAGTGGTACTTGAATAAACCAATCTTAGAGCCTGTTCAGTATCTTTTTACGCACGTTTTTTCGGCAGATTTTTCGCCTGAACTTCGTCAAAAAGTCTTGAAATGCGTCAGAGCTTGTATTCATAGGTGGAGTATGCGTATTTTCGAACATAATTTGTATGCTGACAAGGAAAAAACACGCAGGAATGCTGTCGTATTTCAAGTGTTTTTGACGAAGTTCAGCATACAAATTTGCCGAAAATACGTGTGCTGAACTTATGAATACAAGCTCTCAGCATTTCTGCGCCCCTTTTCCTTGTCAGGCGAAAAATCTTCTCGAAAATCTGTACATAAAAAGATACTGAACAGGCTCTTACAAAGAATAAAAATCGCCTTTCGGGATAAAATAACCGTGAGGTGATTTTTTATGCGAAAACATGGAGAACTGGGAATAATCATGCTTACCGCTGCATTTTTTATGGCTTTTTTCGGTTTATCGCTGAACTTCTACAGACTTGCGGTCGAACGGAAATATATCAGTGCGGCTGCCGAAAGATCGTATGTCACCGTACACGGAGGAGATAGTCAGGGAACGATCTACGACAGGTATTTTAAGCCGCTTACCAACGAAAAGACAGTTATAACCGCTGTTGCCGTGCCTTCCGCTGTAGATATCAAGGAAATCAGGAATCTTGCAGCAGATGAGGAAAAAGCTGCTGCCGATTATAAAAAAGGCGATCCGTTTGCGTTCGTATGCAAAGAAAAAGGTGAAGATTCGGCAGGACTTACATTTTTTGAGGTTCCGCAGCGATACGGCGGCGAAGTTATCGCACCCCATGTTATAGGTTATCTTTCCGACGGAGATGGCGCGTCGGGAGTTGAATATGCGTTTGATACATTGCTTCGAACAGGGAATATCGAAAACAGCGTAACGTATTCAACAGACGGATTTGGACATATTCTTATCGGCGAGGGCAAATCTGTTATTCGCAGCAATAAAGCGGAAACAGGAGTTGTTTTGACCATTGACAGCGAAATCCAGAAAATTTGCGAAGAAGCCGGGAAAAATATAGAAAAGGGCGCCGTCATTGTTTCGGACGTTAAAAATGGCGAGATACTGGGACTTGCAAGTTTTCCCGATTATGATGTTGAAAATATTTCGGCTTCTCTGAAAAATGAAAACAGCCCGATGATAAACAGAGCGCTTTATTCATACAGCGTAGGCTCGATTTTCAAGCTTGTTACCGCCTGCGAGGGGATAAATGAAGATTTCGGCGGATACGTATATAATTGTATGGGTTCATGCGAAATTTCGGGGCAGAATTTTGCCTGTCATAAGCATGAAGGTCACGGAGATCAGAATCTCACGGAGGCGATGACTAATTCGTGCAATCCGTATTTTATATCGCTGAGCCGTTGTCTTGACGTTCAGTCGTTCAGAGATCAGGCGTTTGCACTTGGATTCGGGCGCGAAATACATCTTTGCGCAGGCATGATAAGTTCCGCAGGCGTTCTCCCGACGGCAAATGAGCTTCTCGTTCCTGCCGAATTGGCTAATTTTTCATTCGGGCAGGGTAAGCTTACGGCAACTCCGCTTCAGATAAATCAGATGACCTGCGCTATAGCAAACGGCGGAGAATTAATAATGATGCGTATCGTTAGAGGAATCACTGTGGACGGCGAAACCGTGGGAAATGAGAAGCTTCCGCAGAAATCGCGCGCAATATCGTCTGATACTGCCGATGAACTTCGCGAACTTATGACGGCGGCTGTCAGGAAGAGCGAAAATTCCAATGCTGACGCTGTTTATACTCAGACTGCCGCGAAAACTTCGACGGCTCAGACAGGTCGTTTTGACGAAAACGGCGAGGAATACTGCCACGGCTGGGTGACCGGATTTTTTCCGGCAAGTTCTCCGAAATATGCGATAACGGTTCTGGTGGAGGACGGCGGTTACGGCAACGATTCGGCTGCTCCGATTTTCCGCGAGATCGTCGATACTATGTGTAAGTAATTATATTTAATTCAAGTTAATTTTTCTATTCTGCACTATGCAAATTGACTATGCCGGCTTGCATAGTGCAGTACAAGTAAAAATTGATTTGCGTGTAAATTTTCTAAAAACTATTGACTTTTTTTGGATTTGAAACTATAATAATAATGTATGGATTTCATTATATGAAACGTAATATTATTTAACCTTTTCGGCAGAGATCGTGCCGCAGGGTATTAAAGGAGTAATAAACATATGCAATGGACAGGACTTAACGAACTTCGTGAAAAATATCTTTCGTTTTTTGAAAGCAAGGATCATACGAGAATGGCAAGCGCGTCGCTTGTGCCGCAGGGGGATAAAAGCCTGCTTCTTATAAATTCGGGTATGGCTCCGCTGAAAAAGTATTTTTTGGGACAGGCTGTTCCTCCGAATGTAAGAGTTACTACGTGTCAGAAGTGCATCAGAACTCCCGACATTGAAAGCGTCGGAAAAACTGCGAGGCACGGTACATATTTTGAAATGCTCGGAAATTTCTCTTTCGGCGATTATTTCAAGACCGAAGCCATAGCATGGGCATGGGAATTTCTCACTAAAACTCTTGAGATCCCTGCCGATCGCCTTTGGATAACTATATACGAAAGCGACGACGAGGCTGAGCAGATTTGGGAGAATAATATCGGTATTCCACATGACAGAATTATTCGTCTTGGCAAAAAAGATAATTTCTGGGAGCATGGTTCTGGACCGTGCGGTCCGTGCAGCGAGATACATTTCGACAGAGTTGGCGGCGGCAGAAAACTTGACAGGGCAGTCTTTGAAGCTGAGGGCGATAAGGATAATATCATAGAGATCTGGAATCTCGTTTTCAGTCAGTTCGACAGCGACGGAAACGGCAATTATGCCGAAATGAAGAGCAAAAATATTGATACGGGAATGGGACTTGAAAGACTTGCCTGCGTTATGCAGAGCGTTGACAACATTTTCGAGGTCGATACCGTTCAGAATATTATGAAGCATATTTCGTCCATCGCGGGAGTTTCATACAAAACCGACGCTAAAACGGACGTTTCGCTTCGCGTTATCACCGATCATATCAGAAGCACAACACTTATGGTCGGAGACGGAATAATGCCGTCAAACGAGGGCAGAGGATATGTTCTTCGCCGTCTCCTGAGACGCGCCGCCCGTCATGGCAGATTACTGGGAATTACTCGTCCGTTCCTTTGCGAGGTATGCGATACCGTAATCAATGAAAATGCCGGCGCATATCCCGAACTTGCGGAAAAGCGCGATTACATCAAGAAAATAATAGGCGTTGAAGAAGAAGCGTTCGCCAAGACCGTCGATAAGGGAACTGAACTGCTGAACGGATTTACTGCCGCTCTTGCAGAACAGGGAAAGAATATTCTTTCGGGCGACGACGCATTCAAGCTTTCCGATACGTATGGATTCCCGATAGATCTTACAATTGAAATATGTGAAGAAAAAGGCATTACGGTAGATTCCGAGCGCTTCAAGGAGCTTGCTCAGGAGCAGCGTGCAAAGGCTAAAGCCGATCATCTCGCTAAAGCAGGCTCTTCATGGGCTGACAACAGCATCAAGGTTGACGCTCCCAAGACCGAATTTATCGGATATACTGATTTCTCTGCGGAAAATGCAAAAATTCTTGCTATTTATAAGGACGGAGTTGAAGTGGATTCCGCAAACGAGGGCGAAGATGTTGTTATCGTTCTCGACAAAACTCCGTTTTACGCGGAAAGCGGCGGTCAGATCGGCGATGCGGGCGTGATTTCCGACGGTTCGAATTCAGCTGCGGTTGCCGATACTATCAAATCCGAGGGTCATTTCCTCCATATCGCTTCAATAACTGAAGGTACGCTTTCAAAGGGCGTAACGGTCAATGCGGTCATAGATTCCGACAGAAGAATGTCAATTATGCGTAATCATACGACGGCTCATCTTCTTCAGTATGCTCTTCGTCAGGTTCTGGGCGATCACGTTCATCAGGCGGGTCAGCTTGTAAACGAAAAGGCTTGCCGTTTCGATTTTAATCATTTCAGCGCAATGACTGCCGACGAGATAGCTAAAGTCGAGGAACTTGTGAATGCCGAGATCATGAAATCCGTTCCCGTTACAATGGTCGAAATGCCTATTGAAGAAGCCAAAAAGCTGGGCGCAATGGCTCTCTTCGGCGAAAAATACGGCGATACGGTACGCGTTGTAACCGCTGATAAGTCAGTGGAATTCTGCGGCGGTACTCATGTTTCAAATACATCGCAGATAGGACTTTTCAAGATAGTTTCCGAAAGCTCGGTTGCGGCAGGCGTGAGAAGAATCGAAGCCGTTACGGGCTTGGGAGTTCTTGAAATGCTCAATGATTACAAAAACACGATAATCAGATCGGGTAAGGCTCTTAAACTGGCGAATTTAAGCGAGCTTCCCGAAAAGTGCGCCGCAGTTTCTGCTGAACTTAAAGAGAAAGAAAAGGCTCTTGAAAGTCTTAATCAGCAGGCTGCAAACGCAAAGGCTGCCGCAATGTTCGACAATGCCGTTGAAGTTTGCGGAGTAAAGGTCGTAAGCGCGAGAATGGACGGCACATCTCCCGACGCTCTCAGAAAAATGGGCGACAGCGTTAAGGATAAGAATGAAGAGATAATAGCTCTGTTTGCAGGCGTGAACGGCGAAAAAGGTACGCTTTACTGCGTATGTACGGCTTCCGCACTTAAAAAGGGCGCTCATGCAGGAAAGCTTGTTCAGAGAGCGGCTGCCGTAACCGGTGGTAAGGGCGGCGGACGTCCTGACAGCGCAATGGCTGGAATCGGTGATATCGCTAAGACTGACGAAGCAGTCGCGGCATTTGCTTCGATCGTTGAAGAATTTGTTAAATAAAGGAGAATAATTATGGATTGTTTATTCTGCAAAATCATAAACGGCGAAATTCCTAGCGCAAAGGTATATGAGGACGAATTCGTGTACTGCTTTAAGGATATTGCGCCTATCGCTCCCGTGCATTACCTTATAATTCCGAAGCAGCACATCTGCTGCGCGAACGGAATTGACGAGACGAATTCCAATTTTGTGGCAAAGGTATTCGAGGCTGCGGCAAAGATCGCTAAGGCAGAGGGAATCGAAAGCTACAGAATAATCAATAATTGCGGTGAGGACGCAGGTCAGACCGTTATGCATCTCCATTTCCATATGCTTGCAGGAGTTAAAATGGGATGGGGTCCCGAATCGCTTGGTAAAACCGAATAAGGAGGCGCGCAATGGCTGGTACATACAAGATGAAGATCGCAGGGCTGGAAAGAGAACTTCCGCTCTGCCCGATCAATGAAAAGCTTGATATTGCGGCGTTTGTAATGTTTTCTGATGTAGAGATAACCGTTGCTTCGGCGGCGGAACTTTTGAAAAAATGTCCCGATTTCGATGTGATCTTGACGGCTGAATCAAAGGGCATCCCGCTTGGCTATGAAATGGCGCGCCAGAGCGGAAAACCGTATATTGTGGCGAGAAAATCAGTCAAGCTCTACATGGGCGACCCGATAGCCGTTGCGGTCAAGTCGATCACAACGGAGTCCGAGCAGACTTTGTATCTTTCCGCTGAAAAGGCGGAAATGATAAGAGGAAAGTGCGTGCTTATCGTTGACGACGTTATAAGTACGGGCGAATCGCTTAACGCGCTCGAAAAGCTTGTGGAGGCTGCAAAGGGCGAAACATCGGCAAAAGCGGCAGTTCTCGCGGAGGGCGACGCAGCCGACAGAACCGATATTATCTTCCTCGAAAAGCTGCCTTTGTTTTTTAAATAAGTGAGAAGAAGTTAAAATGAAGCGAAAAATGATTGGCGCGGCAGCAGCATATATGTCGGGATTGTTTTTTGCTTTCTTTTTTACCGATATTTATGGGGCAGCCATACTTGCGGCAATTTCCCTAATTGTGATTATCGGCGCGAAAAAGCGGGGTTTTAGTGTACGTGATATGTGTATTATCGCCGTTTGCTTTCTGACGGCATTCGGTATTGGCAAACTTCACGACTACCTTTGCTATGATATGATAATGAATTACAGCGGTCATACTTCAAGCTTTACAGGTAAGGTTTCCGATTATGATATTCACGAGCGCGACGGAGTTTCGTATGTTTTGGATGGCAGGATAAACGGATTTCAAAAGGCTGATATTTATATGTATTCCAATGATCTTGGCATTGATTACGGAGACGAAGTTGATATTGGCGAATGTGTATTTTCTCCGATTGAAAGCGATTTTCTTTTTGATTCCGAAACATGGAACAAGTCGCGGCATGTGTTTTTACAGATAGACAGCTGTAATGAGATCGTCGTGCATAACAACGATTCCGCTAATATCAGAAGAATTCTGCGCCGCTTCCGTGAAGATATGATAGGTAAAATGACTGTCATTATGGGAAATGAAACTGCGTCTTTTCTAGCCGGAATGATATTTGGCGAAAAGCAGTATCTTGACGACAATATCAGGACTTCTCTTTATCGCAGCGGAATTGGCCATGTTCTTGCAGTATCGGGACTTCACGTTTCGATAATTGCTGCGATCGTCATGAGAATATTCCGCAGGCTGCACCTGAATAAATATGCAAGTTTTGCAGCTGTAAATTTACTGCTGACTTTCCTGATAATACTTACAAATTATCCGATATCAGCGATCCGTGCCGCGATTATGCTTGATATTATGTATTCGGCAAGACTTTTTCGCCGTCAGAGCGATCCGCTGAATTCTATAGCCGCTGCGTCGCTGATAATTTGCATATTCGATCCTTATGTGGTTTACAGCGGCGGCTTTATGCTTTCTCTGTCAGGAACTTTCGGTATAGCAGTACTTGCGCCGTTCATGACGAAAAATATGCCAAAAGATACCGTAATACGGCGAATTTTATTTTCATTCGCAACAGCTGTATGGACGACAATATCAATTTTTCCCGTAAGTCTGTTTTATTTCGATGAAACTTCGCTGCTGTCTCCCGTTTCAAATGTTCTTATTGTTGGCATATGCACGGCGGCGATGATATTCGGGCTTTTGTTTATTATTACGGGAGGCGCTTTTACATTAGTTCTTTATCCTGCAAAATGGCTTATATCGGCTGTTTTTGATGTTTCGGAGTTTATTTCTTCGCTTTCTTTCGGCAGAATTCCAAGGCTTAATGATACGATCCCCAAGCTTATAATTATTTTCGGGGCAGCGGCAGTGGGAATTTATTTTTGTTTTAAGAATAAACGCCTGACTTCGGTCTCGATAGCTGCGGCAATGCTTCTTTCGGTTATTATCGTTCATTTGAGTTGGCTTAATAACAGAAATGATCTGATAATTGCAGTCCTTGGCAAAGGAAATAACGCCGTCGTTGTAATAACAGCTGGAACGCGCACCGATATTTTTGATATAAGCGGTCATTATCGTTCTCCCGAATATGTGCGTAAGTATTTGATGATCAAGGGTATCGATCATATTGATTCGCTGGCTCTCAGCAGGAATTCTCCTTCTCAAAGCGTGGCTTATTCGTATGAGTTAGAGCCTTTTACGGATTATGGAAAATCTGCCGAATACAGAGAAATATGTATTGAAAATGAAAAATATGAATTTTGCAGCGAAAATATGATCGTGACTTACGATGGAAACGAACTTGTTATTGACGATGTAGCAGAAGTTAATTTCCTGCCGGCTAAGGGTAATCACATTTATGAGAACGGTCTGACAGTCTATTACGGGAATATAACCAAATCTACGGTAATTCCGCCTGATAACTGCATTTTTCTTGACGATGCTGACGGCGTTGTTTCCGGTTTGAATAATTTTGAGATAATAATTTCAGACAGCGGACAATATAAAATAAGGAGTCTTTAATGGCTAAAACAGATTCACGGATTTTGGATTCCTCATTGAAAAAAGGGGAATTAAGCAGTATATATTATCTTTTTGGCGCGGATGTTACGGGCGTTGAAAGAATGACAAAGAAGATCATCAAGGCGGCTGTAGGCGATAATGCGGATTTTGCTCTGACAAAATTAAACGGCAGACGGCTTGATCTTTCGGAACTTTACGATCTTGTCGGGCAGTTCCCCATGATGTCGGAGTACAACTGCATACTCATAAACGACTACAACTGCGAAAAACCTTATGAGGATATGCGCGGAAAAAGCGCTGACGATGTGACGAAAAAGCTTCTGGAAATTTTAAAGGATATACCGCGGCAGACCGTCGTGATTTTTAATGTGACGGGATTTGAAATAAAAGTTCAGCGCGATTATAAAAGCGGTCAGAATATTATCAAGGACAAGAATAAGAAGTTAGCGGATTTTGCAGCGAAAAACGGCGTATTATGCGAATTCCCAATGAAAACTTCCGCGGAACTTTCAAAGCTGATAGCTTCAAAAGTTTCGGCGCGCGGAGGGCTTATTTCCATTGAAAACGGTAAAGAATTGGCTGAAATGTGCTTGTGCGACGAACTCGTCATCGAAAATGAGATAGAAAAACTGTGCGCCTATGCCAATGGCAGAGAAATAGACCGCGGTATGATACATGAACTCGTTCATGCCCAGAATGATACGACGGTTTATAATCTTGCAAACGCCGTTGCTTCTTTAAATGCGCAGGCTGCTTTTGAAGCTATCGACGAGCTGAACGTTGACAGCGAAAACCGCAGCGTTGTATTATATGCGATAACGTCGGCGTTTCTTGATCTTTATCGAGCCGCCTGCGCTAAAAAATGCGGAGTTACTCCCGAAAAAACAGCTTCCGATTTTGACTATGGAAAGCGAACTTTTCTGGTGAAAAACGCATTTCGCGACAGTTCGAGAATGAGCATTGAACGTTTGCGCCAATGTATAGTTATTCTCCGGGATACAACGTTAAAACTCAATACTGCTCCATCCGATCCGCGGGTGGCTGTTGAGCAGGCTGTAACAAAAATGCTGAATCTTTCTGATAAGCGGGTGCGCAGATGATAAAGATCAACGAGGCAATTATTGTTGAGGGAAAATATGACAAGATAAAACTTGCTTCCATTATTGACGCTGTGATAATCGTTACAAACGGATTCGGAATTTTCAAAGATCGGGAAAAACTGGAATTGATACGTTATTATGCAAATAAAACGGGCATAATAATTCTGACTGATTCCGACAGCGCAGGCAGAAAAATAAGAGGTTATATCAAGGGCGCAGTGCAAAAGGGAAGCGTGCGAAATGTGCATATTCCTGATATTTTCGGTAAAGAAAAGCGCAAGACGAGAGCTTCTGCGGAAGGCAAACTCGGAGTTGAGGGAGTTGATGTGGGGATAATTCTTGACGCTTTAAAAAAAGCAGGAGTCACGGCGTCGGAAAATGCTTTTCCCCGTGATATCACTAAACTGACCTTGTATGAACTCGGACTCAGCGGCGGAACAGACAGCAGTATTCTTCGGAAAAAACTTCAGCATTCGCTTGGACTGCCATCTCTCATGTCGGCGGCTTCGCTCCTCGAAGTATTGAATACGATGATGACTGCGGAGGAACTTTCTCAAAAAATGATGGCGCTGGAGGAGAAAAATAATGTTATATAGCAGTCTGCTGTTTATATATGGATTTTTCCCCGCTGCATTGATAATTTACTATATCACGCCCGGAAAATTCAAAAACATAGTACTTTTGCTTGAAAGCATGGTGTTCTGCGGCGCTTTCGGATTGAAATATCTTGGATTCGTCATGATTTTTATAACAGTAAATTACGCCGCTGCCCGGCTGATATACAGCTTGAACGGCAGAAATTCTCCTATGCGAAGAATCCCATTCGCAGCCGCTATAATATTCGACGTACTTTCGCTGTTTTTTTTCAGAAGCGATATATTGAATTTCCTGTCGCTGAAAATGACGGAGAATTTCTATGCCGTCGGAATATCATTATACACTCTTTCGGCTATTGGCTATCTGCTCGACGTGTATACCGGTAAAATAAGAGCGGACGTGAATTTTATCAGATTCGCGCTTTTCGTAATGATGTTTCCCCGTCTGATAATGGGACCGGTTGTAAGTTATGATTATTTTGTTCGTATATTGAAAAATCGCCGCATAACAATGAACGGGCTGGGAAACGGCGTAACGCTTTTTATAAAAGGCCTCTCGAAAAAAATAATTATTGCGGATTCTCTCTATATGCTGTATTCGGCAGTTAAAAGCATCGGCGCTGACAATATTGCTGCCATTTCGGCTTGGCTGGGAATAATCGCCTATATATTGTGCCTTTATTTCACATTGTGCGGATTTTCCGAGATGGGTCTGGGGATAGCCGCCTGCTTCGGACTGAAATTCCCAAACAGCTTCAATCATCCAATATTAAGCAGCCGAATACGTTATTTTTGTTCAAGGTGGAATATCCAGATTGTGCAGTGGTTCAGAAGATATGTTATAAGTCCACTGTTTAAATTGACTGATAATAAACTTGCAGGCCGTCTCGGAGTTGTTATGTTGTGGACGTTCATCGGCTTCTGGTACGGGTTCAATTTTAGCGGAGCGTTATGGGGAATTCTTATGAGTGCGGCTATTTTGCTTGAAAACAAGATACAAAAACTTAAGATGCTGAAATCTACAGGAATAATTTACACATTTGTGGTCACAACAATATTGGCAGTACTTATTTCAAATGACAGTATATCCGATTCAGTTCATTATCTTTTTGCAATGCTTGGCGGAACGGGAATGATCGTCGATCGGCTGACGATGTATTTTCTGCGTTCTTATGTAATAGTGCTGATAATCGCAATATACGCGTCTACTGATCTGTTCGGGAATATGATAGCGAGGATAACGCGGACAAGATTCAGATTAGCAGTATCGATTTGTGCGCCTGTTGTTATGATGGCGTTATTCATGATATGTACAGCGCTTATTTCGTATTCGGGACGCTCGGAAATGATACTTGTGCGGCTGTAGGAGGCGAATAAATGAAATTTTCCAATAAAGTAACGGCAGCCGCCGTGCTTGTGTTTATTTCAGTTTTTTCCATATCAACTTTTTTTTCTTCGCACAATAAAGCTGCTGACGTACGAAGTTCAGCGCGGCTTCCGCGAATGTCGTGGAGCAGTCTTTCCGACGGAAGTTATTTCAGCAGCCTCAGTGAATATACCGCGAAAAAATTTTCCGGCAGAGGGGACTGGATCGCAGCAGGAGCTTTGATAAAAACTGAAATGTGCGAAAGCGTTGTAAACGGCGTATATATTTCGCAGGAAAGACTTTTGTCGGCTGAAATTCCGTCTTATGGCAGTTTTGAGGAAAATGCTGCGCTGATAAATAATTTTGCCGAAAAATATGATGGAGCTGTATATGCGGCTGCAATTCCGACGTCGGCAGGAGTTTACGGAGATATTCTGCCGTCATATTTGCAGCAGGTGACGGAAAAGCAGCAGATAGATCGTTTTTATGATTTGCTTGATACTGATATACGCAGGATCGACGCCTACAGCATACTGAAAACGCTGAGCGATAATTATATTTATTATCGCAGCGATTCAAAATGGACAAGTTACGGCGCATACTGTGTATATCGTACTGTCATTCAAAAACTTGGATTTCTCCCTGCGTCGTACGATAAATATACCGTGCATCATATTACCGACAACTATAAGGGCGATCTTTATAAGAGGTCGCAGTATATGGAATCAAACAGCGATCTGCTCGATATTTACGAGTATTCGGGCGGAGCTGAAATAACGGGATGCACGGCGTATGACAACGCGGGTAAATGTTATGAATGGGAACTATATGATATTGACGCTGCCGGTTCGGATGATAAATACAGGCTTTATCTTGGCGAGAAGATGCCTTTTGTGAAGATCACGGCTAATGTGAATAATGAAAAGAGGCTGCTTGTGATAGGTGATGATTTCGCAGCCTGCTTTATTCCTTTTCTGACGCAGCATTACAGCGAGATAGTTTTCGTATCTCCTGAATGCATGGAATTAAGGCTTAAAGATCATATAGATATAAGAGATTATGAACAAACGCTGTTCCTTTTCGGGATCGATTCCCTGAGCAGCAAAATAAAAGAATTTTGAGGTGAATTATGAAAGCATTGATAACGGGAGCAACATCAGGTATCGGTCGCTGTATGGCGCGTGAACTTAGCTATCGCGGCTGGGAACTGATCCTTACCGGAAGAAATGAAGCCGAGTTAAAAAAACTCCAGCGCGAACTTGGACATACGGAGATAATTACTGCGGAACTTGCGGATAAGAATGAAGTTTTCAAGGTGTATGAATTTTGCAGGGAAAAAAGCGTGGATATGCTTGTAAATAATGCAGGTTATGGAATTTTCGGAAAATTTGATGAGACAGATCTTGATGACGAGATAGACATGATCAATGTGAATATTACGGCTGTTCACATTCTTACGAAGCTGTTTCTGCGCGATTTTAAAAAGCGTAACAGAGGGCGTATCATCAATGTTGCTTCGTCGGCAGGATTTATGACGGGACCGCTGCTTTCATCATATTATGCCTCAAAAAACTATGTTGTCAGACTTTCTCTGGCTATAGCCGAAGAACTGCGCCGTGAAAAATCGGCAGTGAGAATTACTGTTCTTTGTCCCGGACCGGTAAGTACGAATTTCAACGACCGTGCAGGCGTAACATTCAGTATGAAGCCGATAACTCCCGAATACGCCGCGAAATATGCTTTAAACAAAGCTTTTTCAGGCAAGGTCATCGCAATTCCGGGATTAAAGATAAAAGCGGGATTATTAGCTGCAAAATTCGTTCCGCATCGGCTGCTCCCTGTATTTGTTTATGAAATACAGAAGCGAAAAAAATCGGCGAACGGCGGCGGGGTATGAAAAATATAAGCTACAGAGTCGCTTTGGGCGGAATAGTATCGGCGCTGTGCCTTTTATGTATGTTCCTTGCAGGAATAATGCCGGCGCTGTATCTGCTTCTTCCAATGGCGGCAGGTACGCTGATGATGATCATAGCTGAGGAAGTAAGCATAAGTTGGGCATGGCTGACTTACATATCGGTAAGCCTTCTGTCCATGTTTGTGACTGCTGATAAAGAAGCCGCACTGATATTTATTATACTTTTCGGGCATTATCCAATACTGAGGATATATCTTCACAAGATCAAATTCACATTAATACGTTTTATTCTGAAACTGCTTATATTCAATATATGCGCGATATCTTATTTTTATGTAACCGTATTTATATTCGGAATGCGGCAAATGCTGGAGGATATGAATGATTTTGGAAAGTACGGCGCGCTTATTCTGCTTGCTGTCGGGAATTTAATATTTGTGCTTTATGATTTTAATCTGGGTTCTTCCTATCATTTATATTTGAAGAGGCTGCTTCCTAAGTTTCGGAAAAACACATGAATAAGACCAAAATATATGTCTTTTCTGTTGACATATAACTTTTTTAATAGTTAAAACGCAGCAGTATATACAGTATTTCTGCGTAAACCTGACTTTGCAAAATGCAACAACTTCTGCGCCATCCAGCACATTTTAGTTTCAAAGGCAATCTAATGTATAATTTTAGTAATATAGTAATTTCTTTGGAGGTGAATTATGAATAATGAAATAGAAAAATGTATTGAAAAATTGAAAGGCGTTAGGAACGAACTATTAGAAAATTTTTCAAATAGAGATGAAGCAATAGAATATCTTGTAAAAGAAACAAATTTATCAGAAGAAGAATGTTACTATGCTTATGATCTTTTAGTTAAAATAGATTTTTCTAAAAATATACAGCAATAAATTTTGTTTATGCAAATAAACAAAAACACAACTTTTCTGTTGACATATAAATCTTTTTGATGTATAATTTTAGTAAGATAAATCGGAATTTAGAGGTACATTTACTATGGAATTTTATGAAGTAATAAATAATAGAAGAACCGTTCGTGAGTTTGAAGGCGAAACAATTACGACAGATATTATTGAGAGAATAATATCTGCTGCTTTCAAAGCACCAACAAATGATCATATGAGAGATTGGCATTTTATAATTGTCAAAGATAGGAATATAACAGCAAGATTGCTTGATATAATTCCAAAGAAAATTTCTAATGAAGATATGGACAATCTGATAAAAGATTGGAATTTAAGTGATAATGTACAACAGGAATGTTATCGTAATGCAGTTCCTAAGCAGTACAGAATGCTATTTGAAGCATCAGCAATAATCATTCCTCTTCTAAAGCAAAAAACAGACATTCTTCATCCTGATAACACCTCACACCTTAACGGTTTTGCTTCAATTTGGTGCAGCATAGAAAATATATTTCTTGCGGCAACAGCAGAAGGATACGGCTGTAATTTAAGAATTCCTCTTGGTAATGAGGGGGAATATGCAAAAGGTATACTTGGATTTCCTGATGATTATTTTATGCCCTGTTTTATAGGTATCGGCAAACCTAAAAAAGAAGCTGAACCTATAAAACAAAAAGAAATAAACATTAAAGAAAGAATTCATTGGGATAAATTCTGATTTATACAAATAAACCAAACAAATACAGCCTTTCTATTGACATATAAATCTTTTTGATGTATAATTTTAGTAAGATACATATAAACGATCAAGTTTAGCAGGAGGATATTAAAATGGTGCATCTGGTGTATTGCGATAACGCAGGTAAGAAAGGCGAAAAGGTATTAGATAAAATTTTAGCAGGATCAAAGACAATGATCGTGCGAGGAGCGGCAGGCAGAAAAATTCCTCATAGCAGAGTTTTTGAGGGAGAACGTCTTTATTTCATGGAAAAAGGAAGCGCTAAAATAACTGTTACAGCTATTGTAAAAGCAGTTCAAAATTATGTGAAATTATCTGATGAAGAAATTACAAAAACTCTCTCAGAGAATCAGGTCAAGCTAAATTTGTCTGATAAGCAAAAGGTGCGGTGGCATAAGAAATGTTTATGTTTAGTGGAATTTGAAAATGTTGAAGAAATAGCGCCGCTTGATTTTGAACATCAAGGAAATATGGACGATTGGCTGATAATAGAAAAAATTGAAGATGTTGTTAGGGGTACAAGTATACCCTATGATTACGAAAAATCAAAGTTTTAGTACGATAAATTTTGATTTATAAAAATAAACAAGCCCTAATAATAAAAAATCCCGAAAGCAGCTGTGAAAATTGATTTCGGGATTTTTTAGAGCGTGGTCACATAAAATAAATTTGCCGAAAAGACGTGCATTTTATTTTTATGCGACCACGCTCTAATATGTGTATATTTAACGTTTGCTGCCTATCGCATTTTCACGATAGCTTTCGAGCTGTCTTTCAAGGTATGAAACTTCGCCCTGCGGAGCTTTTTCCTCATCGGGATTTTCCTTAACGTAATCCGCTATCAGCGAGCAGAAACGCTTTCCGTATTTTTCGGCTTTACGCGTTCCAACGCCCGAAACCTCGTAAAATCCGTTAATATCAACGGGCAGCTTCCTGCACATATCCCTGAGCGCGGCGTCTGAAAATACGATGTACGCAGGAACGCTCTCTTCTGCGGCAATATCCGAACGGAGTTCGCGGAGTTTCTGAAAAAGTCCGCTTTCCGCATAATATTGATTTTCTGCTTCTTTTTGGGAATTCTTCTCTTTTTTGGGCAGCGTTTTGGGAATTTTCATCTCAAGCTTGGTTTTACCTTTCAGAACATCCGCAGACTTCGCTGAAAGACGTAATACCGGGTATTCGCTGTCTGTAAGCAGCAAATATTCATTTTGAATCAGCCAATCTATCTCGGAACGAATGACGCGGATAAGCGTATCAGACATTATCCCATAAGTTGAAAGCGTATCGAGACCGAGACTGAGAAGCTTTTCATTTTTGCTGCCTTTTAAAATATCGGCGATCATGGATTTGCCGTAATCTCTGCCTTTTTGATGAACGCGGTAAACGCAGGAGATTATTTTTTGCGCGTCAATAGTGATGTCAGTCAGTTCGAATTCGCCCGTGCAGCATGAGCAGTTTCCGCATTGACCGTAGGAATTTTCGCCGAAATATCGGAGCATGAAGCTTCTTAGGCAATCGGAAGTCGTGCAGTAATATGTCATAAATTTGAGCCGCTCCATATCTTTAAGGCGGATTTCTTCAAGCTGTTCTGCGGAAAGTTCTGTATTAAGATCACGGTTATTGTCGATGAGAAATTGATTTGTGCGCACATCCTGACCGTTGTAAAGCAGGATACAGTCGGCAGGTTCGCCGTCTCTTCCTGCGCGGCCTGCTTCCTGATAGTAGCTTTCGATATTTTTTGGCATATTATAATGTATAACAAAACCTACATTTGATTTATCTATTCCCATTCCAAATGCGTTTGTCGCAACCATTATCTGCTTGCGGTCATATATGAAATCCTCCTGATTTTTATTGCGTTCTTCCTGTGAAAGCCCTGCATGATAACGCGTAGCCGAAAATCCATCTTCATTAAGTTTTTCGCAGACTTCCTCAACGCCTTTTCGCGAAAGGCAATAGACAATTCCGGATTTATCGCCGTATTTTTTCAAAAGTTCAGTCAGCTTTATGTACTTGTTATTGGGCTTTATTACGCCGAAATAAAGATTTTTTCTGTCAAATCCGGTTGTAAGAGTGAACGGGTCTGAAAGTTTCAGAATTTTTGCAATATCATTTTTGACCGATTTTGTAGCTGTAGCGGTAAATGCGCTGATTATCGGGCGATACGAGAGTTTTTCAATAAATTCGACGATGCGCAGATAGCTTGGACGAAAATCCTGTCCCCATTGTGAAACGCAATGAGCTTCATCGACGGTTATCATGGAGATTTTTACATTTTCGGCAAAATTAAGGAATTCTTCTGTATCAAGTCTTTCGGGAGCAGCATATATTATTTTGTATTCATTATTATTTGCGCGGCGGAAAAATTCATGGTATTCCTGAATTCCGAGTGAACTGTTTATACAGGCAGCGTTTATTCCCGATTCCGTAAGCGAACTTACCTGATCTTTCATGAGTGAGATAAGGGGAGAAATTACGATAGTCATACCATCCAGAAGCATGGCAGGGATCTGATAGCAGAGAGATTTTCCTGCGCCTGTAGGCATAATTCCCAGTGCGTCTCTGCCGTTGAGGATGCTGTCAATAATTTCTTCCTGTCCGTTTCTGAATTTTTCATGACCGAAAAATTCTCTTAATATGTCATATTTATTCAAAAAGATCATCTCGCTTTCCGATATTTTTATTTTACCATATTTAAATAAACTTTGCAAGTGAAATTTTGGAGTATTTCCAAGAAAGGCGATAAAATGAAACGACATTATAAGCGCAAAAGAAAAAATTATATAAAACCGCTGATAATTACCGTTGCAGTAATGGTTATGGCAGCTTTTCTGATTCGTCTGGAATTTTCCGTACGGAAATCGGCTGAAATACAAGCAGAAAATGCTGCGAGACTGGCAGCGGATCGGATAATTGCCGAATCTATTTCGGATATTATCGAAAAGAACGAATATACATACAGCGATTTTGCAGCGGTTTTATATGATGAAAACGGCAGAGCGTCTTCGGTTGAAGCGCTGACGGTGAATATCAATCGTGTGCAGGCGGAACTTTCGGAAGAAATAAACAGGCGTTTTGCTGAAAATTCAAATGCCGACGCAAAGATTGCCATGGGTTCGCTCAGCGGTTCTTATATTCTCGCGGGGCGAGGACCGAAGATCAGCATTCGAGTGTGTCCTATTGGAAAAGCAAGCGTTTCGCTGAAAAGTACTTTCGATTCAGCAGGCATAAATCAGACGCGCCATAGGATATATGCCGAAGTTTCTATGGAACTGATCTCTTCGATCCCGATCTACAGCTTTGAAACGACGGAAAATTTTGAACTTCTGATAGCCGAAACAATCATTGTGGGCGATGTTCCCGATTTTTCACATTTATAGAGTAGACAATGTTAAATAAGTATGGTATAATAGATGTAAGAACCTGTCTTCACAAGATCAGTGTGCGGATTTTCCAGCATAATTTTGTTGAGTGCAAGGCGAAAGACCGCGGGAATACTGACGTATTTCAAGGTCTTTCAACGCGGCAATCGGCAAAATTTGCCGAAAAGACGTGCGCTGCATCTTATGAAGACAGGTTATAGGAATTATATCGAAAAGGACTTGAATCATGAAAAATATAACGATCGGAATAACCGCTCACGTCGATTCGGGAAAGACTACTCTTGCGGAGGCAATGCTTTATACTTCAGGTCAAATTCGTAAACTCGGCAGAGTTGACAATGGAAATTCATTTCTTGATACAAATAATATCGAGCGCGACAGGGGAATAACTATTTTCGCACATCAGGCAGAACTGAAATACAATGATAAAAATTTTACGCTTCTTGATACGCCGGGTCATGTGGATTTTTCAGCGGAAACCGAGCGCACCATGCAGGTTCTTGATTACGCGATACTTGTTGTAAGCGGAACGGACGGGGTTCAAAGCCATACTTCGACTCTCTGGAAATTGCTTCGTAAATATGAGATCCCCGTGTTCATTTTTATTAATAAAATGGATTTGACTTTTGCTGACAGATCTTCGATACTTGAAAAAATATCGACCAAACTTTCAGTTAGATGTACAGATTTTTCCGTAGATGAGGATATTTTTGAAAATGCCGCCGCCTGTGATGAGGAATTGATGGAAATATACTTTGAAAATGGCGAAATTACTGAAGATGAAATGAAAAAAGCTATTTCGCAGCGCAGAATATTTCCATGTTATTTTGGTTCGGCTCTTAAACTTGACAGCGTTGAGTATTTTATGAAAGATCTTGGAAAATACACGGATGAATCGCAATACAGCGAGGAATTCGGGGCTAAGGTCTATAAGATTTCTTATGACGGCAAGGGGACTCGTTTGACTCATCTGAAAGTGCTTGGCGGCAGGTTGAATATGCGCAGCGAGCTTTCATATGTGGATTCCAATGGAGATGATAGAACTTGCAAGGTAAGTTCCGTGAGATTTTATTCAGGTGAAAAATTCCGTACTTCCGAATGTGCGGAATCTGGGATGATATGCGCGGTAACAGGTCTTGACGGGACATACGCAGGGCAGGGGATAGGTTTTGTGAGAAATTCCGACAGAGCCGTTCTTGAGCCGGTTATGACGTATCGCGTGCTGATACCGAAAGAGAAAAATATTTTTGACGCGCTTAAAGAATTGCGGAGGCTTGAAGATGAAGATCCGCAGCTTCATATTGTATGGAATGAGCAGCTTCGCGATATTCATATTCAGCTTATGGGAGCAGTTCAGCTTGAAGTTCTAACGCGGATAATTGAGGAGAAGTACGGTTATAGCGTCGGATTCGACAGTGGTGCGGTTGCGTATAAAGAGACGATAGCGGCGATCTCCGAGGGAGTCGGGCATTACGAGCCGCTGCGTCATTATGCTGAAGTGCATCTTTTGCTTGAACCGCTTCCGCAGGGGAGCGGTCTGAAATTTGATTCTGTATGCCGCGAGGACGATCTGGACAGGAACTGGCAGCGGCTTATACTTACTCATCTGGAGGAAAAAACGCATCTTGGAACGCTGACGGGTTCGCCGATAACTGATATGAAAATCACACTGGCTGCGGGAAAAGCTCATCTGAAGCATACCGAGGGCGGAGATTTTCGTCAGGCTACATATCGCGCGGTTCGGCATGGTCTGCGATGCGCAGAATCAATATTGCTTGAACCGTACTATGATTATGAATTGGAAATTCCTACTGAATACGTCGGAAAAGCTATATCTGATCTTCAGTATATGTCGGCGGAATTCGAATCTCCTGAAACGTTTGGCGAAATGTCTGTGATAAGGGGAAGCGCGCCTGTTTCGGAACTTTGCGAATATCAGGCTGAAATTATAGGCTACACAAGGGGAAAAGGTCGTATCTCCTGTGTGAACGGCGGATATCGTCCTTGTCATAATTCTGAGGAAGTTATTGCGGAGATCGGGTATGACTGCGACGGAGATACTGAAAACAGCGCGGATTCTATATTTTGCAGCCATGGTGCGGGAATTAATATCAAGTGGTATGAAGTTTGCACGCATATGCATCTGCCAAGTTGTTTGACGGAAGAAAGGGAGGAAACGGCTGAATCGGGGATAAGGCTTCCGAAATCCCGCGGAAACGAGGTTTCGGAGGAGGAATTAATGGAGATTTTCGAGCGTACTTACGGCAAGATAGATCGTCAGCCGCGCAAGGCGTTCAAATCTGCAAAAGTAAAGAGCGACTATAGTAAACCCGTGAAGCTGCCTGAATATGAAGGACCTGATTATTTGCTCGTTGACGGTTATAACATAATTTTTGCGTGGGACAATTTGAAAAAGACGGCGGCTGAAAATCTTGACGCGGCGCGTGGTGAACTTATCAGGATAATGTGCAATTATCAGGGCTGTACTGGGTATGAGATTATAATTGTGTTTGACGCATATAAGGTTAAGGGGAAATTTCGCGATATTGAGAAATATTTAAATATAAATATTGTTTATACAAAGGAGTCGGAGACAGCCGACAGCTATATTGAGAGGGTAACGCACGAGTTGTCAAAGAAACATCGTGTTAGGGTAGCGACGTCAGACGGACCTGAGCAGCTTATAATTTTTGGAAGTGGTGCGATGAGAATTTCTGCAAGTGAACTGCAAAGGCAAGTTAAAGAAGCTGAAAAAAAGATAGGCGAATATATGAATTAAACGAAAAAAAGGAGCTTTGAAGCTCCTTTTTGCTATTAAACTTCTCCTTTTTCAGCCAGCATCTGCTGTATAACCAAAGCGTCGGAAGCCGTAATGCCGTCTTTGTCAAGATCAGCGTTGTATGCGCCCTGCTCGGTCAGATCGTATTCGTCCTTGTTTGTGAGAGACTGCAAAATTAACGTTGCATCAGCCATGCCCAGCTCACCGTCAGTGTTGGAGTCACCGTCTATTTTGCAGAGGTTGAGGGGTTCGGTGTAAGATGCAGAAAGGTCATAAAGGACTTCTGGTTTTAATTCAAGGTCATAATAAATGTCCGTGTAAAGCTTTGAAATCTCTTGTGAAGTCATTTCACGAATAGGGTTAAGAATGCACATCTGAGAGTTGTCTGACCAGCCAGATTGAATTTCAATGTTAACGTCAAGTCCTTTCTCGTTAATATATTCTTGCAAAATAGCCGAAACATCCTGTGCATCTCCTAAGCTAAGATTGTATCTGTATCCCAATATAGAGCCAAATGTTGGAGAAATATGGTCTCCGTAAAATTCGCAGGAGGTTATCTCGCCAAGCTTAGAAATTGCATTGAAGAGTTCTTCTGCATCTTCAATAGTATCCATTCTTCTATCGAGTGGAAGAGCGTTATAGTCGAAAATCTCAATAACGCCTCTACTGGTTGATTTAACACTGAAAGTTGGATAGTATGAGTGAACGATCTCCTCTATTTCTTCAATTGAAATTTTAGTACTGATTCTGAGTTGTCGAGGGTTGACAGTAAGCTTGCTTATTCTGGAGGTATTGGAAAAAAATCCAATTGAATTATTGTCCCAAACCAGAAGATTCGCTGTATCTGCAACATCATAACCTCTTTCAGCCAACATTTGAACTGATGTTTCATCATTTTTCCAACCCAAAGTAGCAACGGCGTTTACTGATAATGCTGTTAAGTTGGAAAGGCAAAGAAGAGATGATGTAGTAATTATGAAGATTTTGTTGAATTTTTTCATCGTGATTACCTCCATTTAATAATTATTAAACTTCTCCTTTTTCAGCCAGCATCTGCTGTATAACCAAAGCGTCGGAAGCCGTAATGCCGTCTTTGTCGAGATCAGCGTTGTATGCGCCCTGCTCGGTCAGGTCGTATTCGTCCTTGTTTGTGAGATACTGCAAAATTAACGTTGCATCAGCCATACCCAGCTCGCCGTCAGTATTGGAGTCACCGTCTATCTTGCAGAGGTTGAGGGGAGCTGAAGATGCCATCGAATCTTGATACCAAGCTTCCGGTTTTAAACCGAGATCATTGTAAATATCGTTGTAAAGCTTTACAGCCTCTTCTAAAGTCAAGTTGTCAGTTATAAGAGCGCAAGGGTAAGGGTCGTTGTTATAAGGATTATCCGTATTTAATTCAACGTCTAATCCCTTTTCGTCGATATAACTTTTCAGAGTATTGATAGTATCTGTTGAATAGTAGTTGTACTGCGAAATATATTTTTCGTTATCTGTACACATATATCCACCGATACTGCCACACTGAGGGATGACATAACCGCCGTAAAACTCACATGATTCAACAGGGAGATTATTTGCAATAAAGTCATAAACTTCTTCAGCGTTGTTGGCATTGTCCAGTCTTCCGTCGAATGGGAGTGAATCGTGGTCATAAATAGCGAAAGAAGATGTACCGGTTATTTTGACCTCAAAATAAACATCAGGATAGAGTTTATTCAAGAAAGAAGTAATTGAGTTTGTGTCCTGTTCAGTAATGGTGGCATCAGGGCTTAAAGTAACTACCATCGTTTGCGGATAAGTTTCAATCATACACATTCCGCGATTTTCTGTGAAATATACGACTCTATCATCATTCGAGAACATACCTGTTGTATCAGGTATAAAGTTTTCCACGTTACCGTAGAAGAGGCGGTCTTTTATCATTTCAAGCGCTTGCTCTTCGTTGTTGGAGATTCCTGTCCAAAACAATGCGTTTCCAGACAGAGCGGTTAAAGAGGAGAGGCATAAGAGCGAAGCTGTGGCTGCTGCGAAAATCTTATTCGTTTTTTTCATAATAATACCTCCAAATTAGTAATTTTTGTTTGTGTTGCCTTTTAAGAATTTTAATAAATGTGGTGACATTGCATCTGCCATACCATGATAATCGCTGGTGTTAACTTGAATTCCTACAACAGTATGATACAATTTATCGCCTACTCCTTCTGTAACATATATAGGACCCCCACTGTCTCCAGGTGTCATATCAGCAGTAAAATAAATGTATTCAATATTACCACTATTTCCTTTATTGAAAGAATTAACGTTTCCTGTGCCCTTATACAGTGCATGTGTAGTATAATCATTAACTACATTGCCTCTTACTATACCGGGAAATCCAGCAGAATAAACAACATTTGTTTCTGAATCTGCATATGATTCAATCATCATTCCAAAATTGAAACATTCATAGTCTTCTAATGACTGTTTAACAGTTATTAGTGCATAATCATATAAATGTCGTTCTGCAGGATTTTCTGCATATTTACATGGAAAATGATATTCAACAGGATTAGTTATTGTCATATTATTATTTCCGTTTTTATCGAATAAGAGAATAGATGTAATGGCTTGATTATAAACGCAATGTGCTGCCGTTGCAATTGTATGCTCATCTACTACGAATCCAGAACACAAGCCATAATTAGTGATAATCTTAACAACACCATTTTTCGAATAGTCAACTTCTCTATCGTCACCATTAACAATAGCTCTTGAATTATTTCCTTCGACGGTTAAGCTGTATGTTCGAAGATAAGCACCGGTGCGAGCATCATGAGCATTGTATCTTAATGTGAAATCACCAGCTTCTACTTTTTGTGAAGAAGAAAGCGAAAAAACGGCAACGAGTAAAATCACCATAGATACAAGGATTGCCGAAAGCCTGGTGCTAAATTTTTTAGTGTTCAACATAGCGAGGTAACTCTCCTTCCGCGTCTAAAATCATGATTAAATCTACGTCTGCTTGTGAAACAATTCCGTTCTCGGTTATGTCCATCTGCCACATATCCACAGGCTGATAATGTCCGCCCAAACACTGAAGCATCAGTGTTGCGTCTGCAATTTCCAGTCTTCCGTCCATATTTGGGTCGTGTTTCCACCATTCGCAGCCGTAATCTGTTTCTGCTACAGCTCCAAAAGGCATAGCGGCTGAAATAGCGATTGCCATCGCCGCAATAAATGATACGATTTTCTTGGTTAATTTCATGATATACTCCTTTCGATATTGAATTGCCGCTGATAAAACTAAATCACACTACTCCATTGAAATCACGCTTCCTTTCCGCATAAAACAAAGTCGAAATTTTATCTTCATTTATATTATATCACGGTGAATGTGTTTTGTCAACATTTAGCAATATCAACAAAATATTTTCAGCATTTTAAACAATGAAAAATAGTTGTCTATAGAGATATTGCATATTAGATTTCAATGAAGCGAAGCGGATATAATTAAAATAAAAAATTTGTGAAAATACTGGAAATTTATTTTAATATGTGGTATAATTAATTTTGATTGGTTTATTTGCAACGGTGCGGTAAACCTTTAGAGCCTGTTTAAAATTTCGGCGCGTGCGGATTTTCGAGCAGATTTTTGATCTGGCAAGGAAAAAAGCCGCAGGAATGCTGACGCATTTCAAGGCTTTTTGACGAAGTTCAGACAAAAAATCTGCCGAAAAGACGTGCGTGAGGAGATTTTAAACAGGCTCTTAGGCATATTTTTGCCGAAGATATATTTTCTCCGTATTGCGGAGCTATTTTGAGGAGGCTTGTACATGAAAAAAGTGCAACTGACAGAAACCGTTTTGCGTGACGCTAACCAGTCGCTTATGGCGACTCGTCTGCCTTATGCGGATTATGAGGATATCCTCGCCGATATGGACAAGGCTGGCTATTACTCTATCGAATGCTGGGGCGGAGCAACCTTTGACTCCTGCCTGCGTTACCTTAATGAAGATCCGTGGGAAAGACTTCGCGGATTGAAAAAAAATCTTCCGAATACAAGACTGCAAATGCTTCTGAGAGGTCAGAATCTTCTCGGCTATAAGCATTATCATGACGACGTTGTTGAAAAGTTCATTGAACTTTCAATCAAAAACGGCATCGATGTTATCCGAATTTTCGACGCTCTCAATGATTTCAGAAATATTGAAACCGCTCTTAATGCGACAAAGAAGTACGCCAACGCAAAAACTATTGCGTCAGGATGTATTTCTTACACGCAGAGTCCCGTTCATACTGTTGACAAGTATATCGAGATGTGCAAGGAACTTAAGAAAATGGGCTTCGACACGATCTGCCTCAAGGATATGGCGGGCACTATGTCGCCATATGAAGCCGAGCATCTTATCAAGGGCATCAAGGACGCTATCGGCGATATGACACTTATTCTTCATACTCACTGCACGACGGGAATGGCTTACATGACCATTACTAAGGCTATCGAGTCGGGAATTGATGTTATAGATACTGCCTGCTCCGCTTTTTCGGGCGGTACTTCGCAGCCTTCTACCGAAACTATGTTCTACGCTCTCCAGCAGTATGGAATCGACTGTGGTCTGAACGAGGATATCATCAACAAGGTGAACGATTATTTCAAACCTATCAAGCAGAAATATATCGACAACGGTCAGCTTAATCCCAAGAGTCTTGCTACGGACGCGCAGGCGCTGGTTTATAAAGTTCCGGGCGGAATGCTTTCGAATATGATTGCAAATCTTACAGATATGCACGCTATGGACAAATTCGACGCCGCTCTTGCTGAAATTCCAAAGGTACGCGCCGATCTGGGCTATCCTCCGCTTGTAACGCCTCTTTCGCAGATGGTGGGAAATCAGGCTGTAACCAATGTTCTCGTCGGCGAGAGATATAAGAATATTTCCAAAGAAGTCAAGAATTACATCAAGGGCGAGTATGGTATCGCTCCCGCTCCCATTGATCCCGAACTTTCCAAAAAGGTTCTCGGAGACGATAAGCCGGTTGACTGCCGCGTTGAGGATAAGAAGCGTACAGGCGAGGATTTCGCAGCCGCTAAGGAAGCTCTGGGCGATCTTTGCCGCTGCGAGGAGGACGTTATGAGTTATATCTGCTATCCCGATCAGACGCTTAAATTCCTACGCGACCGCAAGGCTCAGGAGGAGAATGAAGCTGTATACACCATTGAGGAAATGTAAGGAGGCAGCATATGTTTTTTTCACTCATTGCCGCTCAGACTGCTGACAGCGGCGAAAAGATCTCGATAGCAGACGCTGCCGTTACTGCCGTATTCGGCTATTGTGTAGTATTTTTCGGGCTTGTTCTGCTTATGGGAGTGCTTTATTTAACAGGCGCTATTTTCAAGAGCAGAGAAGCAAAGGCTGCTGAAAAGTCTGCTGCCGCAAAACCTGCTGTGAATACAGCTCCCGTTCAGGAAGCTACCGCTCTTCCTGCTGCTCCGGGTTCGGCAGGTCACGTCAAGCTTCATGGAGTTCCCGATAAGGAAGCCGCCATGATAATGGCTGTAGTTGCCGACAAAATGCAGACTCCTCTCAACGAGCTGCGCTTTATTTCCATTAAGGAGGTCAAATAATCATGAAATATAAGGTTACTCTTAACGGCAAGACCTATGAAGTTGAAGTAGAAAAGGGCAAGGCGATTCTTCTTGACGAATACGAGGCGCTTGCACCCGCACCTGCCGCCGCTCCTGTTGCAGCCGCACATGCCGCTCCTGCTGCCGCGCCTGCGCCTGCCGCTCCCGTTAATCTTGCCGCAGGAGAGACGGTTTCCGCTCCGATGCCCGGAAATATCCTGCGTATCGACGTAAATCAGGGCGATACTGTCAAGGAAGGACAGATTCTTGTTATCCTTGAAGCTATGAAAATGGAGAACGAGATCGTTGCTCCCAAGGACGGTACTGTCGCTCAGATCGTTACAAGCAAGGGCGCGGTTGTAGATACAGGCTCTCCGCTGGTTATCATAGCGTAAGGAGGGCGGAAAATGGACATTCTTCAGACTCTAAAGGATTTGTGGGAAGGCTCGGGATTTCAGAGTTTTTTAGTCGACGGCGGCTGGAAAAATCTGATCATGATCGCTATTTCCTGCGTTCTCCTTTATCTTGGCATCAAGAAAAAGTTTGAGCCGCTTCTTCTGGTCGGCATAGCTTTCGGATGCCTGCTTGTAAACCTTTCCTACTTCGGACCTGAATCTACCGACGCTCTTTATCATCCCGATCTATGGACTGCATTTCTTGATAAAAACAATGAATTCTATCACGATTATGGTCATATTCTTGCAAGCGGCGGACTTCTGGATATACTTTACATTGGCGTTAAAGCCGGAATTTACCCGTCTCTCATTTTCATGGGCGTAGGCGCAATGACCGACTTCGGACCTCTTATCGCGAATCCGAAGAGCCTTCTTCTTGGTGCGGCTGCCCAGATGGGCGTATTCCTTGCATTCTTCGGAGCAGTTCTGCTGGGATTTACGGGAAATCAGGCTGCTGCTATCGGAATAATCGGCGGCGCGGACGGTCCTACAGCGATCTTCCTTACAACGAAGCTTGCTCCCGAACTTCTCGGACCTATCGCTATCGCGGCTTACTCTTACATGGCTCTTATCCCGATGATCCAGCCTCCGCTTATGAGACTTCTTACTACGGAGAAAGAGCGCAAGGTTAAAATGGAGCAGAACAGAGTTGTATCGAAGACAGAGAAGATCATCTTCCCGATAATCGTTGCAATGTTTGTAATTCTTCTTCTTCCCTCAACAGCTCCGCTTATCGGCTGTCTCATGCTCGGCAATCTCTGGAGAGAATGCGGCGTAACGGAAAGACTTTCGGATACAGTTCAGAATGCGCTTATGAATATCGTTACAGTATTCCTTGGAATTTCTGTCGGCGCAACAACGGCTGCAAACAGTTTCCTTAATCTCCAGACGCTGTTTATCATCGTTCTTGGACTTACAGCATTCGCATTCTCTACAGTTGGCGGACTTCTTGTCGGCAAGCTTATGTATGTTCTTACAGGCGGAAAAATCAATCCTCTTATCGGTTCGGCAGGCGTATCAGCCGTTCCGATGGCTGCGCGAGTTTCGCAGGTTGAAGGTCAGAAAGCCAATCCGTCCAATTTCCTGCTTATGCACGCCATGGGTCCGAACGTTGCAGGCGTTATCGGTTCTGCAATTGCGGCAGGCTTCCTGCTTGCGGTATTCGGTTAATTTAATAGACAGTTCCTAAAAAACGACGCTTAGGATTCTCCGTAAGCGTCGTTTTTTTATGCGTTGATAGCCATAAGCACTCTTGAATGATACAGCCCAAGGCTTGTATCGGGGTCGCAATCGATGTTAGTTATTGACGCGCAGTGATATTTGCGCCGCAAAGCACCCGATATCCCTTTACAGTTAATGTGGCTGACAAGGCAGCCGAATGGATTCAGGCATATGATTTTATCAAAGCCATGCTCTATCAGAACAGAGGCTTCGGCTGAGATCAGCCAACCGTCGCCTGTAATGCAATTTTTTGCAAGAATTTTCTCGGCCCTTTTACTGAATTCTTCATAATCCGGCATCATCGGAAACGTTTTTGAGCAGGCAACTTTGTCACACAATTCTTTTAAATAAGTTGACAATTTTTTTAGCAAAATCGACGCTCCTTTTTTAAGTAAAAAGCCGTTTTTTGTATCGTAGAAAACGCTTTGAATAATATAAAGGGAATAGATCGAAAATCCAATTGTTTTAATTTCACAATTATGTGAATACAGAAAGTTTTCTATATCAAAATTTCCTATACTGCAATATTTTATATACAGTTCACCTACAATACCTATTTTAGACGCAGGAATTCTCTTCATTTTAATTTCGGCAAAGCTGTTCAGAATTTCTCTGTACAGCGGTCGGAGATTTCTCATGCTGTGTATTTTTCCGGTCGAAATATCGTTGCATAAACGGAGCTGCCATTTTTTCAGCAGTTTGTCAGGTTCGTTGGAATCTGCCGCTCGCGGTTTTACGTACTGATGAAGATGCATCAGCAGATCTCCAGTCATTACTGATATTATTGCTGCCTTTATCATTTTTGGAGTTATTTTGAATCCGGGCTGCGTATTAAGTCCGCTTAGATTCAGCGAAATTACTGGAACATGGGGATATCCGGCATTTTTAAGCGCTCTTTTCAGAAGATGATAATAATTAGGAGCACGGCACGCACCGCCTGCCTGTGGAAGAAGAAAGGCAGTTTTATCGGGATCGCATATGCCTTTTTTCAGCGAATCTATCATTTGACCAATTATTGAAACCGCCGGAAAGCACATATCGTTATTGACGTATTTTTTGCCATGATGCATGACTGACGATCCGCTGTTGGAGAGTATATCAGCTTTGTAGCCTCCTCTTATGAGAGCAGCTTTAAGTATTGGAAAATGATATTCCAACATTTCCGGAAGAACAATAGTATGCGTTTTTTTCATTGATTCGGTAAATACAGCGTCCATTTTGCCCTCCTTCGCCGCCATTTGCAGTAGTGTTAGTATAATTTACAGTATAATAAATTTCGGTTATTCCGATTTTGATGGATTTTTCAAACGAACTCTAAAATTAGTATAAATCTTTTTTCTTGGTATGTCAAGTTTTTTCTTAGAGCCTGTTCAGAATCTTTATTATGTACAGATTTTCGAGAAGATTTTTCGCCTGACAAGGAAAAGAGGTGCAGGAATGCTGACGCATTCCAAGACTTTTTGACGAAGTTTAGGCGAAAAATCCGCCGAAAAGACGTAAAAGATGTAAGACGGCGTTGAGCGGTAGTGTCAACACACCTTAAATGAAATAGTTTTTTAGAGCTTGCATTATGTGCATTATAACGAAAAAACTTTTACCTAAAAGATTGCTGCGAAGTATTTAACAGTACGTCAACAGGGTTTGAACATAGTTTCAACCAGAAAATGTTGAAAACTTCCGGCTGCTTTCTTAAAAATTGTGCAAAACGGAAAAGTTTTCGTTTTTTTGGTTGACTTTTTTTGAAAAATGTTATATAATGTTAAAAAGGGTAATTTTGCACTTGGATAACATTGCCAATCTTACCCGATTATTTTTATGAATTTATGATCTTGAGATAGATATTTTCACATCACGCAATAGTGTTTAGCGTAAAAGTGTAGAACATACGGAGGACTTGAAAATGCCTAAAGAAAAAAAGAAAAATAAAATGCGTATAAGAATGGGCAGGATAGTCACTGCAATGATCGGTATCGTTGTTGTTATGATGACGGTCGACAGCATCAGACGCGACTTTTTCAAGGTGAATTCTAATGGGAAAATAACGGTTGACGGAAATTTCAGCATTAAACCAAACGATCCACCCGCAAACATTGCTTCTACCAACGGCAAGAGAAAGGAAACCGCAGTTGGTCTTGAGGATACAGAAATGGAGGGCTTTACAAAATACGAAGTGGCTGCGACTGAACTTTCGCGCGGATATCTTGTTCCCTCAACAGCGGAAAAGCCTGCGATGCCTGCGGAAAACCAGCGCACTGTTGATCTGAGTCAGTACAAAAATGAATTTTATTCAATATCAGGCAGTCAGATGTCGCTCAACGAAGAGGCTGCGGAAGCGCTGAACCGACTTATGGCTGATTATCACACGGCTACGGAACTCAATGATTTCGTGGTTTACGGCACTACCAATACATATACTGCCGATGGTTCGGTATGTCCGAGGGCGTTTTCTGAAAATGCGGCGGGAAATTCCGTCGATCTTGCAATTTTAGGCTATGAATCGCTTATCACTTATGACGGTATGGATTCCCAGAGCTGGGTTATCGAAAATTGCGGTAAATACGGATTTATCGTCAGATATCCGGAGGATAAATCCACTGTTACCAATCAGGAATTTTGTCCATGGCATCTTGTTTATGTGGGACAGCCTCATGCCGAAATAATGTCGCGGCAAAAGCTTTGTCTTGAGGAATATGTTGGAATGCTGAAAGGCTATACTGTGGAATCTCCGCTGATTTATCCTGCTGAATCAGGAAATTATACCATTTATTTTGAGCCTGCGAGCGGCGATATTACGCCTGTTCGCGTACCTATCGGAGGCGGATATTCCATTTCGGGCAATAACAGCGACGGTTTCATAGTTACTGCCGGAAAATAAATATTGACACATATACAGAAAAACGTGCTTTGTGCAGCGATGCCTTAACAGAAAGTTTTGCGTAATAATATAGAGGTTAGGGGCATAAAATAATTCAGGGTGATTTTATGAAAAAAATCTGTATTATTTTATCGCTGTTTATTTCTGTGACGCTGATTCTGCCGCTGTATTCGTTCGCTGAAACTTCTGAGATCGCTGAAAATGCGGAGGCGTATGTTCTGACGGAAGCTGCAACAGGAACTGTACTGGAAGAAAAAAATTCCGATCAAAAGCGAAACATTGGCTATCTCAGCAAGCTTATGACTATCCTCCTCATTGCAGAAGATATTGAAACGGGAAAATTTCTGATGTCTACTGAACTTACTGCGTCAAGTTCAGTTACCAATACCAAGGGCGCAGTAGTTTGGCTTGAAGCAGGGGATATCATGACGGTTGAGGAACTGCTGAAATCTGTGATAATCGGAAATGCCAATGACGCTGTGACTGTTCTTGCGGAAAAATCGGAGCAGACTGTTGAAAAATTCGTGCGGCGCATGAATACGGAAGCTTTCGAAATGGGACTGCGCAACACGGCTTTTTTTTCACCGTACGGGTATTATGACGAGCGAGAATATTCCACGGCAGCCGATATTGCGGTAATTTGTGCGAAACTTTCGCGTTTTGATTTTTTGCGCCCTTATTTCAAAACCTGGCGCGATTTTGTAAAATCGGGTCAGACAGAACTGGTGAGCGAAAACCGTCTGGCAATTAATTATGAGCGGCATATCGGATTCAAAGCGTGTCATTCCGACGAAGCGGGATTCTGTATTGCCGAGGGCGCTGTCAATGAAAGCGGAACTTGCTATATTTCGGTTATTCTCGGCGCTCCGGATGAGGATTCTATCCTGAAAGGTGCAAAAACGCTGATCAATAAGGGATTTAGTGATTATAAGGTCACAGCAACTATGTTTCCGGATGAAATGCTTATGCCAATAAAGGTGAAAAACGGCGAAGATTCGGCGGTTGAAGTTCATCTTATGCGCCAGAGCAGTCTTGTTGTTCCGCGCGGCGTCAACGAACTGAGTACCGTGGTGGTGATTCCGGAATATCTGACTGCTCCTCTTGAAAAAGGACAAAAAATAGGTACTGCGGCTTTTTACAGCGATAAAAATCTTGTGTGCGAAATTGAAATAGTTACGTCCGAAAAGGTTGAAAAGCTGACTCCGCAGTTTGTATTGAAAAAAGTGTTGTTAAATTTACTGAATTGATATGTTGATAATTGTTGTGAATTAACAAAAGTGTAATTAGTTTGATAAAGGTACTTGAAAAAAATCTCAAAATATAGTATTATAAAATAAGTAATTTGAATATTATGGAGGTTATAAAAAATGTCATTAAAACTTAACACAAAGTATCTCGCTGATTTTATTAACGACGACGAACTTGCAGGAATTAAGACTCAGGTTGAGGCTGCTGCCGATACCCTTCACAGTAAATCCGGTCTCGGAAACGATTTTCTCGGATGGGTAGAGCTTCCTACCAATTATGATAAGGAAGAATTTGCAAGGATCAAGGCTGCCGCTGAAAAGATCAAGTCTAATTCCGATATATTTATCGTTATAGGTATCGGCGGTTCGTATCTTGGCGCAAGAGCTGCTATCGAACTCTTGAAATCGCCTCTTTATAATAATATAAAGAAAGATACTCCTGATATATATTATGTCGGAAACAGTATTAATCCTACTTACCTCAACGAGATCATTTCTCTTTGCGAGGGCAAGGATTTTTCAGTTAACGTTATTTCAAAGTCAGGTACGACTACAGAGCCTGCCCTTGCTTTCCGTATTTTCAAGAAAATGGTTGAAGATAAGTATGGCAAGGAAGAGGCTAAAAACCGTATATTCGCTACTACTGACAAGGCAAGGGGAACTCTTAAAAATCTTTCCGACGCAGAGGGCTATGAGACTTTCGTTATTCCTGATGATGTCGGCGGACGTTTCTCGGTTTTGACCGCCGTAGGTCTGCTCCCTATCGCCGTAGCAGGCTGCGATATCGACGCCCTCATGAAAGGCGCTGCAAAGGCTCAGGCTGACTTTATGGCTGATTTCGACAACAACGACTGCTATAAATATGCCGCTCTCAGAAATATCCTCTACAGAAAGGGCAAGGCTGTTGAAATGCTCGTATCTTACGATCCCAGCTTTGTTATGATGTCCGAATGGTACAAGCAGCTTTTCGGCGAAAGCGAAGGTAAGGATAACAAGGGCATTTTCCCTGCTTCTGTTACATTCTCAACCGATCTTCACTCTATGGGACAGTACATTCAGGACGGCGCGCGCATTATGTTCGAGACTGTTGTCGATATCAAGAATCCCAAGACCGATCTCTTCCTTGAGCCTGACGCTGAAAATCTCGACGGACTTAATTTCCTGACAAATCAGAATATGTCCGTTGTAAACAGAAAGGCTTTCGAGGGTACTGTTCTCGCTCATACAGAAGGAGGAGTTCCAAATATGATCCTCGAACTTGAGGATACCACGGAAGAAAGCGTCGGATACATGATCTATTTCTTCGAGAAGGCCTGCGCGATTTCAGGCTATGTGCTGGGCGTGAATCCTTTCAATCAGCCCGGCGTTGAGAGTTATAAGTCCAATATGTTCGCTCTTCTCGGCAAGCCAGGATATGAAGGCGCAAAGGCTGCTCTTGAAGCTAAACTCGGTTGATCCAGCGGAAGCTGTAAACATAAAACACTCCGCCGTAAGGCGGTGGAAGGAGTAAAATATGATAAATCTTATTACCGGAAAAAAGGGTACAGGCAAAACTAAGATCCTCATCGATCAGATCAACGATACCGTAAAGTCTACAAACGGAAATATCGTTTGCATCGAAAAGGGCGACAATATCAGACGTTCTATCAGCTATAAGGTAAGATGGTGTGATGTTGAGCAGTTCGGCATCGAGGGCATCGACGCTTTCTATGGTTATGTTGCAGGTATGCTTGCAGGAAACTACGACATTAAGGAGATTTTCGTTGACGGTATCTTCAAGATCGTCGGCAAGGATTTCGAGGCTTTCGGAAATATGCTTGAAAAGCTGGACAAGCTTACAGGCGACGATACTATCGTGGTATTTACGGTTTCGGCTGATCCCGACGAACTTTCCGATAACGTCAAGAAATTTATTAAGTAAATTTCCAAAAAAATCACCGACAGCTATTGACATATTCTGCTGTTTGGTGTATAATTAAACTTGTGATGCTCTGAAGGATTTTTAATATGAAGATTAATTTAAAACAGCTTTTCAGTATCCCCGGCGAGTCCAAGGATATTGATTACGGCATCGGATCGGAAGAACTTGCGGATATCAAGGGCGTTAAGTTTAATTCGCCTGTTTCCGTTAAAGGCAGGATCTATAATAAAGCGGGTATCGTTCATCTGGTATGTACGCTGGACGCTGAACTGCTTGTGACCTGCGACAGATGCCTGAAAAAAATGATAAGATCTTATCATTTTGACTGCGACCATATTGTTGTTCCTTCTGTCAGCGGCAATAATGATGAATATATTGTTGCGGACGGTGAGAGCATTGACCTGAATGAAATTGCGGTAACCGATCTGCTTCTTGATCTGCCCACTAAAATTTTATGCAAAGACGATTGCAAAGGGCTTTGCGTGATATGCGGCTGCGATTTAAACGAATCGGTCTGCGAACATCAAACAGAGGTTTTTTGACGTTGTCTTAATATTGGCAATGCCAACTTTCCCACAAATAACATCGAGCTGTGAAGCTCTGTAAGGAGGTGCCAGAATGGCTGTACCAAAGAGAAAAACTTCCAAGGCAAGACGCGATAAGAGACGTTCTGCCGTATGGAAGCTCAATACACCCGCAATGTCCAAGTGCGATAACTGCGGCGCAATTAAGGCTCCGCACAAGGTTTGCAAGAAATGCGGATTCTATAAAGGCGTTAAGGTTCTTAATCTGGACGCAGAATAATCGGCTATCCGATACATGAGGAGGAGAGGAGGCAAGGCTTTCTCTCCTTTTTTTATTTGAGGAAAGATTACCAATGGTTAAAATAAAAAATGTTATCAGCGGTTCTCCTGCTGCAAAATGCGGGGTAATCGCGGGCGATATGCTGGAAAAAATCAATGGAAATCCTATTAAGGACGTTCTTGATTATATGTATTATGCCGCCGACGCAGATGTTAAGCTTGAAATTGTTCGCTGCGGCGAGGAGATCGCTTTTACTGTGAAAAAAGATGAGTACGACGATCTCGGACTTGAATTTGAAACATTCCTTATGGATAATAAACAGCGGTGCAGCAATCGGTGCATTTTCTGCTTTATCGATCAGATGCCCCCGAATATGCGCGATACTCTCTATTTTAAGGATGATGACGCTCGCCTTTCATTTCTTCATGGAAATTATGTCACGCTGACTAATCTTGATCAGTCCGATATCGATAGAATTATTAAAATGAAACTTAATATCAATGTTTCGATTCATACTACAAATCCCGAATTGCGCGTGAAAATGATGCGTAATAAATTTGCGGGCGAGAAGTTGAAATATCTCTATCAGCTTGCCGAAAGCGGTATACAGTTGAATTGTCAGATAGTTTGCTGTCCGGGTTTCAACGACGGCGATGAGTTAAGGCGAACTCTCGGCGATCTGTCAGGACTCATGCCGAATATTTCAAGCATGGCGGTCGTGCCTGTCGGAATCACGAAATTTCGTGACGGATTATGCCCTCTGACGACGTTTAATAAGGAAACGGCAGGGGAGACTATTGATATTATAGAGGAATTTCAGCGGGATCTTCTGAAAAAATACGGTACGCGTACGGTTTTTCCGTCAGATGAATTTTTCCTGATCGCCGACAGAACGCTTCCCGACGCGGAATATTATGAGGATTATCCCCAGTATGAAAATGGCGTGGGAATGCTTCGTTCGCTTATAGACGAGTTTAACAATGCTCTTGATAATGCGGAATGGGAGGGCGGCGAACGGTGGGTTTCCATTGTTACGGGACGCGCGCCGTTTAAGATCATCTCCGATCTTGCTCGAAAGGCAGAGGAAAAATTCCCGAAATTGAGATGCGGCGTTTATTGGATACGCAATGATTTTTTCGGCGAAACTATTACCGTTACGGGTCTTATTACCGCTCAGGATATTATCGCTCAGCTGAAAGATAAGAAATTGGGTGACGAACTGCTGATTTCGTCGGCAATGCTCATGCATGGTTCGGATGTTTTCCTCGATGATCTGACCGTCGGCGATGTTGAACGCGAACTTGATATTAAAATCCGTGCCGTACAAAACGACGGTTACGAATTGCTCGACTCTATAATGGGAATATAAATAAGAAAGGAGAATGCATCATGTCATTATCAATAGTTGCTGTGGTCGGAAGACCGAACGTAGGAAAATCTACGCTTTTCAACAAGCTTATCGGTAAGCGGCTTTCTATTGTTGAAGATACTCCCGGCGTTACGCGTGACAGAATTTATTCGAAATGCGAATGGCGCGGCAAGGAATTTATGGTCGTTGATACGGGCGGTATCGAGCCTGAAAGCAAGGACGTTATTCTTGCGCAGATGAGACGCCAGTCGCAGCTTGCTATCGAAAAGGCGGACGTCATAATTCTTGTGACGGATATCAGATGCGGCGTTACGGCTGATGATTACGCTGTTGCTGATATGCTACAGAAAAGTGGAAAACCGATCATTCTTTGCGTCAATAAGGTTGACAGCCTCGGTGAAACTCCCATGGAGCTTTACGAATTTTACAATCTCGGACTCGGCGATCCGTTTCCGGTTTCTTCCGTTCATGGTCACGGAACTGGCGATATGCTTGACGAGGTATATAAATTTCTGCCGGACGAGACTGAGGAGCAGTATACTGAAGATCACATAAAAGTAGCTGTAATCGGCAAGCCGAATGCGGGAAAATCTTCGCTTATCAACAAGATAGCAGGTGAAGAGCGCGTTATCGTATCCGATGTTGCAGGCACCACGCGTGATTCTACGGATACCGTTATAGAAAACGAATACGGAAAATTTGTATTTATCGACACTGCGGGAATCCGAAAAAAATCCAAAGTTACCGAAAAAGTTGAGCATTATAGCGTATTGCGCGCGTATATGGCGGTCGACAGATCGGACGTTTGCGTTATAATGATCGACGCTACAGAGGGCTTTACCGAGCAGGATTCCAAAGTTGCGGGATATGCTCATGAACAGGGCAAGGCGTGCGTAGTTGCCGTAAATAAGTGGGATCTGGTTGAAAAAGACGATAAAACTATGCAGGAATTCCGTACTAAGCTGGAAAATGATTTCAGTTTTATGTCATACGTTCCGTTTGTATTTATTTCTGCAAAAACGGGACAGCGAATTAATAAGCTGTATGAACTCATTAAGTATACTAACGATCAGAACAGTATGAGAATATCAACGGGAATGTTGAACGATGTTCTCGCATATGCTACAACAAGGGTGCAGCCGCCTTCCGATAAGGGCAGACGTCTTAAGATATATTACATGACGCAGCCGTCAACCAAGCCGCCTACGTTTGTGACGTTCGTTAACAGAGCAGACCTTTTCCATTTTTCATACAGAAGATATATTGAAAATCAGATTCGCTCTACCTTCGGGCTTGAAGGTACTCCTGTGCGTTTCGTGGTACGTGAAAGAGGAGGAAATGATAAGTAATGAAGATATTTTTAGCTATTGTGCTTGCCGCAGTTATTGGCTATATACTGGGAAGTCTGAACTTCTCCATAATTATTGTTAAAATAATGAGACACGAAGATATACGCACTATGGGAAGCCGGAACGCAGGGCTAACAAATACTTATCGATGCTGTGGTCCGACCTGCGCGCTGCTGACTCTTGTGGGCGATATCTCAAAGGGCGTGCTTGCTGTGGCTCTGTCGCGTTTATTTGCAGGGCTTCTTAATGCAGGACTATCGCCTGACAATGATACGCATTATATTGGTTATATTGCCGGATTATGCGCTATTTTAGGTCACGTGTTCCCCGTTTTCTACAATTTCAAAGGTGGAAAGGGCGTGCTTGTGGGCGTTTCGGCATTCATTATAATCGATCCCTTGGTATCTCTTGCCCTCATGCTGATATTTATCGCGGTCATGGTCATGACAAAGTATGTTTCCCTTTCGTCGCTTTTGGCAACAGCTTATGGTCCGCTTGCTGTTCTGCTTATTTCGTGGATAGTTGACGATTGCTCATTCGGCAGAAGTTTTCTTTATATGCTGCTGAGTATTCCTATGGCTGGAATGGTTATCTGGTGTCACCGCGGCAACATCCAGCGACTTAAAGAAGGCACGGAATCAAAGTTTTCTTTTAAAATTCCAAATAAGAAATAAGATCTGTTCTAAAAAAGATACTGAACAGGATCTTAGAACAGATTCAAAGGAGGCGCTATATGGCAAATATCGTTATTCTTGGATCAGGCGGCTTTGGTCTGAGCCTTGCAGTTACAGCTGTGTTGTCAGGAAAGCATAATGTTACGGTATGGTCGAAATTTCAGGACGAGATCGACGAGATCAGAAAAAATGGCGAGCATAAAATCAAACTGCCCGGAGTAAAACTGCCTGAAGAGATCAGGCTTACTTCCGATATTTCGTGTATTAAAGGCTGTGATATCCTTATTTTCGGTATCCCGTCAAGTTTCGTGAGAAGCGTTGCGAAACTGGCAAAGCCTTTTATCGATGAAAAAATGGTTGTGGTAAATTCAGGCAAGGGAATTGAGGAGGGCAGCCTTAAACTGCTTAGCGAAGTGCTTATCGAAGAATTGTCAATAGATAAGCTGGTAGTTCTTTCCGGTCCGTCTCATGCGGAGGAAGTTGCGCGTCTCGTTCCCACAACTATGGTCGCGGCGTCCGAGAATAAAGAAGCGGCAAAATATATACAGGAGCAGCTTAGCAATAAGAGTCTAAGAATTTATCTCAGCGACGATGTAAAGGGCTGCGAACTCGGCGGCGCACTGAAAAATATAATCGCACTTTGCTGCGGAATCTGCGACGGTATGGGCTATGGCGATAATTCCCGCGCAGCTTTAATGACTCGCGGTATTCATGAGATAACCCGATTGGGAGTTGCGGCGGGCGCGAAAATGATCACTTTCAGCGGTTTGACGGGAATTGGCGATTTGATCGTAACGTGTACCAGCGTTCACAGCAGAAACGCCCGTGCAGGAAAACTTATCGGACAGGGAATCGCTCCGGAAGAAGCCGTTAAGCAGGTCGGAACTGTTGAGGGATATTGCTGCTGTCGCGCTGCATATGAACTTGCAAAAAAACTGGGAGTTGAAATGCCGATTACCGAGCAGCTTAACAAGGTGCTGTTCGAGGGCGGCGACGCTGCGTCTGCGCTGACTGCTTTAATGGGACGTCCGCAGATATATGAGCATGAAGAATTTTTTTGAGGTGACATTTATATGACGAAGATACTTGAATACAGCGGTCATATCCGAAATTGGCGCGAACTTTGCGAAGATTTGAACATTGACAACACACTTTCCCGTGACAAGCGCGAACCTGCTATAATTACGGCAGCTTACGAAAAATGGGGAAATACAATGGCTGATCATCTCTATGGAATGTTCGCATTCGCTCTTTTTGATGAAAATGAGCAGAAAATTTTTGCACTGCGCGATCATTTCGGAACTAAGCCGTTCTACTATTATGTGACTGATAACAACAAACTTCTTTGCAGCGGCTCTATTCGCAGGATCATGGAGCAGGAGGGCTTTGTTAAGGAAGTTAACGTTGATATGCTTCAGATATATATGACGTTGACATATGTTGCGGGCGAGGATACTTTCTTCAAAGGCGTTAAGAAGCTTATGCCGGGTCATTGGCTTGAATTCAAAAATGGCGATCTGACTATAGAGCGTTACTGGAAGCCCGATTTCAAGGCTGATTATTCGAAATCGGTTGAGGATTGGGCAGATGAGATTCACAGCACTATCGAGAAGATCATGCCAGAAGTACTTGAAGAGCATGAAACAGCGGAATCTTTCCTGTCTGGCGGCGTTGATTCTTCATACGTTCTTGCTATGTCCAACGTTAAAACTACGGATTCTTGCGGCTATGACGATGAAAGATTCGACGAATCCCCGTTGGCAAAGAAAACTGCTGAAATACTTGGCAGAGAGAATAATCGCTGCCGTATAACTCCTGAAATGTATTTTGATATCGTACCTTATGTCATGTATAATATGGAGCAGCCTCTCGGCGACGCATCGGCGATTGTGTTCGCTATTGGCTGCAAAGCTGCGGCAGAGCATACTAAAATCTGCTATTCGGGCGAGGGCGCAGATGAATTTTTCGGCGGCTATAATATGTATCGCAACGCCGAACGTTACGGCGAAAATCTGAAAACTTTCTATATTGGTAATACCAATATTATGAAAGAAGATGAAAAGCAGCGCATTCTTAAAAATTATAATCCTGATGTGCTGCCGATCAATCTCGTTAAATATATTTACGATGAAACAGAGGGACTCGATCCGCTGACTAAAATGTCCGATGTTGATATTCAGATATGGCTTGAGGGCGATATTTATCTTAATGTTGACAAGATGAGCAGGGCGGCAGGACTTGAAATTCGCATGCCCCTGACTGACAGGCGAATATTTGATATCGCTTCACGTATGCCGTCGGAATTCAAGGTAAATGAAACAACAAACAAGGTCGCATTCCGTACTGCGGCTGCAAAGGTTCTGCCTGATGAGATTGCTTTCCGCAAGAAACTTGGATTTATTGTTCCAATCAGAATTTGGCTTGCAGACGAGAGATATAATGCCGACGTCAAGGCTAAATTCAGAAGCGATATGGCTGCCGAATTCTTCAACCTTGACGAGATAAATGCCATATTTGATGACTATATCGGCGGAAATTCCGATAATTGGCGTAAAATCTGGACTATTTACACATTCCTGGTATGGTATGAGGAATATTTTGTTAAAAGATAATAGATTAGAGGTATAAATATGTCAAAGACAATCACAACACGTTTCGCTCCGTCGCCGACGGGATTTATGCACATCGGCAATCTGCGGACTGCGCTGTATTCTTATCTTCTTGCAAAATCGCAGGGCGGGAAGTTTATACTCCGCATTGAAGATACAGATCAGGTTCGACTTGTCGAGGGCGCGTCGGATGTAATTCTTAATACGCTGAAAATGACGGGCATTGATTACGATGAAGGTCCTGTAGTCGGCGGCGAGCATGGACCGTACGTTCAGAGCGAAAGACTGCCGATCTATAAGGAATATGCCGAAAAGCTCATTGCAAGCGGAAATGCTTATTATTGCTTCTGCACTCCCGAAAGATTGGAATCGCTGAAAGATGAAAACGGTATCGGCGGTTACGACGGTCATTGCCGAAATCTTTCCAATGAAGAGATTGAGAAGAATCTGACGGCTGGAGTTCCCTATGTTATTCGTCAGAAAATGCCCGACGAGGGTACGACTTCTTATGTAGACGAGGTTTACGGGGAAGTTGAGATCGACAATTCCGAATTGAGAGATCAGATAATGATCAAGGCTGACGGTTATCCTACGTATAACTTTTGCCACGTCGTTGACGATTATCTCATGGGTGTTACTCATGTTGTGCGCGGAAATGAATATCTCACTTCCACGCCGAAATATTGCCTGCTGTATGACGCTTTCGGTTGGGAAAGACCGACTTATGTTCATCTGCCGCTTCTTATGGGAAAGGATGACGAGGGTAAGGTTTCAAAGCTGTCCAAACGTCACGGAGCTGTCAGCTTTCAGGATCTTGTGAACGACGGCTATCTCCCGGAGGCGATCGTGAATTATATTGCGCTTCTGGGCTGGTGTCCGAAAGACAGCAATCAGGAGATATTCTCAATGGCTGAATTAAAGGAAAATTTCGGCATCGGGGGATTGAGCAAGTCGCCTGCGGTATTCGATTACGAAAAGCTGAAATGGTTTAATTCCGAATATATCAAAGCGCTTCCCGATGATGCATACGAAGAAAAGGCTCTGCCCATACTCAACGAGTTGTGTGAAGAGCATATCGATACGAAAAAACTCGCCGTGCTTCTTCATACGAGAATTGCGTATTTCGGCGAGATAGAGAGCTTTATCGGATTTGTGACTTCGCGTCTGCCGATGACTTCCGATTTGTACACAAATAAGAAGAATAAGACGAATCCCGAAAATTGTAAGGAAGTTTTGACAGACTGCCTGCCGATTCTCGAAGCTGTTGAAAACTGGAATAACGATACACTGTTTGCAGTGCTGAAAGAATATGCCGCCGCTAAGGAAAAGAAAGCGGGCGCGGTAATGTGGGCGATTCGCGTTGCTGTAGGACGTCAGGCTATAACTCCCGGAGGAGCTACCGAACTTATGGAAGTGTTCGGCAAGGCAGAATCCATAGAAAGAATCAAGCTTGCAATTGAAGAATTGGCATAAAATCAGCCCGAAAGGAGAAGTTTCCTTTCGGGCTTTTAGAATAATCTGTCTTCACAAGATCCGTGTGCTGTATCTTGTGAAGACAGGTTCTTAATTATTCCATACCAAAGAATTGCTTGAGAATTGAGGGCTTCTTATCGTTTTCTTGAATGCAGGTTATATATTCAAGATTAACGGCATGAGCCTTTCCGTTGCAGTCCATGATTACAGAATTTTCCGTAACTTCTTTTACGATTCCCCATTCAACGTTATTGTCAATTGAACGAACCACACATTTATGACCGATAAATTTTTTAGCAGTTTCAAACATGACAGTATTAATCCCCTTTCTTATTTTACTTGCAGCTGAGACACGTTTCCTTTGCATATTTTGCATTATTACAATAAAAAGTGGTAAGAATATACATATATAAATTCCCCAATTCACTGTATCACCTCATTCTTCGTCAGCCTTTGTAAACTGCGATTCGTGACGTGTGAAGAAATCTGTTCGCGGAGGGAGGAATTTCAGCTTGTGAGCGGGTTCTGTGAAGAACGTCAGCGGCTCGAAGATCGTTTCCCATGACCATATCCGCTCGTCGACCTGCAAATATTCGCGAAGTTTTTCAGTTCCGAAAGGGGCAAGAGGGTGGAGCAGAACGGCAGTTGTGCGTATGATGTGGAAAAGATTCGCAAGAGCCTGCGCCGTTTTTTCCTTATCGGAAGTATCGCCGTTGAGAGCCTTAGCCATGTATTTGCTGCCGTTTCTGATGTAGCTGTCGAGGACGTATGTGCATTGGTGGAATGCAAATTTCGCCATATAACGTTCATATTCCAGAACCGCTTTTTTAGCGTCGGCGAGAATGCTTTCTTCGGGAGCAAGATCAGGGAGAATTCCGTCGAATTCCTTTTGAGTTGTGTAGAATGCCGTGCGTATCATTCTGTTGTAAACGTTTGAAAGCAGCAGACCGTCCTTTACTACGGGATCGGTATCATCGGGGGCGGCGTCGGGATTGAGAGGCTTCGGCATGAAGCTTACCGAACGCTGTCCGAGTCCGAGTCCCAGCCAATGCATACGAAGCTGCTCGGGAGTGTAATAATCAAGAAGCTCGTCCGCCATCGGAGGCTTGACCGCACCCGAACTTGACGCCTTTTTATCAAGGAATAAAATGTGATGATTCGCCACGATAACAGGCATTTGCAGCTCGCCCTCAGGCGGATTCGATGTCTTTTCTTCGGATTCCTGCTGAGCCATCCACATAGCAGGCTCGGCTATACCGTAGAAATAGATATTATCCTGTCCGATAAACTGATAAACCGTGGAATTTTTACTGCACCAGTAATCTTTCCATTCTTCGCGGTCATGACCGATAGATTCCAGATAAGTCTCGGTAAACGAGATCGGCGCCCAGAGCGATTCAGGCCATACCCACACGGTAAGACCGTCAACGCCGTCCATTATCGGAGCAGGTACGCCCCATTCGATATTTCCCGTGAGACGAAACGGTACGAGAGTTTTTCCTGTTCTGTAGCGTATCCCGTTTTCCGTCAGAATCTTGCAGGCTTCATCGCAGTCGGGAAGAGTTGAAAATTCTATCGTAAATGAAGGCTTTTTCTTTTCTTCGAGATAATTATGCGCAGGCATTGTATCTTTAAGCGAAATGTATGTCTCCTCAAATTCACGCTTGATATAAATTACGGGAGGCTTGAGAAATTCATCAATAGTTTTCCACACTACGGGACGAACGTCCTTGCGCTTTTTCAATTCCTCGACCCATTCTTTCATGAGCTGCTCATAGTCGCGAAGCTTGAAATACCAGTTTGTGACGGGCTTCATCGTCGGAGTTTTTCTGGTAAGAGTGCTGACGGGATTCAGCAGATTTTCAGGCATATACTGATGACCGAGATCGCATTCGTCGGCGTAGCCTTTTTCGGAATTGCATCCCTCGACAGGACATTTTCCGATGACCTGACGACCGTTCAGGAAGCAGCCTGCTTCTTCATCGTAAAACTGCATTGTTGTGATCTGATTAAGCTGTCCCTTTTTGTGCAGCGAGCTGATAAACCAATCGGTGACTTCCGCGTGTATCTCTTTCGATCTGCCAAGTCCCGAGGCTGCAAATAAATTGGGGGAAATTCCATATTTTCCAAGAGTTTCTTCCTGTTTATCATGATTAGCCTGAACGAAATCTTCCAGAGTTCCACTGAATTCGCCCTTTTCAACTTTAACGCGCCATCCCTCTGCAATGGGCGAGCCGTAGCAGTCTGTTCCCGTTACAAAAATAACGTTATCCTTGCCGAGACGATCGCGGAGAAATCTTGCATATGTGTCGGCGAAAACCATCATTCCGCCAACGTGACCGAAATGAAGTTCCTTGTTTCCGTATGGCATACCTGCCGTAACTACCGCGCGTTCGGGAAATTTCGGACGTGGAATTTCAAAGTTTTTATTTTTATCTTTATTAGCCATATAAACTGCCCTTTCCAGTATATTTATTAACATGAGTTCAAATCGGCATATTGCTAAAAAACGTAAGTACTGTCTTATTAAATATGCCTTTAACTTTTATTATAGCATAATTAATTATTTTTTGCAATATTTTTATGGAATTTTATTTTTACTTGTGTAATGATGCAATAAAATCACTGCTGTCCCCACATAGAATAGGTGCAGCAGCTGCTTCAGTTTGGTATTGGTTTCATACTTATATTCGTTTCCGTCTTGATTGCATTTCTGAATTTATCAGGTGAAGTGTAAAATAATTTTAGAAGTTCGTCGGAATAACCTGCTGTTACCGAAATACCGACGTTTATAACATCTTCTATTAGTATTGAACATAATTCTTCCGGGCAGTTTATTTTGAATCGTCTTCCGTCTGAAAGTCCGATGATAAGGCAGTGTTTTCTTTCCATATGCGAATATCTTCCTCTTTTATATATGTAAATATTATCATATGCCGAATATATCCATACTATATTTTCAATCGGAAGTACGATAAGTTCGGCGGACGCTGTGAAAAATCGGGAACTTACGGCTATAACATCATTGGAGATCATGTATGCTCGGCTTTCTGAAAAGTAACTTTCGGCTTTTGATCTGTCCGCGCCATACTTTTCATATTCATGCATCAGAATTTTATATCGCTTTCCAAAAAGTGAAAGAATAGCTGCTATTGGCAAAGTTATGTCAAGTATTAAGAAGATGAATACAATCCATCCGAGCGCTAATGTGAGCAATGTTATAAACCATGAAATTAATGTGAAGAAACAATTTATTAATGCTGCTCTGCGACACATAATGCTTTTTAAACTTCCGTGTTTTTCGGCTTTGCTAATATATTTATTCCTTTTTTTCGTGAGATATCGCTGTCTTTTTTTATATGATCTGCTGTTTGGGTCGTCAAGAGAATGGCTGCGTTTTTCATCTCTTTTTATCTGGTTGAAAAAATAAATTCCTGATGCAATAAAAATTGAAGCAAAAATAAACATAAAAAGCATACCGCCCCAACTTTTCAGCGCAATAAGAAATACTAATCCAAGTGAAATGCAAAATAAACTTATTATAATCGCAAAAACGCCGCTTTTAGTGGTACTTTTCCTCCTTTTTTTCTCGATTTCATCTTTTTCCATATATTCTATATATCTATATTTCATTAAATTGCTCCTTAATAAAACTTGTCCCAATAGTCGTTATCAGAAGCTATCCACATAGGAAATTCCGCACGTATTTTCGGCAAAATTATGCTCGAAAATACGCACACAATTTCTATGTGGACAGGTTCTCAGCTATTGGGATGAATTTTTTATTTTGTTTCAAGACTTGCAAACGCATTGTCTATAACTTTTTTATCGGGAGCTTTTGTGAAGCTGCTTACTACCGGTACGATGATAAGCGAAATTATCATTGCAAATGCGCCTGCGTTGATAGGCGAAAGAAGATTAAGCGGGCAGTTGAGATCGATAACAGCCTGCTTGATTCCGTCGAATGCATGAATTCCGAAGCTGAACAGCAGCATATGAATAATAGTGATGCCAATACCGCTGCAAAGACTTGCCCATACTGCGGCAGGGGAGGCTTTTTTCAGGAAGAGTCCATAGAGGAAAGGTCCTAAGAATGCTCCCGAAAGTGCGCCCCATGAATATGACATGAGCGTTGAGATCGAGGCGTTTTTATTGCAGGCGATGATAACGGAGATCACAAGGAATACCGCGATGAAAATTCGAATGGTAAGCATTTGTTTTTTGTCGTCGAAATTCTTTACTCGCGGCTTGATAAGGTCGTTGGTGAGGGTCGAACTTGAGGTGAGTACGAGCGATGAAAGAGTCGACAGCGAAGCTGAAAGAACGAGTACGACGATAAGTCCGATAAGCACATTCGGCAGAGCTTGATGGATAAGAGCGGGAACCATTGTATCAAATACGGGCTTATTATTTAATGTTTCAATAAGCGTTTTTCCCGATGTGTCAGCAGGATCGAGGGTGCAGTAGAGGCGTACAAAACCGCCCATAAAGTATGAACCGCCTGCAACTATAAGTGCGAAAAGTGTTGATATTACTGCGCCGCGCTTGATAGACGCTTCGTCCTTGATGGCGTAGAATTTCTGAACCATCTGCGGAAGTCCCCATGTTCCGAGAGATGTAAGGATCACAACTCCGAGCAGATTGAGGGGATCGGGTCCGAAAATAGAGCCGAGAGTGTTTTCAGACGTATTGTTATCTGAAATGAGATTAAGCGCGCCGACAGCTTCCGATAAACCGTTTTTCTTCTGAACTGTAAGGGCAACTACTGTTGAAATACCTATGAGCATGATGATTCCCTGAAAAAAATCATTCAAAGCTGTCGCCTTATACCCACCAAGTGTTACATAAATTGCGGATAGAACTGCCATAAGAATAATAATTATCGTTCCTCCGTGTTCTCCCAGATCGAATACCATTCCGAAAAGTCTCGACAGACCGTTATAAACCGATGCAGTGTACGGAATAAGAAATACGAACACTATGACAGCCGCTGCAGTTTTCAGCGCTTTTGAATTAAATCGCTTTTCGAAGAATTCGGGCATGGTTCTTGCCTCAAATTGCTTGGTCATAAGGCGAGTTCGCCTGCCTATCAGGAAGAATGGGATAAGACTTCCAATTATGGCGTTTCCGATTCCGATCCATGTTGCGGATATACCGTAACTCCATCCGAATTGTCCCGCATACCCGATGAATACTACTGCTGAAAAATATGTAGTTCCATAGGAGAAAGCGGTCAGCCATGAGCCGACATTTCGTCCGCCAAGCATGAAGTCGTTTGTTGATTTTGTGCGTTTTGAGGTGTAAAAACCGATTCCAACCATTACTGCTACATATATTCCAAGTATGATAAAAGTAGCGGCTTTTGAACTCATAAAATCACATCCTTTCATTTTGCAACAAATTTGTAGTGATGCTTTAAATTAATAAAGTGTTGACTTGTTATACTATACCATATTTTTTATAAAATGTCAATACTTTTTTCAGAATTTATCTTCATTAATTGCATAAAATAAAAGCTCCCAGAAAAAGCGTGATATTCTTAACGAAGAAATAACAAAACCGAATAGGAAAAGCCGATGCTTACAGAATAATTGTAAACATAGGCTATTTTTTAATCTAATTATTGATATATCAACCTGATGGCTGTGTAACGATAATGAATTAATAATTTTCAAGAAAAACGCTAAATTAATATATTTTCATCATGTATGTATCCATATTATTCATAATTATTATCAACAAATATAATAGAAATGTAAATAAACACCTGAAATTTTAAATTTATGTGTATATTTTTAAGAAAAATATTGACAAAAGTATATTTACAAATTATAATAAGCATAGAATATTAACATTCATTTCTTATGAGAGAGGTTATTATATGGGTAATTTTTTCACATCAATACAAATACACAATCCTGAGCAGCTTAGCAAAGAGCAGTTCATTGAGCTGTTCTGCAACAAAATGAAAGAAAACGGATTTGTTGTCGGTAACGAGGACGATCATGAGATTTCATATGCACTTGCTTTTGCAGACAATAGTAACTGGGTTGCAGTAGGTTCTGAATCTTATGAAGCAGGAAACACCGCTGTTCAGAAAGATGCAGGAAATATTGCAAAGATGCTGAATGCCTGCTGTATTAACGTTACTGTGGTAGACAGCGATTTTGCAATGCTTGATATGTATTCAAATACAGGGCGTAAGTTGGATACTGCCGTTATGGGACGAGCTGACGATTATCTGGGCGATGATATCCCTGCGCCTAAGAGGAATGTATGGTCTGCTATCCTTAGTGAAAACAGTATATGGGAACGCTTCAGAGAAGTTCAACAGGGTGATTATGTATTTGTTGAGGACGGATTATCGGAATTAGCTCCGCTTATCAATATGGACGGCAGAAATATTCTTTTTGAATTCGCAGACGCTAACGAATCTGATGAAAATAACTGCTTTCTGTATTTTAAAAAAGCGAGTACTAAAAAAACTAAAAAACTTACGCTAAACGCCGCCTTCAAGCAGGTATTCGGTGAGGCTCTTGAACCGCTTGGATTTGTGAAGATCAAAAGCAAACATCCGTATTATGTGCGTGTTGTGAATGAGGAAATATTGCATATTATCACTTATAAAACGGAACAACCGTCATATCCAGAGGATAAAGCTTTTAACATTTTAGGCGGAGTAGCAACGGTATATCGGAAAAAAATCGACCTGAGCGTTGGAATAAAAAATAATTATAACTGGCTTAGAAGTTCAGTGGATGATTTTTATACAATACCTTTAGGAGAAGACCATGACAGCTACTACCGTCAAACTATTTCAAGGTTTTACTATTTTTCAGAAATTGAAAAATCCATGCTTTCGGCTTTGAATGATTCGCTGGAATTGGTAAAAAAATATATGCTGCCTGTATTGAATTGTGTTGATACTCTTGAGAAGAGCATAGATTTTTTTGAAAAATTTACGCTTCCTATTGACACAAATGCTTATAATACGGATCTTTGTTTTGATGGCGATAGTGACTACAACGAAGGGTTTCTTTGCATTAAAGCAGATTATCAGAAACTGAAGGAAAAATGGAGGCGTATCGTTGAAGGTGAAAATAAAATTTTACCGGAGACGTTAAAAATAGTTAATGAACTATATAAATTTTTTGTTGATCCTGTTTTCAATAAAGCAGTTTTAGATGAATTGGAAGGAAGAAAAGAATCCAATATAAAAACTCTAAAGTTTTGAATTGCCCCCAAAAAGTTAGACAAAATTTTACAAGAGAATTTATGCAAAGCGACTAAGAGAGATCTTGGTCGCTTTTTATGCAGCAGAGAGTCTGTAATTAAGAGGAGATAAGCCATTAAGTTTAAGTTTGATTCGCTTGGTATTGTACCATTCTATGTAGGCATGAAGCTCTGAAATAAAATGTTCGACTGACGTAAATTCCTGCAAATACAACAGCTCTGTTTTAAGCAAACTAAAAAAGTTTTCTGCACAGGCATTATCAAGGCAGTTTCCCTTTCAGCATTTTCTGATAATGCTTATGCTGATACTGCCAACCCTGATCGGAATGCAAAATGAGATTAATATTATCGGGTATTTTTGCAAACGCTTTTTCAAGCATATCTGTTATCTGTGCAAGATTAGGATGACGGCTTAGATTGTATGATACCACTTCACCATTAAAAAGATCAATAATCGGCGATAGATAGAGTTTATCGTTTCTACTACTTTGATTTTAAATTCAGGTGTGTACCTTTTATTTTGATGTCTTTTAGGCATGAAAATGCCCCCTTTCATTAGATTTCAATTTGGCATATTTATATTATACCACATTGTCTAACAAATTGGGAGCATTTCATTATGCGGAGATTTTTTGTTTGTCTATATTATATAGTAAGAAACCATATAGAATTTTTTCTTATTGTGCAGATTGAGAGCATTAGTTATTAACAAGCAAATGTTTCATAAGGCAAAGATCGTATATATCCAATATGTCATCTTCGTATAAATCAGCGGCTTTCCAGTTAGCAAGTTTTGTATCAGGAACAGCTAATAGCCATTTTTCGAGTAAAACAACATCGTTGATATCAAATTTGCCGTCCATATTTACGTCGCCTTTTACAGCTATATTGCCTTCTTTAGCAAATACGGAATAGTTAACAGATTCAACCATTCCTCCGTCTGTTCCGAGGATAAGCTTCTCGTTTTTCTTAACAGACTTTGAATAAATTTTCATGGACAGATCATTAGATGTAGAAGCGCTTAAATTTGTATCCGTCCAATCTTTCAGCCATTCGGGAAGCGGAGTTACTCGTGTATCTATTGCCACAAATGCCGTCATATCTGCTCCTGCTGTCATTTCAGCAAGATCGTCCGTGTAAAGTTTTGAATCACACGCAGTACGAATATATTCAGAGCCTTCGATAATAGATGGAACATTTGTATAAGTGATATCGCGATCGCCGAACATCAAAGAATTGTTTTTGAAATTACTCTGTATCGACCAATCTGCGGCATTTTCACTGTCATATATCAGAAGATTTTTTATAAGAGTTCCGTTCAGAATTTTTTCAACAGGTTTAGCAAGAATGAAATAGTTCGTATTATCGCCGCTTCCGCCGTTCATGCCCAATACTGCATTTTCTCCGGATTTAAAATCTTTCTTGTAAACTACGAATTTCAAATCGCCTGTAGACGTTATACCCGAATCTGTTTTCTGCCAGCTTTCCAGCCATGCCGGAATCGGAGAAACTCTTGAATCTATCGCGACATAAACGCTAATATCCGAGCCTGCTGTAAAAGTTCCAAGATCATCGGTATACATTTTTGAATCGCAGGCTGTTCTGATGATTTCAGTTCCGATAAGATTTTTCGGAATCTCTATGGCTGTGATTTCTCGGTCTCCGAATAAAAGCGAATCTTTTTCGAATTTATCTGCGATAAGCCAATCCGAAGCGTTTTCCTTATCGTTTACGATAAGATTTTTAATATATTTACCGTTAAGAGGCTTCACTGTAACAGCAGCGTCTCCGAAATCTCCCTCAACCTTAAAGTTGTCGAGATAAAGCGAACATGGAAGCGTTGCATTAGCTTTAAGTTCAATTTTATTATCTCCTGCTTTAAGATTTATATTTTCACTTATAGTTTTCCAGTCGTCATAACCCGAACCCTTGGGAAGCGAAAGAGTTTTCACTTTAGCGCCGTTCACATAAAGATCAACGCATTTAACGTCAGATGTAGCGGAATAACGGAGCGTCCATTTAAACGTGCCTGCTTTTGAAGTTTTAACGGTATCCTTAACGGCGGCAGTATCTTTGGTACCGAATTTTACAAATCCCATACCCTGATATTTTTTCAAACCTGTGCCGCAGCCGTTGGTAACGTTTCCCTCGATATTTTTCATATCGAAATTTTCGCCTTCATACTGACGTGCGCCCGTGTAGAAATCAGGGAAAGCGGGAGCTTTTCTAACAGCCTGTGGATAAGCGTTCGAACGTCCCGTTTCATTGCCTGAACATTTTATTGAGATATCAACAGGGCCGTTGTGCTTGACGGTAAGGGTATAAGTTCCATCGCTCCAGTTTTCGGTAATTGCGCTTTTCGTTTGATTTGCGCCTCTGTCCTTAGCCGTAAAAGTTGGCTTGACGCTTGCGCCCTTTACAGTCAGCACTTCTGTTCTGAGAGTTGAAGCCGCTTCTTCGTCGTAATTGTTCAGATAAACGTCAATATGGTCGGCATACTCATTAATAAGAGCAGAACCGTAAAGCTGATGTTTAATGTCAAAACTTTTGCAGGTATTATATTTAAGGTTGAACTGCGCTCCTTTGTCGTCAGAGCCTACCTTGCTGTTGTAATAAGTCATCCATGTATTCTTATTATTGGCAACATAGCAGTTTGCGTAATAAGAATCGGGATAAAGCTTATTGAATTCAGCCTGTTTATCGGCAATCGTTTTCCAGCGTGACGGAATTGTAGATTGCTTTATCTGAACGGGGATAGATTTAGCCAGATCGTCCGCAAGAGCGTATACAGTCGGAATGGTTTGATAACGTCCGGTACTCTTATAGGGATTGTGATTATCCTTATAGTTGCCGTCGTTGTCAGCACGATATAATCCCTCAAAAAGCGTTTTGTAGGAACAATACTTATCATCATTGCCGCCGGAGTTTACATCCTGAATAACAACGACTTTTGTGCGGTCGATTACTTCTTTTCTGTTGGGAATACGCAAAGAACCGTCAATAAACTTTCGCATCAGATCGACGTTTACATTTTTACACTGATCATAAAATTCCCACCGGCGGTATTTATAGCCTTCGCTGTCTGTGCCGTCGAAAAGACCTTTAACGCAGTCTGCCCAGACAAGTTCCGGTCCGTCGATAACAGTCATGCCGTTCATCGCCATACGTTCGAGATAAACAGGGAGACTTGTTGACAAACGATACTGATCTTTTTTCTGCTCATCAAAATCGCCGCCTATCCAAGGATAGTCAGACCAGCCTGTATCGTCCCAGCGAACGCCGTAGTTTCCGCAGTAGCCTGAGATATAAGCTCCGTAAACTTCGCTTTCTACATCGGCGATATAACTTAGCTGCGTGTATTTTTCCTCAAGAATAAAATTCTGTGCATAGGTACGGCAGGCTTTTTCCCAATTGGAATTTGTTTTCAGCATTGCAACAGGATTCAATGCCGAACCCCACTGGTTTTCGCACCAGCTTACATCAAGGTAGCCGCCGTATTTGTTGCAGAGTTTTAGCAGGGCGGCGAAATGATCGTAACGCTGCTGGTATGTTACGGGAAAATCCTGTGAAGCGAATCCCCAGAACTGCTCGCAGTAATTATAACCGATAAAATTCGGATAGTCGCGGAAAAATTCACCGAAGATCGTATTGTCCAGATCATAGTCGGCAGAATAATCGGGGAAATGGCTCTGACCGCCGCTTGACGGCTGAATCATTGTCCAGACGCCTTTATCTGCACAGGCTTTTATCCATGATCTTGCGCATTCAATACCGTCTTGTATCATTAGCCATCTGTGTTCCGTGGAACTCCAGTTAATTGAGAGGGAAATGTTGAATACAACATAGGGAAGAACATCTTCGGGAACGAGATCAATGATCTTTTCAGGGTCTGCGTAGTTCCAAGAATCGATATGTACGATCCATACCGGAGATTCGTTGTTGATCGGACGGCGGAAATTGCTGCTTACCGCGGCGTTTGTCTGCATCGGTTCTGCCTTTAATGAGAGATCGGCAAGAACCTGACCTATAGAATCGCTTTTTTCGCTGTTATCTGATACGGCGTTCAAGGGCAGCATACCTAAAGCTAAAACGCTTGTCATTACAGATGCCAGCAATTTTTTGAATTTCATTGTTTTACCTCCGTTATATACTCGTAATACTGATTTCCAGTCATATCGTCGTTTTTTGAACATTTTTCATCAGAAACGAGTATAAAATCTATATGATTTTATTATAAGTCAATCAGAAATAAATATCAACCCACAATTTGCAGAAAAGGTGGAGAAAGTGAATTAGTTGTTTTAATAAAATTACATATATTTGTTATGTATATCAAGAGTTAAACTGTAAAAAATTACAAACCTCCCCAGAAACCAAAAATCAGTTTCAGGGGAGGTTTGGTATTTATCCGATAAATTTCTTGAGAACAGATATAAAAATATCCATATCCAAGGGCTTAGCAATATGAGCGTTCATTCCGCATTTAAATGCAGCTTCCTTATCGTCTTCAAAGGCATTCGCGGTCATGGCGATTATCGGCAGATCTTTCACATCTTTTCTCGGCAAAGAACGTATAGTTCTGGTAGCTTCATAGCCGTTCATGATAGGCATCTGCACATCCATCAGGATCGCGTCATAATAATTTTCTTCCGAATGTTCCATGACGGCGACAGCGTCAGTTCCGTCGGGAGCAGTATCAACGATAAATCCGGCTTCTTCCAGAATTACTTCTGCAATTTCGCGGTTCAGTTCGTTATCTTCAACCAGCAGAATACGTTTTCCCGAAAAATCAGCTTTCGTCCATTCGGGGGCAGTGTCCTGCTTTTTATTTAGGTGATTTGCAGAAAGAAGAACGGATTTCAGATCGGAAATAAAGAGTGGTTTCGCGCAGAATGCAGTAACGCCCGCTTCTCTTGCTTCTTCTTCGATATCCGACCAATCATAAGCCGTAAGGATTATAATCGGCACGTCGTCTCCTACTGCACTGCGAATTTTTCGTGCGGTTTCAACTCCGCTTAGTCCGGGCATTTGCCAGTCGATAATAAACGTATGGTAAGAATCTCCGTCGTCAAATGCTGTTTTAGCGCGGAAAACCGCTTCTCTGCCAGATGTGGTCCATTCCGAACGCATACCAAGTTGTTTCAGCATTCTGCAAGCGCTGTCACAGGCATTTAAGTCGTCGTCAACGACCATCGCTCGCAGTCCCTCCAGTTCTCTTATCTGCGAAGCCGTTTGATCTGTATCTTGAAGTTTTAATTCAAGATCAACTGTAAAAGTACTGCCTTTTCCCGGTTCGCTTTCAACGTTAATAGTTCCGTTCATCATTTCAACAATATTCTTTGTAATAGACATTCCCAGACCTGTTCCCTGAATTCCGCTTTGAGTTACCGTGAATTCACGCTCGAACGGATCGAAAATATGTTTAACAAATTCGGGCGACATTCCGATGCCGTTATCTTTAACTATAAATTGATAAGAACCGTATCCGTGGCGGAATGTTCCTTTTTGAATAATGCGGAACGAGAGCGTACCTTCGGCAGGAGTATATTTAATTGCATTGCTTAGCAGATTTATAAATACCTGATTAAGTTTCAGCGGATCGGTGATGACGTTTTCATTGGTCACTTCAAAGGTATCTATAAACAATTCAAGCTGTTTTGCCTTGACCTGAGGCTGTATGATATTGACCAGATTGTGAATGATCTCAGGAATATTACATTCCTGCTCCTTGATTTGCACCTTGCCGCTTTCTATCCTGCTCATGTCAAGTATATCGTTGATAAGGCTGAGCAGGTGATTGCTGGAAGCCAATACTTTTTGCAGACATTCCAGAACCTGATCTTTACTGTCGATATGATTAACGGCAATGGTGGAGAAACCGATTATAGCGTTCATAGGCGTGCGGATATCATGGGACATATTGGAGAGGAAAGTAGTTTTCGCGGCGTTTGCGTGCTGCGCCTGCATCAATGCGTCATGGAGGGCCTGCGTCTGTTCTCTCTGACGCTTAACTTGATCTGTGATATCTTTGGAAATTACCATTACTATAATGTCATCGGTATTTTCATCTTTCGTCATGGCAAAAGATTGATGCAGACAGATCGGATCGGAATCTAAACCTTCGATCCAATATTCGGCGACAACTTCCCTGTCTCCCTGTTCAAAACGCTTCAGAAGATATTCCGCAGTTACAGCGGAAGAGTAATTTTCCATAGATTCGGGCAGTACGTATTTTTTCCATTTTTCAAAATAATCCGAAGCCTTACATGGAGCGGCAAGTTCGGTCATCGATAAGAAAGAGACATTATTTCCGTTTATTTTGGCAATTATATCCTGTTCTATTTTGTCCTGTGTAAGATTAAACTCGTAAGTGCATAATGAACTTGACATGATAGCGATCTGATACTGACGCTCCTTGCGGTTCATGAGCAACCGTTCTTTTTCTGCGCGTATTTCCTTGAGTTTAAGCTGTGTATTGTCCTGACGTACAAAAAGAATTTTTGTTGCGCTTCCGTTTTCATCGCGCGTCAGACAAACGGTAATAAGCAGTTCCCATGCTTCTTTTTCGTCGCGCATAATGTGACACTCGTAAGTAAGAACGTCTGTTTTTGCCAAATGTTCAATCAAAGAGTCTGCGGTAAAGAAGCGGTAAAATTCTTCCTTTGCCTCGTCTTCTATTATATCCGCGCTTTGAATTTTCAGCATTTCATCAAAGCTGCCTTCAAAGTTCGATTCACGATTTGAAGGCTGAACGTTTGCCACATATGAATACGTTTGAGTTTCCAGATCAACAGTAATATATCGTGATGAAAAGAGCGTATTCAAGCCTTGAAGCACATATTGAGACTGTTCGTTTTCCTTTTCGAGTTTTTTACGTCTGTGCCTTGATCGAACGAGTATGATCAAAATGGAGATCGCAAATATGGCGATAAGCATTATTTCCAGTTGTATCCCCGCAGAATTACCTCTTGAGATCATATTTTGCGTAATATTTTTAGGGAATATTTGTACTAGAACGAAATCATTATTTTTAAGATATGTAATGCAAACATTGTCTGTCTTGCTTTTCTTGTCGCATAAAAACGTTCCCATGCCGCCGTTTTTGAATACATTATGCATCTGATCGGCTGTTCCCTGATCTATCATATTCGAGTCCGTCAATATATCTAAAAGATAGCCGTTATAAGTTGCGTCGTCGGAACTGGCGATTATTTTGCCATCGGGCTTGCATAGAAATACTTGCGCATTTTCGCCGAAATAAGTGGTTGAGAGCATATTTTTCAAATATTCTTCAGCTAAAAATGCCCCTCTAAGCACGCCTACGACCTCGTCGTTGTATTTAACAGGCGTATAAAAGCAAGCCATAGTTTCATTAAAAAGATAGGGATCGAAAATTATTTCGATATTACTGTTTCCACTGATGCCGTCTTGGTAGAAATTTCTATCTGTAACATCTGCGGTTTGTCCGTCGGAAGAATGGTCGATACCGTTAATATCTGTAAATATAACGGCGTCGAAAGCGGAACTTTCCTCCATTTCTTTCAGCATTCTCGCCGTAATATCCGGAGTTTCCAAACTTCGGCTTACGAAATACGCATATGTATTTATACGGCGCAGCGCGTTGCTTAATTCTTCGTCGATGTGTTCCATTTTGAGCTGCGCGGCGTTTGCTGCGTATTCCTTATTTTGATTTTCTATACGGGTGCTTGTTTGGATCGTAAATCTCATAAAAGATAGAATGACAGCAATTACTATAAAAGAAACAAAAGCGATCTGACTGGTTATGGTCGTTTTTTTATTATTCATAATTGTTTTATTCTCCTTCCAGAAAAAGCGACATATCTAACTACATTATATCACACTTTAGGAGAGAATTCAAGTATTTAAGACGTTATATGATATTTATTTTTTTTAGTATCGGGTATATATTTTTGTAGATAATAATACTGAATAATACTGTTTATTTGTCATGATTGCTCGCTTAACATGATAGAAACTCTGTTCTGGATCATTTCGGCACATTTTTCCGCTGAATATTCTCCTGAAAAATACAATTCAGTTTCTTCTTTTATAATGTTATCCACATTGCTTTCTATTCCAGATGATATTCGGTCGATTCCTCTTACGAATTCCACATATTTCTGTTTATCCGATTCTGACATAGGCTCTATTATAATTGGCAGATTTGTGCATGAATCGTACCCCGTTTCATCCCAAAATGTCTTTTTGCCATCATTGAGATCGTCAAAAAAATATGGCTTTTCAAGAGCGGCTTCACAGACAGTCTCAAAGCCTTTCTCTGTAATAGGAATTCCGGACATTTGAGGTGATGCTTTATCAGCGTCTATAACGCTTTTCAAAAATTCCCACGCACCCTCTTTTTCGGAAGAATTCTCCATGATCGCAAATTGTTTTCCTATAATGAACTTCGAGCCGCTGCCGTTTTCGGAAGGATAGCCTACAAAAGTCATATCGTCTCCGAAAATACATTGTTTTTTCACATTGAAATCGCGGAACGATTCAATGTACAATTGAGAAAGCAGCGCAGTATCTTCACGGCATGATCGCTGTTCGAAATCATATTCGTCAACATCAGGAAAAGTATTTGCGAATTCGAGTATCTGTATGAATTCAGGTGAATTAAAGGAGCAGGTGTGATCGAAATTATTAACAAAATCGTCGCTTCCGTCTGTTAAAAAATGAAGAACAGCCTGTTTGTTGTTTCCCATTTCGAACAGTTCCGATTTATCCGAAACGGAGTCGAAAACTCTTTGAAATTCGCTGAATGACCAGTTTTCCTTGCTGACGGATTTGGTTTTCGCCGCGATAGTGCTGATCATAAACGTCGGAGCAAGCGAATACAAATGCCCGTCGGTTTCAAGCGAACGCAGCACGGACGGAAGGAAATATTCCTTGGAAATGCCGTCGTCATTCTCTATGAGTCCGTAAATGTCGGCGAAACTGCCTTTTGATGAAAGCTTTTGAATCTCGGTAGTATTCGTATAAACAATATCGGGAATATTTCCAGATATTATGTCCTTTTCCAAATCGTTTACTGCGCTGTCGATACCCTCGATGGAGTATGCGTTATCTTTGAAATAATCTTTTACATTAATGTGATATTTATTGCTGCTGTCGTTGAATTCCGTGATATATCCCTGAATACCGTCGTATTTATCCGCAACTGCAAGACTGATTTCCTGGGTATTTGTTTGTTCACCTTCATTTTTCGTTTCGGCTTGATTGGCGTGTTCATAGTCATTTGTTTTGATTGATTCTGTTTGCTTTTCGCTGCACGATGCCATAGATGCCAAAATTATAAAAAATGCTGCGGCGACGGCAAATTTTCTGTTTTTCATTTGTACCTCTTCCTTTTCTGTTGATATGAGAGTTTGTGTTCATAGGTTCAGCAGACGTCTTTTCGGCAAATTTGTATGCTGAACTTCGTCAAAAACACTTGATATATGACAGTATTCCTGTGTGTTTTTTCCTTGTCAGCATACAAATTATGCTCGAAAATACGCATACTTCACCTATGAACACAAGCTCTGAAATTTAAATGATTTAGACAACACCCCACAAATCCCGCTTGACGTCTTTGCACAGAATCCGCTTGCTGTGCAGCCTTTATATTTACAAGTGATTTAATAAGAGAAAAAAGACGAACTTTTTAAGAAAATCGTAGGAACTCACAATAATTATTACATTTAGAAAAACCTTTCTATTAAATTTTTATAACAATCAAAATTTATTAAAAAAACGAACGGAATTTTCTATGTTTAGGTTTTTATGATTCTGAAAATTATTCAAAAACGTGTATACACATATGTTGAATATGAATGACGGCTAAAAATTGGCAATTTTAAAACCGGCTGCCTAAAATTTTCAGTTTTATTTTTTTAGAAAAGGATTGACAATTAGGCATTAGTGTGATAAAATGTTAGTAAAAGTACTTTTAAGAACCTGTCTTCACAAGATTCAGCGCATGTCAGCTTTGCATGTAGCATTGTCATCAAAATCATAGATTTGGGATACTGATTATTTTCGGCAAATTTTGCCGCTGACTGCGTAGAAGAAGTTCACCTTTTTGACAATTTTTTAATTATCCTTGTATAGTTTGCTCAGTATTTTATGTAAAGGAGCAAACAAAATTTGCAGTAAAATTCCCTGTCAATCAGGCGTCAAGGGATTTGTCAGAAAAATTAATGGTAGTGTCTGGCGATAATAAAACGATTTTCCTCACTGACACGAGGTAATTCGGATAATTGTAATATTCCCGAAAAGGCTGGTGTGGAGCAAAACGGAAATGAGGAAGCATGAATGTTCAAAAACAAAAACGATATAGAGGTCTTTCGCAATAAAATATGGCTGTCGTCTCCGACAATGCACGGTGACGAGCAGAAATGGGTGGCGGACGCTTTTGATAAAAATTGGATCACTACGGCTGGAGAAAATATAAACGAAGTGGAAAAGGCTGTTGCTGAATATGCAGGCATTGAATATGCAGTTGCGCTTTCATGCGGTACGGCAGCTCTTCATCTTGCTATAAAGCTTGCCGGTGAAAAACTCTACGGTCAGGCAAGACCTGATCAGGGAACGCTTCAGGGACATAAGGTTTTCTGCACTGATATGACTTTTGACGCGACCGTGAATCCCGTGGCTTACGAGGACGGCGAGGCGATTTTCATTGATACCGAAGCGGATACGTGGAATATGTCGCCAAAAGCGTTAGAAAAAGCTTTTGAAATGTATCCTGATACCAGATTAGTTGTTATTGCTCATTTGTACGGAGTTCCCGGCAAGCTTGATGAGATCGTCGAAATATGTGAACGTCACGGCGCATATATAGTTGAGGACGCAGCCGAATCTTTTGGTTCTCTTTATAAAGGAAAGCAGACGGGAGGATTCAGCGATTTTGCGGCTATAAGCTTTAATGGAAACAAGATAATCACGGGTTCGTCGGGAGGAATGTTCCTGACCAATTCTAAGGAATATGCCGAAAAAGTCCGCAAATGGTCCACCCAGAGCCGTGAAGCTGCCCCATGGTATCAGCATGAGGAGATCGGCTATAATTATAGAATGTCAAATGTGATAGCGGGCGTTGTCCGCGGTCAGCTGCCTTATCTTGAAGAGCATATAGCTCAGAAAAAGGCGATATATGAGAGATACAAGGAGGGCTTTAAAGGGCTGCCCGTCAGCATGAATCCGTATGACAGCGTTAACAGTCAGCCTAATTTCTGGCTGAGCTGCCTGCTTATCGACGAAGAAGCTATGTGCAGACAGGTAAGAAGCGATTCCGAAGCTGTTTATATAAGCGAAGATGGCAAAAGCTGTCCGACGGAGATACTCGAAGTTCTTGCAAAATTTAATGCGGAGGGACGTCCGATCTGGAAGCCTATGCATAGTCAGCCGATCTACAGTATGCATAATTTCATTACAGAAAACGGAAGCGGAAGAGGAAGAACGAACGCTTATATTGCAGGCGTATTTTCAGACGTCGGTTCTGATATTTTCAGAAGAGGTCTTTGTCTGCCCAGCGATAATAAAATGACGCCTGAAGAACAGGATATCATTATAGAGATCGTCAGACGCTGTTTTGAATAATGGCGTCATAGCGAATCATGACTTAAAATATGAGGAGAAATTATGGGAGAACAGTATTTTAAACCTTACGAAATTGATGATGAAACTTTAAAAAAGATGCAGCAGAAAATGCTTGCAATGCTTGTTTATTTTAAGAAATTCTGCGATCGGTTTCATTTATCGTTCTGGCTTATAGGCGGCGGCGCGATCGGCGCGGTTCGAGAACACGGATTTGTACCTTGGGACGACGACGTCGACGTTCAGATGCCAAGACCTGATTACGAGCGTTTCCATAGGCTCTGGAAGAAATACGGCGCAAAGGATAAATATGTGCTTTGCAGAACGAATAAAAAAGTTAATTATCACCATTGCGCTTCATCACTGCGCGATCCGAATACCACTTTCATATGTACATATAATAAGTACAGCGAATTGTGTCACGGTATTTCCCTTGAGATCGGCGCTATGGACGCTGCGCCCGACAGTAAGATACTGCAATATAAGCAGATTTTTGACGGGTATGTTTTCGCTCTTTTCAATAATCAGCGCCTTCCAAACAATAGGGGAAAATTTCTGCGTTTCGCAACCAAAGTCATTTATACTCTTATACCTTCAAAGGAAATACAGGACTGGATATGGATCAGAGCCGAAAAAGGAAAGGCGAAGTATTCATGGGAAAAAGCGAAGTATGTAAAGGAATTATGGGGAAAGACCTCTTTCATAAATTTCCCGAAAGAATGGTTTGATCATGTAGTATATTTCGATTTCGAGGGTTATAAAATGCCGCTTATGGCAGGATATCATCAATATCTGACAATGATTTTCGGCGACTATATGAAGCGTCCGCCCGCTGCGGAACGAGTTGCGAAGCATGATATCGTATTTATCGATATGGATCATCCTTATACGGATTACAGGGGAATATATTATTTCCCTGAGAAAGGCAAGAAAAAAACAAAAAGGAAAAGTAAATGAATATAGCTGTAATTTTTGCCGGCGGAACCGGTCAGAGAATGAATACAAAGACAAAACCAAAGCAGTTTCTTGAACTTCACGGCAAGCCGATACTTGTTTATACTATCGAACATTTTCAGTATCACAAGGATATAGACGGTATCGTTCTTGTAAGTTTGAGCGGATGGCTCGATTACTGTCATGAACTTATCGATAAATTCCGTCTGACAAAAGTTAAAGCAGTTATTGCAGGCGGAGAAACGGGACAAGAGTCAATCTACAACGGTCTTTCCAAGGCGAAAGAGATTTTTTCCGAGGACAGCATCGTTCTTATTCACGACGGAGTGCGTCCGCTTATTGATGAAAAAAATATAACAGACTGCCTTGAAACAGTAAAGAAAAAGGGCTGCGCCATTACGGTTTCTAATGCGATAGAGACGATTACCATTAAGGGCGACGATAACTGCATAGAAAAAATGGTTGACAGGTCGGCTTGCTGTCTTGCAAGAGCGCCTCAGTGTTTTTACCTGAAAGATATTCTTGACGCGCACAATAAGGCTATCTCAGATGGAGAAAAGCAGTTTATTGATTCAGCAAGCATGATGCAGTATTACGGTCATAAGCTGTATACGGTCGAGGGAGTTCCCGAAAATATAAAAATTACAACTCCATCTGATTTTTATATTTTCAGGGCAATTGTTGACGCAAGAGAGAATTCGCAGATATTCGGTTGATCGGGGGGATATGCAGTATGTCGGCTGTTCATAAGTTAAAAGACCAAATTAAGAAGATGAGATTGGACGACTGGCAAGCCATAATAAAGCTCGGTTTGGCTTTCATTCCCGGCAAGCTGTGGAAGCTGGTTTCTCCGAAAATGTGGGTGGTTTCGGAATATGAAGATCTTGCCCGCGATAATGGAAGCTGGTTTTTTAAATATCTCAGAGAAAAACACCCCGAAAGGGAAGTATATTATCCTATAAATTTCAAATCGGCTGATTATCAGGCGATAAAAAAACTTGGAAATGTTATTCCATTCGGCGGCTGGAAGCATTATCTGCTTTTCTGGGCTGCTGATGTTTATATCGGAACTACAAAATGCTATGGATTCCCATACAGAAGAATCTGCGAAGATCTCGTCCAATGGAAAATGACGGGATTCAAGTATGCGTTTCTTAATCACGGTTTTACAAGGGGATATTCTTCTATAGTTGACGCAAAAGAGACTAATTATCAGCTGCTTTTTACCTGTTCACAAAAGGACGCCGATATAATTATTAATGAAAACGGGCAGTCTCCGGCAATAATGCGTTGTTCGGGATATCCTCGTCATGATACGCTCAATGACGAAATGCTCAACAAAAAACAGATTCTTATCATGCCAACATGGAGAAAGTGGATAGACTACAGACTGCTTGCGACCAAAGAGCAGAAAAAGACGAATCTGAAAAAATTTTTCGCGTCGGATTATTACAAATGCCTCAACGGTCTTGTGAATAATAAAGAATTTGTTGAATTTCTTGAAAAAAACGATATGAACGCCGTGTTCTATTTTCATGAGTATGCTCAGGAATACTCAAAATTCATAAAGCCCGCAACCTCAAGAATAAAGGTCGGCAAGACCGAAGATTATACGATTCAGGAGCTTTTGAAGCAGTCTGCGCTGCTTATTACGGATTATTCGAGCGTTGTGTACGATTTTTCATATATGTACAAGCCGGTGCTGTATTATCAGTTCGACAAGGAAGATTTCGAGAAGTACCAGTATGCGCCGGGCGAAAGTTTTTCTTATGAAAAAGAGGGCTTCGGAGACGTTTTTCGCGATGAAAACGAACTTGTTGCCGAGATCAGACGGCTGTATTCGCGCAACTTTGAAATGGATGAAAAATTCAGAAGCAGAGTCGACGAATTTTTCAGGTATCATGATAATAAAAATTGCGAGAGAGTTTATAAAGAAATCAAAAAAATTGCAGGGAAGTAAAAATTTCGTGCGATTTTTTCGCGCTGTTATACTTGTCGTTGGTTGCAAAACGTCCAAAGAATGCGTAAGTAAAAATTTTGTAATAGAAGCGAGTATATAAACGGAAAAAGGGCAGGTGATGTAATGCTGTACGCGGCAGCGGCTATTCTTATTATATTTGGATTTATTTTTCCGAGAAACAAGGCGATAACGGTATTATTTTTATTGCTTTACTGGGTTTTGCTCGGATTTAATACATACAATGCTGACTTTGAGGCTTATGAAAATATATATGCTCAGATAGGCGTCGGAAATTTGTGGGGAACTTCAGTGGATGAAGAAGGTTTTATTTTTCTGATGTACTTTTGCATTAATGTTCTTCATCTTACTTATGCGGGATTTCTGTTGTTATTCTCAACGATATGCACGGCTCTGCTTGCTGTGGTTTCGGTTCTTTACTCCAAAAACCGAAATATTGTGCTTGGATTGTTTCTTCTATATTCATATTGGGTAATGGTTGTACAGATCAGATCACATCTTGCAACGCTTCTGGCGCTGATCGGAGTTTATTTCCTTGTTTATCATAATGATAAGAAAAGCATTGCTTTATTCTTTGGATTTATCTTAGTGGCAATATTTTTCCACCGTTCAACTGTATTCTTTTTGCCGCTGTGCATGATAAGATTTCTTGATGTTAAACGTACTGCAATTATTACAGCTATATGTTCGACTGTTTTCCTTGCTATCAGATTGCCTTTTGTATCGTCTCTGATGGGTTTATTCCTGTCACAGGAAAAGATAAACAACTGGCTGTTGTCGGATAGAGACAGAACATTGTTCAGTATATTGATGCTTGTTATGATAAGGGTTGTATATCTTGCAGCAGTATATATCTTATACAAATCTTTGAATAAAAACAACTATCTTTTTGAAAAGATGAATCATGTTATTCAGGGAAGTTCAAAAGTAACTTATGACATATCGGCAGAACGTATTTTTAAAATTTCTGTACTTAGTATGTCATATATTGCATTAGAGGCATTTTCAAAGGATTATGAACGTCTTTTCAGACTTGTTATTTTCCTTTCTTATGTCATTTTTGCTGATTATACGTGTGCAAAGCGCGTAAGCATGGGTAAAATTCAACTTTCATATATTACTTATTATGCTTTCATATTTGTATTTCTTGGATATTTCTTTTATGTTTACGGCGGCTGGATAGATATTGCTTTTCGTCCTGTCTTTGAAAGCAATTCTCTTCTTGGGGCATAGATTGGAGTGTATAGATGTTTAATATTGAACTTTTAAGCAAAAAGCGCAGGGAAATAATGGGCGTTGCAATAATTTATGTAATTATTTTCCATTGTTACGGACGGCTTTCCGCAGATATCGGAATTCCGCTCCTTACGCCAATACTTCAAAACGGAAATATAGGCGTGGAGATATTTTTATTTTTGTCAGGAATAGGTTTGTATTTTTCCATGAGCAAAGACGAATCGATTCTGCCGTTTTATTCCAGAAGAATAACAAGAGTGGTAGTACCATGGCTTATAATGTCTTTTCCCTATTGGGTTTTAAAATCATTGATAGTTGATAAAGATAGTATAGGCGGATTTCTTATGCACTGGAGCGGTCTTTCGTTCTGGGTTGACGGAATAACTACTGTATGGTATGTAGCTTTTATTATTCTTCTTTATTTTGCATATCCGTTCATATTCCGTCTGCAAAAAAAGAATGACTATTTTGTTATACTGACTGCTGCGGTAGTCGTTGTATTAAATACAATATTATTTTGTGTAAATGCAGATTATTATTCAAAGATAGAGATAGCACTTACAAGAATACCTGTTTTTCTTCTGGGAAGTTATATGGGTTCTGTTTTGAAGAAGAAAAATTGGAATTCTAAAAAGCAGGCAGTATCTATTGTTTATATTGTACTTATGCTTGTTCTTTTTTTTATTGGAAAATACGCATCTTCTCTAAGCGAGGAAATGTCCGTATTATTTATCAGATATGGTGAGCAGTCGGTTGCATTTTTAATAATCATATGTTCATGTCTTATTTTTAATAAATTAACTGTAAAACCGATCGTTAGCGTATTTACGTTTATGGGAGGAATTACTCTTGAGGCATATCTGCTTCACGTGTTTATGCTGAATGTGGTAAGCCGTACGGGAATAGTAGAAAACAGCGGATATTTAGTTGTTTTTGGGGTAAAAACTGCAGTCATAGCGGTGTCAGTATTTTCTGCATGGGCTTTTTCAGCGATTTATACAAAATTTCTGAACAGGAATAAAAAGATTGCTTGATAGCTTGTATGAAACTGTTTTAATTAATAAGGATAGGAAAAATGTTTAAAAAATTGCTTAACAAATACCGCTCGTTTCCGGTGACCGTAAGAGCCGCGTTCTGGTTTACGATCTGTAATTTTGTGCTAAAAGGTATAAGTTTTGTATGTATGCCAATATATACAAGATTTTTGCCCGAAGAAGAATATGGCACGATGTCGCTTATCACTTCATATGAAGTGATATTTACTATAATCACAACGCTTGAGTTATATAACGGCGCATTTAATCGTGGTATACTGAAATTTAAAGAAGATGTAAAAACTTTCGAGCAGACTATCGTCTTTTTATCGAATTTTTTGTCGCTGATATGGTTCGTGATAGTTATGTTGCTGAATAAGCCCTTCACGGATTTTACAGGCATATCTCTCGGAATGTTCGCGATCATGACGGTGTATTTCTTAACAAGATCAGCGTATGAATGCTGGCTGAATAAGAAAAGATTTGAATATAACTACAAGGCGGCGGTAACTATTACACTGCTGATGGCATTCATCTCAAATCTTGCTCCTATAATCACCATTAAAATTTTCGGAGCGACGGCATTTGTTAAAATTGTCAGTACTCTGGTTATCCAGATCTTGTTTTCACTTCCGTTCTGGTTCAGAAATTTTGATTTTAAAAATTTGATCAGCAAGAAAAGCAATATTAAAAAATATCTTTCCTTTGCTTTGAAATATCAGCTTCCGCTCATTTTCCACTCAATCTCTTATTATATACTCGGTCAGTCGGATAAGATAATGATCGAAAAACTTACAAACAAAACCAACGTAGCCTTTTATTCCGTTACATACAGCTTCGCAAGCGTAATCATCATATTCCAGAATTCGCTGAATCAGGTTATCAAGCCGTGGCGTTTTCAAAAGCTTGATAAAGATAAATTTGCCGACGTACGCAGTATGTCCAATATGATCATAGTCGTTGTCGGAGCTGTGATCTCAATCTTCATGATGCTTGTTCCCGAAGTATTCAAGCTTGTATTCAAGCCTAATTACTATGAAGCCCTTGAGATCGTTCCGGCTGTTACGGCAAGCGTGTATTTTATGTTCCTGTACACTCTTTTTGTTGATATTCAGTCGTTTTACGGAAAAACTACATATATTGCATACGCTTCAACCATATGCGCTGCGCTTAATATAGTCCTCAACTATTTTGGAATAAAAATGTTCGGATATTTTGCCTGCGCATATACAACGCTTATCTGTTACATTTTAATGTCGCTGCTTCACTTCATCTTTATGCGTATAACCTGCAAAAAAGAAAATGTAACGGAAAAGCCCGTGAATGCCGCATTTATATGGGGATTCAGCATGATTTTGCTTGTATTTTTCATATTTGTAGATTTGATATATGATTATGTGATAATCAGATATTCGATACTTCTTGCAATATGTGCGGCGATATTTATATTCAGAAAGAAATTAATGGCTGCATGGAAGCAGATAAAAAGTAAATAGGAGGCAAAAATGAATCGTGAATCTGTAATGAGAGAAGATATGGAATATATTTGCAGTGCGGAATATATTCCATGGGAAAAGTTGAAAAATAAAACTATTGTGATAACGGGAGGTACGGGTCTGATCGGTTCGACTCTTATTAGAGGACTTATCTGCGCCAATGCAGAGAAAAATCTTGATTTTAAGATAATTTCTCTTGTGAGAAGTCTCGAAAGGGTCGGCGAGGTTTTTACAGATGAAGAAATTGCAGAGGAATGTGTTGAATTTCGAGTATGCGACTTGAATTCTCCGATCTCCATGGATGAAAAAGCTGATTTTATTATCCACGGAGCAAGTCCTACAGCAAGTGCATTTTTTGCGTCGCATCCTGTTGAAACAATAAAAACGGGATTGAATGGCACTCTTAATCTTCTTGATCTTGCCGTACAGAAGAATTCTGAAGCCTTTCTGTTTTTGTCAAGCATGGAAATGTACGGAAAAATTGAGACCGAAGAACCTCTTACGGAAGATAAACTGGGATATATCGATCCTATCGTCATTAGAAATTGCTATCCAGAAACGAAACGTATGTGTGAGGCGCTTGCGGCTTCATATTCGGCGGAATACAATATAAGAGCAATGAGTTTGCGTCTTGCTCAGACATTCGGACCGGGAGTTTTGTACAATGACAAAAGAGTATTTGCGATGATGGCGAGATGCGCTATGAGGTCGGAAGATATTTTGCTTCAGACCAAGGGTCAGAGCCGGCATTCGTATCTTTATACGGCGCAGGCGGTCACGGCTATTCTGTGCGTTTTGCTTAACGGAACAGGCGGAAAGAGCTATAATGCGGCGAATCCCGAAACTTACTGTTCGATAGCGGAAATGGGCGAAATGGTTGCCGAGAAGATAGGCGGCGGAAAGATAAAAGTTAATTTTGCTGAAAACGGAGATGTTTCAAAATACCCGGATACAAGCTATCTTAATCTGTCAATCGAAGCAATTGGAAAATTGGGCTGGCGACCAATTGGCGATCTGATGTATCTTTACGACCGCATGATATGTGCAATGGACTCAGAGGAATAACGAAATGAATCATATTTTTTATATTATGGGAAAAAGTTCCTCAGGCAAGGATACTGTGTATAAGAAAATTCTTAAGGACCTGGAATTGAATCCGCTTGTTCTTTGTACGACGAGACCTATGAGGGAGAATGAACAGCAGGGCAGAGAATATAATTTTGTTGACAGGGAATATTTCGATAGTCTTATGTTGGAAAATAAAATTATCGAAAAACGCATCTATAATACGGTTTATGGCGAGTGGATATATTTCACTTCCGAAGAAAGCGTCGATCTTCATAAGGGAAATTATCTTGGGATCGGAACTCTTGAATCATATGTGAAAATGAGAGATCATTTCGGAGCTGAAACAGTGATTCCGATATATATAGAAGTCGAGGACGGATTAAGGCTGACTCGCGCTATCCAGAGGGAACAAAACGAAAAACAGCCGAAATATACCGAAATGTGCCGACGTTTTATTGCCGATTCCGCTGATTTTTCGGAAGAGAATCTTGCTGCAGCGGGAATTGAAAAGCGATTCGACAACGGCGGAGATATTGAAGAGTGCATATACAAAATAAAAGAATTTATCGAACAGGTTTGATAAGAAGGAGAAGAATATGACTATTATTGTTACAGGCGGAGCAGGTTTTATCGGCTCTAATTTTGTGTTTCATATGCTCGGCGCACATCCCGATTACAGGATCGTGTGTGTTGACAAGCTGACATATGCCGGAAATCTTTCTACTCTCGAAAGCGTAATGGACAATCCAAATTTCCGTTTCTGCAAACTTGATATTTGCGATAGAGAGGGGATAGACAAGCTTTTTGATGAAGAAAAGCCCGATATCGTTGTGAATTTTGCAGCGGAATCTCACGTTGATCGCTCTATAGAAAATCCGGAAATATTCCTGCAAACGAATATAATCGGCACTTCCGTTATGATGGACGCTTCCAGAAAGTACGGCGTAAAGCGCTACCATCAGGTTTCGACTGACGAGGTTTACGGCGATCTTCCGCTTGACAGACCCGATCTTTTCTTCACGGAAACAACTCCCATTCATACAAGTTCGCCGTATAGTTCATCCAAAGCGGGCGCTGATCTTCTTGTTCTCGCTTATTACAGAACTTACGGTCTGCCCGTGACGATCTCAAGATGTTCGAATAACTACGGTCCGTATCACTTCCCCGAAAAGCTTATCCCGCTTATGATAGCGAATGCGCTGGCGGATAAGCCTCTCCCCGTTTACGGAAAGGGCGAAAACGTTCGTGACTGGCTGTATGTTGAGGATCATTGCAAGGCTATCGATCTTATCATTCACAATGGCAAGGTAGGCGAAGTTTACAATGTAGGCGGACATAATGAAATGAAGAATATTGATATTGTAAAGCTTATATGTAAGGAACTTGGCAAGCCCGAGACTCTTATCACCTATGTTGCCGATAGAAAGGGTCACGATATGCGTTATGCGATCGACCCCACGAAGATACACAACGAACTCGGCTGGCTGCCCGAAACTAAATTTGCTGATGGTATCAAGAAAACCATAAAGTGGTATCTCGATAATGAGAAGTGGTGGAAGGATATTATTTCGGGCGATTATCAGAATTATTACGATAGAATGTACAGCAACAGATAAGAGGTTTATATGAAAGTATTGGTAACAGGAGTCAAGGGGCAGCTTGGCTATGATGTGGTCGGAGAGCTGACCAAAAGAGGTCACGAAGCCGTGGGAGTCGATATTGATGAAATGGATATTACGGATGCAGAATCCGTAGCTAAAGTTATAGGCGAAGCCGCTCCCGATGCAGTCATTCACTGCGCCGCATGGACGGCTGTAGACGCCGCCGAGGATGAGGAAAACATATCGAAAGTGAGAGCAGTTAACGTTGACGGTACACGGAATATTGCGGAGATCTGCAAAAAACTCAATTGCAGAATGGTATATATTTCCACTGACTATGTTTTCAACGGTCAGGGAAGCGAGCCTTGGCAACCTGACTGCAAGGAATACTCGCCGCTGAATGTTTACGGTCAGTCGAAGCTTGATGGAGAATTGGCAGTATCCGAAATATTGGAAAAATATTTTATCGTCCGTATTGCATGGGTTTTCGGTAAAAACGGCAATAATTTCATTAAGACCATGCTGAATATCGGAAAAAAATATCCCGAACTCAGGGTAGTATGCGATCAGATAGGTACTCCGACTTACACTTACGATCTTGCCCGGCTTTTGGTCGATATGGTTGAAACCGAAAAATACGGCTATTACCATGCTACGAATGAGGGCGGTTATATTTCGTGGTACGATTTTGCCTGTGAAATATTCCGTCAGGCAGGCTACGATACCAAGGTAAATCCCGTGACTACCGAAGAATACGGAATTTCCAAGGCGGCGCGTCCGTTCAACAGCCGTCTCGATAAATCAAAATTGATTGAAAACGGATTCGAGCCGCTGCCGCCATGGCAGGACGCTCTCGCAAGATATTTAAAGGAGATTGAATACTAATGGGACAGATCAAAGTTGAAAAAAACGTCGGAGGCATTGAGGGGCTTTGCGTTATCGAGCCTGCCGTTCACAAGGACAGCCGCGGTTACTTCATGGAAACTTATAACAAAAGAGATATGCATGACGCGGGAATCGATCTTGATTTTGTGCAGGACAATCAGTCGTGTTCAACGAAAGGCGTACTTCGCGGACTTCATTATCAGATAAATCATCCGCAGGATAAGCTGGTTCGCGTTATTAAAGGCGCAGTTTATGACGTTGTCGTTGATATGAGAAAAGAAAGTCCGACGTTTGGCAAGTGGTACGGAATCCTGCTTACTGAGGAAAACAAAAAGCAGTTTCTTATTCCCAAAAACTTTGCTCACGGATTTATCGTACTGTCTGATATTGCGGAATTTTGCTACAAAGTAACTGATTTCTGGTATCCCAACGACGAGGGCGGACTTATATGGAACGACGCGGATATTGCAGTCGATTGGATGATGCCCGAAAACATGACTGCCGACGATCTTGAACTTTCCGATAAGGATAGGGCAAATATTACTTTCAGGCAGTATTGCGAAGAAAGGGGCATAAAAATATGAAAGGTATAGTTCTTGCGGGAGGTTCGGGAACTCGGCTTTATCCGCTTACTAAAGTAACGTCAAAACAATTGCTTCCGATTTACGATAAGCCGATGATCTACTATCCGCTGTCAGTGCTGATGGATGCTGGAATACGCGATATCCTCATAATCTCCACTCCGGATGATACTCCGCGCTTTGAAAATCTTCTGGGCGACGGTCATCAATTTGGAATCAAATTGCAGTATGCCGTTCAGAAATCTCCTGACGGTCTTGCGCAGGCATTTATAATCGGCAAGGAATTTATCGGAAATGATTGCTGCGCGATGATATTGGGCGATAATATCTTTGCGGGACATGGACTGAAAAAGCGTTTGAAAGCTGCCGCTGAAAATGCCGAATCAGGAAAGGGCGCGACGGTTTTTGGTTACTATGTTGACGATCCCGAACGTTTTGGAATTGTAGAATTCGATAAGAACGGCAAGGCAGTTTCTATTGAAGAGAAGCCTGACGTACCAAAATCGAATTATTGCGTGACTGGACTGTATTTTTATGATAATCGTGTTGTTGAATATGCGAAGAATCTTACTCCCTCGGCAAGGGGAGAGTTGGAGATCACCGATCTTAACAGGATATACCTTGAAAATGACAATCTAAATGTTGAGATTCTCGGACAGGGATTTACATGGCTCGATACGGGAACTCACGAGAGTCTTGTTGAGGCTACAAATTTTGTAAAAACTGTTGAAGATCATCAGCACAGAAAAATCTCCTGTCTTGAGGAAATCGCGTATCTTAACGGATGGATCAGCAAGGATGAATTGCTTGAAAACAGCAAGGATTTGATGAAGAATCAGTATGGCGCGTATCTCATGGACGTTATTAACGGCAAATTTATCGATATATAACCTCCGAAGCGCCTCTTAATCCTGCACCATTCGGCAATTCTACAGTTTTAGAACAGATCTAAAATGCGTTCTGTATTTACGGGACGCTTTTTTCATAAAAACTTGTATTCAGCAATAATTTTATGTAATGACAGAAAATTAGGGAGTGTTGACACTAGAGCGTGTTCACATAAAATAAATGTGCGGATTTTCGAGCATAATTTTGACGAATACAAGACGAAAATATGCAGGCGGGCTGACGCCCGTCAAATGTTTTCAACGCAGTAGTCGCCAAAATTTGCCGAAAAGACGTGCATTCTATTTTTATATGAACACGCTCTAAAATAGTGTGTAAAATTCTGCCCAAAAGATGCGTTTTAGGCTTTGCGTCAATATGCCCTAAAAAATAAAGCGGCGCTATGTACAAATACATAGCGCCATACTTAGTGCATAAAATAAAATTTTGTCCGATCTTATCAATCGTTCTTTTCTTCTTCTTTGGGCTGATAATTGATAATATTGTTGAAGCCGTCTGTGATATAGTAATACTCAGACTTCAGCTTCTCAAGATATTCCTTGCCCAAATCAGTGAGATGGTAGTAAATTCTTGTTCTGCGCTTTCCTACGATCTGCTCTTTATCAGTAATGATATTCTTATCAATGAGTCGATAAAGAACAGGGTAAAGCGAACTGTACTTGATCACGAATTTACCGTCACTTCTTGCTTCAAGCTCTCGGAGCAATTCATAACCGTACATATCACGCTCCGAAAGGAGGTGCAGAAGTACAATTTCGATTATTCCTCTCTTGAAATGTTCGCGAACCTGCATTTTTTAGTCCCTCTTTTCTTTAAAAATTTTTGCTTTATTCGATCTTTGAATCGAATGGGGGAACAATAGTCATAGTGCGTTTAAATGGACTAATAACGCACATAGATTATTTTCTGATGTTTGCTGCCAAGGGTTAAATTAATAAAAATAATATATTAATCGATGAAATTCGTTTATTTACGGCAAGTATTGTATACAGAAACAGATATGTTCCACTATTCTTATATTATAACAGATTTTTTTGTAAATGTAAAGGCTTTTTTGAGGAAAATACGAGATATAAAAAAAATATATATTATATTATGACGTTCGCAGGCTATACTATCGGGAAAATATTAAAATATCACTAAAAAGCTTATTTTTTATTTCATTATAAAACTGCCGTGCCGGTTTCAGGAACGGCAGCTTTAGTAATTTAATTTTCTAACGGAAGCATAAACTTAATTATCTTTTAACAAATTCGCGCATATTAACAGCAACTTCGCCAGGAGCTAATGTAGATATATAAGCGTAATATGAGAGAATCATTGAAGCGTCGTCGGGCATGAGAACGTTGTCCGCGACAACGTCGGCAGCAAGAAATTCTTCGGTTGTAAATTCGTATTCGCCGCCGGTAGATTTTCTCGCATATGCCGATAAAGCGAGAGAAGAATCCATCGGTTCGATAGCGCCGTCGTTATTTACGTCGCCAAGATTATAGCCAGTGACTCTGATTTTCATATTTTTCATGTTCGGCTCATTCATTACTGAGCCGTTATCGGTTCTAAATCCTGCTGTGGAAGTCTGAGCTCCCTCCGAAGAGTTTGCTTCACTGACAAAATTGATCTCATATTCGCCGTAAGGGATAAATTTGTCAAATACCATATCAAAGCTTGTGAGGGGGTAATCATCGGATTTTTCACCGTATGGCTCTAAAGTGAGGTATTCGTACATCTGCTGAGCAGAGCAGGTAAAGATTGCAACGTTACTTGAACTTATCGACGCCATCGTGCCGTACTTCGTTTTCATACCGGTGAGAAGGTTTCCTTCTTCATCGGTCTGGGCGTATGCGAACGGCTTGATAGTTTCACTGCCGGCAGGAATAGGATTTAAAACGTTGTCAAGGGTTATAAAACTGGTATTGCTTTTCCAGCGGGGATTTACGAACCAGCATGAGAGCGACTCGTCCTGAAAGAAAACGTCTGCGGAAATAGTAAGTCCGCCGTTTTCGAGCAGTGTGTCTCGCGTAACTACGATAGTGCCGTCGCTTTCAATAGTAATGTCTGGCGACTCCTTGGGCGTAAAGTAAAAAAGCGATTCGGGACCTTCTGCGCTGGAGATCAGCGGGGCTGCCATGGATGCGGTCATGATAATCGACACGGCAGCAGAGATTAATTTTTTCATGTTTTTTCTCCTTTAATTATATTTGTTGACTTGTTAGAAAACTTTCAAACAAGACTTTATAACGGAATTTAGATTTCTTCCGTCATTTTTAAAACGATTTCAGCCACGCGTTTTGCAGCAATTTTTTCAAATTCATCGAAAGACATCGCTCCTTCATCGTCGGCGTTGTCCGAAATGCAGCGAACGCTTACATAAGGCGTCTCGTTAAGATAGCAGGCGTGACCTACGGCAGCGCTTTCCATGTCAACGGCATATGGGTCGAAATTAGCTTGTATGGAAGCTTTAAGCGCGCTGTCCGATACAAAAGCTTCGCCCGAAACGATACGTCCGCGGAAACAGTTTACTCCGAAATCACCGCAGATTTTTTCTGCAGTTTCGATCAGTTTTTCGTCAGCCTTGAAAATTCCGCAGTATGGCGGATAGTCGTTGAGAAAATGAAGATCGAGATCGTGGGGGAGAACTTCGGTCGAAATAACTATATCGCATACCTTTACGCTGCTGTTCATTCCGCCGGCGACGCCTGTATTGATCACGCACTCAGGGTGAAAATTGTCTATCATGACCTGAGTACAGAGGGCGGCATTAACTTTGGCGATACCGCAGCAGGCGTTGATAATGGCATTGTTTTTGTAAGTATTGATATAAAAATCGAAACCGGAAATGCGTTTTATTTCCGCCTTGCCGAGCAAAGTGCGTATATCGGCGAGTTCTGACGGCATAGCTCCGATGAGTGCAATGGTGTTCGTGAAAATCAATCCTTTCATATTTTACTACATTAATTATAACATACTATTCATACAAAATCAATGACAATTTAATGAAAAAATAGAATAATTCAATAAAAACCATGTGAAAAAAATGGAGATTTATTCAAAGCTCTGCTTTCAACAAGCAGACGGCTCACGGCAGTAAGCTCTAAAGATGTTCGCTGCCCAAGAGGCGTGGGACATCGTCTGCGGTTATATTTTCTGTATGAACAGGCTCAATTTTTGAATTTAATTAATATAATGTATAGAGGTTGCCTAGAGTCATTTATCTATTACTAAGTTTTACGGAGGTATCATTATGTTTGACGGTATTGATGTTTCGCAATGGCAAGGGAAAATAAATTGGGAGAGAGTTTCTGTGGATTTTGCAATAATCAGAGCGGGTTACGGAAGGCTTTCTTCTCAAAAAGATACGCAGTTTGACGACAATTACATCGGCTGCCGGATTGCAGGAATTCCATGCGGTGCATATTGGTTTGCGTATGCTGTAACTCCGGATGAAGCGCGGCTTGAGGCTGAAGCGTGTCTTGAAGTTATCAGGGATAAAAAGTTCGAATATCCGATATATTACGATGTCGAAGATCAGCGTATCTTATCATTGGGTAAAACGGCTGTCAGCGCGATCATCCGTTCATTTCTCGATACCATGGAAAAGAATGGATATTTTGTGGGATTGTATATGTCAGCCGATAATCTTATAGAATATGCGGATGAAGATATACGGGCGCGATATGCGGTATGGGTTGCCGGTTACGGCGTGAGCAAACCTGATTACAGCGGAAATTACGGTATGTGGCAGTATTCCTCAACGGGGCGAATTGATGGAATCAATGGCGACGTCGATCTTGATAAGGCTTTTGAAAATTATCCCGAAATAATAAGATCAGCCGGTCTTAACGGGTACGGGAAAACTGAAAATCCCGACTGTAAGCATAGGCTGACCATTCTTATTGATAATAAAGTTATAATTAAAAATTATGAATTTTGATTTGAGACAACACTGCACACTCTTTGTGCAGTGTTGTCTTGAGTTTTGAACAGCATCATCATTTCGTGAGTAAGGCTAAAATCGTCGGGCTGACCGACTATATCTTCGCGTTTTATCCATTTCGCGGAAGAAAGTTCAGTTTCATCAATCGAAATATTTGTACAGCCGTCCACATCGCAGAAAAATCCTGCAAGTATTGTTGAGGACATTCCCCATGGCTGGGATTTGTAATAACGAATATTTTTCACCTTCAGACCTGCTTCCTCCATGACTTCGCGGCGGACGGTATCTTCAAAAGTTTCGCCTATCTCGGTATATCCGCCAATAAGAGCGTCATATCCGATTCCGCGGTTGTCGGCGTATCTCGTAACAAGAATGCTGTCGCCGTTGATAACTCCGACGATTACGGCAGGATCAATTCTGGGATAAATGAGCTTTCCGCAAATTTCGCATTTTAGTGCGCGTTCTTCGGAGATTTGACTTAACGCTCCGCCGCAGCTTCCGCATATTCGGTTTGCGTTATACCATGAATTCAGATGAAAAGCCGTGAAAAGCGAAAATGCGTCGGCTGCGGTGAGTATTGAAGATCGCCGCAGTTTTTTTATATCCTGAAATGAGAAACGTTTGGGAATTTCATCAATACTGTCAAGCAGAAAAAATTTCTCTTCCCCGACCGAAAAAAGATATGTGACGTTTTCGGGATTACTCAAATCTTTCCAATATGGAAAAATATGCATATTATTTTCGCTGCTAAGAACTTCGCGGTTGCGAAAGCAAAAAATCCTGCTGTCCGCAGTTGGAATGGTATTCGGCTGATTTGCATTGTCAAATTTCAGCGGCATAATATCTTGTATCATAATACACTCCTAACATATATTTACTGATGTGCTAAACAGACTCTGATAGTTTTTTCATCACTTTGAATTCATATAAAGCCATTAAAACGGCAACGACCGCCGACATGAGATCGGCTATAGGCCCTGTGTAAAGAATTCCGTCTATGCCGAAAAACAGCGGCATTATCAGCAGTATCGGAATGAAAAAAATTATCTGCCTCGTCAGCGAAAGAAATACGCCTTTTATGGGTTTGCCGATAGAAGTAAAGAATGTTGAAGTGATCGGCTGAATGCAGTTTAGCCATGTAAAGAACAGGAATATTCTGAAAAAGCGCGCTCCGAATTCAAAGTAGCTTTCCGAACCCGTTCCGAAAAGAGAGAGTATCTGCCGTGGGAAAAGCTGGAATGCAAAAAATGCTGTGATAGAAATTATGCCTGCTGTTATCGTGGCAAGCCAGTAAGCTTTTTTTACGCGGTCGTATTTTTTCGCGCCGTAATTAAAACTTTCTATAGGCTGCGTACCCTGTGCAAGTCCGATAACTATTGAGAAAATTATCATGTTTACTTTCATTACGATTCCCGCGCAGGCAAGAGGTTCTGATTCGCCGTATGCGGAAAGTTTTCCGTAATGCTTGAGGGAATTATTGAGAACTATCTGAACTATGGCGATTGCAAGCTGATTGAAGCATGAAGCCATTCCGATAGCGCTTATCTGTTTTATGATCTTAAAGTTTGGAATGTAATGCTTGACCGAGAGGGGAACAGTTTTGAAATTACGCATATAAACGATAACCATGACTGCCGAAACAACCTGTCCGATAACTGTAGCCGCCGCAGCGCCTTTCATTCCCCAATCCAGAACGAGAACGAAAACGGCGTCCAGAATCGTATTTATAACCGCGCCTGTGAGATTGCAGATCATTGTCATACGCGGACTTCCGTCGGCACGGATGATATGACCTCCGCCCGTTCCAAGTATCAGGAATGGAAATCCAAACGCTGAGACGAAAACGTAATCCTGAGCATATGGGAGAACGTCGTCGGGCGAGCCGAAGAATTTCAGCAAAGGCGTGAGAAAAATTATTGTTATCGCACTGATAACGATTCCCGAAGCAGTAAGCATAGTAATTGAATTTCCTGCAAAATAGCCCGCGCGCTTTGAATTCCCCCTGCCCATTGTAAGGTTAAAGCATGAAGCGCCTCCGATTCCGAGAAGAAGAGCGACCGCCATGCACGCGGTCGTAAACGGAAATGCTATATTTGTCGCGGCATTGCCGTTCGTTCCGACTCCATGACCAATAAAAAGCTGGTCGACGATGTTGTAAAGCGCGCCCACGAGCATACCTATAATACTCGGTATGGCAAATTTTACCATAAGTTTAGATACGGGCGCGCTGCCTAATGAAGTATCTTTTTCTTCCATCTTTTTTACCTTCCTTTTAAATTTATTTTTCACATTAATAATTATACACCTTTTTTCGACAAATTTCAAGTGTCTGCATTTTTTTCTTTTTGCACTCGTCAAAATTATTCTCGAAAACCCGCATACAATTTCTATTTGGATAGGTTCTAAAAAATGGTAAATTTTTAAAAACTATTGATTTTTGTTTTGTCATGCTGTATAATAAAAGGTACGGAGAAATCCGAATAAAAGAGATATGATCTCGGATTGGATACTGCCATGCTAAAAGCCATATGTTCCGCCAAGGAACTTACCGGAAGCGGATATTATTTGTATATAAAAGATTTGATCGGCGCTCCGGAGGTCGAAAAACTTAAAGAAATTCCACATCACATCTCAACTACCAGATTTCAGCATTGCTTGAACGTTTCTTATCACGGTTATATTATTTGCCGTAAACTTCATCTTGACGCACGCGCTGCCGCGAGAGCAGGTCTGCTTCATGATCTTTTTTATTACGACCGCAAGGAGTATAATACGAAGCGTGAAAAAGGTCAGCCGCGTCATTCTAATCAGCATTCCAACATTGCGCTGCATAATGCCGAAAATCTTACTGATATCAACGAAAAAGAGCATGATATAATTGTCAAGCATATGTGGCCTATGACGCTGAAAATGCCTAAATATAAAGAAGCTTATATCATCACATTCGTTGATAAATACTGCGCGGTTTTGGAATTTTGCGTTCCGAAAATGAAACGTATTCTGCCTAAATATCGCTGAAAATTATATTACAGGAGGTCAAATTAATGAAAATCGAAACCAAATGCCTGCATTCGGGCTACACACCTAAGAATACCGAGCCAAGAGTTGTGCCGATAGTTCAGAGTACGACTTATGTTTATGATTCGACGGACGACGTCGCCGCCGTTTTTGACGATCCCACGAAAAGCCTTATCTATTCAAGATTTGAAAATCCCACGGTAATGGCTGTCGAAGAAAAAATTGCCGCTCTTGAGGGCGGAATCGGCGCAATGTGTACTTCAAGCGGTCAGGCTGCTTCATTGTGCAGTCTGCTGAATATTTTGCAGGCAGGCGACAGCTTTATTTCAACCACGACTATCTATGGCGGCACAATAAATCTTTTTGCTGTTACATTCAAGAAAATGGGAATAGAGTGTATTTTCGTTGATCCCGATGCTCGTGAAGAGGAGATTCGCGCTGCATTCAAGCCGAATACAAAGGCGGTTTTTGGCGAAACTATTGCTAATCCCGCGCTTACTGTATTTGATATTGAGAAGTTTGCAAAGATCGCTCATGAAAATAACGTTCCGCTTATTGTTGATAATACATTTCCCACGCCTATACTTTGCCGTCCAATGGAATACGGTGCGGATATAGTCATTCATTCCACTTCGAAATACATGGACGGTCATGCGGTACAGGTTGGCGGAGTTATCGTAGATTCAGGAAATTTCAACTGGGCAAACGGAAAATTCCCTGAATTCACAGAGCCTGACGAGAGCTATCATGGTCTTATCTATACCCAAGCTTACGGAAAAGCCGCTTACATCGTAAAGGCAAGAATGCAGCTTATGCGCGATTTCGGCTGCTATCCCTCGGCGCAGTCGGCATTTTATCTTAATCTAGGTCTGGAAACTCTTGCAGTCAGAATGGAGCGTTACTGCAGAAACGCGCAGATCGTTGCCGAATTCCTCGAATCCAACGAAAATGTCGAATCTGTTAATTATCCCGGACTCGAAAGCAGTCCATATCACGAACTTGCACAGAAATATCTTCCAGACGGTGCAAGCGGCGTAATTTCCTTTGTTGTAAAGGGCGGCAGAAATGCGGCTGTAAAGTTTATGGACGCTTTGGAACTCGCTTCAAACGAGGTACACGTTGCCGATATCCGCACTTGTGTTCTGCATCCTGCGAGCGCAACTCATCGTCAGCTTACCGACGATCAGCTTGTTGCAGCCGGAATCAACGGCGGAATGATTCGTCTTTCTGTCGGACTGGAGAATGTTGATGATATTCTTGCAGATCTGAAAAAGGGATTTGCGGCTTTATGATTTATACTGCACTAACGAATAAGGCGTTAAAGCTTGCATATGAAGCTCATCATGGACAAACTGATGTTAATGGGGTACCATATATATTTCATTCATATCATATTGCAGAACAGATGACGGATGAACTCACTGTATGTACGGCTTTGCTTCATGATGTCGTTGAAGATACTTCTGTAACCATTGAACAGCTTGAAAAAGAATTTCCATTCGAAGTAATAGAAGCTTTAAAACTTCTTACTCATAATGAAAATGCGGATTATTTTGACTACGTACGCAGAATCGGAACTAATCCTATTGCAAAGGCGGTAAAACTTGCCGATATTACTCATAATTCCGACAAAAGCCGTATTGTTGACTTATCATGTGTTTCACAAGAAAAACTTGACTACTGGGATTATAAATACTCAACTGCCTTAAAAATTCTTACAGAATAAACAAAAGGGACGTTTAAATGCGTCCCTTTTGTTTTTAATCTTTTTTCAGCAGTTCCTTTAGCGTAAGCGCTCCGCCTGCCGCTGTCAGTCCGAACATTATAATGTAATTGAAAGCGTTAGTACCGCGCCACATCATCTGCGTATTCAGCAGGACAGCCGCAAGCACGATCACTATCCCGACTGCGATAACTATCCAGCCGTATACCTTTTTTTCCATGAGAAAAAGCATTATAATGCCTATAAAAATCGGCAGAAATATCAATCCGTTCGGCATACCGAAACTGCCGAAATAAATAAATCCCGACCTCATACTGTTGCGTATCTCGATATGCTGGAATATCATGTAAAGCCCTGCCGCCAGCATCAGCAAGCCGATAAAAAACTGAAGCAGATCGTTTTTACTCCTGCTCTTTTTGCTTTTTTCATTGTAGGCTTTCAATTCCTCGTAGGCTTCCAGAAGCTCCTTATCCACTTTCGATTTTTTAGCCATGATCACTTAGTACCAAAGATTCGGTCGCCTGCGTCGCCAACGCCGGGAACGATGAACTTATCTTCATTAAGCCCCTGATCCATAACGCCCGTGTAAATATCGACGTCAGGATGAGCCTCGCCGACTTTTTCAACGCCCTCCGGAGAGCAGATTATGCACATGAATTTGATATGCTTAACGCCAAGTTTCTTTATCTCGTCAATAGCCGCAACCGCCGAATGACCTGTAGCAAGCATAGGATCAACGATTATAACGTCGCGCTCTGCAATATCGTCGGGCATTTTGCTGTAATACTTGACTGCTTCCTTTGTATCGGGCTGACGGAAAATTCCCATATGACCTATCTTTGCAGCGGGAACGAGAGCCGTAACTCCGTCAACCATTCCGAGACCCGCGCGGAGAATCGGCACAAATGCGAGCTTTCTGCCCGAAATGACTTTGGTTTTCGCAACGGCTACGGGAGTTTCGATCTCGATCTCTTTCAGTGGAAGATCGCGCGTAGCTTCGTAGCAGATGAACATTGCTATCTCCGAAACAAGCTCGCGGAATTCCTTTGTACCCGTATTTTTATCTCTCAGCAGCGAAATTTTATGCTGCACAAGAGGGTGACTGATAATATGTAAATTTGCCATTATAATCTCTCCTTTAGTTATTATTCTCGATATCGGTTATCAGATCGACGCGACGCTGATGACGTCCGCCCTCAAAATCTGTGGTGAGGAAAATTTCGGCGAGTTCCGAAGCAAGTCCCACGCCGAGTGTGCGCGCTCCCATGCACATAACATTGGCGTCGTTATGCAGACGGGTATACTTAGCGGAAAACGAATCCGCGCAAAGAGCCGCGCGAATCCCCTTGACTTTGTTGGCAGCCATGGACATTCCTATGCCCGTTCCGCAAATGAGGATTCCCTTTTCGCATTCTCCCGAAACTACGAGATCACATACTTTTTTCGCCATAACAGGGTAATCGCAAGGCTCGCCGTCAGTACCCATATCCTTGAATTCAAATCCATTTTCACTCAAAGCGGCAATGACCGCTTTTTTCATTTCAACTCCTGCATGATCGCAGCCTATAGCTATCATTTTTTTACTCCTTGTATTTTATTTTTGCTTTCAAGATCTTTTTCAGCCTTAACTTTTTGAAGATAAGAAACCTCCAGCTCGTCGGCGGAAACGAATTCCTTAGACATTGCTCCGAGACATACTCCGCAGGCGTTTTGCAGTCTGCCATGAGGCGGAGCGATATTAAACATCGGCGAGCGATATGTTGTGAAGAAATTTGCCGCATCGTCTCCGCATAGAAGAACGGATGTGCCGTTGAAAGCCAGCATTTCCGCCAGTTCGTCGCGGCTTATCAGCTTTTCCTCGCATATATATTCCAATTCATAACCGTTGCTTTTGTAGATCTGAGTATAGACCAAATCGCCGCGGGCAGCCATTACGGAGCATATAGTTCCCACGTAAGCGATGTTATTGTACGCTATCGCTTCAAGAGTCGATACGCCGCAGCATTTGCAGTTCAGCGCGAATCCCATGGCTTTTACCGCCGCCACGCCGATTCGCAGACCGGTATAACTTCCCGGACCTTTTGCGACGGCAATTGCGTCTATATCGCTTATTTTTTTACCCGTCTGCTCGATCAGAGCCTTTGCCGTCGGCATAATGACCTGCGAGTGAGTTTTTTGCGTATACAGCGAGTTTTCGCCAAGAAAAATTTCTTTATCCGCATCGAAAAGCGCAGCCGAAGCAACTTTCCCCGAAGTGTCAATTCCAAGCAGCAGCAAATCGTCCACCGTCCTCAATAATAATCTCGCGCTCCGTTTCATTAAGAGCGTTTATTGTAATGTAAATAGTATTTTTCGGTAGGAAATCCGCAATATTTTCCGACCACTCTATCGCTGCAACATTATTTTCGAAATCGTAGTCATAAAATCCCGAAGATTCAAGATCGTCCTCGTTGGTGATTCTATACATATCGAAATGATAGAGATTGATATCTCCGCAGTATTCATTGACAAGCGCAAATGTAGGCGATGAAACATTATCTCCAAGACCGAGACCTATCGCCAGACCTCTTGTGAATGTGGTTTTGCCTGCGCCGAGACCGCCTTTGTAGGCTATCATATCGCCCGCTTTAAGCTTGCTTCCCAGTTTTTCGGCAAATTTTATAGTTTCCTCCGCCGAATGCGTTATCTTTCTCATATCAGAACAGCCCCGTTATGTTACCGCTTATTCCGCAGTCGATATTAAGTGCGGAAGGTTTTTTCGGAAGTCCGGGCATGGTGAGGATATCTCCCGTATAAATAACAACAAATCCTGCGCCTGCGGAAACGCGCGCGTCCCTTACAGTTATTTTGAAGCCCTTAGGTTTGCCAAGCAGGGAGGGATTATCAGACAGCGAATACTGCGTTTTTGCAACGCATACCGGCAGATCGCGGAAACCGATCTTTTCGATCTCCTTTATTGATTTTTCAGCCTGCTGAGTATAAGAAACGCCGTCTGCACGGTAAATTTCGCGCGCAACTTTTTCAATTTTATCCTTGATCGAGAGATTCAGCGAATAGAGCGTATGGAAGCTCTCCTCGTTGTTTTCGGTAAGAGCTATGGTGTCGCAAACCTTTTGCGCAAGATCGATACCGCCCTCGCCGCCTTTTGCAAATACTTCGCACATGGAAACGTCAACGCCCATTTCATTGCAGAAATCCTTGATAAACTGTATTTCGGCGTCCGTATCCGTATGGAAGCGGTTTATTGCGACTACAACGGGAACATGGAATTTATACATATTCTCGATATGCGTACGCAGATTCTCAACGCCCTTTTCCAAAGCCCACATATTTTCCTTGCCGAGTTCGTCTTTCGGAACTCTTCCGTTATATTTGAGCGCGCGGATAGTTGCAACAAGAACCACGCAAGCAGGTTTTAATCCGCCGTATCTGCACTTAATGTCCAAGAATTTTTCCGCGCCCAGATCAGAACCGAAACCTGCTTCTGTAACGCAGTAATCTCCGAGTTTGAGGGCGAGTTTTGTAGCACGCAGAGAATTGCAGCCGTGAGCGATATTTGCAAAAGGACCGCCGTGTATAAGCGCGGGAGTATTTTCAAGAGTCTGTACGAGATTGGGTTTAAGAGCGTCTTTCAGCAGAGCCGTCATAGCGCCCGTGCATCCAAGCTGTTCGGCATAAACGGGTTCGCCGTTAAGATCGTATGCGACAAGTATATTTCCCAGACGCTTTTTAAGATCGCCAAGATCGGCAGCAAGGCAGAGTATAGCCATTACTTCGGAAGCTACGGTTATATTAAATCCGTCCTCACGCGGAACTCCGTTAACTTTTCCGCCGAGACCGATTACAATATTTCTGAGCGCACGATCGTTCATATCCATGCATCGCTTGAAAAGGATTCTTCGCTGGTCTATCCTGAGTTCGTTACCCTGCTGGATATGGTTGTCGAGCATCGCGCAGAGCAGATTATTTGCGGCAGTAATCGCGTGCATATCGCCTGTAAAGTGGAGATTGATATCTTCCATAGGCACGACCTGAGCGTAACCGCCGCCTGCCGCGCCGCCCTTGATACCGAAAACCGGACCTAATGACGGCTCGCGAAGAGCAAGAACAGCATTTTTTCCTATTTTATTGATAGCGTCCGCAAGACCTACGCTTACGGTTGTTTTTCCCTCGCCTGCGGGAGTTGGATTTATCGCCGTCACGAGAATGAGTTTGCCGTCTTCACGGAATGCAAGGCTTGAATAGAGACTTTCCGAAAGTTTTGCCTTATAATGTCCGTACGGTTCGAGATAGTCGCCGGCAATTCCAAGTTTTGCGGCGATTTCGTTTATTTTCAGCATTTTAGCGTTCTGAGCTATTTCAATATCCGATAGCATAAAATGTAGACCTCCTGTCGAATTGGATTCATTCTTATTATATCACGGAATGTCAATAATTGCAAGAGAAAATTAAATTTCTTTCTCCCCCACAAGATTATTGAGCCAAAGATCGCTCTTCACCATAAAATAGCCGATAATGACTTTGAGAAATTCGGAAAGCGTTACAACGGCGAAGAGTATATGAATGTTCAATTTTGTAAGATATGCAAGACAGAATGCAAGAGGTATCATGATACCGAATGTGAAGCCGAAATCGAACAGAAAGGTAATTCCTGTTTTTCCGCCGCTGCGGAGAGTGAAATAACAGGCGTTCGTAAATGAGCATAGCGGCATGGCGATCGCTTGAATAATTATCATGTAGGAGGCAAGGGAGCGTATTTGCGCTTCGGTATTGTATATCATCGGGAAAACATGAGCAAGCGGAAGTGTGAGAGCTGCAATGATAATAGTGGAAGTTACGCTGAAAAACAGCAGTTTATTATCTACGTCGCGGGCGTCTTTCAGTTTATTTGCGCCAAGCCTTGAGCCAACGATTATGCCTATACACGCTCCAAGCTGAATGTATACTGTGCTGAATAAATTCGTGATAGTTCCAGATATATTCCGTGCGGCAACGACGTCAAGACCGCGTACCGAATAGCATTGTGCGATAGCCGCCATTCCTGCCGCCCAGAAGAATTCGTTGAACAGCAGTGGAATGCCTTTTTTAAGCATACGTATCGTAAGTTCGGCAGGTATGCGGAAACCTTTGTACAGACCAATCACATATTTATTTCTGTCAGTGTGAGTATGCGCCCAGATAATTACAACAGCGGCTTCGATAAATTTGGAAACAACTGTCGCGATAGCTGCTCCGGAAACGCCCATCTGCGGCATTCCGAATTTTCCGAAAATCAGAGCGTAGTCAAGAAGGATATTTACGGCAACTGCAAGAACAGAGCCTATCATAGGGATCTTTGTTTCTCCGCATTCACGTACTGCGCTGGAATAAGCCTGACCGACACCGAATGGAAGAAGCCCGATAAGCATTATAGTCATGTATTCCTTGCCGTATTTGAGAGTGGCGGCAATTTTTTCGGGTGCGTCGTCTTTGCTTAAGAAAAGAGATATAAGCTGATCGTCAAATATGCTGAAAACCGCAGATGCTACAGCTACAATTATCATGCACATAATTAGTCTGAAACGCACTGAAAATTTCTGACCCTCATGATCGCCCTTGCCGAAAAACTGCGCGCCGAATATTCCTGCTCCGGAAACTGCGCCGAAAACGGTAATATTAAATACGAATATAAACTGATTTATGATCGAGATCCCATTCATCTGTTCTGTTCCCGTTTGTCCTATCATGATGTTGTCTATCATGCTGACGAAATTGGTAACAAGATTCTGCAATATCATGGGAACGACCATAAAAAGAACGTTTTTGTAGAATGTTTTATTGCCTATGTACTTTTTTCTGAATTTTTTAAACATAATCTCTCCTTATGAATTCTTATTTTCGATAATAATAAATACTACCATAATCCGCATTATTTGTCAATATAGGGACACTATGTGTACAAGATATGATTTATGTGAAAATGAAGTGATGTTTTATAAAATAATTGATTACAATTTGAAATTTGACTTGACAAATTGAAAAAGCTAATGTATAATATAAGTGGTAACAGACGAGTTGCCTTTGACTTGAAATATTCTTGAAAGGATATGATACCATGAAAAATATTACAAAAAAGATAATTGCAGTATTTGCTGTACTTTGTGTGGCTGCTACAAGCATGGCAGGATGCGGAGATAAAAAGAAAAAAGGTTCAGATGAGGCTATTACGCAGTATGCTCTTGAGGTCGGAAAATCCAGCGACGGAGAGTCCTTGACTCTCGGCAATACACAGGTTGATCTCAACGCTCCCGATCCTGAGACTTCGGACGATGATACATCTTCTGCCGACAACAAAACTTCGGCAAAAGAGGAGGAAGTTGTAGAAGAAGTTACCGATTCTAAAGGTCAGCCGGTTACTGAGGTTGTGACTGTTACCGATGCGAGCGGAGAAACGGTTACAGACGCTAAGGGTGAAACGGTGACTGAAACCGTTAAGGTCACTACTGTCGTTAAAAAGCCTTCGTCAAGCGGAAACAGCGGCAATAATAATTCAACAACTCCTTCAAAGTCAAACGGAAACAATAATGATAATAATAACAACAATTCCAACTACACTGCTGCAAACGACGGAAGATACTTCATGTGGCTTGATATTTCGAAGAATGAGAATTTCTACTTTGAAGGCGATATGCTGAAAATGTCGTTCAAGGTTAAGGAAAATATCCCTGACGGCGATTATAAAATAAGAGTTACACACGATCTGTCAAGCATTGCAGGCGTTTCGCTCAATTCAACCAGCAAATCTATCGACGGTACTATCAGAGTAAATAACGGTGATATTGAACCTGCCGATGTTTCCGGCGAAACAGGAATGGTTCTCTATGGCGACAACATTGCCTGCAAACAGGGCGATACTATTGATTATTACATCAACATTAAGAATAATGAAGGTCTTGCTGCGTTCTGTATCTGGGTTTATTTCGACAGCAACGCTCTTGAATTCATAGAGGACGCAGCCTGTGCATCCGGAGAATTTGAGGAAATCGCTTATGAGACTGAAATAGGAAGTTCAAAGAAAAAGAAAAGCGAATAATTAAATTAACGATTCCCCGAAAGCAGTAAAATTAAATTGCTTTCGGGGGTTTTATTTATAATTATAAAAAATAAATAATAAATATATGAAATTATTCACTTTTAACCTTGACATATGATGTGTTTGTATGATATAATAAAATTGCATATATTATGCAGAATAGGAGGACACTATCAATGTGTGGAATTGTTGGTTTTACCGGTAATGCACAGGCCGCTCCGGTTCTTTTGGACGGTCTTTCCAAGCTTGAATACAGAGGATATGATTCAGCCGGCATTGCAGTTCGCGACGGTGAAGCGGAAGCTACCGTTATAAAGGCGAAAGGCAAGCTGGAGGTTCTTAAAAAAATGACGAATAACGGCGACGCCGTTCGCGGAAACTGCGGTATAGGACATACGCGCTGGGCTACTCACGGCGAGCCTTCAACAGTTAATGCTCATCCCCATGAAAGCGACGATAATAACGTTGTTGCCGTTCATAACGGTATTATTGAAAATTATCAGGAACTTCGCGAAAAACTCACTAAAAGCGGATACAGCTTCAAATCGCAGACCGATACGGAAGTTGCTGTTAAGCTGATCGATTACTATTATAAAAAGTATAATCTCGGTCCTGTTGATTCTATCGCGCGCGCAATGATACGTATAAGAGGTTCTTATGCTCTTTGTGTAATGTTTAATGATCATGCGGGCGAAATTTATACTGCGCGCAAGGACAGTCCAATGATCATAGGTATCGCAAACGGTGAAACGTATGTTGCCTCCGACGTTCCTGCTATCCTGAAATATACAAGAAGCGTTTACTATATCGGAAATATGGAAATTGCAAAGCTTACAAAGGGCGACGTATTTTTTTACAATATTGACCGCGAGGAGATAAGCAAAGAGCTTGTTGAGATAAAGTGGGATGCAGAAGCTGCCGAAAAGGGCGGTTATGAACATTTTATGCTCAAAGAAATACACGAGCAACCCAAGGTTATAAGAGATACGATAAATTCAGTTGTAAAGGACGGAAAAATCACTTTCAGCGAGATAGGTCTGAGCGATGAAGAAATGGCGAAGCTTCGTCAGATATATATTGTTGCCTGCGGTTCTGCTTATCATGTGGGAATGGCGCTTCAGTATGTTATTGAGGATTTTACTACTATTCCGGTTCGCGTTGAACTTGCGTCCGAATTCCGCTACAGAAAAATGAAGCTTATGGAGGACAGTCTGGTAATAATTATCAGTCAGTCTGGCGAAACAGCCGACAGCCTTGCAGCTTTGAGAATGGCTAAGGACAACGGTGTAAAAACTATGGGAATAGTTAACGTTGTAGGCTCTTCGATTGCGCGTGAAGCTGATAATGTATTTTATACCCTTGCAGGTCCGGAAATTTCGGTTGCCACAACTAAGGCATACAGTACTCAGCTTATCGCGGGTTATCTTCTTGCCATGCAGTTTGCCTTTGCAAGAGGAGAAATGGAACAGTCTAAATATGACGAACTCCTTGCTGAACTCGATACGATTCCGGGCAAGATCGAGAAAATACTTGAAGATAAAGAGCGTATCCAGTGGTATGTAAATAAGTTTGCCGCCTGCAAAGACGCATTCTTTATCGGCAGGGGAATCGACTATGCTATCGGTCTCGAGGGCAGCCTTAAAATGAAAGAGATCAGCTATATTCATTCGGAGGCATATGCGGCAGGCGAATTGAAGCACGGTCCCATCAGCCTTATCGAAAACGGCATTCCCGTTATCGGCGTACTGACTCAGCCTGATCTTTACGAAAAGACCGTAAGCAATATGGTTGAAGTGAAGAGCCGCGGCGCTTCACTTATGGGACTTACAACTTACGGAAATTACAGCATGGAAGATCTTGCTGATTTCACGGTATATATTCCCCAGACAGATCCTCACTTTGCGGGAAGTTTGTCGGTAATTCCGCTTCAGTTGCTTGGTTATTACGTTTCCGTGGCTAAAGGATTCGATGTAGACAAGCCCAGAAACCTCGCTAAGAGCGTTACTGTTGAATAATTTGAAGCAAAAAAGTTTCTTGATTAGGTCTTGTTTGAAAAATCCATACATTCGGAAAAACGCCCATAAATCACTGTCTGCGTCGTCGAAAATCTTCGTCAGGCGACAGTATGCCTTCGGATTCTCTCTTAACATACAGTGATTTCTGTGCATTTTTCCGAATATAGCTATTTTTCAAACAAGCCCTAGGTTAATGTCATTAAGCTAAGAAAAATTAAAACCGTCATATGATCTGCAATAGATCGTGTGACGGTTTTTATGAATACACTGTAAATTTTATTAAAAAATCCGGACTTTCAAGCCAGATAGTGATATAATAATGTCATCTCATATTTGGTTTGAGAGTATTTTTGTTTTTAAATGCAAAAAAGTCCGCTATAAACAACGGACTTTTCAGTGTGCATCTTTTTATAGCATCAACATGGTGAGACATGAGGGATTTGAACCCTCGACCCTACGCTTAAAAGGCGTATGCTCTACCGGCTGAGCTAATGTCTCACAACAGTTATTATTATACCAGAGAATTCTAAATTTGTCAAGCATATTTTAAAAAAAAGGCAATTTATATAAAAAAAACATTTTTTTAGAAAATATTAAGTGCATTCGTACATATTTCTAAATAAACCTTGACAAATTGGAAAAGTTGATGTATAATATATATTGTTGTGAGGACAAAATGTGCTTGTAGCTCAGCTGGATAGAGTGACTGGCTACGAACCAGTAGGTCGGGGGTTCGAATCCCTCCAGGCACGCCATACTTGTGGAACAAAATAGATGTCCACCCTTTAAAGCCCGTAGTTACGGGCTTTATTTGCATTTTAGAGGCAAAAAATTCAAGGTCAAAACCATAGATGCTTTTTCGGCATTTTCACGAACAGGAAGGATTCGAACCCTCGCAGAGGAATATTTAGGAAAAATTCAAGGCATATTTGGGAAAAATAATCTCAGATATGCCTTTTTTAATATATAAAATAGTACCTAAAGTTTTAAAAGCCGTTTTGTCTAATATCACGAATTAAAGTGATGTTAAACAAAGCGGCTTTTTTTGTTTCCGAAGGGAGGAAATAGTTAAAATTTAACAGTACGCTTAATCACAAGCAAAGCAGCTATGACACACGTGAGATCATCGTTGAGAAAGTGATCACGCTTTACGAGGAAAGTTTTTTAGAGCTGAAGGATCATCCTCTGCGCGATAATCCGTATATCGCCCAAAACCGTGACCTGATGTATATCGACAGCAATGATACCGCACATTGTCTGCTTATGGTTGACTATGACAGCGGAGATGGTATGCTGGTGGAATCCGAAGGCAGTAATTATGCTCGAAAGTCACAGTTTATGTTGTAAAAAGTTATCAGAGTTTGTCCGCTGTCAGCGATGCATCGACTTTTGTAAATAATTTCAGCATCGATTCTGTAATCAATGAAGCTGATTACGCAATGACTGTTTACACCTACTATCCGGCAAGCGAAACAGCAGAAATCGCAGGTCTTATCCGCACAATTACAGACGCCGAGGGGAATGTGACCGAGTATACTTACGGTACTTCCGGTTATGCAAAGGGACTTCCGATTAAAAAGGAAATTAAGGACGGAAATATTGTTGTAAACTCGGTCGAATACGAGTACAATTCACAGCTTCAGGTGTCTAAAGAAAAGACAAGCGTTGATATTTCTAAAAATATTTATGCTGTCAAAGAATACGAATACGACAAGTTCAACAATGTTACAAAGACAAAGGATTTTGGTACAGGTTCAACTGCTGCAATTACGATTTCAGAATACGATAAGTTAAGCAGAAAAACTGCCGAATATGCACCTAATTTCTCAGCCGACAAGAGCCACGGAACGCTGACGACTTACTATCCAAGCGGAGCGGTAAAAACTCAGACCGACGCACTTGGAAACGTGACTTCTTTCAAATATGACGCATACGGCAAGGCAATTGAAAAGACCAATCCCGACGGTACGATCAGCGTTACCGAATACGACGGTTTGCAGCGTGAAATTGCAGCGTATTTCAAGTCAAGCGCCAATGCCGATAATCAGATTTTAACATCAACGGCATACGAGTTTGTTAGTGGAAAACTTAGAACAATCAAGACCACCTACATCACCGCTGAAAAGCAGGTTGTTAGCGAAACTCTTGCCGATTTCAGAGGAAATACAGTTGAAGAAAAAATTAACGGCGAGACTAAAAGAACGTGCGAATATTACGCAAACGGACAGCTGAAAAGTCAGACTGACGCTTTGGGAAATACCACAAAATATGAGTACAATTACCTTAACAAGCTGACCAAAACTTCTTCGCCTTTCGAGGGCGATAAGTACTCTGTTACTGAAAATCAGTACGACAAAAACGGCAATATTATCAAGGTTATTCAGAACGTTGACGATAACAAAAACAGCGTTACTGTGAATCAGTACAACGCTATGGGACTGCTTGAAAAGGTAATTCTCAGCGACGGTACTGCAAACGGTGAAAAGAACATCACAAAATATTTCTACAACAACGCAGGCGTTCAAATCAAGATGTATACAGGTATGTCGTCCGAATACGATAACTCATATCTATTCCAAAAGTGACCTGTTGGATCAATATTAACAATAGGATTATTAGCACAATAAGTGTATAGGTTCAGACTAAGCGGATCTTCATTTTTACCGACAAAGCTATCTCTAGAGATAAACCTACCGATCTCCGGATCATAATATCTCGCCCTAAGGTATATAGTACCAGATTCAGAGTCAAAATATTCGCCGCAGTAACGGAACGCATTTGTATCGTTCTTATCGATGTTTTTCTCAACGCCGAAAGCGTCGTAGGTGTACTTCTTTGTAACTTCGCCATTGGCATTTGTGAGATTAACAACATCGCCGTGAGCGTTCTGAGTGTAGTAAGTGTACTCGGACTTATCGCCGTTTCTGTAGTGGTACTTCGCAACAAGATTTGTGCCACGGATGTAGCAGTCAGCCTCATAGAACTGGTTGTCGATAACGTCCGCAATAATTTGCTTGCTGCCGTCCCAGACATGATTTATCGTCTGACCGTCAACAGTTTTCTCATAGCGCAATCCGCTTGCATTGTACTTGTAGCTTGCTGTCGTATCGCCGTCGGTAAAGCCAATAAGCTGATTCAAACCGTCGTACTTGTTAGTCTCAGTTTTGCCGTCGGCAACTTTTTTAACCTGATTGCCGTTTCTGTCATAAGTGTAAACCGTCTGCTTTACATTGTCCTGAAGCTTGAGAGAATTCTCATCTTCAACAGTTTTTACTTCTTTCTGAAGCAGAGCCGTATACTTGCCCTGAGCGTCATTATAATTGTATTCAGTTACATAATTTTCAGAACCGGATGCGGTCATTTTGGAGCGGTTGCCATAATCGTCATACTCGTATGTATAGGTGTCGGTCGTATTGTTACCAACCTTGACAGACTCCTTAGTCAGTCTTTTCAGACCATCGTATTCATATGACGTTGATTCTATTATACCACTTTCATTGCGCACTTTGCAAGCGTCAGAACCATCAAGATAATAGGAATATTCGTAGCTCGATATGGTACTATTACCTGATTTGTTTTCAATCCTTGTAATTCTGTTCGCTTTGTTGTAGGTATATGTCGAAATTACGCCGTTTGCAATAGTTTCGGACTTCTTGTTTCCGTTTGCGTCATAGGTGTAAGAAGCGGTTTCATTTCCTGATTCCTTGACCTTAACGATACGCATTTCGCCGTCGTATTGTAATCGGTGCAGCAGTTGGGGCAGTTGTTGGAGCAGTAACACAAGTCATCTCGGATGTTTCAAGTGGAAAGGGCTTTGATTTAGGTAGTACATTGATTTCGGCAGGTGTTGGCGCTGCCAGTGGAGCTATAGCGGCTACTGGCTTAGGTGCTTTTGCTCAAGCTGGTTTAACTGCTGCAGTAAGCGGAGTAGGAAACTATGCAAACCAAGTATATGGTAATCATCAGTATAACCAAAAGCATCCAACCCAAAAAAAGAATATTTTTACGGATGTTGATGGTTTTAGTATTGTAGAAAGTTCAGTAATGGGTGCAGCAACCTCTTTAGTAGGAGGAGCAGTAGGAAAAAAATGTTTGGTTCTATTGAAAAGAAGGGTCAGGAATTGGCTGGAAAAGCACTAGGCAAACGGTTAACGGGTTATCTTAGACAATCTGCAGGTCAAGGACATTCTGCATTATACCGCCAAGCAAATAAATTTTCTATTCAAGCTACCAAATTAATTAATACATATAGGGGTGCTAATTCAAGCATAGGATCATTTGTTGGAGGCGGTATGTCATGTGGATATGATCAAGGAAAAAGACTTGTACAAAGGAGATCGAAATAATCTTCTAATAAAAAAATTTAAATGGAGTCCACCTTTTAGACATTTATTTATAGAGCAATGGTTAAAAGAAATGAACAATAATGGCCGGAAATTGATTTCATGTTCATTTTTTTCAGTTTACACTTTTATTTATAGTTCAAATATAGATGTAGAGTTTTTCTTGTTTTCTTATGATCCAAAAAAAAGACGTGAAAACTGGATTTTTCATTCTATTAATGAAACTTATAAATTAAAAAGGAGTAATTTAAAAAATTGTTCTAGTAATGAAATAATTATTATTGATACTAAAAAAATTGATGATAAATTTTATTATTATAAATTTTTAAGAGATCAATATACGTATAAAAATAGAATTAAATGGTTAATTCTTTTTGTAATTGTTTGCTCTATTTGGATTACAATCGCAATGCTTTTTGATTATGTAATGGCATACTTTTGGATGATTCTTTCTTTTATAGGAATCGTCTATAATATTGTGGGAGTCGTATATCTAAGAAAAGTTTTGTATTCCCATATAAAATAAATTTTATTGAAGCAAAATAATCTAAAAAGTTAAGTTATAATTCTTTACTCCGTTCTGCATTAAGCGGAACGGAGGTTTTTTAACAAAATTTAATATTATTTAAGGTTAATCGTGAGTCTGCGTATTGTGCGGGTTCTTTTTTATGCCCTGACGACGTTAAACAGAAAGAAAAATAATGATTTTAACAACTAAATGGCTGTGCATAACAGCCAAATATCCATAAAGCCGATCTTTTGATTTAAAGAAAAAATCGAAAGGTCGGCTTTTTTATTTTGAAAACGAAATATTATGAATACAACAAACAAATTGGCGGCAAGAAATATTCCGAATTTACGGAATCGGAGTATCTCAAAGCCAAGGAAGATAAGAACCGCTGGTTTATCAGCTTCGGCGACAGCGTTCTGGAATGTGAAGAAAACGAATACAAAGACTACTTTTCCAAGAAAAACCACTATGATTATACGCAAAGGGATAAGCTTGGTAAAAAAGTAGTTCCAATAATGCTTGAGCAGTATACATACAGCGATACTGCTCAGGCATTTTTTTATGACAGCACGATTGTACCGTTCGACGAGGTGATTTTAGAACAACTCAGCACGGAACAATATGTTTTACAGCTGCAAAAGGTTGTGAAAAAACTTAAGCCTTACGAGCGTGAAATTATTTATCAGCTTTTCTGGAATAGAAAAAGTCAAAATGAACTTGCCATAAATTATGGCATATATCAACAAACTACGAATGAGAAAGTAAATAGGATTTTGGTTAAAATGCTGAAAATGATAAAAATTGAAAAATAAATCCCTGTAGTTTTGCGATTTTGTTGCCAGTAAAAGCAGAGGACGATGAAAAGGATCGTTGCTCACAGTAACTTGAAAATTGAATATCAACTTTACAGGTACGTTAATCACACGGGCGGTCTAAAAATCGTCAGCCGCAGAAGCCATGCGCCAAGACCTTGAAAGAGCGAGCGAGAAATATGCAGCTTCAAAATCCGGAACAGCTTTCCGGAACGGCAATGAAACGCAGGAGGATAATGATACTTCCGTCCAGTCACAGCACCCCTTGATCGGGGAATCAGGCAATGAGGACGGCTTCGGGAGAACCTCGGAGGGATGAGATTTCCATGAGATCGGTAAGCTGCCGATCGCCTGTAAAGTTCCGTGTGCGGCGGATATCAGGGATAAATACCGCATAGGCAAAATGAGTTATTACTGCGGTTTGCAGTGCAGACCGCAGTTTTACATAAATTTGGAGTGAAGGAAATGAAAGAAAAATCAAAGCATATGCGTGGTTTTTATGGGATCAGGATATCTTCGGCGGTTTGCATTTTACCGGATTGTCATCCATGTTATGGTTGTATTTGGAATGTGAAAGATACCAACGTTCTTTTCTGCCAATTTCAAAGCTACGTGAGAAATAAGAAAGGTTTTAAGATGACAGAAGTGAGGAATGATAAAAATGCTGATTAAACGCGGAGATGTTTTTTACGCCGATCTTGATCCGATAATCGGTTCGGAACAAGGCGGTATCAGACCGGTTCTGGTGGTGCAGAATAACGTTGGAAACAAATATAGTCCAACAGTAGTCGTGCTGCCGATATCATCGGCAAAAAAGAATAATATGCCCACTCATATTCATATCTGCGGTTCGAAAATGCTTCCCAAAAAATCCATTGTTCTTGCGGAGCAGATACGCACGATTGATCGTAACAGACTGCTGAGATATGTGGGTTCGGTTGGTTTGGAAATAATGGAGAAGGTGGATAAAGCAGTAAAAATAAGCATAGGGGTGAAGGTCAATTGCTAAGTTTGGACAAGCGGAGTTTGCTGATTTTATCACAGAAACTTTTGTGAAGAACAGGCTTGAAAAGCTTCTTGCGGAGAATGAAAAAACGAGTCTGAACAGTAGAAATACAGAGGATATTTACAGGAAATTTCCGTCCTCAAAGGACGCAGTATAAGGAGAAATTAATATGTTAGGATTTATTTTAGGCTCTATATTCGGAGGTACAGTCGGAGTATTTACAATTTGCCTGTGCAAAGCGGCGTCGGACGCAGATAAATGTATGAATCAGACAGATTTTGAAGATTAATTTTGTCAGGTTTGGTGATACCAATTCTACAAAAAATATGGTATCCTTGTTGGTGAAGCGGGGGTGACAGTAATGCCGACAGTAACGGTGATACAATCGACAATAGTGGAAGAAAAAAGCAGGATGATCCGCTGTGCAGCTTACTGCCGAGTAAGTTCGGATTCTGAAGATCAGATCAATTCTTTCATGGCGCAGCTCAAATATTACGAGAATTTCCTCGCAGACAGCGAAACTGAAATACTGATAAATGTTTATGCTGACGAGGGCGTGACGGGAACTTGCGAGGATAAGAGAGAAGATTTTCAGCGTATGATGAACGACTGCCGCAAAGGTAAAATCGATAGGATTTATACGAAGTCAATCAGCCGTTTTGCCCGAAATACAAAGGATTGCCTGAAAAATATCCGTGAACTGAAATCACTGGGAATTACGGTATTTTTTGAAAAGGAAAATAGTGCGACACGTTCCTGATTGAAAAGATTAGGCACTAATAAAAGAATGTGAAAAGTTTTCTTTATTAGGAGAACTGATAATCCGAGGAGTGGAATGAGAGGGTAACGCCTTGAAATGCTTTCTCTGATACTCCGACTGGCGATTTTGAGAAATTGGAATGGTCAGAAGCTCGGTGAAGTCGGCTGAAAGATACCGTAATCCGTGCAAGCGGAACGAAAGCGGTTCTGAGGTGAACGGTGTATCCTATAGGTCGGGGGTCTATAAAATGTATATGGCGAGAATGACGGGAACGTCCGACAAAACTGCGAATGTACGGGTCTATATTTCTGCTGCATAGAAATGTGCAGACTGTTTTCATATGATGACAGTGGGGTAAAGTAAAAGTCAAATGTATGAAATGCCTTGCAGTGTTACAGGCACTGCCAAGCTGTCAGGCTCATAGCAGACGCCTAAGTGCATATGTAAAGATAAGATTATCGGAACGCAGCAACCTACGATACGCAATAGCAGTACAGACGAAGAAAAATAAGCTGTTTAAATCGTGGGTAAAGCAGTGGCATTACTGATGATGTTTTCAGTAACGGAAAACGGAGGGACAGCCACGAGTCAATATTACAAAAGTAATATAGGTATTAAAATTCATGGGAAAATATGATTACGCATAGTAAATACCAAATGTCCTATGAAAATGGTACGGCTAATAAAAACAACGTGTACAGAGCGCTCAGAAACAGTAGATTAAAAGAAATGTACATGGTAAGATATGCAGATGACTTCAAAATTTTCTGTCGCAAACGCAGTGACGCAGACAAAATTTTTATTGCAGTAAAGAAGTGGCTGAAAGAGCGATTGAAGCTTGAAGTCAGTGAAGAAAAATCCAAGGTTGTAAATCTGAAAAAGCATAAATCCAAATTCTTAGGATTTGAATTAAGAGCCGTCAGAAAGAGGAATAAATTTGCAGTAGAATCTTATATGTCACAAAAAGCTATGAAACAAGTAACCGAAAACCTGAAAAGGCAAGTAAAGAAGATTCAGCATAGCAGGGATAAACGAGATATGGCTATCGAGATTAATTGTTACAATATCATGGTAGTCGGTATTCATAATTACTATAAATATGCAACTCATATCAGCTGCGACTGCGAAGAAATTTATGGAAAACTGCGAATATTTATTTACAATCGATTATGGTGGTTATTAAAAAAATCGGGAACAATTCACAGGAAATATATAGCTGAGCGTTATGGTAAGAGTAAAAGACTGATGTTTATCAGCGATTTATCAATGATACCTGTCAGCTATATACAGACAAAATTCCCGAGATACAAGAAAGCAAGAATATGCAAATATTCTCCAGAGGGCAGAGAAGAAATTCATAAAACTTTGAAATTCGATGAAAATGTTATCAAAACTATGCATCTGCTTGCAAAAGCTAAACCATATGGCAGAAGTATAGAATATATGGATAATCGGATTTCGCTGTATGCCGCTCAATACGGAAAATGTGCAGTTACGGGTAAAATGCTGTGGATTGATGAAATACATTGTCATCATAAAAAGCCGATAAGTCAAGGTGGAACAGACGAATATAAAAATCTTGTGATAATTCATACAGATGTTCACAGATTGATACACGCTGTCAAGCCTGAAACAATAAAAACATATCTTAATAAAATTAAGCCTAATAAATCTCAGCTTGATAAAGTAAACAAATTTCGAGTGTTGGCAGGAAATGCCGAAATATAATTATATTTATTTTGAAACTAATACTAATCTAACTTAATTGCAATACTGATGGGGCGCCGTGTGCGGGGAAAGCTCGCATGCACGGTGCTAACCGGGGGGTGCGACAAGAAGCAGCTTGATCGCCAAGATATTAGTGTAGAAAACTGCTGCCCTAGTTATCAAGGGTATTCCCGACCGAAACTGCGTCAGAAGTAATTTTGAGGTAGGTTGCATGAGGTAAAGCCGAAGCGGATTCTAGTATCCATGATGAAGCAGGCAAGGGAAAGATTAGTATGGTTAATGAAAATGAATCTCTGATAAAACGTCGTCAGTGCAGGTGTAGGATTGGATATGTATGCTTACATTTTATGAAACACGGAAGGATGTTCCCCCGAATATCTGGCAGATAACCCGATTTGTTCATCGGCGTATAAGAGAAACCTAACCTAATCATATCTAATACAAGCTGAACTTGGTAAACCCAATGAGGTCCATGTAAATGGTAAGTCAATTGCAAAAAAGACCCAATTCCTCAGTGGGCATAGGATGTTGGAAAAAGCGAACGCCGGCAGTTCGAAAGAACAGGAAAAAGCGAATAATCTGCCGGATAATGCCTATGGCATAACACGAAAGTGTGCCGACTTCCAACTGGTGTACAACTTGAAAATAAAACGAAAAGTAATTTAAAGGAAAGGCGGTATTTGATGATGAATACTCTTGACGAGTCCACAATACCCGACTATATCGACTGGAACCAAATATCTTGGAAACGACCCGATGAATATGTTGTTAAATTACAACAGCGTATATATCAAGCTGAAATTGACGGAGATAAACGTAAAGTGCGTGAACTCCAAAGAATTCTTCTTAATTCAAAAGCCAACTTATTAATTTCTATCAGAAGAGTAACACAGGTTAATACTGGAAAGAGAACAGCAGGAGTAGATGGGTATCTTGCTCTCACACCAAAAGAAAGATTAAGAACTTGTACCAATAGGCTAAAAACGATTTAACAGGGTGTGCAGATGTGAAATAATAACCATAGTTTCAGAATAAACAGATTTGATTTCATAGTCTTT
>CAJTLC010000002.1:0-161940 GCA_910576995.1 uncultured Ruminococcus sp.
AATCACTGTCTGCGTCGTTGAAAATCCTCGTCAGGCGACGGTCTGTCTTCGGATTCTCTTCTAACATACAGTAATTTCTGTGCATATTTCCGAATATAGCTATTTTTCAAACAAACCCTAAGAAAAAATTAAGATTAATGTCGAAAAATTTTAAAAAAGGATATGTATAATATAGTTGAAAAAAAGGAGGCATATTTATGGAACGCTTATTAAAAATATTCAATAAATTCTCGCTTATCGTATTTGCAGCCGTTGTAATTATTGCGGCATACAGCACGATAGTATATCGTTCATCATATAAATATATTGCGGTTATTGGAATTATTATCTCAGCAGCGGCAGCATTTTTTCTTGGAAAATTAGAGAAAAAACTTTCTTATATCAGCGTTTGCCAATATCGGCGGATAACCGCGGCATTCTGTCTTTTACTTTTCGCTTCACAAATACTGACTGCTTTTCTTGCCGATCTGACTCCGAAAAACGATCTTGCATATTTATGCGCAGGAGCAAAAAATCTCATACTCGGCAACGATATTTACAGCGGAATACCATCGTATCATAATGATTATTTTGAAGTTTATCCCAATAATCATCTGCTGTTTTCAGTAATATATATGCTTTATAAAACAGAATATGTCATCAGCGGAAATATTACTGATTTTCTTCCGACGGCAGTTAATACGTTAGGGTTGACATTATCTTATTTCATGATGTGCAGATGCGCAGAACTCGTTCATTCGCCCTCAAAAGCGATGATCTGCGCAATACGCGGAATGCTCTTCACGCCAATGATCACATATTCGCTGTTCTTTTACACTGATTCAATGGCTATGCCAATAATAATGTGCGCATTATATAGTTATCTAAAATACAGAAAAACCAATCGTATGATAATACTGATATTATGCGGAGCATTAATAGGGACAGCGTACAAAATGAAAGGCAGCGCCATAATACTTCTTATTGCAATTATACTCGATATGGCTTTAAACAGGGAAAAAATTCGCAATTACATATCCACGGCGCTCCCCTGCCTTATCATGTGCAAACTGATTGCAGCGATATGTCTGCGGCTGCTGAAAATTTCCGCTGCACAGCTAAAAGAAAAAGCGTTTCCACTCATACACTGGATCATGATGAGCGCGGACGGTCGAGGAGGATATAACAGCGAAGATTTTCTTTTCACACAAAGTCTGCCGTCGGAAGGCAGAAATCATGCCATTTTTTCAAGATTAACATATAAACTTAAAGAGCAGGGATTTTTCGGATTTTTAAATCACATTGCTGAAAAAATTGCCTATACCTGGCAGAATTTTACATTCATGGCAGGTTATTATCACAATGGCGATTTTCAATCCAATGTTTTCTATGCAGCTTCATTTTTATGCCATTTCACCGTACTTTTCTCGATTCTCGGAAGTCTGATAAACTCTTCCGGATCAAAAAAAGACACAGTCGTTTTCAGACTGTGTCTTGTGGGGATATGCATTTTTCTTTTAATATGGGAAGCGCGCTGCCGTTATCTGGTAAGCTTTTTCCCGATCTTCATGCTGATATGACCGCGATCTCATGATTTTGCTTCTTCGATATAGGATTTCTGCTCGTTGGTCAATTCTGGAATAGCGAAAGCTCCGCTGTCATAAACGCAGTCGTCAAGAGCGAATTCTTCAATGGAAATCAGTGCGGAATCCGCTCCAAAAACCGATTTTGACATATAAGTAAGCATTCCATTGCTGTCGAGAGAAAATATCAGATTTGTAGACCAGCCCGTATCTTCATTATAAACTAAATCTACATACGCTCCGTCTGCTGATTTTGTAGTTTCCATAGATTCAACATTATAAGGAGATTCAATTACACGATCAAGAATATTCTGAACTTCTGATATAGTCGCTTCAAGATCGATCAGCGGCGTATCGTAAAATCTGAATCCGTTCGTATGAGATACCGCTGCGTTTTCCGAAGGCATAGCCGAATCGCCGTTATTATCATTACCTGCTCCATAACTGTCCGTGCGCTGGATGAAAGTCCAATAACCGCTTTCCATAATAAATTCATAAGAATTATCGCCGTTTCCGATAACAATATACTCATTTGAATTCGTTTTATCCCAATAAGCGAGACCGCCGCCCGATATATTAACGCCGTTATAGCTGAAACTTCTGCTCAGATATCCCGAAACTGTAGAAAAATTATTTTTTGACGAAGCAAGCATATAGGCAATATTCTCTATGTCGGAGGATTCTGTAATATTCGTCAGTGCGTCAATAAGAACTGCAAGATCCTGACCGTCGGCAGAATACAGCATTCCGCTTTCCTTGATGTATATTTCGCCCTGTTTTGAAATAATGATATCGCCGATTACAAATTGATCGCCGTTAATATGATTTTCCTTCTTGGCGCTCCATTTCAAAGACTTTACAGCCGTAAGAAGAAATTCAAGATCGACCGCTTCAAATTTGCAGCTATTTTCGACCTGACCGCCGCCGGTAGTGAAAGTTACATTTTTTGCATTCTTGAACGCTTTTTCGGCAGCGGAATAAACTTTTTCATTGTCAGAAGAAATAACAGCGTCAACAGATACGCTGCTTTTCGTGGAAGTCACGCCAACAGAAATATTCAGCAGCTCGCACATCTGCCAGTACATTTCTTCAGAACTTTTAAAATATACAGTTTTATACGTTCCCTGATTTGTCAGATACTGAACGGTAATAATTCCCTTGTCGTTTATATATGCCACATACAGTGCGCTGTTGAAAAAGCATATTCCATTATCCGAATTATATTGATAATTTGAGATCAGCTCGATGCTGCCAAGATTTTCTTTGAATATATCGGCTATGCGGACTCCGTTGTCGCCCGAAACAAGATCATTCCAGTTGCAGTACGGCAAATAACGGGCAATTATTCCCACAAGGCTGTAGTAATTGTCTATGGAAAAATAATGCTCTTCACCGTCGCGGGAAAATATGGCGTTACCGCTGCCATAAACGGTATATTCCGTTTCATGATCGTCATCCCAAGTTAAAGTGAGCGAAACAGATTCGTCCGAAATATAAAAAACATCGCTCTCTGTCCAGTTTCCGCGGCTGAGATTTTCCATTACGGCTTCATTAGCGTCTTTTGGCAATTCTCCGAAATCAAGAACATCAATACTTTCATCGCCCGAAATATCAGAAAATTTCAGTTGTGCAATTCCCATTTCGCTGAAATCAGGCACGACGTCATTGTTGGGAGCAATTTTTTGGGAGGGAGCTTTTGAGACGCTGACCTGAGGCTGAACCGGCTGAACGTTATTCATCATAAATATCGCGCCGCCGCCCAATCCAAGTACAAGTATGACAGAAGCTGCCAAAGCAGTCCATTTGTGAACATTGATTTTCGGCATATACTCAACGTCGCTTACACTGTCGGCATATTCAGAATTATCCGCCGCTGACAGCAGTTCCTCCATTTTCACTTTGAATTCGGGGCTGCATTTGATTTTGTTAAAAAAATCTTTATAATCGTTATTATTCACAGCGTCTCCTCCTCTGTCATAGTCAACTCATGTCTCAGTTTTTCTCTTCCGCGGTTCAGCAGCGAGCTGACCGTATTGGCATTTTTCCCAAGTATTTCCGCTATCTCGGCAATTTTATATCCCTCGTAATAATAAAGGAAAATAACGGATGAATACTTTTTTGGCAGCGAAGCGATAAGCTCCTTCATTTCGATATGCGTTGTATCTATATTATAAGCCGCCGCCGCATCATCAAGCTCTTCCATGGAACGCGTGCGGCTGAAGCGAAAACTACGTTTAAGATTTTTACATTTATTGACAGTAACCCGAAGCAGCCACGCTTTTATATGCTCATCTCCGTCAAAACTGCGCGGTTTCGTGTGAAGCATAAGAAAAACATCCTGAGTGATGTCTTCCGCTTCAGTATAACTTCCGCAGCAGGCATAAGCGGCTCTCAATACAGTATCGCCGTATTTTCGAAAAGCATACAAAGCCGTGTTATTGCCGTCATCCATATTACCGTCCCCCTTCTTAGTATATTTGTGCAATATTGTATATAATATTTCCATTATATAAACAAATGAAAACATGATTTTCGTGCGTCGGAAATATATTTTTATTTTTTAACCAAAAAGTCCTATTATAGTCGACCTACTTGAAATTGTAACAAAATAAGAACCTGTTTTGATTTCAAGTAGGTCGACTATATAAATCAGAATTCACCCTGAATATGTATCTGACGACCAAGTATACCAGTTATCATAAAAGGGTTCTTTTTCTTTTATCGGAGAAACGCCATTATAATTCTCGTCAATGTACACAAGATAATAAACTCTGATATCCGGATTATCTATTCCATCGCCATTTTTTAACTTTTCCTTCTTTGTTTGCATAGACAATAACATATTGCCGGTTTCATCATATTTAACAGATACAGATAAAAACACCGGATAGTCGCTGTCTTTTTGATATTGTTCTCTTAATCGGCTTAAAATTGATTTAACCTTGTTAAATGATTCTTCATTGTCAGATGCAGCATTGATTGAGTTGTAGTTATCGTCCTTGCAACCAAAGGAAAAATAATCTGTCTGCTCATTAAATTTCACATCATCACGACCTTGTTAATCTAAATTCCAATTCTTACTAAAAATTATAGCATGACTGCAACAATATGTCAACAATAAATAAAGCCATGGTACTTATGTAAGAACTTGTTCTCATAGGATTTGTGCGTAGTACTAAAGCATACGCAGATAACAAAATCTTTGATTTTGCTCATCTGCATATGCTTTAGTACCGCACATTTATTTTATGTGAACACGCTCTAATTAAGCTCCAACAAACTGGCTGTTGTAAAGTTCGGCATAATAACCGTTTTTAGCGATAAGCTCATCATGCGAACCGCTTTCCTTTATATCGCCGTCGCGCATATAAAGGATCATATCTGCATTTTTAATAGTTGAAAGACGATGCGCGATAACAAAACTGGTTCTGCCCTTTGTTAAGGCGTCCATTGCCTTCTGAATCTTTATCTCGGTTCTTGTATCGACAGACGAAGTGGCTTCGTCAAGAATCAGCATAGGAGCGTCCTCAACCATAGCGCGCGCAATGGTGAGAAGCTGCTTCTGACCTGCCGAAATCGTTACATTGTCGTTCAGCACCGTATCGAGTCCCTGCGGAAGAGTCATTATAAAATGTTTCAGACCGCACTGACAGCAGATATCCATAAGCTTTTCATCTGAAATCCCGGATTTGCCGTATGTGAGATTTTCACGCACGGTTCCTTCGAACAGCCACGTATCCTGCAATACCATGCCGAAAATATCATGAACGTTCTCGCGGGTTATATCAGAAAGCGGCGTGCCGTCAATGCTTATCGTGCCTTTATTAAGCTCGTAAAATCTCATCAGCAGATTTACAATTGTAGTTTTTCCGGCGCCCGTAGGACCGACTATTGCAGTTTTCTGACCTGCCTTTATTTTTGCCGAAAAATCGTGGATTATAGTCTTATCCGCGTCATATCCGAAACTGATATGATCGAATTCCACATTGCCCTTTACGTCTTTCAGAACGGTAGTTTTCGCACTTTCGTCGGAAAGTTCCTCTTCTGCAAGGAATTCGGCAACGCGTTCGCTTGCGGCGGCGGCTGATTGCAGACCGGAAAATCCCTGACCGATCTGACCGAGAGGCGAAGTGAAAAGACGGATATAGATCATAAACGCAACTACTACTGAGAAATTGATCGAGCCGTTAAACGCAAGCGCAGCTCCCACGACGCATACTGCAACATAACCGAAATTGCCGATAAACGACATAAGCGGCATCATCATACTTGAAAAGATCTCCGCCTTGAACGTATTTTTACGAAGTTCTTCATTGGCAGCCTTAAACGCTTTCAGTCCTTTTTCTTCCGAATTATACGCTCTAACTATACTCTGACCCGCATAATATTCTTCAACATGACCGTTGACCTTAGCGAGACTTATCTGACGGGCGTTAAAGTAACGCTGAGATTTTCCCATGATAGCGCCCATTGCTATAAATCCGACCAAGGAAGCGCCTATCGCGGTCAAAGCCATTCTCCATTCTGTAACAAACATCATAATAACGCAGCTTATAAGCGTTGCCGCTGCCGTTACAAGCGCGCCTATGCTCATATTAAGAGATTGAGAAATGGAATCTACGTCGTTAGTAACACGTGAAAGCGTATCGCCATAATTATGTGAATCGAAATATTTCAGCGGAATACGATTGATCTTACGGCTTATATCAGTACGCATTTTTCTGCCAACATTGCAGGCAACGTAATTCATGACGAACGACTGTATATAGCTTAAGATCATACTTGCGCCATAGATGCCGATAAGTATGAACGCAACGTGTTTTACAGCGTCCAGATCAATATTCACACCGCTGAAACTGATTCCGTCAGTAATTATTTCTGTTAGCTGCGAAATGTAATCGGGACCCGTTACGGCAAGTATCGCGCTTATCGCAGCACAAATCAACGCCGCAATAATTATGCCGATATATTTTTTGCAATATCCGATCAGCGATCCGAGAGCCTTTTTCATATTTTTTGCTCCGACCGCCGGCATTGCTCTTCCCATTCTATGATTAGGCATTCTTCAATTCCTCCTCACTCAACTGACTGTATACTATTTCCTGATATGCGGGGCAGGTTTCAAGAAGCTCTTTGTGAGTTCCCTTACCAACGATCCGGCCGTTTTCCAGAACGATTATAAGATCGGCGTCAATGATCGTACCGATACGCTGAGCAACAATAAGACAAGTAGCGTCTTTCATTTCATTTTTGAGTTCAGCGCGGAGTTCACGATCCGTCTTGTAATCGAGAGCGGAAAAGGTATCGTCAAATATATATATTTCAGCATCTCTGGCAACAGCTCGCGCAATTGAAAGTCTCTGCTTCTGACCGCCCGAAAAATTAGAACCGTTCTGAGCAACTCTTCCGTCAATGCCGCCTTTTTCGTTGTTTACAAATTCGCTGCAGCGCGCTATAGAGACAGCTTTTTCAACTGTTCCTGCGTCTGCATTGTTGTCACCGAAATTTACGTTTGAGCGTATATCGCCGCTAAAAAGCACTGCTTTCTGCGAAACATAGCCTATTTTCTTTGCAAGTTCATTTTTTCTGTATTCGCGGACGTTATGCCCGTCAACCAATACTTCTCCGCCGGTAACGTCGTAAAAACGCGACACAAGATTAACTACAGTAGATTTTCCGCAGCCTGTTGACCCTATGAAAGCTATCGTATCTCCCTTATGCGCTGTAAAAGAAATTTCGCTGAGGACATCTTCTCCTGCGTCGGGATATCTGAATGAAACGTTTCTGAATTCAACAGTTCCTTTTTCAGCAGTCTCACTGACTCCACCGCCCTCTTTGATAAGTTCATGAGTATCAAGAACCTCGTTGATACGATTTGCCGAAACGAATGCACGCGGGGCGATCATGAACATCATGGCAAGCATCATAAACGAAGCGATTATCTGCATTCCATACGACATGAAAACTACCATATCAGCAAACAATCCCTGCACCGACATAAGATCGGCGGCATTAATTATGTATGCTCCTATCCAGTATATGGCAAGTGAAATACCGTTCATGACCATAGACATCAGCGGATGCATAAACGCCATGACTCTTCCTGTAAACAGATTCGTTGATGTGAATTCCTCATTAACTTCGCTGAATTTGTCCTCCTGAAATTTTTCGGCATTATATGCGCGGATAACTCGCAGACCGCTTAAATTTTCGCGCGTCGTCTGATTAAGATCATCGGTAAGTCTTTGCAGTTTTTTGAATTTTTTGGTAACAAGAAGCATAATTATCGAAATACCGATTATCATAACAGCAACAGCAGCAGCTACCGCAACTGACCATTGCCATTGTTTGCCTGCGATTTTCGTGATCGCCCAGACCGCCGTTATCGGCGATTTTATGATCATTTGCATTCCTATTGCAATAAACATCTGAACCTGCTGAACGTCGTTTGTCGAACGCGTTATCAGCGACGCTGTGCTGAATTTATTGATCTCGGACATTGAGAAACGCTGAACTTTTGTATAAAGGGCTTCACGGAGTCTTGCGGAAAAATCCGCCGATATCCTTACTACAAAAAAGCTGGTTATAATCGAACACGCCATACTTCCGCAGGCGCACAACAGCATCATTCCGCCGTTTGACCAGATATCGCTCATTACATAAGCCTGCCCTGTATCAGGGTCGACGCCGCCTTGCGATACCTGAGTGATAATATTCATGTAATCAGGCATTTTGAGATCGAGCCATACCTGCGCAACAATAAAAACAACGGCAAATATAGCGAAAAGCCATTCTCTTTTTCTGAGATACTTCAATAATTTGAACATTTTCTCAACCTCTCTTGACAAATTGGATTTTATATGATACAATACTGATATAAAGAGATACAGATTGTAACATTTAATGTACAATATATATTAGCATAACGAAAAAATAATGTCAACCATTTCAGTTAAAATGGTACAAAAAAGAGGGAAAATGTAACATGATCATTCATAACGAAAAAAATCGTTTTTCTGTCAGGACAGAAATTCAAAGGGCGTTTATGACGCTGCTTTCAGAAAAAAATTATATGGACATCACCGTTACCGATATAGTGAAAAAAGCAAATGTGGCGAGAACGTCTTTTTATCGGAATTTTAACTCTATAGGCGAACTCGTTGATTTCATGATAGATGAAAGACACACTTTTTTTGAAGAAGAAGTTCTTCCTGTGCTTACTTCCAATGATGAAAGAAACTGGCGCGAATTCCTTTTTCATTTTTTCTATCAGATAAGCCGCGATTGCAAAAAAATGCCGCCGCAAAATATATGCAGTATGCAGAATATGTCTATATTTTTCATAAAATCCAGCGAAAAAATAAACAGCCTTAAAAAAGAAAATTGTACGGATAATATCAAGGATAAATACTGCGCCACGGGAAAAATGGCTCTGATATCCGAGATCGCCAAAAAATGGGCAGATACCGGTATGATCGAAACTCCCGAAGAAATGGTCGATTACATTATGAGCTTTATTATGAAATTCTGAAAGCCAACAAAACAAGCGCCGCTCCCCAAAATGTGCGGCGTTATTCAATGCGGCAGCAATTATTCCTGTCATAAATCTTCCGTATTTCTTAACAGCTCTCTCCTTTAATTTATATCATTAAATATCAATTCGGGCGTAAGATGATTTTCCTCCAACACTTCTTTAACGGAATATCTGTCAAGAAATTCTTTCTTCAAACCGTAATTATACACTTTCATATCTGATGAACCATAAAATCTGGCAATCTTCTCGCCAAAACCGCCGTTAAGAATTCCATCCTCAAGCGTTATAACTTTCGAGTGAGATTTTTTCAGATTCTCCAGCATTTCTTCATCGATTCCTGTAATATATCGAGGATTGATCAGCGTCGGAGCAATTCCTGTCTTTTCTGCGATAAGTTTTGCGAGTTCTTCGCCGATCTGATAAAAATCTCCCAAAGCAATTATTGCGATTTTTTCGCCCTGACGAGTGATCTGATATTTGTTAATATCGCTGTAATCCTTTTCAACAGGCTTATCGGTGTGTATCACTCCGTTGCATGGAATTCTTACAGCTACGGGATATTTGCTCTGCTCGATACTCCAATCCAACATTGCAAAATATTCCTCACAATTTGTCGGAGCAAGATATACAAGATTCGGAATATTCGACATCATAGGAATGTCGTAAATTCCAAGATGAGTAACGTCGTTCATTCCGTATACAGAAGCCGTATTCACAAGAAGCGTCGCAGAATTGCCGTTTACGCAAAGATCCTGCGAAATCTGATCGTAAGTTCTCTGGAAAAAGCTGGAATGAGTTGCAAATACAGGTTTTCCTCCGTTTTTGGCAATTCCCGATACCATCGCGACAGCGTGTTCTTCCGCAATTCCAACATCGATAAACTGTTTTCCAGCTTCCTTGCGTTTTTCTTCGGTAAATCCGATGCATACGGGAACGGCTGCAACGACCGTAGCAACTTTCGGATCGGATTTCATTTTTTTCAAGAGATAATCACAGGTAAGAGAATCGTAATCCTCCCCTGCTCCGCCAAATTTCTGCTCGCCTGTTTCCACATCAAACGGCGCGCACCAATGCCAATTCTCCTTTTCGGTTTCGGCAGGCGCATAGCCCTTACCTTTTAAAGTGTTAATATGAACGACTATCGGATGATCTATATTTTTCACCTTTTCAAACGCCTCTATCAATTTGCCGATATCGTTGCCCTCCGAAACATAAAGGTAATCATGACCCATTGCTTTGAAAAGATTACATTCGCATGAGCCGTTTGAATCGCGCAGCGCTTTCAGATTTTTGTAAATTCCGCCATGATTCTCAGCAATAGACATATCGTTGTCATTGACCAGAATGATAAAATTGCTGTCCAGTTCAGCTGAAAAATCGATTCCCTCCAGAGCTTCTCCGCCGCTTAGCGAACCGTCTCCAACGACTGCGATTACATTCTCGTTATCGCCTTTCAGATCACGGGCTTTTGCAAGTCCGCAGGCAAGACTTACCGATGTGGAAGTATGACCGACGTTAAAAAAATCATGCTCACTTTCCTGAGGATTCGTATAGCCTGACACATCGCTGAAATGAGCGTCGTCAAAAAAAGCTTCTTTACGTCCCGTCAGCATTTTATGCACATAACTCTGATGCGAAACGTCAAAAACGATCTTATCTTTTGGCGAATCAAAGACATAATGCAGCGCGATCGTCGCTTCGACAAATCCAAAATTCGGACCGAAATGTCCGCCCTTTTTAGAAAGGCGATTCATTAGACCTTTTCTGATCTCAGCCGCTAAAACTTCCAACTGTTCTATATTAAGATTTTTAACATCTGACGGCGAATTGATTTTTTCAATATACATAATTATTCTCCTTTGCTTTCCCAGACAAGATTTCCCGTTTTGAGGGCTTCTTCGTATTTGCATATTTTGTAATTCATTTTGTCAAGCGCTTCATCATATTTTCTGCGTTCAGCAAGAATCCGCTCCCTTGCCTCTTTCAGAAGATCATATCTTGCCCCGATAGTATGATCGCCTTCACGAAAAAGTATGACATATTCAATAAGAAGTTCGATAGGCATACCGGCGTTTCTGAAACAAATAGCCGTTTCCACCCATTTTATGTCATTTTCATCGTAGTCTCGAATTCCGCCTGCTGTACGATGAACTGCGGGTATTACGCCTACGCGTTCATAGTAGCGCAAAGTATCGGGGCTGACATTAAATTTTCTGTATACTTCTTTAATAGTCATAAACTGCCTCCTCAGCGCTCATATTATAGTAAATTTATTATACACCTTAGAGTCAACTCTAAGTCAATAGTTTTGCAGTACTTTCGTATCTTTAAACAAATCGAGCACAAAAACCATATTATTTTTCAGCACAACTTACATATATAAAGCTGCTAATATTTTCATCAAGAAACTCGCATTCCACTTGAAATCGTTATAGATTTATGTTATAATAATAAAAGCAAAACGATCGGAGGAAGTAAGATGATATTACTATCGGCACAAAATATCTCAAAAACATATATGGAACGCAAAGTGCTTGATAACGCGTCGTTTTTTCTGAATGAAGGCGACAGAGTCGGAATAATCGGTATAAACGGAACCGGAAAATCAACGCTGCTGAAAATTCTCGCAGGCGCTGAAGAAGCCGACAGCGGCGAAATTATCCGCACTAAAGATATAAGGATTTCATATTTGCCGCAGATCCCCGAATTTGACGATCACGGAAGTATTCTGGAGCAAGTAATGCGGCATCTTCCTACCGATCTGCGTGCAGCCAAAGAATTTGAAGCTAAAGCTATTCTCGGAAAATTCGGTATCAGAGATACATCGAGAGATATAGCGTCACTGTCAGGAGGAGAACGCAGACGTGCTGGAATTGCTGCCGCGCTTATCCAGCCAAGCGATATTCTGCTCCTTGACGAGCCTACAAACCATATCGATAATGAAACTGTCGTTATGCTTGAGGAACAGCTGAAAAAATACCGGGGCGCAATAGTAATGGTCACTCATGACAGATATTTCCTTAATTGTATCACTCGCCGCATAGTTGAAGTTGATAAAGGGAAACTATACGATCACGAAGGAAGCTACGCTGAATTTCTTGAATACAAAGCCCAGCGCGAAGCTGATGCGATCGCCAAAGAACGCCGGAACAGCTCGCTTTACAGAAAGGAACTTGAATGGATACGCCGAGGAGTGCGCGCAAGAGGAACTAAGTCTAAAGACAGAATAGAACGCTTTTATGAACTTGAAAACCGCGAAAAACCTACGGAAACAGAAAGCCTGCAATTGCAGTCCATATCTTCAAGACTTGGCAAAAAAACCGTTGAATTGTACTCTGTTTCGAAATCTGTTGATGGTAAAAATCTTATCCGCGATTTTTCATGTATGCTGCTGCGTGACGCAAGAATTGGTATAGTTGGTCACAACGGCGCCGGAAAAAGTACGCTGCTGCGTATGATCGTGGGAGAAATCTCTCCTGACAGCGGCGAAATAATCTGCGGAGATACTGTAGTTATCGGTTATTTTTCCCAGCAGTGCGAAAGTATGGACGATTCTCTCCGCGTTATTGAATACATACGCGAAACTGCCGATTATATACATACTCCAGACGGAGTAATCTCAGCTTCGCAAATGCTGGAACGCTTTCTTTTTACGCCCGAACTTCAATGGAGCAGGATAGGAAAACTTTCGGGCGGCGAGAGAAAAAGGCTGTATCTTCTGAAAATCCTCATGACGGCTCCAAATGTTTTACTGCTTGACGAGCCTACGAACGATCTTGATATTGCAACGCTCACTATTCTCGAAGATTATTTGAATAACTTTAAAGGAGCGGTAATTGCCGTGTCACATGATCGATATTTCCTTGACAAGATCGCTTCAGAAATCTGGGAAATGAACGGAGACGGCAAAATTACCCAATATAATGGTAATTACAGCGATTACGCCGAAAAATCCGCGAAAAACAAAATTTCGGAAAATACTGCGGAAAAGCCTCGCCGTGACAAGAAAAAACCTGCTTTTATCGGTAAAACACGCTTGAAATTCTCATTTAAGGAACAGCGCGAATTTGAAACGATAGACGACGATATTGCCGGATTGGAAGAAAAAATTGCAGCAGCCGACCGCGATCTTGCAAAAAATTCGTCCGATTATGTGAAACTTCAGGAACTTACGGAATTAAAAGATGAACTTTCGGCGCAGCTTTCCGAAAAAATGGACAGGTGGATATATCTTAACGATCTTGCAGAACGCATCGCCAAAGGTGAAATGATATAGTAAACTGTTCATGCTCTAAGGAGAAATTTTATGCAGATCAGAGAAATAACTGAAAATAAAAAACAATATCTTCCCTTGCTGCTGTTAGCCGACGAGCAGGAAGATATGATAGACCGATATCTTGAAAAAGGAACTATGTATATTTTGGAGGACAACGGCGTAAAAGCCGAATGCGTTGTGACGGACGAGGGCGACAGGATTCTGGAAATCAAGAACATCGCCGTTGAACCGGATTCGCGCGGAATGGGATACGGCAGAAGGCTTATAGAAGCTCTTGCCGAATTATATGCTTCTGATTTTGACACGCTTCGTGTGGGTACGGGAGATAGTCCGCTTACTATTCCGTTTTATGAAAAATGCGGATTTCAGCGTCATCATACGATAAAGAACTTTTTCGTTGACAATTATAATCATCCGATTTTTGAATGTGGAATTCAGCTGATCGATATGATTTATTTGGAACAGATCATATAAAACTTGTTTGAAAAATCCATACATTTTTCAAACAAGACCTATTAAGGCGGTGGAAAAATGCTTCCTGATAAAAAATGTTTACATATTCTTTCAAAACTTACGGAAAACGATTTTCAGGCATACATCATTGGAGAAAGCGTTCGCGATATATTAATGCAGCGCCCTGTCAGTTATTTCAATATTGCGTCAAATGCCAATATTCCGCAGATTACGGAGATATTCTCCAATGAATATCAAATCTCGTCAGCGACCGAATGCGATATCATAATTATGGACGGAGACGGGGCGACTTTTAAAATAAATTTTTTTAATCCAATTGATAAGAATTTTGAAGCTGCGCTAAAAGAAAGGATGTCACATTATAATTTTACTGTAAATGCAATTGCGATGAACGTTTCCGGAAATTTATACGATCCTTTCGGCGGCAGGAGCGATATAGACGATCGCTTGATAAAATACATTGGCGATCCCGAAATTTGCTTTTCAGAAAATCCTCTTCTTATTCTTCAAACGCTGCGGCTTGCTTCGTCTCTTAATTTTAATATTGAAAGTAAAACTTCGGAAGCTGCAAAAAAATTGCACAAAAACTTAAAAAAGTTATCAGTTGACATAATTCGCAGTGAATTTATTAAAATCCTCTGCGGGATTAACGTTACCGAAATTCTCCTTGAATATCGGGAAATTATCGCGGTCATCGTCCCCGAAATAAGAGAATGTTTCGATTTCCGTCAATTTTCGAGATATCATAAATATAACGTCTACGAGCATACCGCAAGAGCCGTTGGAAATATCGCGCTCAACGGAAAAAATACTGAAATTCTGCGTATTGCTATGTTTTTTCATGATATCGGAAAACCTGAAATGTTTTCCTGCGATGAAAAAGGTTTCGGGCATTTTAAAGGTCATGCTCAAGCGGGCGCAAAAATGGCCGAAAAAATCATGCGCCGCATGAATTTTGACGATCAGACCGTTTATCAGGTATTCACAATAATTTATCATCACAGCGATCATATCCATACGGAACAGCAGATACGAAATCTGATCTCGGTTATCGGTCATGACCTTTTCTTCTCTCTTATTGAAGCAAAAAAAGCGGATAATTCGGCAAAATGCGAATTCGTTGCTTCTGAAAACGATGAATTGAACGCTGCTGCCGCCATAGCCGAAAAAATAGACCTCATAGGAAACTAAGAACAGGCTCTAATATATTTGGAGGATTAAAATGACAGGATTTATTCATTCTACAGAAAGTTTCGGAACAGTCGACGGTCCGGGCGTGAGATTTGTTGTTTTTTTTCAAGGTTGTCCCATGCGCTGCAAATATTGCCATAATCCCGATACATGGGATTTCGGAAAAGGCAGGATAACGACTGCGCAGGAGATCCTGGATGAATACGATTCATACAAAGAATTTTTAAAATCAGGCGGTATTACTGCCACGGGCGGAGAACCTCTTGCACAACCTGAATTTCTTGCGGAATTATTTGAACTTGCCCAAAAAAATGGCATTCACACTTGTCTCGATACATCGGGAGCGGTCTATGTTCCCGAAAAATACGAAATTATCGACAAGGCTCTGAAATGTACCGATCTTGTTATGCTTGACATAAAGCATATACGCAGCGACGAGCATAAGAAGCTAACAGGTATCGGCAATGAAAACATACTGAAATTTGCAGAACATTTGCGCGACCTGAAAATCCCTCTCTGGATACGTCATGTTGTCGTTCCGAAAATTACAGATTCAGCAGAGGATCTTACTGCGCTCGGAAAATATATTTCAACGCTGAATAATCTGAAGGCGCTTGACGTGCTTCCCTATCATGACATGGCAAAATCAAAATACGCCGAATTAGGCATTTCTTATCCGCTTCACGATACGCCTCCTCTTTCCAAAGATGACGCAGTAAAAGCGCGCGATATCATCATGGCAGGTATTCGTTCAGGACTTAGAGAACGTTCGTAAGAAAAATTGCTAAACCAATCTGAAAAAGAATTCCGGCTATATTTACAGCCCAAAAATACCAATGTTTAGTTTTGTGATGAAACAGCTTCATTGCGGTCAGCGCACCCAATGCTCCGCCAAAAAATCCGAACCCGATAAGCGTTGATTCTTTAATGCGCCATTTCTTATTCTTTGCCTTTACCTTGTCGATCTTGTAAATTATAAATGATATTACGCTCATAATTATAATGTACGTAATATATGATGTAAGAATTATTTCTTTAATTCTCATGTAGATCACTTCCTCTTTATTCATCATATCATAAAAAAATTAAAATGTCAATTTTTTGATAAAAAATCTAAAATCACTTGACCTTTTGCCTAATTCATGTTAATATTATATTAACATGAATTTTGATTTTTTGAGGAGATGTACTATGATTAAAAGATTTATTTCAGGAGCGATCTCGGCAGCAGTTCTCGCCGCTTCTATGGGAATAAGCCCTTACGCTTCAAATGCCGCCGAAAATATAAATTATGCTGAAGCGCTGCAAAAATCACTGTATTTTTATGAAGTTCAGCAAGCCGGTCCTCTTCCTGAATGGAACCGCGTTGAATGGCGAACAGATTCAACCATGATCGATGAAGTGAAAGGCGGCTGGTACGACGCCGGCGATCACGTGAAATTCAATCTTCCCATGTCTTATTCCGCAAGTATGCTCGCATGGGGTCTTTATCAGTATCCAAACGGCGTGGAAAACTGCGGAGAAATGCAGAATTACGTCAACAATCTTGAATTTGTTCTGGATTATCTCGCTGAATGCGACCGTGGCGACGAAGTAGTCTACCAAGTTGGAATGGGTCAAAAAGATCACACATGGTGGGGACCTGTTGAACTCTATCAATACGGAATGGAAGACAGCGGCGCTTCTTATGAAGCTGCTCGAGAAATATTAGTCGGTTCTGATGGCTGTTCGGCAGTCATCGGAGGAATGTCTGCCGCCCTTGCCGCGGGATACTGCGCTCTTGACGGTCGTATCGACGAATCAAAACGCGAAAGCTATCTGGAGCATTCAATAAATCTGCTGAAAATCGCCGACGCTTCCAGAAGCGATGAAGTTTACAATAATACCGACGCTCAGGGATTTTACCGTTCCAGTCATTTTTATGATGAATTGTTTTACGCTTCAAACTGGTTGTATATCGCTACCAAAGATCAGAAATATCTTGATCAGGCGGCTTCGTATATTCCAAATCTTGACCGAGAACTCGGAGACAGCTCGCAGCTGAAATACACATGGGGGCATTGCTGGGACGATGAAATGCAGGGAGCGATGCTGCTTTATGCAATAAACACGGGCGACCGGCAGTATATTGATCATGTTGAAAAGCATGTAAAATATTGGACCAATGACGTAAAAAAGCTTGACGGAGGTCTTAGATGGTCAGCGACATGGGGCTGCCTGCGTTATGCTGAAACGGCAGGATTTATTGCCGCTGTCGCCTGCGATACAGTTCTCAAAGACAGAGACATATCTGCATACACGAAATTTTACGAAGAACAGATAAATTTTGCTCTCGGCGATAATCCCGATAATTTCAGCTATGTATGCGGATTCGGCGAAAATTCCCCCAAAAATCCTCATCATAGAACTGCTCACGGTTCATGGAAAAACGATGAAAGCACCCCGACTATCAGCCGGCATACCCTTTACGGCGCTCTCGTAGGCGGTCCGACTGAGGACGGAAGTTATGAAGATAATCGCGGAAATTATATCAACAACGAGGTTGCTACCGACTATAATGCCGGATATACGGCGCTTTTGTGCAAGATGATTGATAAATACGGCGGAAAATCCGATCCGGCATTCCCTCCGGTTGAAGTTCATGACGGTCCGGAGTTTTACGTCGAGGCTCTTGATAAGGGGATTACAAGTTCGGGCGCGACAGTAAGTTTCAAGATCACAAATCATACCGCGTGGCCGGCAAGAGTACAGGATAATCTTTCTTTCCGTTATTTCATGGATCTCAGCGAACTCAAAGCGGCAGGAAAAAATCCCGAAGACGTTGTAATAAGATGCGACCGCGATCAATCGGCGATGTATGCGGATAAAGGCGTAAAACAAGCTGAAATTTCGCCTATTAAGCATTACAACGGCGATATTTATTACATTGAAGTTACTCTTCCCGACGGCAGAGCGGTTCTGCCTGTTTCAGAAGGAATGCAGCAGTGTGAAATTCTCATTGCATTCGTTTACCCCGATTACGGAAGCGGCTGGGACGCTTCGAATGATTTCTCGAATACAGAAATTATCGGTAAAAGCGGTTCTGCCGATGATCAAGGCAATATCAAGGGAATTGTTACAAAATATATCCCTGTTTACATCAACGGCGAATTGTATTACGGAGAAGAGCCTGACGGCACTTATGCGGACGGCAATATTTCTGCCGGCAGCGATACAACTCTTCCATCGCCAGCAGACCCGGCGACTTCCACAACAAAAGATGAAGGTATAGTATTTGGCGACGCAAACTGCGACGGAAAAACGGAAATCGCCGATGCAACGCTTATATTACAAATGTTGACAAACAAGGATGAATATCAACTTACGGAAAAGGGAATGATAAATGCCGACGTTTCCAACCGCGGCGACGGAATTACAGCAAGCGACGCATTATCAATTATGAAACTTGACGCAGGCGTTATTGATTCTCTTCCCGAATCTTATTCAGAATAAAAATAAATCAGCTCTTTCATAATCGAAAGGGCTGATTTTTATACTAATTCTTGATCAAGCTGATGATGTGGACACGCTCTAATTTATTTACCTATGCGTTCAACTTTCATAAGATTGGTAGTGCCTGATACGCCCAACGGAACGCCTGCCGTGATAGCGACAAGATCGCCGTCTTCAACAAGACGATGCTGTTCTGCTTCATTTACAGCGGCGGAGAAAAGTTCGTCTGTGCTGTTTTTTTCATCAATAATGTAGGGAACTACTCCCCAACTCATATTCATTTGACGACATACAACTTCGCTCATTGTACAGCTGATTATCGGACAGCACGGTCGATATTTCGAAATAAGGCGCGCTGTCTGACCTCCGAGAGAAACTGTGATTATCGCGCTTGCATCAAGATCATGAGCCGTTGTAACTGTAGCGTGAGCGATCGCTTCAGCTATATTTCCCTCGGGATTAGAACGTCTTTCGGCAAATTCGCCCTTATAATCAATATTATTTTCCGTTGTTTCAGCAATGAGCGCCATAGTTTTTACAGCTTCAACAGGATATGCGCCGGCTGCTGTTTCTCCGGAAAGCATTATCGCGCTTGTTCCGTCATAAATAGCGTTCGCAACATCAGTTATCTCTGCACGGGTCGGACGCGGATTAGTTATCATTGATTCCAGCATCTGCGTAGCTGTAACGACTTGTTTTCCCGCATTATATCCCTTATGGATAATATCCTTCTGAATAGCAGGAATCTGCTCGAAAGGTATCTCAACGCCCATATCGCCTCTTGCGATCATTATTCCGTCGGCTGCTTCAAGAATTTCGTCAATATTCTCAACTCCGTCGCTGTTTTCGATCTTAGCAATAATGCGCACATTGTACCAACCGAGACTATGCGTGAATTTTCTGAGATAATTTATATCGGCTGCCGAACGAACAAAACTTGCTGCAATAAAGTCGAATCCCATTCTTGCGCCGAATTCCAGATCGTCCATATCTCTTGAACTGAGATACGGCATGGAGAGTTTTACACCGGGAACGTTTATTCCCTTATTATTTGAAAGAGTTCCCCCATGAATTACACGACAAATAATATCTGTTTTGGTAACTTTTTCAGCAAGAAGTTCGATAACGCCGTCGTTCACAAGAATTCGCGTACCCATGCTTACATCGCGCGGCAGCTTTTTGAAACTTATGCTTCCTACTTCATTAGTGCAGGGAACATCTTCCGTCGTAAGAGTGTAAATATCTCCGTCGTGGATCTCAACAGGTTTATTATCCGCAAATTTACCCAGACGAATTTCAGGGCCTTTGGTATCGAGAAGCGTTGCAATAGGAAGATCAAGTTCCTTGCGCAAGGTTTCTATCTGGCGGAAACGTTTTTCATGCGTTTCATAATCGCCGTGTGAAAAATTAAATCTTGCAACATTCATTCCCGCAAGCATAAGTTCGCGCATAATGTTCTCGTCGTCAGTTGCAGGTCCTATAGTGCAGACAATTTTAGTTTTTCTCATAAAAAACTCCTTTTATCAATCAATTTTCTTCAACTTGGCATAATTCGCCATGATTTTTTTCGTTCCGACTTTTTCAAAAGCAATTTCAAGCATTGCGTCGTTTGCTATATGTTTAACTGAAATTATCGTTCCGCCACCAAATACGCTGTGCATAACGCGTTCGCCAACCTCGTAAACAGCGCTTTCGCTTTTAGAAGTATTCGCCTGACGCTTATCCCTTGCAAGCTGCTGCTGAAGTGATAACGACTGAACTTCCGTGACTTCATTATCATGATCCACTTCAATACATTTTTCAGCTGCACTGTCAATTTTGTTAATAAGTTCTCTTCCTATCTCGCGAATAAATCTTGAAGTTACATTCCGCTGAGTCTGACCGAAAATCATTCTCTTTCTCGCACTGGTAACGCAAAGATTCTTCTTTGCACGAGTAATAGCCACATATGCAAGGCGGCGTTCCTCTTCCATATCCGCTTCGTTATCAAACGAACGCGTGCCGGGGAATATGCCGTCCTCAAGTCCGATTATAAATACATTTTCAAATTCCAGCCCCTTTGCCGAATGAACCGTCATCAGCGTTACAACATCGTCGCTGCCGTCGTCGCTGTCGGCTTCCGTGTATAAAGCGATCTCCTCCAGAAATCCGCCGAGGGTAGGGTCTTCGCTGCCGTTCATATATTGAACGATGGCAGTTCGGAGTTCCTGAACGTTTTCAATTTTTGTTTCGGCATTATCAAAAGTATTCAGATATTCCAGATATCCTGTCAGATCAAGAGTAAGATCAAAGAATTCGTCAAGAGGAAGACGATCAGCCATTTCCATAAGTCTTCCAAAAAGATCGGCGGCATTTCTTAATACGGACGATTTTTTGGACAGCGGAGCAAAATCTTCGCAAGTACGCATTACTTCATATGGTGAGATTCTAAGATCACGGCTGATATCGTCGATCATCGTCACAGTCGCTTCTCCTATTCCTCTTTTAGGTTCGTTGATTATTCTTCTGAATCTCAGCATATCATAGGGGTTATTTATAAAAGCAAGATAAGATGTAATATCCTTGATCTCCTTGCGGTCGTAAAAGCGCATACCGCCGTAAACTCTGTAAGGTATATCAGCCTTTACAAGCATACGCTCGATGTTGTTGGACTGCGCGTTCATGCGGTAGAGAACGGCATTTCTGCGGTATGTACCGTATTTTTTGTAATCTTCCTTTATTTTATTCGCTATAAATTCCGCCTCGTCATTTTCATCGATCGCTTTGAACCATAAAACTCTTCCGCCTTTTTCTCCTGCCGTCCAAAGAGTCTTTTCTTTTCTCCCCGTATTATGGGAAATAACTGAATTCGCTGCGTCAAGAACAGTTTGAGTTGAACGATAATTCTGCTCCAGCCTTATAACTTTCGCGCCCTTGAATTTATCTTCAAAACCAAGAATATTTTCAATATTCGCGCCTCTGAATTTATAAATACTCTGATCGTCGTCGCCTACAACGCACAGATTTCTATGACCGCCCGAAAGCTGCGAAACAAGCTTGAACTGTACATGATTGGTATCCTGATATTCGTCAACCATGATATACTTATAACGTCCGCGGTATTTCTCCAGAATTTCCGGGAATTTTTCGAATAACTCAACGGTTTTGCATAATATATCGTCAAAATCCAGTGCATTTGCGTCATGCATACGCTCCATATACAGCTTATAGAGTTTTGCAATAACTTTTTTTCGGTAATCGCTTCCTGCGTTTTCTACCAGCTGTTCCGGAGAGATCATTTTATCCTTTGCGGAACTTATCTCGGCAAGAACCGTTTTGGGTGCAAACTGCTTTTCCGATACGTCAAGTTCGTTCATGACAGTTTTTATCATACGCCTGCTGTCGTCGGAATCATAAATAGTAAAATCTCTGCCAAAGCCTATGCTTTCTATCTCGCTGCGCAAAATCCTGACGCAGGCAGAATGAAAGGTTGCCGCGGCAATATTATTCGATTCCTCCCCCAACATAGATGAAAGTCTTTCCTTGAGTTCGCCGGCAGCCTTATTTGTAAAAGTGATAGCAAGAATATTCCAAGGTCTGACGGGATCGCAGGCGCAGATCTCACGGAGCGTTTCAAAGTCGTCGGTTTTTCCTTGCGCATAATCGTTCAGAAATGCGACATCGTCAGCATTTCCGCCGCGCGACTCATCGTAAAAAGCATTTCCGAAATTTATCAGATTTGCAATACGGTTAACGATAACTGTAGTTTTTCCGCTGCCTGCGCCGGCAAGAACAAGAACCGGACCGTTCACGGTAAATACAGCCTCCTGCTGCATTTCATTCATACGGCTGAAATACTTTTTCAGCGCGGCCTGTCTGGCTTCGTAAAAAGAATTGTTATTCATATAAGAATCTACTCCAAATACAAAATATCCCGATCTCTGCATTAATTAGGAATCTCTATTCACAAGATGCAGAAACCGTCTCCTTATTAATATGACCTTTATATTATACCACATTTTTCTTGTTTTGAAAAGCCTTTTTTGGATTTTTTTCAAAAATCAAAAATTTGTTGAATTTTAATATTTTTCTATTGACTAAATGCAATTTTTGGTGTATAATATAAATGTGATCTCTATATGAAATATATATAGAAAGATTTACTATACTATGAGTCGATCGCCTTACTTTATTATGTAATATAATATGACTAAATTTAAGATCTGCTCGCCTATAGAATATTTTTTAAGGAGTTGACAGCATGAAAAACATTTTATTTGCTGCTTCAGAGTGCGTACCGTTTATCAAAACAGGCGGTCTTGCCGACGTATGCGGAGCTTTGCCTCAGTATATAAACAAAGACGAATTCGACGTGAGGGTAATTATGCCGTATTATACCTGCATTCCACCGAAATACAGAGATAATTTCAAATATATCACACATTTCTACATGGACTACGGTATGCGTCCGAACGGCGTTCATGTAGGCATCATGGAATATGAATACAATGGTATAAAATTTTATTTCGTGGACAACGAATTCTACTTTAAATGTGATTCTCCCTACTCTTCCGATCTCAAATGGGATATCGAACGCTTCACTTTCTTCTGTAAGGCAGTTCTTTCCATTATGCCCGTTGTGGGATTCAGACCTGATATTATCCACTGCCACGACTGGCAGGCTTCGCTTATCCCCGTGTTCCTCCATTCGACATTTGCAACTAATCCTTTCTACAGTTCAACCAAATCTATCATGACCATCCACAACCTTAAATTTCAGGGAGTATGGAATATTGAAACATTCAAATATAATACCGCACTGCCGGATTATATGTTCACGCCGGATAAACTGGAATTCAACAAGGACGCCAATATGCTCAAAGGCGGACTTGTTTATGCGGATTACATTACAACTGTTTCCGAAACTTATGCCGAGGAAATAAAATATCCATTCTTTGGAGAACAGCTTGACGGTCTGCTTCGTGCAAGATGCGCTTCGCTTCGCGGAATCGTTAACGGTATCGATTACAAGGTTTTCGATCCTGCTAATGATAAGCAGATCTTCGCCGAATTTGATTCCAACAGCTTTAAAAATAAAAAAACTGTCAATAAAGAAAAACTTCAGGAAGAACTTGGACTCCCTGTTGACAAAAACAAATATATGATAGCCATCATTTCACGCCTGACAGATCAGAAAGGTCTTGATCTCGTAAATTACGCTATTGAGCGGATCTGCGACGAAAATACGCAGTTTGTCATTGTCGGAACGGGCGATCCCAGATATGAGAATATGTTTAAACACTATCAGTGGAAATATCCGGAGCGCGTTTCTGCGAATATTTTTTATTCTGATCAACTTGCCCATAAGGTTTATGCGGCAGCCGACGCAATGCTCATGCCGTCTCTTTTCGAACCGTGCGGACTTACGCAGCTTATCTCGCTTCGTTACGGCACTGTTCCGATCGTTCGTGAGACGGGCGGACTTAAAGATACCGTCATCCCTTACAATGAATTCGACGGTTCGGGTACTGGCTTTTCATTCGCAAATTACAATGCTGATGAAATGCTTGGGGTTATCAATTATTCTAAGCATATTTACTACAATCACCGCGACGAATGGGATAAAATGGTCAAGCGCGGCATGGAAACCGATTATTCCTGGAACAGTTCCGCTCGCCAGTACGAAGGTATGTACAGCTGGATGATAAACTGGTAAAAACGCATCATGCATGATTTTAAGATAAAAGGCGCGATCTTCGATATGGACGGTCTTATGATCGACACTGAAAAACTTTATCTCAGGTTCTGGAAGCAGGCTGCTGCGGATTTCGGCTACGATATGAAAGATCGTCATGTTTTCGCCATACGAAGCCTTGCGAGAAAATATTCCGTAATTAAGCTTAAAAGCTTTTTCGGCGAAGATTTTCCTACGGAAGAAGTTCGGAAGCGCCGCACAGAACTAATAAACGCTCATATCAAAAAGTATGGTATTGAAGTAAAATCAGGACTTTTTCAGCTGCTTGGCTATTTAAAAAAGAATAATATCAAGCTTGCCGTCGCTACCGCCACAAAACGAGAAAGAACGCTTGCCTATCTCAGAATGATAAAAGCAGAAAATTATTTCGACGCAATAATTTGCGGAGACATGATCGAAAACGGAAAACCTGATCCCGACATTTATCTTACCGCGTCTGCTCAGCTTGGTCTCACCCCACATGAATGCGCCGCTTTTGAAGATTCCCCCAACGGTATAAAATCGGCATTTTCAGCAGGTTGTCATACTATCATGATACCTGATATGACTCCGCCGGAAGATGAACTGCTGCCAATGCTAAGCGGAGTTTATGACTCCCTCGACCAATCGATAAATTTTTTCGAAGGAAGGATTTGAAATGCTGAACAAGGTTAGCGCATCGAAAGTTTTTGACATTCCGAAGTTTTACTACTTCGACAGCGGAAACGATTATTCAGGAAGTCTTGACGACTTTTCCTATAAAATAATTACGCATGAAAAAATCAAAGCAATGACTTGGCATGGCAAGCTTTGCTCCGAAAAAGCTAAGATCGAACATGAAGAAGATTTTGAACGCACTCAGGATGGATTCGACGCCATGATCAAATGGTTGGAAGAACAATTTTTAGAGAAGCACTGACTAAACGCTTGTATTCCATAGGATGAACTGCATGTCTTTTCAGTATCTTTTTATGTGCGTTTTTTGAGCAGAATTTTGTCGATTACAAAAAAATCCTCATCATACTGATGTATGGTGAGGATTTTTGATGCAGTAAATGAAAAATTACCAAAAGGACATATGAAAAAAGATACTGAACATACTCTAAAATCGTAGAAGGCTTTGAATAAAAAATCAACCGGAAAGTGTTTATACCCCTTCCGGTTTACATATAATATTTAAACTAAATGCTATCGTAAATCAAACATATATGCCGGCAAATTCTGCACTAAGCGTAAGTCTTTCATATATTTTTACCAAGTAGACTGCTGTGGTGACGATTCAGGAACCGGAGGCATATCTGTTTGCGGCGGTTCAGTTGGAGGAGGATCAGTCTGAGGAGGATCAGTTGGCGCAGGCGGTTCAGTTGGAGCATTTGTAGTAGGCTCAGTTGTCGGTTTCTGCGCTTCCGTACTCGGTTCTGTATTCTGCGTAGCCGGAGGCTGTATCTGAGCGTCCGCAGGGATGTAATATACATTCAGCTTATTGCTGTCCTTATTGCTGAAATATTCTCCCGGATAGGCATTTTTGCCATCTATCTGAAGTTCGACTATTGTATTCGGATATCCCCATGAACTTGAAGAAATCACCATAGTATAATTTGTAATTCCTGCTTCTTTCAAAGCATTTTCATACTGCGCAACCGTAAGACCTTCGTATGATGGAATAGTAGCGCCGTCCTTGCCCTTGCTTACGACAAGCTTAATCACTGTTCCCTGCGGAACCAGCGTACCCGCATCAATGCTCTGCTCAAGAATAACATCTTTTTCACGGTCGTTAGAATATTCATACGTAACTTCGAAAGTAAAATATTCTTTATATTTTTCTTCTGTAAGGGAAATAAATTTACCGATAAAACTTGGAACTTCCGTATCTGCTGCCGCGCCGTCTGAATTCTCTCCGTCGTCAGTAACGACATTCTCAGACGCAGACGATCTGTTCGAACTGCTTTCATCATCAGACTGCGGCACAAAAACTTTCATCAGAAATACTGAAATTATAAGAAGAATAGCCAAAAGAAGAATACCGATTATAACAGGAACTTTAAGCCTGTCAACGGTATTTACTTTTTCATAACGATAATCGTCGTCATCATCATCGTAATCGTCATAATCATCTTCCATACGAGAATCGTACCTGTTGTCATAATACTGCTGCTGAGGAACACCTGCGCGATTATCATTATAATATTGCGGCTGAACAGTCTGCTGCGGAATCGAATCGGGTTCCGGTCTGGCCGGAGTCTGAATCGACTGCGAAACCTCGTCAAGGTCTTCTTCCTGATATTCCGTTTGATATTCAAACAAACGCGTCACCAATTCAGTAATAGTCTGTATCCTGTCAGCGCCCGAAAGATTCATACCGTCCATTATCGCTCTTGAAACGTGTTTCGGAATACTCGCGTTCAGCATCGCCGGTTCGCAGAGATCGTCGTTTTTAAGACGGCTCAGCGAATCTACAGGCATACATCCTGTAAGCGCGCGGTACAGCAAAGCGCAAACCCCGTAAACATCCGTCCATGTTCCCTGACGGCAGCTACTGCTTGCGGAATACTGTTCGGGAGCGGCATATCCCTTAAACAATTCATATTCAAGACCAGCATCCGCCGTACGAACCGCCGAAACGCAGAATCCTGAAAGTTTAAGTTCATTTTTGTTTGTGATGTAAACGGTTTCGGGACTTATCGCTCTATGAATTATCCCTGCGTTATGAAGAATGCCGATCGTTGTGAACAAAGGCGGAAAAATCTTCGAAACCTGATCCCAGCTAAGTTCGCCTGCATTATCTTTAAGATAATTCAGCATTTTTTTGCCATCGATATATTCAAAAACGGTATATGTCGTATTATTCTCCGCGAACATATCGAGAATAGGGTTTATATTTGAATTGTTTCTGAGTCTTGCAAGAGATTTGTTAAGTTCGGTATATTCCGCCATAAACGCCTTATATTTAGCAAGATTATTGTAATTGACGTTTATAGTAGCCTTATTTTTAACACGGGTGCAGAAATTGACCGGCATATATTCTCTCAGCAGCACCTTACAGCCAGTTGAAATATCATGACCGACATAAGTCGCACCTTCGCCGTTGCAGCTCGCAAGAACGCCTACGAGATACCGATCCTTCAGAACAGTACCCGGAATGATGTACATGGGATCGTGCGGAGAATTACTGTCATATCCGCAGTAAGGGCAGATATGCTGATCCACGTCATATTTTTCCATACATCTGTAACAGAATCTACGTTCTCCCAAAGCAGCTCCTCCTTTTAATAATAACTTATTTGCAGTTTTGATTTATGAATCCGCGATTATAATTATATGTGCTTTCTGGGAATAAAATTCCCAGAAAATTATACTCGCATACATTCTTAATATTAATTTTAGCAGAATTTTGGGTTTCTGTCAACTATAAAAGCGAATATGATACTAAAACATTGCAAATTGTATCTGTTTTGTAATATATCTGTAACTTTTTACAGCAATTACAGCTTCAGCATTTCCTGAGCAGCAAGCATGACCCCAAGTTTTCCGCTCGTATATGTTATGCCTCCCTGCATCCAAACCGCAAACGGTTCACGGATAGGAGCGTCGGCGGAAAGTTCGATTGAAGCGCCCATGGTAAACGCTCCCGCCGCCATAATGACCTTGCTGGTGTAACCGGGCATATCCCACGGCTCGGGCGTTACAAATGAATCAACGGGCGCACCTTTCTGGATCCCACGGCAAAAAGCCGTCAGATGAGCTTCGTCGCCAAGTTCTACAGCTGTGATTATATCACCTCTTTGATCGTCTTTGCGCGGCGAACATTTATAGCCCATGAGGGTGAAAAGTTCGCTTGCAAAAGCAGATGTTCTTATCGCAGCGGCAACTACATCGGGAGCAAAGAAAAGTCCGAGCAAGATTTCACGATTCATGCCCAATGTACATCCGACTTCCTTGCCCATTCCAACGCACGTCAAACGATATGAGCAAAGTTCGACCAAATCAGCTCTTCCCGCAATATATCCGCCTGTACGAGAAATTCCGCCTCCTGCATTCTTAATGAGCGAACCGATTATTATATCCGCTCCAACGTCTGTAGGTTCGCGTTCCTCAACGAATTCTCCGTAGCAGTTATCGACCATTATCACAGCGTTGGGATTTCCTTTTTTAACAGCAGTTATCATTTTTTTTATATCGCTAACTGTAAAAGCAGGGCGTAATGAATATCCTCTCGAACGCTGAATATACGCAACTTTAGCGCCTTTCACGGCTTCTGTTATCTTTTCATAATCAGGAAGTCCGCCGTCAAGCAGATCGACCTGACCATACTCGACACCGAAATCCATAAGAGAACCATTCCCCTTTTCGCCGGCAAGACCGATAACTTCTTCAAGAGTATCATAAGGTTTTCCCGTGATAGACACCATTTTATCGCCTGTACGAAGAATTCCGAAAAGGGCGACTGAAAGCGCATGAGTTCCAGATACGAAATTCGAGCGCACAAGAGCGTCTTCCGCGCCAAGAACCCGCGCAAATACCTTATCTATAGTTTCTCTTCCGATATCTCCATAACCGTAACCTGTAGAGCCATAAAAACACGGCTCGCTGACTCTGTTGTCAGAAAACGCTTTCAGAACTTTCGCATCGCAATATTCCGCTGTTTCATCAATTTTCTTAAATGCTTCCGAGCAATTCATCTCGGCTTGTTCAGCATATTCCCTCAGCTTATCATCAAAATTATAAATGTTATATATATTACTGTTCATGTTATATTTTATATCCTTTCCTTAGAGCTTACCCTTGCTTAAACTTTCCTTTTCAATATCACGCCGTTCAAGCACTATTTCTGTTTCTATTTCCTTAAATCCGATCTCACGATAAAAACTCACGCGAACATCAAGCGCAAGCAAAAACGCACGCTTTCCAAGATTATTCAGAAAATGCGCAAGCCATTTTAAAAATTCACGCGCATATCCGCTTCCGCGTGCAGCCTGTTTAGTTGCAACCTGTCCTATAAGCACCACATCGTTTATATCAAATACAACTGACGCAGTAGTACTTTGCCGATATGTAAACACTCGGCTTATTCCATGCCTGCATCTATGCGAAGTATCCGTATACCATAGGGAAAAATCCGCTATATTCGGAAATCCCTCGCTTAAAATTTTATAAACTTCTGTAAGATCGGGATCAAAATCAACATTTTCCTCCGCAAACAGCGCGCTTTTATCGTCTGGAACCAATTCGAAAATCGTTCGATTCAGAATCTGGTAATGCTCGAAAATCCCTATATCACGCAAAAGTCTCGAATCGCCCTCCACTCTGAAAGGCAGATTCATATTGATGAAAAATCTAATTTCATCAGTTGCCTCAAGTTTGCCATCAGAACATATTATAAGCGTAGAATTTATGATAAACATAAATCCTTTCCCTGTTTCATCTGTAATTTTATAAAATCGGCAAAAATCATAGCCTGCTCCGTAAGCTTTCATATACGCCATCATTTTTCTTCCCGACAAAGTTTTCAGCAGAATTTCACGATCGAGTTCGCTTTCGCTTTGAATCAATTTGATCATAATTCCTGAATCCTTTCGGCAAGCTTCCTCACGAGTATCAGTGTGTTGTCGAGATCTTCGGAATTAATAACGCACGATGGGCTATGCAAATATCTGCATGGCAGTGAAACGGCTATAGTACGTACTCCCCTGCCGCTTATGTGAATTGCTCCGCCGTCGTTTCCGCCCGCGATCATGGTTTTGGTCTGGCATGGGATTCCAAGTTCAGTTGCAGTATCAAACACAATGCGATACAATTCCTTGTCATAAACAGTGCTTCTGTCCATGAATCCGACAACAGGTCCTTTCCCCAGTTCGCAAACTCTTTTCGCTCCGGAAACTCCGTCAATATCGGCGGCAGTTGTAGCTTCCAGAACTATCGCAAAATCAGGCGCGACCGAAAATGCGCTTACTCTTGAACCGCGCAGCCCGATCTCCTCCTGAACGTTGAATACGAAATACGTGTCATATTTCGGCTCTTCAAGTATAAGCTTTATCATCAGCGCGCAGCCTGCACGGTCGTCTATTGCTTTTGATTTAATACATTTGCTGCCAAGATCAATAAATTCGGAATCAAAATAAACGCAGTCTCCGAGACTCACATACTTTTCAGCCTCTTCCTTTGACGAAGCGCCGATATCGATATACAGCCCCTCTATTTTCGGCGAAATTTCGCGCTCTTCTTTTGATAAATTATGAACGGCTGTAGAACCAATTACTCCGCTTAAATTATCTTTGCCAACGACGACCTGTCTGCCTATCAGCACGGACGGATCGATTCCGCCAACTTCTCCGAAACAAAGCGTACCATCATCGCGTATGTACGTAACGATCGCGCCTACTTCGTCCATATGAGCGCATATCATAAGTTTCTTGTCAGAACGCAGGGTTCCTTTGCAAAAACAGATAAGATTTCCGAGATTATCGACATGATAATCGCAATGACCCTTGATCATATCAATTATTGCTTCACGCACTTCATTTTCGTCTCCCGACACGCCGTTTATCAAACACAATTTTTTTAACAATTCTTTCATTATGCTTCACCTCCAATAAATTTCGCAAGAAGTTCCGCCGTATACCTCACGTCGGCAAGATCAATAACTTCAACGGGCGTATGCATATTGCGAAGAGGAATTGAAACAGTGCATACTTTTGCACCGCTTCGGCTTACCGAATACTGATCGGCATTCGTAGACGTAAGATCGTTCATAACTTCATACTGAAATGGAATATCCGCAGATTTTGCCGCTGCGATAAGCTCGTTTGATATATCACGTGAAAGGCATGGTGAAATGCCTATCATGGCACCTTTTCCAAGATCGCCGCACTTTTTTCGATTTTCTCCCTCGGCATAAGCAAAGCTTACATCAACTGCAATAGCGATATCGGGATCGAGTTCGTATGCGCCGATTTTTGCGCCGCGTTCACCGAGTTCCTCCTGAACAGAAAATATGACTGTTACATTATATTTGGTTTCACTGCCGCTAAGCAGATCCAAAGTTTGAAGAATCGCGGCGACTCCGCATCTGTCGTCCATTGCTCCGCCTGAAATGCGGCTGCCGATGAGACTTTTACATTTCACATCAAAAGTAATGCTGTCCCCAAGTGCAACTTCTTTTTCAAGTTCCTTTTTTGACATTCCGCTGTCTATAGCTAAATCTTCCAACTCTGCAACTTTACTTTCGCCTTTTGTAAGGTGAGGAGGCACTGAGCATATTACGCCTTTGATCTCCTTTTTTCCGTGGACGATTACCTGCTGGGCCGGAAGAAGTCTGCGGTCTATTCCGCCCAGATTACCAAATTTAATAAAGCCATCGGAAGTTATATTTGTTACAATCATTCCGATCTGGTCGATATGAGCGTCGAGTACAAGATCAAGTTTTGATTTATTGTGTATGCCAAATCTGCCAATAACGTTTCCGTTCACTATTTCGGCATCGGGACAATATTTTTTTAGCATTTCGAGAGCCAAAGCTGCCGCGCTGCATTCATCTCCGGAAGCTCCATAAGCTTCGGACAATGCAAAAACGGTTTGTTTAAGTTCCATATTTACTTCCTCCTATAATAGACTTCCTCCTTAGAGGGCGTCAGCCCGCTTTCGTCGTCAATCCTGCCGCTAAAATCTTTCGGCATACGGCACATTTCCGAGGAAGTCTGATATTAAGAACTTGTTTTCATGGGATATTGCACGCATCTTTTCGGCAAATTATACCGATTGCTGCACCGAAAGACCGTTTAATACGCTATTGCTCCCGATAAAATTATGCTCGAAAATTACGCAGATAACAAAATCTTTGATTTTGCTCATCTGCGTATGCTTTAGTACTACGCACAAATCCTATGAGAACAAGTTCTAATTTTTTAAATTCCTATTTATTATATCATACTATAATTTTTTTTGCAAGACGCAAATCAATGCAATTTTTAATTTTTGAACTAATTTCAATAAAATATTGCATTTCGACAAAAAATGTGATATAATTAAAATATTGCTCCCCCAATTAACTCTTGAAGATTTTATGTGCAGGGCGGCTGTCGAAAGACAAGGAAGAAAGCCGCAGGAATATGCGAATATTTCAAGGATTTCTGACGAAGTATTTCGGCGGACGAGCAAGCAGAAAATTCAAGAGTTAATTGGGGGAGCAATAGTATTCTCAAATTGGTTGGAGGAGAGATTGAAAAATAATCGAGGAGGGCTGTAAAATGAGAATTGGAGTTGACTGCGACGGCGTATTGACCGATATGTCGGAATATATTTTTCAATACGGCGAGAAATGGTTCAAGAGAAAACCGCAAAATTTTGACGCTTTTAATCCGAGCGAAATTTTTAATTGCAGCAAATTACAGGAACTGATTTTCGCGGTCAGATATTTTTTTACATACTGCAAAAAATGGCCGCCCAGAAAATATGCCGCTCCTGCTATAAGAAAATTGCTGAACGACGGTCATGAAGTTTATCAGATAACAGCGCGGAAATTTGCGTCGCGTAATAATTTTCTGGGCAGATACAGCAGAAAATTATATAAACATTGGCTTAAAGAACATGGATTTAAATTCAGCGGAATTTTCTTCTGCTCCGACAGCAGAGGTCCGGCTGATAAAATGAAGGGCGTAAAAAGCGTTTCTGCTGACATTATGATCGACGACAGACCTGAAATAGCCCTCTATCTCGCAAGAAGAAACGTTAAAGTGATGCTCTTCGACAACCGCTACAATAAAGGCGTGCGCCATAAAAATATTATCCGCGTATACGATTGGAAGGACGCCTACAAAAAACTCAGCGCCCTTGCTGAAACATTATGATGTGTACTATAATCTCTTATGCATTCCTAAAAGAAGATAATATTCCATACAAATAAAAAAACAGATAAATAATCTTCCGAAGATGATATTATAATTCATTGACAAAGCTTCAAAAACTTTGTACAATATATACAAAGCGTTTGTAACTTATTCTCAAATTACAGGAGGTTCATCATGAAGAAAAAAATTCTCGCGCTGCTTACATCTGTTTTCGTATGTTTTTCTTTTGTTTGCAGCACAATGACAGGCTTTGGAAACATCGCAGGATCGCTGATTTCCATAGCCGCTTCAACCGATTATCCCGCTCAGCTTATGAATCTGGCTGTCAAGGATAATTCCAAAGTTCTCACGGAAAACGGTACGGCTGACAATTCTACGCTCAATGTTAAAAAACTTGGAAACGATCTTTCGGCTTCATGGCGTTTCGACCGTGTGGGAGCTGATTCCAATGGAACATATTTCAAGTTGGTCAACGCTCAATCGGGACGTATGCTCACTCCAAAGGGTTACAAAGTTTCCGAGGGAAACAGCGTTGTGGTTTATGGCTGCGAATCCGTTCAGTCTCAGCATTGGTATGTCGTTCCCGTAAAAAACGACCGTCTCGGCAACGGTCTCTATTACAAGATCGTTAATTACAGCAACACTTCTCTTGCGCTCACTCAAAGTGCTGAAGGCATGACTCTTGCAAATTACACAGGTGCAGACAATCAGCTATGGCTTCTTAATTCAGACGGTTTACAGGGATTTGCAGGCTATTGCTCCAACGATAATACCGGTAATATCAAGGCGGGCGACGTTGGCGGACTTTTCGGTGAACTTGTTGAAGCCAACGATTTTGCTTCATTAAAAAAGTATGCAGAATCCGAAACGCCGTATACCATTCTTGTAACAAATAATATCAGCGTTACAAATCTTACTCAGGATTCTCAGAATCATCTTTACTGTCCTGACGGAAGAATTTACGTACGCAGCAACAAAACCATCATCGGCAGCTATAATGCCCACACATTGAACAACGTGCAGTTCTGCACAAGTTCAGGAAAAGGCGTCGGCAATAATATAATCATAAAAAATTTCGAGATGAAGCATGACGCAAAATCCAACGGTAATGATTCCATCGTCGTTTATTTTGGTTCAGGCGAAAATCTTTGGGTAGATCATGTAACTTTTGTCGGTCATTCGGATTATAACACCCTTGGTGAAAATACTCCAGATTGGGATAAATTTCTCGCCTGCTGCTATGACGCGGATTACTGCACAGTTTCCGACTGCTCGTTCGGACTTCACGAATATGGCTTAATATTGGGATATCCGGACGATACTGAAGATTCCTACAAAAATAAAAATAATTTTCCCAGAATGTCAATAATCAGTAGCAAATTCAAAGATACCCTTACAAGAGCGCCCGGACTTATGCGTTACGGATATTTCCACTCGCTCAACAATTACGTTTATAATTTCAGCATGGCTTATACGGTTCATTCCGACTGCAAGCTCTTCGCAGAAAGCTGCTATTATGACGGCGCTTCTACCAAAGGTAATGTTGTGTGCGACTGGAATACTGTTACGTATCCCGGTGCGTTCGCCGATTCCGGTTCAAAGGGCGTAAACTGCAAACGACTTGGCATTGAAGGACAAGCGAAAAATTGTACTTGGCGTCCTGCTTCAAATTATGATTACATAAAAATCACTGCTGATCAGGCTAAAAATTACTGCGATACATACAGCGGCTGCCAGTCATCAAACGGAAATATGATGTATCTTCGCTTCGGCTCTAAAGGAGTTCCCAGCGCAGGCTTCAATACAGCACCCGACGGGCCTTCCGCTCCTGTTGCGGCAGTATTTACAAACGGCTCAACTTTCAGATTCAAGAACGCAAATTCCGGACTTTATATGCAGGTTGAGGGCGCTTCCGCTAAAAACGGTGCAAACGTTCAGCAATGGGGTTCGTCAAGCGATACGATTCATGATATCTGGAAACTCATCGACGCAGGCGACGGTTATTATTATATCGCTTCGGCAGTTGGCGACGGCGGAACTTTTATGCTTGATGTTGCCGGAAAAAAATCCGCTAATGGTACAAATATTGATATTTACAACTATAACGGAGGAAGCAATCAGCAGTTTATGATTACTGAAAATTCCGATGGAACTTATAATATCCTTACAAGAGTTTCAAACTGCGGATCGGCGATTGAGATTGCAGATGCAAGCAGCCAAAGCGGCGCTAATGTTCAACAGTGGGAGATAAATGACGCAAGCTGTCAGAATTGGATTCTCGAAGCTGTTTCAAATCCCGGAGCTAAAATGGATACAAGCGTTGTTTATGAATTCAAGAACCTCAACAGCGGAATGCTCATGGAAATAGCAGGCGGAAAAATGGAAGCTGATACAAATGTGCAGCAGTGGGGTTCAAATGGATATAATTGCCAAAAATGGATTCTTAAGGAATTTGCGGGCGGCGAAAATTACTATTACATCTGCTCTCTTGCCGATGAAAAATATGTTTTAAAAGCCAACGGAGCGGATAACGGCGGAAATATCAGCATAGCGGAATATTCAACAAAAGACAGTACTATGCTCTTTAAATTCTCAAAAAATACCGACGGCTCATACTACATTCTCACAAGAGCATCAAAGGACGCACGTTTCGTTGAAGTAAGCGCTGCAAGCAAAGAAAGCGGCGCTAATATTCAGCAGTGGGAACTCACAAACAGCGATTGTCAAAAATGGGCCGCCGAGACTATGACCACAACTAAAACAACAACAACAACTACTACTACTGCTGCCGCTCAGCCTCCTGCAACTACAACAACAGTTATCGAGCCTATTATCGGAGATATTAACAACGATGGCGAAGTTGGAACGGCTGATTTGGTTATGCTCCAAAAATGGCTTCTTACGAGCGGAAAACTGGATAATTGGGAAATTGCCGATATATGTCACGACAATATTATAGATATTTATGATCTGGTTGCTCTCAGACAGCTTATAGTTAAGAACCTGTATTCATAAGAAATACAAGCGTATTTTTTGAGCATAATTTCACCGACTACCGCGTTGAAAAAGTTTACCATACAAATAAAAAAAGCCCTGTATTCCAAACTTGCGGAATACATGGCTTTTTTATGTGATTACAAAAATAGCGCATAAACTATGTTCTTATCGAAATATTGCTTAAAACCGTAATTTTGCATAAATAATCCGCATATGTTCAGCATATTGACATATTTTTTAGAATTCCGCGAGTCCGCACATTTTGCAATATCATCACTGTAATTTTTCGAAACGCTTACGCCATCAAGATGTCTGAGAATATTGCGAAGCTGCGTTCTGTTTTGATGTGTTCCGGTAATTTTCAGAAAAAATTCCGCAGCCGATTTCATAATTCTGTTCTCCGCTTTATCAAACGTTAATTCCTCATGCTGTACGTAAAATTTTTCGCTATGATAAAAATTTTTACGTATATTTTCAGCGAACATCAATCTTCCGTTAAGAATATTGGAATTTTCCTCAACCATGCGATAGTCGGTTGCCAATCCCCTTTTTATAATTATCATACATTCTTTGATAAACATTTTCACGAAAAATTCAATAAACAATTCGTTTTTCGCAGTATTTTCCGAAATCTCATTCGCGGAATAAGGCAGATCTGCAAGCGAACAAAGCTGATTCAAAAGCAATTTTTTCGAATCACAAATGCTGCCTGTTTTTGGAAGAATCTCAAACTGTGTATCGTTCGCAAGCCTGATCGCACCAATATGACCGTCTGCCCTGATTATTTTTCCGTTCATGACCATAAATTTTGAAACATCAGTATCAGAATGCCTGATAAAATCGCTTAGGATCTCAAAATCGATCTTATTTTTTTCATCGCAAGTCATGATCGCTTCGTTTACGAATACAGAAATAATTTTACCCATAAATGTCACCGTAAATATTTATAAAATCTCCAATTTCAAGACCATCAATATTGGATATACACAAATTTTTTCGCCGTGAATTTTTGATATATCTTGTATCAAGTTCCCTAATAAATCTATGCCTTTTTTCGTCATTAAGAATAAACATGATCTTTTCATAGTCGTCAAAAAAATACTCCTGCATAAGCGGAATTATCCTGCTTTTGAATATTCGGCAAAGTTTTTCAACGGATTTTACAGATACGCCGTTTTCCATAAAATAGGCATGACCGATCGTATGCTCGCGATCATAATAATATTCTATCCTTTGATTCATCGCCGTAAGCATTTCGCAAAGATCGATGCCGTCGCAGTCACGTGACAAAAGTTCGGGTTCAGCCATCATCTCTGTAAATTCAAAACGCCTGCGAAGCGCCGTATCAAGAATTGCAATTGAACGGTCTGCTGTATTCATAGTGCCGATAATATACAAATTCGGCGGCACTGAAAACATTTCTCCTGAATACGGCAAAGCTGCTTCCATTCCGCGCTTTGTGTCCTCTATCAAAGTAATAAGTTCGCCGAAAATGCGTGAAATATTTCCGCGATTTATCTCGTCTATGATCATGACATAATTCAGTGTTGGATTTTTTCTTGCAAGCAGACAAATTTTTTTAAAAACGCCTTCTTTGGTAAGATATACCATATGAGTCTCGGAATTAGCGGAAATGGTTTCTTTTCCATATCTGTCAACGATCATTGGCTTGATTCCCTCGACAAAATCCTCATAACCGAAAGACTGATGAAACGTTGTGAATTTTATCCTGCCTTTTAATGCATATTCATCATATTTTCTGCGTATTTCACTGTAACTTTCATTCGGATCGGAAATACGATTTTCGATAATCTCAACAGCGTATTTTATAGTATGATACGTCTTTCCAGTACCAGGCGGTCCGTAAATTATACGATTCAATGGAAAGGATATCCCAGCGTCGATTGAAACATATGATGCAACTTTTTCTTCTATGGCATTTTCGGGCGCAATATCAAATATTCTGTAATTTTTAAATCTAAAATTTCTATCTCGAAAATTTTTGATCTTTTTGACATTGTCAATATAATTACAAATATTTCCGACATTTTCAAGCCCAATATCAAATTTATCATAAGCAGAGCCTTTGCTGCTAAGCACAGGAAATGTATATGGCTTCAGGCAATGAAGTATCTGCGACGCAGAACCTATGCCGAATCCGCTGCCTACATAGCGTTCATCGAGAATTTCAGCTGCTCTCTTAAATATTTCCTCATCGTTATTCATTGACATTATATCAATACACATAAGAAAAAAATCTTTTACCAGCAACGGATTTGTAACGATATTAAGGCGTTTTCCCGTCCTAGGATCGCGCCTGTCAAACGTCCAGTAAACCGCATCAAACATTCCGATCTCTGTCAGACCGTCGTCTTTATGATGAATATATTCACTTTTTTGTACTTTATTCCATATTTTCCCGATCGCGTCTGAAATTCTCTTTTTTTCTTCAGTGGAAAGACAGCTGATCTTTATTTTCTGATCCAAATATCCTTTTCTCCTCATAATCGTCGTTGCGGAATAAAGAAGCAAAAGATCTTTATGATCAACAAGCGAAATGTCATCAAGATTTTTATAAGAATTTATGATTTCGCGTACAAGTTCATAGCTTCCATCATATTCATCAGGAATTATTTCCTTGCATTTCGAAAGCTCATAGATTGAATTCATAAAATCACACCTTTGGAAATTTATTACTATTCTACATATTAATTATATAATATTATTTGTCATATGTCAATAGAATTACATTAAAAAACGAAAAATCAGTAGACAAATAACAAAAAATATGATATAATAGATTTGTTAAATAATAGACCTGTTCGAAAACTGTAGGAGTGCCGAATGACGCAGTTTTTTTGTGACAGGCAAAGTCAATCAGGTCTAATATATAAATTTATAAAAATAAGAGCTTGTGTTCATAGGTGGAGTATGCGTGTTTTCGAGCATAATTTGTATGCTGATAAAGAAAAAACAACTATGAACACAAGCTCTAAGGAGTTGCATATGCGAATAAGACATAAACCTTGGGCAAAACCTGAATTGGAATCCTGCTCATTTTACATTGCAGACCCACAATCGCAAAAAGGAAACTGGATAAATCTTTTTGAACACCCGGAACGTCCTCTGTATGTTGAACTGGGCTGCGGAAAAGGCGGATTTATTTCTCAGGCAGCGCCGCAAAATCCAAATATAAACTTCATTGCCATGGATATAAAAAATGAAATGCTCGTTCTTGCCAAAAGAAAACTTGAAACAGCTTATGAATCTGCTGGTAAGCAGCCTGATAATATTCGGATCGCGATACAAAATATTGAAAGGCTTGAGCTTGCTTGGAACGAAAATGATCGTGCAGACAGAATCTATATTAATTTCTGCAATCCATGGCCAAAAGCTAAGCACAAAAAACGCCGTCTTACTCATACACGGCAGTTGATTAATTATAAAAAATTTCTGAAAGGCGAGCTGTGGTTTAAAACCGATGACGACGAACTTTTTGAAGAATCGTTTGAATATTTTGAGCAGGCAGGTTTTACGATAAAATTTAAATCTTACGATCTTCACAGCGAATCAAATATCGAAAATTATGTTACCGAGCATGAGAAGATGTTTACGGAAGAGGGAAAAAAGATAAAATTCCTTATCGCCCTTCCAAGGGAGGAATAGTATGGAATTCAGAAAAAATTCAGAAAAATTTGCATTCGGATTCGGCACGAAACGAACAGCCGGAAAAGGAAATCTTAATTCGGAAACGCTAATAAAAAATCAGAACGATTCGGCGGAAATTGCCGGAATCGCGGCAGCAGCAGGTACAGCAGTACTCATGATCTCATGGAAAGCAATAAAATTTTTCAATAAGAATAAAAAATAGATCTGTTTGAAAAACATATATGCAGTGTTTCCGATAATGAACAGGCGGTAAGAACTTGTTCTCATAGGATATTGCACGCATCTTTCCGGCAAATTTTACCGATTGCTGCGTCGAAAGACCTTGAAATACGCTAGTATTCCTGCGGACTTTCTCCTTATCCTCGATAAAATTATGCTCGAAAACACGCATACTCCACCTATGAACACAAACTCTAAAGAATCAAAAACACCAATGGGAGAATTGAAAATGTCAAAAATATTTCTTACAATAGTTGGAAAAGGAGTTTATCAGCCTACCAAATACAGATTGGGCGATAAAGTTTACGAAAACAGATTTGTTCAGAAATCTATTTTGAAGATATTATCCGAAAAAGGAGAAGAATTTGATAAAATAATATTTTTTCTCACTGATGAAGCTAAAGAAGTAAACTGGGACAAATATATAAGAACAGCAACAGACAAAAACGGAGAAAAAATTATAATTGAAGATGAAGGTCTGAAGCCGTTTCTTGAAGCAAACTTCAAAGGTAAATATCAGGACGTACAAATTTGTTTTGGCGATAACGAAGACGAACTTCTTGAAATGTTCGGTACAATGTATGACGCGATAGGAGAAGAGGATGAAATAACATTTGATATCACTCATGGTTTTCGTTTTATTCCATTTCTGTTTTTCCCCGTCATGAGTTATGCGAAAGAACTAAAAAATGTCACCATAAAAAGCATACTTTATGGTTTGTACAAAAATGGTGAAGAATCTGATATTATAGAACTAAAAAAATACGACAATATTCTTTCCTGCGCCAATGCTGCTCATAATTTTATATGTTCAGGCAATTCAGCAGAAATAGCTGAATTAATAAGCAGAAAAAGAGACGAAAAAACGATAGACGGCAAAAAAGAATTGATCGGTTCGGATAATGTATCACAAAAATTGAAGAAGCTGACCTACGCTCTTCTTACTTGTCAGGGCGGTGATTGTGACGATGCCATACCAAAACAGTTAAATAAAATAAAAAACAGTAAACACAAAATCACCAAAGGTTCAGCCGCAGAAACAGAAATATTTAACAATATAATTAATCATGCTATTGATTCAGTTGACGAATTAAACAGATCAGAAGAGCCGTATGATCTTGGATTAAACGCGGTAAAGTGGTATATGGAACGCGGTCTTATTTTACAGGCATATACGGCTTTAAAAGAATGCGTTACAACATTTTTCTGCTGCAAATATGCTCATAACTCCAATTATTTGGACAGAGAACTTAGAGAGAATGTGGATAGGGCAATAAACAGTTTAGCGGTAAATAAAAATGAACGTTTAACAATCAGCGGCTATATGAATAAGGCTCTTGAAATATTCAACGATCCTAAGCTATCGCCTGATAGCAGTGAAAAATACGCCGCCGCTTTTGTGAAGATAGTTAAACATATTGATCCCGAAAAGATCGAATATTACAGAAATCTGCGCGATTCAAGAAATTGCATGAATCACTTTGGTATGCGCAAAAGCAGTATGTTTGTAAAAATGGACGATATAAGCAGTCATTATAAACATACGCTTGAACTTTTTGCAGATATAGAAAATCGTACAGGTGAGATAATAACCGATGAGGAAGCGCTGAATATGCTGAAAAGCTATAGCAAAAGCGGCGGAGCATTTGTTAATTTTTCAAATCATCCTTCGGAAAAATGGTGTAAGAAGCAGCTTATGGCAGCAAGAGAACTTAGCGGCAACGGTCAGATAGAAGATATACAGTTTCCTGTGATTTCTGCCGATGCAACGGAAGAAGAAATAGATCGCACAGCAAAGAAATGCGCTGAACAAATTGCCGAAATGAATCCTTCAGCTGTAATGTGCATGGGGGAATTCGGATTATGCTTTAAGGTGGTGGAACTTCTCCATAATAAAGGGATTAAGACCGTTTACAGCTGTTCGGAAAGGCAAGCGACCGAAATTATTACTGAAACGGCAGTTGAAAAAACATCGGTTTTTAGTTTTGTCAAATTCAGAAAATACAGTTAAATAACTTACAGCAATTTCACTTTAGATAGAGATGAAAGGAGCTGAATAAAAATTTTTCACAGCAAGGTGGAGGAAGAAAGCGGGCTGACGCCCGGTGACGGCGACAACGCAGCTATGAGAAATTTTTATCAGCGAACTCTTCTCTATCTAAAGTGGAATTGCTGTAATAAGCAGCGAATAACATAAAAACGATCCGGAAGCGCGTAACAACGTTTTCAGATCGTTTTATTTTTCAGAAAAAATTTTTCTCCATCAATTAATTCTGCAAATAAGCTTGCCTCTTATATAGTGAAAGGAAGTGATAAGTATGAGAGTGATCTTCGATAATATCTTATAAAAAAATTTCGCTATCGATTAATTCCGCTAAACAGTATGACTCTTATATAGTGAAAGGAAGTGATAAGTATGCCGTCTATCGACATTTCTATTAACTGGTAAGCACATAAAAAATAATCAGGGAGGTGAGTGTATGAATTCTAAGACAGTCGTTGCAATTCTGACAGCAGTTACAGCCATGGTTGGCGCGGCAATCGACATAATCAACAACAATACGAATAATGACTAAATACGAAATTATCACTGGGAGGTGATGTAATGAACGATCTGATTATCTCGGCAGTCAAGGATTTTGCAAAAAAAGTTTCAGTAATTATCGGCACAAATGCAGACAACAAAATCGACACAACAATTAAAATCAATGACGACGTAATTTTCAAGGACAAAATATGATTCGGTAAACTACGGTTTTCCGCGAAAGGATGGTGAGCAGTATGAAAGTGATCTTCGATAACATCTTATAAAAAAATTTTCGCTATCGATTAATTCCGCTAAACAGTATGGCTCTTATATAGTGAAAGGAAGTGATAAGTATGCCGTCTATCGACATTTCTATTAACTGGTAAGCACATAAAAAATGATCAGGGAGGTGAGTGTATGAATTCTAAGACAGTCGTTGCAATTCTGACAGCAGTTACAGCCATGGTTGGCGCAGTAGTCGACATAATCAACAACAAAGACAATGACTAAGACAACACCGAAAAAATCACTGGGAGGTGAGTATATGAATCCTAAAACGGTTATCACGATTCTGACAACAGCCGCAACTCTTATCGGCACAATTATCGACGCAACAAAAGACAGAAGAAAATAAATGCGATTAAAATTTAATGAAGGGAAGTGAATATATGCCGTCTATTGATATCTCAATTAAGTGGTAAACAATAAAAAATAACATAAAGGAGGGATTGTATGAAACTGGTATTTGTGGATTTTCCGCCGTTTGATATGTTTGTCGATTGATCATGAAAGTTTCGCGTATAAATAAAAATACAAAAAAGAGGAGTTAAATGGAATACCAATATATGCAGAAAAATTAGACCTGAACGGCAGAATGCTGATCAGGTCTTTTTTTAAACTAGCATTCATAGGGAAGATGTGCCGCTTTTCAAGAGAAATTTTATTCTTATCTGTCCCATGCCGATCGCAGTTTTAATGCCTACGCCCGAAAATTCGGCAAATCGGCATAACATACGTATGTAGCTGCGAAAGTCTCCGCTGCCCTTGATGCGTATCTTCAAACTTCCTCTGAACGACGGCAGTCTCACTCCCTCAAGAGAAAATGAAGAACTTGAAAGTTTATAGTCGGATATGGTAACATTTTCCTCTATCTCATCCGCCAACGCTTCATAATTATTATTACTTATACCGAAAAATGTATCGAAACGTTTTGCAAGACTACTGAAAATTAGCCTGAGCGTCGGAAGTATAACATATTTACCGGAACTTTTAAAAGCTGTGGGAGTTGTAAAATCAAGTTCAACAGCGTCGCTTCTCGCAGAATTAACAGAATTTTCACAGAGAAGCTGCTGATAAGTCATAATTTCCACTGCTGGCTTTCCGAATGTTATAATATCATTATTATGCCTTACCTCCGCCTGTTTCATTGACAGTATCGGAATAACGATATTATCATATGCTTCACGGCTGAGAACAGATATTGTCCATATATTCTGTCCGCTTCGGCAGGCGCTGAACTGGCTGTATGGACGTAGAGCCTGCTTATGCATTTCCTCGGCGTAATTCCCTGAAATATTTTCCATTATTATCCCCTGCATAACAGAAGAAGCATAAAAACTGTAGTTCAGCCGCTTACTGCTTTCAAAGGGAATTTCTATTCTGCAAATCAAAATGTGTCCCTCGCTTTATTAGAACCTCTTATTTTATAATAATTATATCATAGAATTAATAATAAATCAATATATTTTTTGTTATTTTTCTATAACCGCACTTGACAAAATATTAAATATGTGATATAATAACAGTGCGAATCTATGAAAAAATTCGCTTTGATAAAGTGTAAAAAGCGGAGACTCGCGCTTGAAAACAAGCTTTTTATGAATTATTTATTTATAAAATAGCATATTTTCAAATATATTGATTTTACAGACACAATATGTAGTTTTTTCAAGTTTATTTATACTAAATATTGCTATCACAACCCACACCCCTTACGGGGACTGAAACATAAGTCCTACAGGTCTTGTCACTTCTTCATCATCACAACCCACACCCCTTACGGGGACTGAAACCAAATGATAACTTGCGTTTTCGGTCTTCCCGGTCAAGATCACAACCCACACCCCTTACGGGGACTGAAACCTGTTACTGCTTTTAATCCTGCTTTGATTGCTTCAAACATCACAACCCACACCCCTTACGGGGACTGAAACTTCTGCTCTGAGAACGCTGAACATCTTTTCATCAACATCACAACCCACACCCCTTACGGGGACTGAAACTGTATAGCTTGTAACTCTTCTGCTTCTGCTTCCAATCACAACCCACACCCCTTACGGGGACTGAAACTGAAAATCCAAGCCATTCCCAACAAAGCTGTACAGATCACAACCCACACCCCTTACGGGGACTGAAACCTCATACTATAAATATAGTCTTGTAATTCAGACATCACAACCCACACCCCTTACGGGGACTGAATATGCAAAATAAATATAAAAGTTTTAATATTTATTTTGCATATAATAATCCCCCATCCATAAAAGCGGATGGGGGATTATTATAGTAAAAAATCAAATAAACGCTTGCTTCTTAAGAATCGCCGTGATAACTCTTCCCAATATGGCGAAATAATTTATATCCGTTACCGACCATTTATTGAATCTGCCGATATAGCAGAACGAGATCATACCCTTTATCATACTGTCGTCGGTCATCAGATACTGAACTGCGCCGCCGATATTGTCCTCGGTAAGCCGCGCAAACGCTCCGTCTTCCCTGCCCTCAAGCTCGTTCACATTATCAATAGCAAATATACCGTCTCCAGAAAATCGCTCTGTATAGCCATTTTCAAGCAGATATGCAGCATTCCGCGACGCCGCGTTTCCACAGCTTAAAATAAGGCTCATATCCTTGCCTGCAAATACGCAGATATCATCGATCTTAAATTCGCTGCGAATCTGCTCCAAAAGAACTGATATATCAGGAATTCGCCCAAAAACAAGACTTTCAGACAAATTAGCTGCAAAAGTCAGCTTATCGTTTATATCCTTTTTTCCGGCAAGATAGGCGATCTTATTTTCAATATCCTTTTCAACAGAACCATGCTTGCCAACATCATATATTACATACCGGTTCATTCCCTTTTGCTGAGCGATGTAAAGCGCCTTGTCAGCCTGCATAAACAATTCATCATAATCTCTGCTGTCAATCGGATAAGTCGAAATTCCCATAGAACAGGTAAGCCTGAAATTTTCAAAGCGATCCTTAAATGCAAGTTCCGTATTCATTCTTATAGCGCGAAGAATTCCACGAAGATCTTCTTCATCACGCGTATTTTCGATAATTATCAGAAATCCGCCGCCGCTGATTCTGCCCGCTATACCTCGCGTTCCCAATTCTCTTTTTACAATTCCGGCTATAGTATATATCACCTCATCGCCAAAAAGGTGACCGTAACTCGTGTTAATATCCGTAAAATTATCTATATCAAGTATAACTATGTTCACATTATATGATGGAGACGAATTTAAAATATCAACAGCAAAATTCGTTACCGCGCGTTTATTCAAAAGTCCCGACAGCGAGTCTTTGTTAGCTTCAAGAGCAAGATTGATATCTTTAGTCTTTTGCCGTGAATTTATTACGGAAATTATACCGCTTACCCTGCGCGTTTTCGGGTCGTCATATCGGGTAATTCCTCTGAACAGGCACATTTCACGATTTTTCCCCTTTGTAAGTATAGACGATTCAAATTCATGATCAAATCGATAAACACCGTTTTTTATATCACGGCAAAGAGTATTGAAAGTTTCGATATACCTAGATAAAACCCAGCCCGATCTGATAGAATTTTCCTGCCATTTTTCAAGTTCTTCGTCTGAAAATACGATCTCGCGGCAGCAATCAAACATATAAATTTTAATATGACGGGTTTCAAAACTGTAGTCGAAAGCCAGATCGGTCGTAAGGCTAAGGGCATATCTGTACTCCGAAAGCTGCTTTTCCTTTTCCAAAGAAATATCTTCCAAAGAAAAAATATCGCTGAAATCAATAATATACAGTTTCTCATCATCGTCGCTAAGCAGCCGCACAGAAGCAAGAATCCACCTCAGCATACCATTTATGCCTTTCATTCTGATAACTGTCCGAAGCGTGACGCCCTCCGTGACAGTTTCAACGCATTCGGCAAGACGCGGAAAGTCTTCATCGTCAATAGTACGCCTTATAGAATATATTACATCATTACCAAAATAGCTGAAAAACTGCTCGTTTCCGCTTTGGGTATGCAGACTCTCATCAACTATTACTCTGCCAACATTAAAAAAATTATTCATAATTTCACCTCAATATGCATCTGTTTGCAGATTTATTTTAATTATAACATTAATCGGCATAAATTGCAAGCACTCAATATTCATAAAAAGTTTACATTTAAAAACATATTATCATCACATTTGTAAATTATAATAATAAGAACAATTTTTTGAGGCAGGTGTTTTTATGGCAAAAAAAGAAATTCGGCATTATCTTTTTATTGCAGTAATAATTATCGGAATATGTTACATCGTCAAAAACTTTAATTTTTTCGAAAAAATTGCTTCTCTAATATTTTCAGCGGCATTTCCGCTGCTTCTTGGAGTTATTATCGCGTATATCTTCAACATTCTGCTGCGCTGGTATGAAAAACATTTTTTTCCAAAAAGCAGCAGTGATTTCGTTAAATTTGCGCGGCGTCCTGCCTGTATTGTACTTTCATTTCTGAGCGTTTTAGCTTTGATCGTGCTTATTCTTACAATAGTAATTCCCGAAATGATCAACGCTGTCAAACTTATCTCCCTAAAGATCCCTCCGCTGCTTGTTGAAGGACGCGACTTCCTTCTGAAAAAACTTGACGAATACCCCGATATTCAGAAAGAAGCTGTTAAACTTTTCGCTGAATTTGACGTAAGTTCGATTGATTGGACATCGACGACGCAAAAGATCGCCGATTTCGTTCAAAGCGGCGTACTTGGCATTATAACTTCAGCCGTCGGCATCGTTGACGCAGTCACAAGCACGGTAGTCGATGCAGTTCTTGCGATAATTTTCGCTGTATATCTGCTTTTACGCAAAGACAAACTCCTGCGCGACGGCGACAGATTCCTAAAAACTTTCACCAAAGAAAAATTCTATATGCGCTTTAAGCATATAGCCAGAATTACAAATAAAACTTTTCAGGATTTCTTTGTCGGACAATTTCTTGATGCCATGATACTCGGCTGCCTCTGCTTTATCGGAATGTCTGTCATTCGCCTGCCATACGCGGGAATGAGCAGCGTTCTTGTCGGCGTTACAGCTCTCATACCGATCGTCGGCGCATTTCTCGGAGCAGGTATAAGCGCATTTATAATTTTTACCGAAAACCCTTTTCAGGCAATGATTTTCATAATTCTCATCCTCATTCTTCAGCAGCTTGAGGGCAATCTCATTTATCCGAAAGTGGTGGGCGATTCAGTCGGACTTCCCGGTATATGGGTACTTGCCGCAACCACGTTTGGCGGAGGATTATGGGGATTTATGGGAATGCTCGTAGGCGTTCCAATAGCGGCAACAATATATAAACTTATGTTTGAAAAGCTGCGCGAAAGGGAAGCGATTGTCGGTATCGACGATCCGGACGCTGTAGTTGCGACTGGTCCAAGATTTTCTTTGTCATCATTATTCAGGCGAAAAACGCGAAATAACAGTAGCAGGAATAATAATTCTCGCAGAAACAGATAGATTAAGAACTTATTCACATAGGATATTGCAAGCATCTTTTAGGCGAATTTTACCGATTGCTGCGTTGAAAGACCTTGAAATACGTCAGTATTCCTGCGGTCTTTCTCCTGGCACGTAGATAACAAAATCTTTGATTTTGCTCATCTGCGTATGCTTTAGTACCGCGCACAAATCCTATGTGAACAAGTTCTAAAAAGCAGATGTTATATCTGCTTTTTATTTTTAATTTATCCACAATATTTTTTTGATAACTTCAGTTATCAAAAGATTGACAAAAGTTAAGCAATGTGTTATGATTAGAGTATACAAATGGAAAGGAATGATATGATGCTTCATTACATTAATGAATATCCGTCGGAATGGGAGGGATTTGAAAGAGGTCGCTGGTGCAATACTTCGGTAAACGTCCGCGACTTTATCAAAAAAAATTACACTCCATACGACGGAGACGAAAGCTTTCTCGCCGCTCCTACAGAAGCTACAAAAAAACTTTGGGAACAGGTAATGGACCTCTCGCGTCAGGAACGCGAAGCAGGCGGCGTTCTCGATATGGATACAAAAATTGTTTCAACTATAACCTCTCATGATGCAGGTTATCTTAATAAAGATCTCGAGCAGATCGTTGGTTTGCAGACTGACAAGCCTTTCAAGCGTTCTCTTCAACCTTTTGGCGGAATTCGAATGGCTCAGAATGCCTGCACTCAGAACGGCTACGAAGTTGACCCCGAAGTCGTAAAAATATTCACTAAATACAGAAAAACCCATAATCAAGGCGTTTTTGACGCATATACCCCCGAAATGCGACTCGCACGCAAATCCGCTATCATTACCGGACTTCCTGACGCTTATGGCAGAGGAAGAATCATTGGCGACTACAGACGTGTTGCCCTTTACGGTATTGATATTCTCATTGCTGACAAGAAGCATCAGATCGAAACTTCTCTCGTTCGTATGACGTCGAAAAATATTCGTCTCCGTGAAGAACTTGCAGAACAGGTGCGCGCTCTTGAAGAACTGAAAGAACTCGGCAAAATATACGGTTATGATATCTCCCGTCCCGCTTCAAATGCAAAGGAAGCTGTTCAATGGCTTTATTTCGGCTATCTTGCAGCAGTTAAGGAGCAGAACGGCGCAGCTATGTCTCTCGGACGTACTTCAACTTTCCTCGATATTTATATTCAGCGAGATCTCGAAAAAGGTATTATCACTGAAGAACAGGCTCAGGAACTTATCGATCACTTCATCATGAAGCTCCGTATCGTTAAATTTGCACGCACTCCCGAATATAACGAACTTTTCTCAGGCGATCCCACTTGGATAACCGAATCTATCGGCGGCGTTGACGTTGACGGTCATCATCTTGTAACTAAAAACAGTTTCCGTTATCTTCATACCCTTGAAAATCTCGGTACTGCGCCCGAACCAAACATGACTGTTCTCTGGTCTCAGAAGCTTCCGCGTAAATTCAAGGAATACTGCGCAAAAATGTCTATCAAGACTTCATCTATACAGTATGAGAACGACGATATGATGCGCGTTATCCACGGCGACGACTACGCTATCGCCTGCTGTGTATCTTCAATGCGCGTAGGTAAGGAAATGCAATTCTTCGGCGCTCGCGCAAATCTTGCAAAGTGCCTGCTTTATGCCATAAACGGCGGCGTTGACGAACGTCTGAAAATTCAGGTTGGGCCTAAATTCAGACCCGTAGAGGGCGATTATCTCGACTTCGACGACGTATGGGACAAGTATGAAAACATGATGGAATGGCTCGCGGGACTTTATGTCAACACTCTTAACGTCATTCATTATATGCATGATAAGTATTGCTATGAAAAGCTCCAGATGGCTCTTCATGACAGAGATGTAAAGCGTTATTTCGCTACAGGCATCGCAGGACTTTCTGTTGTTGCGGATTCGCTTTCGGCGATCAAATACGCCAAAGTTAAGGTGATACGCGATGAAAACGGCATCGTTACCGATTATGAAGTTGAGGGAGATTTCCCGAAATATGGAAATAATGACGACCGCGTCGACCAGCTTGCCGTTACTGTTGTCCGCAAGTTTATGGACTGTATAAGAAAGCACCACACATACCGCGACGGAGTTCCCACAATGTCTATCCTTACGATAACTTCAAACGTCGTATACGGCAAAAAGACGGGAAATACTCCTGACGGCAGGAAAATGGGAGTTCCGCTTGCTCCGGGCGCTAATCCGATGCATGGCAGAGATACTCACGGCGCTGCGGCTTCTCTTGCTTCTGTTGCAAAGCTTCCTTTCCGTCATGCCCAGGACGGCATTTCGAATACTTTCTCAATTATTCCAGACGCTCTCGGCAAGGATTCACAATTGTTTGTCGGCGATCTCGATCTCGATAAACTTAGCGCAGAGGAAGATTTAGATGTTTAATAAAAACGATCCGCAGGCGCTTGCTGATCTGATAGATTCTCTCATGGCTGACGGAAGCGGTCATGTGAATATCATATCTGACGAGGACAGCTCGGAATTAAAAGTCAACGTAGTCAACAGCACGGATTATTGCGGAAATAAAGGCGCGTGCTGTCAGCCTACGGAAAATTCAATTGACGATGATCAGGAGGACTAATTATGAATAATCAGAAGCAGGTAGACAACCTTATTGAATTACTCGACGGTTATGTTGAAAAAGGCGGTCATCACCTTAATGTAAACGTTTTTACTAAAGAGACTCTTCTCGACGCTCAGGCTCACCCCGAAAAGTATCCGCAGCTTACAGTGCGCGTTTCGGGATATGCCGTAAATTTCGTGAAGCTTACCAAAGAGCAGCAGGACGACGTAATTTCGCGTACATTCCACAGCTCGCTTTAATTAATCATTAATATTAAAAGCAGTCCGCAAAAACATCGGACTGCTTTTTTGAGTTTGTTATAAGAATTGCCTCATATTCTGAGAAAGCTTTTCTTCGGCTTTAATAAGACGTTTTGTGAGATCCTTCGAACGCTCGTCAGCCGCCTTGTACTGATTCATATAGCGGCTCAGGGATTTTATTCCCATATTGCAGCCGTCCGTCATCAATTCAGCGATCGTGCTGTCGGATTCGTTCATTTTCAGCTTGACGTTAGTTTTCACCCATGACATACCTGCCGCGATAGGATTCGGCTCTTTTCCGTTGTCGTGGTAATCGGCTAAAACCTCCTGAAGATCGGTTTGCAGCTTTTGATTCTCTTTCGTGCTATCCTGTAAATATTTCCGCATCTTCATGCTGTTGGCATAAACCATTACTTCATCTATGGCGGAAATTCCCATTTTTATGCCTGCGTCGCATTCTCTCAGCAGCTTTATGGTATCCTGTTCAACCATAAAAAATCACTTCCTTTCGGAATTATTTTTTCCAGAAAAGAAGTGATTATTCTTTAGAATTTGTTCTTATTTATTATTTTCTTCTTTTGTTTTTTTACGACGAAGCATAAAATAAGAAGAAATTATAAGAGCAATGCCTATGATCGCAAATATACCAAAAAATATAATATCTTTTCCTACAGTTTTTGTTATAAACACCGCTGTCGGTCCGTCTGCGCCGCCAATTATCCCGATAGTTGAAGCATTATTGTGCAAATTATTAGTTAATCCAAAACCTATAAGCGCACATAATACAGCAGATGAAGCTGTTATAACAAAACCTAAAACTGCTGAAATAATACCAATTATTTTTTTCATAAATTAAAGCATTTTACTCCTTAATTCCTCTCCGCTTAAAGGCGAAAGATATGCAGGAGCAATATCGAATGCAGTTTTGCAGCCTGTCGCGCCCTCTGATTTTAATCTTGCCAACGCTCTTGCGTAGCAGATAAGCACGCTTGCGGTAAATTCCGGATTCGACTCCAGCTTCAGTGAATATTCTATCATCTGATGAGTCTTTTCGCCGTCGCCTGTCATTCCGCTGCGCATTACAAAACCGCCGTGCGGCATTTTATTGTGAACCGCGTCGAATTCCTCTTCGGAAATAAAGTTTACCGTAGTATCATACTCGTCGAAATAATTCTTCATAGTCTTGATAGATTCCTCAATTTTCGCGAGATCTGCGCCCTCTTCGGGTACTACCCAGCATTCGCGGAGATGCTTCTGACGAGTGGTAAGTTCAGGCTGCGAACCGCTTCTGACAGCTTCCATTGCAGATTCGATCGGAACAGTATACTGAATTCCTCTCTTAACGCCCTCAACACGGCGGATAGCGTCGGAATGACCCTGACTTACGCCCTTGCCCCAGAATGTATAAGTTTTGCCATTTGGAAGAATGGATTCCGCATAAAGTCTGTTCAGCGAGAAGAGTCCCGGATCCCAGCCAAGTGAAATGAACGCAAGATGTCCGCTTTCCTTTGCAGCCTTGTCAACATTTGTAAAATGTTCCGGAATTCTTGCATGAGTATCAAAGCTGTCGATAACGTTGAAATTCTTAGCAAGTTCGGGAGTCTGCTTAGGAAGATCGGTCGCACTTCCGCCGCAGATTATCATAACATCTATATCGTCGGTCATCGAAACCGCGTCGTCCATACTGTAAACTTTCGCATTCGTCGCAGTTTTCACAGTCGAAGGGTCGCGTCTTGTGAATACTCCCGCAAGTTCCATATCGGCGTTTTGAGCTATTGCGAGTTCAACTCCCCTGCCCAGATTGCCGTATCCTGCGATACCTATTCTGATTTTGCTCATTATTTATCCGTCCTTTCTCAAATCAACATCTGCATATCATAAAGTCCTGCCGGTTTATCTTTGAGATAAATCGCAGCCTTGACCGAACCCTCGGCGAAAACGGTTTTCGAAGCCGCAGAATGAGACAGCGTGATAACCTCGTCGTTGCCTGCAAATATAACATCGTGTTCGCCAACGATAGTGCCGCCTCTGATAGCATGCATTCCAATCTCGTTTTTCTCGCGCTTTGCACGGCGCGAATGACGGTCGTAAACGTACTGCTTGGAATTATCAAGCGTCTCGTTTACGGCGTTTGCAAGCATTATAGCCGTTCCGCTCGGAGCGTCAAGCTTCTGGTTGTGATGTTTTTCAACGATCTCAATGTCGAATCTGTCACCCAGAACTTCCGCAGCCTTTTTCGCAAGCTGAACGAGAAGATTGATTCCCAGCGACATATTGAACGTGAAGAATACGGGGATCTGTTCCACGGCAGCCTTTATTTTGGCGATCTGCTCGTCGCTGTAGCCCGTGGAAGCAACTACAAGCGGAGTTCCCGTAGAAAGGCAGTATTCCAGCAGTCCGTCGAGTGAAGCCGGATTCGAAAAATCTATGATAACATCGGGCTTAACCGGAAGTTCATTCGGCTTGGCGACGATCGGGAAATCGGCATACTGCTCGGTATAAAGATCGATACCTGCAACGACTTTGCAGTCCTCTCTATCCTTAACGCAGCCGTAAATGGTTCTGCCCATCTTGCCGTTCGCGCCGCATATTGCTATATTTGTCATGTTTTTACTCTCCTTTTATTTTACGAATGCATTAACTTCAGACAAGACCGTGCTTTTCAAGCGACGCTCTTAGAGCCGCCTTATGCTCGTCGGTCATCTCCACAAGCGGAAGTCTGCAAGGACCTGCATTAACACCCATCATATTAACGGCTTCCTTGACAGGAATCGGATTCACCTCAATAAACAGATTATTGATCAGATCAAGATATTCTATCTGAAGCTTTGTAGCTTCGGCAAAATTGTTGTCGAGACAATACTGCGTCATCATATGAGTTTCCTTGGGAATAACATGTGAAAGTACGGAAATAACGCCCTTAGCGCCCAGCGACATAAGAGGAACGATCATATCGTCGTTGCCGCTGTAAACGTCGATCATATCGCCGCATTCCGCGATAAGCTTTGCGGCATAGCTAATATTTCCGCTTGCTTCCTTAACGGCAGCGATATTGCGATGTTCCGCAAGCTTTTTGATAGTTGCGACTTCCATATTAACGCCCGTTCTTCCGGGAATATTATAAAGCACGATCGGAATATTAACAGCGTCGGCAATAGCAGTGAAATGGGCAATAAGTCCGTTCTGAGTGGTCTTGTTGTAATAGGGAGTGACAAGCAGAAGAGCGTCAACGCCAACGCTTTCGGCTTCCTTAGAAAGCTTAACAGCGTATGCCGTATCGTTGCTGCCTGTTCCCGCTATAACCGGAACTCTGCCGTTTACGCGTTCTACGGCGAATCTGATGCAATCAAGATGCTCCGCGTCCGTCATTGTGGAAGCTTCGCCCGTAGTACCGCAGATAACTATAGCGTCTGTGCTGTTTTCTATCTGCGAATCTATCATTTCGCCGAGTACGTCGTAATTGATCGAACCGTCGGCATTCATAGGTGTGATAATGGCAATTGCCGCACCTGTAAAAATAGTGTTCTTCATAGAGATTTCCTTTCATTCGGGATAATTCAGCCAGTTTTCACCGTTAAAATCATCAATATTTTCAAGAAGATCATTTATATAATTTTCGGCTTCTTTCTGAACGGGATACCACACAAGTGACTGCCCGAAGCCGTATGTCCTCATTCGTTTTGCCGTTGCAGCTCTCCATTTGAGCATACGTCTTGTACCGTTATCGGGCAGAAGCACACAGTCTTTCGCATCTGCAACAACATTATAATCTCGATCATTATTTTCATCATACTGCACGCTGCGGTAAACGGTTGCATTTTTATACCAGCCGACAATTACGCATTCGTTCGTATCGGCAGTCGCGCACCAAACGACTAAAACGTCGTCTTCCTTTTGAGCGTTTTTTTTGCAGCCCGAAATCTTTTCTATGTGCAACTGATTCGTATTTTTGCCGTTTGTCGATTTGGTCTCGACAAATCCGAGACATTTCTTAGAGCCGTTTACATCGAACACCTTGAAATTGTACTCTTCTCCGCCATAACCGTTTTCAGCAATAAAAGCGCCGCCGTTATAAGGTTTATCGTTAAATTCATTAACGCCCTTATAGTATCTCATATGTGCAGTTTTGCAAAAAAGTATCTTCATTAGTCAAAATAACCCTTGGCAGCAAGAAGCTCGGCAAGAAGTACGCCGCCGCCTGCCGCTCCTCTGAGCGTATTGTGGGAGAGGCATACAAACTTGTAATCGTACTGCGTATCTTCGCGGAGACGTCCTGTAGATACAGCCATTCCGTTTTCGAGATTTCTGTCAAGCTTAGCCTGCGGACGATTGTCGTCCTCGAAATAATGGATAAACTGCTTGGGCGCGCTCGGTAATTCAAGTTCCTGAGGAACTCCCTTGAAATCAGCCCAGAGCTGAAGAATTTCCTCCTTTGAGGGCTTATTCTCAAAGCTTACGAATACTGCCGCAGTATGACCGTCGGAAACTGGAACTCGGAGACACTGAGTTGTAATAGAGGGCGCCGAAGCCTTAACTATCTCGTTGCCCTTGATCTCGCCCCATACTTTCAGAGGCTCCTGCTCCGATTTTTCTTCCTCTCCGCCGATATATGGGATAAGATTATCGACCATTTCGGGCCATGTTTCGAAATTCTTGCCTGCTCCCGAAATCGCCTGATATGTGCAGGCGAGAACGTTTTTCAGACCGAATTTTCTGAGCGGATGAAGCGCGGGAACATAGCTCTGGATAGAGCAGTTGGATTTTACTGCAATAAATCCGCGCTTAGTTCCGAGACGTTCTCTCTGAGCCTTGATAATCTCGATATGATCGGGGTTTATCTCCGGAACTACCATAGGTACGTCGGGAGTGAATCTATGTGCGGAATTGTTGGAAACTATCGGGCATTCAGCCTTTGCGTAAGCTTCTTCCAAAGCCTTTATCTCGTCTTTTTTCATATCAACTGCGCAGAAGCAGAAATCTACCATAGAAGCGATCTTCTCAATATCTGCCGTTGCGTCCATAAGAACCATGTTTTTCATTGATTCGGGCATGGGAACAGCCATTTTCCAGCGGTTTCCTGCAACCTCCTCGTACGTCTTGCCTGCGCTTCTCGGAGACGCCGCAAGCACCTTTACGTTGAACCATGGATGATTCTCCAGAAGCGTTGCAAAGCGCTGTCCAACCATGCCCGTAGCGCCGATAATTCCCACGTTGTACTGTTTCATATTTTTTCTCCTCGTAAAAAATTTTGCAAAAAATAAGAAAACCGGTTGCAAACCGGCTCATCATGAGTTATAATAGAAGTATTGGCACAGCTAAAAAACATATGCCGATAGCTCTCCACCATGATCATGATGACAGCCGCAGATCTCTTAAATCTACAGCCGAAACGGAATCTGCCGAAAACCGTTCCTCGGCGGCATTGCCTTTCACCACGCTTCATCGGATCGGACAACCTCCCCGTGGTTACTATTCGCAGCCGCGCCTCTACCTGTATCTATAATATCACTTTATAGTTATTCTGTCAATATCTTTTTTGAAAAAAATTTATCTCTGAAGGAGTTTATTTATGGAATTATTAAAATCCGACTTTTACTATGACCTGCCCGAAGAACTGATAGCTCAAACGCCAGTCGAGCCTCGCAATGCTTCGAGAATGATGTGCGTCGACCGCAAAACCGGTGTTGTCGCTCACGACCATTTCTATAATTTATGCTCTCACCTGAAAAAAGGTGACCTGCTTGTTATGAACGATTCAAGAGTAATTCCTGCGCGGCTTTACGGAGAAAAGATCGATAACGGCACTTTTATTGAATTCCTGCTGCTGGAGCAGAAAGGCGATAAACTCTGGGAGATAATCTGCCGTCCTGGTAAAAAAGCCAAAGTCGGAACGAAATTTTCATTCGGCGGCGGTCGGCTTATCGCGGAAGTTGCAGAAGTTAAGGACGACGGCAACCGCATAGTTAAATTCGAATGTGACGGGAATTTTTTCACTGCTCTCGAAGACGTGGGACAAATGCCGCTGCCGCCCTACATAAAAGAAAAACTCGAAAACAAGGAACGCTATCAGACGGTATATTCCAACGAACTCGGTTCAGCCGCCGCGCCTACGGCAGGACTTCATTTCACTCCTGAAATGCTTGACGAACTTCGTGCAATGGGCGTGAAAACAGCGTTTGTGACTCTTCATGTCGGACTCGGAACATTCCGACCCGTAAAGGAAGACAATGTTCTCAATCACAAAATGCACAGCGAGCATTATCATTTACCAAAAGAAACTGCCGATTTGATAAACTCTACCAAAGCCGAGGGCGGACGAGTCATTGCCGTCGGAACTACGACCTGCCGCACTCTTGAAAGCGTCGCGTCGTTTTACGGCGATATTTCCGAGCGCGACGGCTATACGGATATCTTTATTTATCCCGGATATGAATTCAAATGCATCGACGGTCTTATCACCAATTTTCATCTCCCAGAAAGCACGCTTATCATGCTTGTATCGGCATTTATGGGCTATGATAATACCATGAACGCATATAAGACTGCTGTCGAGGAAAAATATCGCTTTTTCAGCTTCGGAGATTCCATGTGCATCTTGTAATCCGATTACATTTGTCACGCTCAAAATTACAAATTACCTCTTGGAAAAAAACTACAAATGCATTATAATAAATAATAGTATTATTATATTTTGGGAGGTAAAATCATGGATATAATTGAAATATTAAGCGGATTGATGCTGATCGCAGTCATATTCGTAATTCCGGCAGCCCTATTAGTTTTATTAATATGGTTCATCGTATGCATCGTCAGATATCTGCGCGTACCAAAAAGCAATACGGAACTTCGCAGATCGCGCCGCTTTCCACTAATAATATCGCTTGTGATAGTTGCTGTTTTAGCCGCATCATCTGCCGCGATAGTCATTCTTTTCTCCATGTCGCTGAGCCATATGTAGGAGGCTTCCATGAGTGATAAATTATTCCGCCGTATTATCGCGGCTCTGACTGCTGTAGGCTGTATTTCAACTATCCTGCTCGTTGTGTATACCATTTTAATTTACCGCGACTGCTCGATAATTTCATTTATCGCCAACGGGAGGTAACATATGAAAAAGCTTACAAAACAATTCCTTGCCATTTCCTCACTTGTACTCGGATTTGCAGTATTCGATCTAACGCTGTATAACGTCTGCACAAAGCCATGTATACCCGATACAAGTTCGGGAATGCAGGCGAAATCCATTGAACTGGACAAATATCTTCCCTTTGAGGAGAATTCCGAAATAATAAAAATGCGCTCTGAATTTCAGATTACGAACGATATTCCCGTTATAGACGGAGCAGCCGCTCTTTATCCGATATACTCGGCGGCAGTTAACGCGGTATATCCCGAAGATTCCGTTGAATTTAACGGCAGTGATTTCACCTCTGAAAGCAAGCTGCAAATGAGGAATACGAGAGGCGCGTACCAATCCGTTGTCGACGGTGGGGCAGATATTATAATCTGCGCAAAACCCTCTGCGGAACAGCTTGCATATGCCGAAGAAAAATCAGTCGATCTCGAAATGATACCCATAGGCTGCGAAGCGTTTGTATTCCTCGTAAATGGCGATAATCCAGTAGATGATCTTTCGCAGCAGCAGATCAGGAATATTTACAGCGGCAAATGCAAAAATTGGTCGGAAGCAGGCGGCAGAAATCTTCCAATTAACGCGCTCTCCCGCAATCAGGGCAGCGGCAGTCAGACTGCGATGCTTTCGTTTATGAATGGCGAAGAGATCAGAAAAAATCCAATTGGATTTATGGGAAGTTCGATAGGATTTTCATTTCGATATTACGTTGAGGACGTCGTTGAAAACGGAAATATCAAAATGCTGTCTGTCGACGGAGTATATCCAAACCGCGAAAATATTGCAAACGGAAAATATCCGATAGTCAGCAATTTTTACGCAGTTTACGATAAAAGCAACGATAACCCCAATATTCAGCTGCTTATCGACTGGCTGCTTTCCGAAGAAGGGCAGCGGATGATATATGAAACGGGTTACATTCCATTGAGTTAGGAGTTATATTTATGGAACTTTCTGTTTTTTTCAAAAGCGTGATCGATTCAGATTCCGCTCCCATAGTTATATGCAACAAGGAGCATGAGATAATTTATATGAATCCTACGGCTGTTGAACGATACTATAAAAGAGGAGGAGCGAAGCTTATCGGGAAATCGCTTCTCGACTGTCATAACGCCGAATCAAATCAGAAAATAAAAACTGTTCTGGAATGGTTTGGAAAATCTTCTGATAATAACAAGATATTTACTTTCCGTAATCTCAAAGAAAATAAGGACGTTTATATGATAGCTTTGCGGAACGAGCTCGGAGAGCTTATCGGATATTACGAAAAACACGAATATCGCTCTTGCGAAACTGCCATGCCGTATGAAAAAATATAACATACAACTTAATCCACAGCATTCGGAAACGATTGAATTTCAAAAACGCAATAAAGATGAAGTACACCGAAAATTTCTGATAAACTGCCTTATTTCTGGAATATATATTTATTTTGGTATATTACTAAATACTTTTTCTTACTGCAAAACGCTGAAATTTATTAATAGTTTTTCAAACTTTTGGAATTCCGATGGCTTGAGCGAATTCGTTTCCGCAATAAAAATGGTTATTTCGGTCGGCGGATTGGTGAAATATACCATAGCGCGCTATCTCGTCGGTTATCCGTTTCTGGCGGCAGGAATAATTTCATCTGTATTATCGGCTGCCGCATACAGCTGCATGAACGGCAAAGCAAGCAAAACTACAGCATATAAAGTAACAAAATCATTCGCAACCGCGTCGTATTTTCTGCCGCTGATTTCCGCAATATTTTTTATCTGGATAATGTTCATACCAATTTGATTACAATTGTCAAAATATAAATAATACTATTTGGCATTAATGGTCATTAAACTAAAAATCTCCGCTCTGCTTTTAAGGCAGAACGGAGATAAATATTATATATCTAAATTAAAATCAATTTTATGGCTCATTTACCATACTTGTTTACTGACGCTTTTTTGAAATACAAAACATTCCCAATGCCGACAACAAAACAGCGCCTATTCCGATAATTCCCTTATCGCCTGTTTTGGGAGAATCCTCTTTTGCAGACGAATTTTTTGTAGTAGTTGAAACAACAGTTGTTGTATTTCTCGTGGTTGTTATATTCTGCGATGTAGTTTCCGACGATGTTTCTTCTGTCGTTGTATTAGAAACTATATTTTTGATGTAAATTCATAATTAAGAAATTATGTGTTTTTTAGAATTTTATATGTTGAAAATACAAACCGAACTATTTATAGTATTTTATCAAGAATATGTTTGCCCATTGAAATATCATGAAATTATGTATGAGAAATTATATCTATATATTAATGCCTTAAAATATGTAAAATTCCCCGTTGCATTTTTAAAGTTTGTATATTTATACAATTCTAAATATCTTAATTATATTAGAATTGTTAAACATTCACATTTAACCTTATCATTCATAAATGAATAATTTTTTCTGCATAATAACTATAAGTTATGCCTGCAATTATTATACAAAACGTTCATATACTTGTCAACACTTACGCACTAATCGCCGATATCGCGCACTATTTGCCCAAAAGCCTTGAACTACGGCTTTTCCTTGTCAGTCTCAAAATCTGTATGCGTCGAGATTTTAAACAAGTTCTATGCTACATAAACATAAGGCAAAATATCAATAACCTGTTCATCTGTAAGCGATTCAACATATAATAATTCATAAACATTGCTAAAACCAACTATCTCATTGCGAAGAGCTATGATATCCGCTGCTTCTTCATCACCAATGTGCGGCAGAAGTTTCAACAGTTCAAGATCTGCGCTGTTCAGTTCAATCGGAGAAACATCTTCCAAAGTCAGCGGAGGAATAGTTTCCGGTTCGCAATAAGGCGATTCGATCGGCTCTTCTGCTTGTGTTTCGGGAAGATTTGTGATCTCTTCGTGATAAAATGGATTTTCAACATAAATATTTTCACGTATAAAAGAAAAAATCCCCTCACTGATTCCGGGGACTTTCATTATTTCTTCAATATTGTTAAACGAACCGTTCGCTTCACGATATTTTATTATTTCATCTGCCAAAGAATCGCCAATTTTGTAAAGTTTAACCAAATCATCATGAGTTGCGGTATTAATGTTTATGTAAATCTTAAAATCTTCTTCCGAATCATAAATAGAGTTTTCAACGTAAATATTATCTTTTATCAAGTTAAAAATCTTTTCTCCTACGCCCGGAACGTTCAATATCTCTTCAATATTCTTGAATTTTCCATTTTCATTTCGATATTCGATTATCTCATCAGCAAGCTTATCGCCTATCCCATTTAGTTTTACCAAAGTCTCACGATCGGCTGAATTGATGTTTACACGGATATTTTCGTAATTTTCGGATGATTTAGTTGATTTTTGGCTTTTACCTCTTGTTTGAGTCGAAACGTTCACTGCCACCGTAGTTTGAAAAGATGCGGAACTTTCAGCTTCGGTTTCAATTTTTGTTACAATGATAGTTTCAGTTTTCCGAGATTCTTCGCGAATAGAGCGGCTTATTCCCAAACCTATTGCAGCGGCAAGGACAGCGAGTATTATAATAGTATCCTTGCCTTTCATGCAATCCGACCTTTCTTAATCAAAGTATGTGAAACACTAAAAAGCGATTTATAGCTTTTTTATATCAGACTTTGTCTGATATTATTGAAATTACATACAGTATTCCTGCGAAAATCAAATTTTCCCAACGCAAAAATCATGTATTATACCTTGTTTCCAAGTTCTCAAGTAAATCTATTATTTTTTATATAATATCACATTTTTCGACTTTTGTCAAGAGTTTTTGTTGTTTTTTGCCATTTAATGGAATTATACAACAGCCTTAAAAATGGAGTGTGTCTGATTTTTATAAAAATCAGACTAAAAGACATGAATCGAAAAAAGGTTTAGCAGATTATTAGATTTTATCAAATTGCGCGCAGTTTTTCATAAAATCAGCTTTTTTTGCGAAAAAATGACAAATATAGATAAATTCATAAATATATATTGACATATAAAAAGAAATAAAGTATAATAAAACTAATACGATTTTGCATAAAACTAATAAAAAATACAGGAGAAAACATAAAATGAACCCAAAATTTCTTATTGGAAACACACTTAATGGAAGCGGAAAGAATATTTCAAATCTTATCAGCCGATTTGGATTCGATACAAAATGCTGCGGAAACAGTATAAAAATTATCTGCGATGAAGTTCAAAAAGATCGGTACGACGGAATTATTTTTTATGTAAGAAAATATAGTGAAGATACTTTCGGACTGCTTAAAAAAATAATGGACGACAATCCCCAACTCAAAATATATGCGATCTCAATGATCAGATCTGACGCGGTCAAAGAAGAATTGCTGTCTATAGGCATTCAAAAATGCCTTGATATCACAAGTACGCCTACTGAAATATATACTGCTATCGTTGAAGATCATATCATCGCTAACGAAAGAATCTATGTTCCCGAGATAATAGATTATCTCTATAACAAGAAAATTCCATACGATCTGATAGGCTTCAATTATCTTGCTGTCGGCATAATGAAATGCATTGAAAATCCCTCTATCACAAATTCAAAAATGAAAACGACCCAAATGTATCCGGCGATAGCCAAAGCCTGCTCAACTTCATATGCCGCTGTTGAGCGCGGTCTGCGGAAGATCGCTAAAATCGCTATGTTGAATAATATAAATTTTAACGGTACCGAAGATCCAAATCCAAACAAATTAACAGCCGGTAAAATGGTGATCGCGGCGGCTAAAGAATACAATTCGATCAAGAAATTGAGCGCTTAGTTTTATGTGAAAAATATTAAAACTGCTTAATAGACGCGCCACGATTGTAAAATATCCAGTAATGCTGATGTAACTTTTGTGTTATGAACACACAAAAGTTTACTCGACCTGAGATTGTAACAACACTGATTATCTTAGAACCTGTCTTCACAAGATGCAGCGCACGTCTTTTCGGCAAAATTATGCTCGAAAATTCACACACTGATCTTGTGAAGACAGGTTCTTAAATCTTTATTTGATGATTTAATTATAATGCTGTTCCCTGATTCGGCACAAAAAAAGCCAACATATCGGCTTTTTCTATTGTAAGCAGCTGTATCTTTTTATCAATTCCACCTGCATAACCCGTCAAGCTTCCATTTGTACCAACAACTCTGTGGCAAGGTATAATCAAAGAAATAGAATTGTGTCCTACCGCACCGCCAACCGCCTGTGCCGACATTTTTAAAACGCCCTTTTTCTTTGCAATTTTATTAGCAATTTCGCCATATGTCATTGTCTGCCCAAATGGAATTGTGAGCATGATTTCCCATACAGCTTTACGGAAAGAAGTTGTTTCCATTTTAAGCGGAGGTGTAAAATCGGGAGCTTTTCCGCTGAAATAAATATCGAGCCACTTTTTTGCTTTTTCAAAGACGGGCAAGGCTTTTTCCTCATAATTTTCAGGTAATGTATCTCCAAAATATTTCTGACCGTCAAACCATAGCCCCGTAATTTCAATGCCATTGCTTGAAACTGTAATGCCGCCCAAAGGCGAATGATAGCGATAAATATATGTCATAAAATTATTCATTAAAATATGTGCTGGAATCTATTGATTCTCTCATGTTTCTGCGTTGCTTCGGAGTTTTTAGAACCAATTTATTGTATCACATAAAGTTCCAAAAGTCAATAGATTACGAATTGACTTTTTCGGATTTGTATGATATCATAAATTAGGGCAATGCTGTGTAAAGTTTATGCGATATTGACTTGGAACTTGTCTCATATAGCAAATTCTTGCCCATAATCATAATAAGGAGCGAATGAAATTGTATAGAATACTTATCACTGAGGACGATCCCACGATCTCTTCGCTTATGAAAAAACATCTCGAAAACTGGGGATACAACGTAAAAGCATCAAAAGAATTCCATAATGTCATTGGAGAATTTACCAATTTTGATCCTCATATCGTACTTTTGGATGTCATGCTGCCATTTTACAACGGCTATCATTGGTGCAGCGAAATAAGAAAGTTTTCAGAAGTTCCAATTATTTTTATCTCTTCCGCAAACGATAATATGAATATCGTTATGGCTGTAAATATGGGAGGAGACGATTTCATTTCAAAGCCTATCGACCTGAACGTTATGACAGCAAAAATCCAGGCGATGCTGCGCCGTACTTACGATATGGGCGGAAAAATACCTGTTCTGGAACATAAAGGAGCAATTCTGAATCTCAATGATACCACTCTGCTGTATAACGGAAACGTTATTGAACTTACTAAAAATGAATTCCGAATTCTACAAACTCTCATGGAAAACAAAGGAAAAGTTGTCAGCCGGGATATGCTTATGAATAAGCTATGGCAAATGGATTGCTATGTTGAAGAAAATACCCTTACAGTAAATGTAACAAGGCTTCGCAGAAAGATTGAATCCATAGGGCTGGAGAATTTTATAAAAACAAAAATAGGGAGCGGGTATATTGTAGAATGAAAAATTTTTTCGGTTATATCTGGCAATATCGCAGATCGTTTTTGATATTTTTATTATTTTCGGTGATTTTTGCAGTAATTTTATTTTTGTATGATTCGCACCCCGAAGCTGTGCTGTATGCATTTGCAATATGCGCCATAATAGGGCTGACTATCGCTCTATGCCGATATATTAGCTTTTGCAGAAAAAATCGGGAACTTCGGGAAATATATAACAATCTGCCGCTTATGACAGATAAGCTGCCTGATCCCGATAATGTTACGGAGATGCAGCTTCATGAGATAATCAGGCGGCTTACAGAAAAAAACAGCGAAAATCTGACTCGCATCAAAAGTATCCAGCAGAATAATTCCGAATATTTCACGGTATGGGTACATCAGATAAAAACGCCTATCTCCGCTATACAGATGATTCTTCAAATGGAAAATATAGAATTTGGGAGCGAAATTTCCACGGAACTTTTCAAAATCGAACAGTACGCTGAAATGGCATTGAATTTTATTCGTCTTGACAGCGATTCCAACGATCTTGTTATCAGACGTTACGATCTGGATAAAATAATCAGGCAGGCTATCCGCAAATACGCTTCGGTATTTATCCGGCGCAAGATAAAAATCGACTATGAACCAATAAAAGCGCTCGTCATTACAGACGAAAAATGGCTTGAATTCGTGATCGAGCAACTTCTTTCAAATGCCGTAAAATATACCGTGAAGGGCAGTGTGTCAATTCGTTTTGAAAACAATATTCTCTCTGTAAGAGATACCGGAATCGGCATTGCGCCCGAAGATCTTCCCCGAATATTCGAAAAAGGATTCACAGGCATGAGCGGACGCACAAACAGTAAATCCACGGGGCTTGGGCTTTATCTCTGCAAAACAGTTTGCGATAAGCTTGGCCATAAGCTTTATGCCGAATCGGAAATTGGAAATGGAAGCTGTTTTTTCGTAGACCTATCGGAATATGCCGTGGACTTTGAATAGACCTCTTCGGAAACTAAAACGTGCTGGATGGCGCAAAAAAGACAAGACAGACGGTGCGTTTTAGTTTCCGAGGAGGTCTAATAATCAAAATCCGCATTCATAGATAAGCAGCATATATTTACAGCAACTGCACTTTTTCTCTATGAACACAAGTTATCAATGTGACAAAAATGTCATGCAAATCATTAAAATTGTCACAAGATTCGATGTTCAGCCGCGTTCTTTCATGATATAATTATTTCAGAAAGCAAACGACATGGGATCAAAGAGTTTGTTCAGGCTCTAAAACAGATCATGACAGCGCTCCAAAAAAATGTCTCTCCTTATCCAAAAAGTCTGTCCATGCTGTTGATCTGTTCTTCATTCAAGCAATTCATGCAGTTGCTTATCTGACTCGTTTGAAGAACAGATCGCGCTTTCATATTTAATTCATGGAGGTCATAAAAATGGCGTTATTGGAAGTCGTAAATCTTGAAAAAATCTATACGGCAAGATTCGGCGGTAATCAGGTAAAAGCTCTCTCAAATGTCAACTTTTCCGTAGAATCGGGAGAATATGTCGCTGTAATGGGAGAATCCGGTTCAGGAAAAACCACGCTGCTGAATATTCTCGCTTCACTGGATAAGCCTACGAACGGCGAAATTTATCTTGACGGCAAACCGCTTTCGAAAATAAAAGAAAAGGAACTCGCTTCCTTCCGCCGCCAAAATCTCGGATTTGTATTTCAGGATTTCAATCTTCTTGATACTTTCAGTCTTCGCGACAATATTTTTCTGCCGCTGGTGCTTTCGGGAAAGAAATTTGAAGAAATGCAAAAGAAAATGCTGCCTATTGCAAATCAGCTTGGCATAATGAATTTGCTGAATAAATTCCCCTACGAGGTTTCGGGCGGTCAGAAACAGCGAGCGGCAGTTGCAAGAGCCATTATAACGAACCCGCGTCTGATTCTCGCCGACGAACCTACAGGCGCGCTGGATTCCAAATCTACCGACAGTCTTCTGAACGTATTCAACGACATCAACCGTTCCGGACAGACAATAGTTATGGTTACTCACTCGTCACGCGCTGCAAGCCGTGCAGGCAGAGTAATGTTTATCAAGGACGGCGAGGTATTCCACCAGATATACCGCGGAAATTCCACCAATGAAGAAATGTATCATAAAATTTCCGACGCACTTACTCTTATGGCTTCAGGCGGTGATGTAAGATGATGTACCCACGCCTTGCTTTTGATAATATCCGCAAAAATGCGCGGACTTATATTCCGTATATCCTGACCTGCTCGTTTACCATAGCAATGTTCTATATAATGAAGTCGCTGTCTCTTAATAAGGGCATAGAAAACGTACAGGGCGGAAACACTATCTTGATGATGCTTGAACTCGGAACACATATCATAGCTATATTTGTGTGCATTTTCCTGTTTTATACAAACAGCTTTCTTATGAAAAACCGAAAAAAAGAATTTGGCGTCTTTAACATCCTCGGAATGGAAAAAAGGCACATTTCCAAGGTAGTCGGCTTTGAAAGCTTGTATGTTGCAATTATAAGCTTTGCGGCGGGAATTTTTATCGGTGTAATTCTTGATAAACTAATGTATATACTGATACTCAAGATTATGAAATCAGAAATTCCTTTAGGATTCTACATATCCCAAAAAGCAATATTAAGCACAATCATACTTTTCGGAATCCTGTTTACGCTTATATTCCTCAACTCACTAAGAATGATACATCTCTCAAAACCGATAGAACTGCTTAAAGGCGGAAATATCGGCGAAAAAGAACCGAAAGCAAAATGGATTCTCGCATTAATGGGCGTTATCTGTCTCGGCGCGGGATATTATATCGCAGTAACCGTAAAGAATCCAATAAATGCTCTGACTCTGTTTTTTGTTGCGGTAATTCTTGTAATTTTAGGCACATATCTTGTTTTTACGGCGGGAAGTATCGCATTATTAAAAATATTAAAAGCCAACAAAAAATATTACTATAAAACCAATCACTTCATCAGCGTTTCAGGAATGATCTACAGAATGAAGCAGAATGCTGTTGGACTCGCAAATATCTGCATACTCTCGACGATGGTACTTGTTACCCTTTCCCCTACCGTATCGATGATAGTGGGCGTTGAAGATATAATTATGCAGCGTTATCCGTATCAGCTTTCGTTTAATGCTTACAGCGTCGACGAAGAAAAATATCAGGGCATAGTTGACATTATAAACGAAACGGCAAAAGAAGAAAATATAGAGATAACAGAACAAGTGGTTTATTCGGATTTACAGTTTTCTACATTGTATACAGGCGGCGATGAATTTTTCTTCAGCGATGATACAAGTGATATGAGTATGCTCAATAACGTTTATAATCTTAACTTTATAACTGCAAAGGATTATTCAGCATTTATCGGCAAGGAAGTAACTTTGAAAGATGATGAAGTTATATTCTATTCTGATCGGGTAAAATATAATAAAGACAGCTTTAAACTGTTCGGAAAAACTTATAAAATTAAAGAACATACTGATAAATATATCCGCAATGGTCTTATGTCGTCAGATGTGTGCCCTTCTTTCGGAATTGTTATAAAAGATATATCAATTTTAAAAGATTTGCAGAAAGAACAGGAGAATGTCTATAACGATGCATGCAGCAACATAGTTTCCTGCTGTAAGCTAAATATTGACGGCGACGCCGAAACACAGATCGCACTTAATGACAAAATATGGGATAAAATGGAAAGCTACATTCATGAAAATGATATCTCATACTACACTGAATGCCGCGAAGCCGAACGCGATTCGGCATACGGACTCTATGGCGGACTCTTCTTCCTCGGAATGTTCCTTAGCGTATTATTTACCATCGCAGCCGTGCTTATCATTTATTATAAGCAAATTTCAGAAGGATTTAATGATAAAAAGCGATTTGAAATTATGCATAAAGTCGGAATGAGCGAACATGAAGTTAAAAAATCAATTCATTCGCAGGTACTGACAGTATTTTTCCTCCCCCTGATAACGGCGGGTATACACACAGCCTTTTCGTTCCCAATGGTTAAAAAAATTCTTGCTATGATGCAGCTTACAAACGTCAAACTTTTCGTGATCAGCAGTATATGCGTATTCCTTGCATTTGCAATTATATACGCAATAATATATTCAGCGACAGCGAAGATTTATTATAAAATCGTTAAGAAATAAACTTACACATACACACTCCCAATTCCTCTTGCCCTTATGGGTGAGAGGAATTAAATTTTATCTTGACAGTCAAGAGTTTTAGTGATATAATATAAAATATCAATATCAGCTTTGAAAGGATTTGAAATAAATGCTAAAAAAGATACTCTCGATCGCATTGAGCGGAATCGTTCTTTTCAGTACGTCTTCCGCTCCGCTTTTCTCGGAAGCCGCCGTTTCTCTGCCTGATTTTTACGAATTAAGCGAGGGTGAGTTTCACCGTGCAGAAAAACTTCCTGATGTTAATAAAATTCCCGTCAACGACTGTATTAAAGATCTTGATCCCTCGGTTATAAAAATAATGATCGATCCGGGACACTTTTCGTATTACAATCAATCCCCCGTTTATTCCCCTTACTGGGAAAGCGTTATGACATGGAAACTTTCAAATTATCTGCAAAAAGAACTTCAGGCGCTCGGAGTTCATGCCGATCTTACCAAAAAATCACTTGATGAAGATCCTGGATTGAAAGACAGAGGATATCTATCCAAAGGATATGATTTTTTTATTTCCGTACACAGCAACGCTTCTTCATATTCTTCCGCAGATGGTCCCATGGCTTTTACATATCAGGATCTGCCGTGGACTGATATTGACGATACAAGCCGTGAAGTCGGAAAACTTATTGCCGATACCTGTGCGAGCGTGATGAATACAAATCAAAAAGGCACTCTTCAAAAAAAGAAAGGTACTTTCGACTGCGACGGAAACGGCGTTATGGATGACGAATGGTACAGCGTTCTCGTCGGTTCAAGATATGTAGGCACTCCGGGAATTCTTATGGAGCACTCTTTCCATACCAATTACCGAGCCGCAGTCTGGCTTTATGATGAAAAGAATTTAAAGAAGCTTGCCAAAGCCGAAGCAGCCGTTTTTTATGATTATTTCAGCGAAAAAAAGGCGGAAGAACTCGCCAAAACAACAACAACAACAACAACTACTACTACTACTACTTCAACAACTACCTCCACTTCTACCCTCGAAACAACTACCGTCACAACTCAGCCGCTTGAAAAGCCTGTGCTTGGAAATGTTAACAACGACTATACGATCGACCCTCTTGACGCGTCAATAGTTTTATTAGAATACGCTATACTTTCAACTGAGGAGACAGGCACTTTCACGGAAGAGCAATTTAAAGCTGCGGACGTGAATTCCGATGGCATTATCGACGCTTCCGATGCTTCTACAATTCTTTCCTATTACGCTTATATTTCCACAAATATTCAAGTAATGAAAATGGAAGAATGGATATTGACTTTCGAATATAACGAAGAAATATCTTGAATCACACAATATTGACATTTTTTCTAAGAGCCTGTTCAGTATCTTTTTATGTGCGGATTTTTATTTTCAACGGAATTTTTCTAAAAAACAAGCAAGAATACAAACTGAAACCGCTATACAATGAAAAGATATAAAAATTAAAATGTTAATTTTTTCTGCAAACTATTGATTTTTTTAGAAAAGTATGTTAAAATAAAAAAGTCAGGGAATTTTCCCGATTATGAAATTCAGGAGGAATTTACAATGTTAGTTTCAGCTACAGAAATGCTTAAAAAAGCAAGAGACGGTAAGTATGCAGTAGGTCAGTTCAATATCAACAACCTTGAATGGACAAAGGCTATTCTTCTTACTGCTCAGGAGTGCAATTCTCCGGTTATTCTTGGCGTATCCGAGGGTGCAGGCAAATACATGACAGGTTTTGAGACAGTTGCGGCTATGGTTGCAGCTATGGACAAGTCCCTCGGAATCACAGTTCCTGTTGCTCTTCATCTTGACCACGGCTCATATGAGGGCTGCTATAAGTGCATCAAGGCAGGTTTTACTTCTATCATGTTCGACGGATCACATTTCCCGATTGAAGAAAACGTAAAGAAGACTACAGAACTTGTAAACGTTTCTCATAATCTTGGTCTTTCTATCGAAGCTGAAGTTGGTTCTATCGGCGGCGAAGAAGACGGCGTTGTAGGCGCAGGCGAATGCGCTGATCCTAACGAGTGCAAGATGATCGCTGATCTCGGCGTTGATTTCCTCGCGGCAGGCATTGGCAACATTCACGGCAAATACCCTGAAAACTGGGCAGGTCTCAGCTTTGAAACTCTTGCTGCTGTTAATGAAAAGGTTGGAGATATGCCTCTTGTACTTCATGGCGGCACAGGTATTCCAGACGACATGATCAAGAAAGCTATCTCACTTGGCGTTGCTAAGATCAATGTTAACACAGAATGTCAGCTTTCATTCCAGGAAGCTACAAGAGAATACATCGAAGCAGGAAAAGATCAGCAGGGCAAGGGATTTGATCCCAGAAAGCTCCTCAATCCCGGATTCGAAGCTATCAAAGCTAAGGTTAAGGAAAAGATGGAACTTTTCGGAAGCGTAAACAAAGCATAATAAAGCACATTGCCTAACATTAAAAGGGACGTCTGATGGCGTCCCTTAATCTTATATATAATCGCTTTAACTGCAATCTACTCATATACTTCAATAAAATCAAGTATGATCATACTCCGTAAGTATTTCTGTATTCAAGCATTTTATTCAGATATTCCTTACCGGGTACAATATCACTGCGTATTGCTTCAATAATATCCTCCATAGTAACGATTGGATAAACCGTAACCCCAAAATCGCGCTTGACTTCCTGCACCGCTGAAAGGTCTCCTGTACCTCTCTCCTGCCGATCTACAGTGATAACCATTCCCGTAACATCCACGTCGGCAGCCGATTTAAGCTTGGGCATCGATTCGCGAAGAGCCTTTCCGGACGTCATAACGTCGTCAATGATGATAACCTTTTCGCCATCACAAAGCTTCTTTCCTACAAACATTCCGCCTTCTCCATGATCTTTAGCTTCTTTACGATCAAAACAGTAAGAAACATCAATGCCGAACTTATTGCTTAATGCAACGACTGTCGAAACCGCCAGCGGTATTCCTTTGTATGCAGGTCCGAACAGCGTTTCAGCGGGAATATTGTTTTCATGTATGCATTCTGCATAATATTCGCCGAGTTTTGCAAGCTGCGCGCCTGTTTTATAATTGCCGCAGTTGATGAAATATGGTGCAACCCTTCCGCTTTTCAGCGTAAATTCGCCAAATGTAAGCACTCCGCAATCCATCATGAATTTGATAAAGCTTTCCTTATAAGTCATCTTTTCTACCTCCTGTTTTCGGATATAATTATCCTCGTACTATTATTATACATTATTTTTTCTCATTTTGCAATAGCAATAAAAAAAACAAAAGATTTTTTTAGAACCTGTCCACATAGAAATTGTGCGCGGATTTTCGAGCATAATTTTGACGATTGCAAGGCGAAAAATCGAAAGCATACTGATGTATGATGAGATTTTTCAACGCAGCAATCGGCAAAATTTGCCGAAAACACGTGCGAAATTTCCTATGTGGACAGGTTCTTATTACTTACCATGACAATATGTGAAAAAGACTATTTAGAACTTGTTCTTAGACTTTTATGGGCATTTTTTAAATATACAAAATATTTTAAAACTCTTGCAATGTTTCTGGAAATAAGGTATAATAAATATAGGGTATATCACACAAGGAATATACAGATATGCCGATTATTGATTTAAGGTGTTTATATGGAAAAAAAAAGAACAGTTCAGCGCAGGAATAAAAAGAAAAACAGACCAAAAATAAGATTCGATTTTTGGCTTATGTTCACCATTTTTCTTCTGTCATTTATCGCATGTTTCGTATTATATATGCTCGCCGCGAATTTTAATGACAACTTTTTTCAAGATGAATTCAATCAGAACGTTACTGAAATTTCAAGCAATCCTTCTGATGTCGAATCAACTAACTCAACAGTGGAAAATGAAATTCCTACATCCGAAACCGCTCCAACGCCCGTTGCTAATCCGATTCCCGAATCGGACGCCAAAGATGACAGCTACTTTGATAATGTCTGTTTACTCACTGACGGAACATTGATCGAAATGAGCGAATATGGAAAATTCGATCCCGCAAATATATTTGGCAGTGCGGAAATGACTGCTGTCGGCTGTAATTCAACTAAAATTTCCAGCAGTTTCGGAAATGTAAGTATGTATGACATCGTAAAAAACAAAAAGCCCGATACGGTATATATTATGCTGGGAAAAGATCTCGGCGCTTCGCCGATTGAAGATATGCTGGCAAGCTATACCACTCTTGTAACGAATCTCCGCGCTTCTCTCCCTGAAATGAAGATATATGTAATGCAGCTTCCGCCTGTCATATACGATACGGAAACACTTTCCAACGCAATGATTGACGACTATAACAACAGATTGCTTGCTATGTCAAATGCAGCAGGAATTTATTGCATCAACACAAACGAGGCTCTGCGCTCAGAACAGAACGTACTGAAAGAGGAATATTGGTCATACGAAAAACTTGCAATTTCAGAAGCCGGATACAATAAAATTTGCAGCTACATCGCGTCCCATACAGCATAAAAATATATTTAGCAAAACATGAAGAACACAATATATTGTGTTCTTCATGTTTATTTTTATGTTGATTTCAGAACGACGAAATATAGCCAATTCAGCCTGTCAATTGTTAATGTTCAACAAAATCAGGCTGCTTATTCGCCTTTCTTACGTCGAAGTTTACAATTGACAATTGAGAAAATTTAGATTATACTATTATAAGACGCTTTAAAGGCTGACACAATATATTGTGTTTGGAGGTTACTAAATGATAATTCATATTATTAAAAGAGACGGGCGAAAAGTACCGTTCAATATCGAAAAAATAGCCAATGCTATTTTTAAAGCCGCTCAGACATGCGGCGGAAGCGATATGAATGTCGCCATGGAGGTGGCAGCAGAGGTTTGCAGCATCTATGAACGCGATCATGCAAATAAGGTTCCCACCGTTGAAGAAATTCAGGATCTTGTCGAGAAAGTACTCATAGAAAAAGGTCATGCCAAAACTGCCAAGGCATACATTCTTTATCGTTATGAGCGTACACGTTCAAGAGAGATGAAAACTAATCTTATGTGCGTTCTCAACGAACTCACATTCAGCGACGCAAAGGACAGCGATATCAAGCGCGAAAACGCCAATATCGACGGCGATACCGCTATGGGTACAATGCTGAAATACGGCTCGGTTTCAGCCAAGGAATACTATGGTATGTATGTACTCGATTCGAAGCATTCCAAGGCTCACAGAAACGGCGATATACACATTCATGATCTTGATTTTTACACGCTGACAACTACCTGCACTCAGATTGATCTTAAAAAACTTTTCCATAACGGCTTTTCTACAGGTCATGGATTTCTCCGCGAACCTAATGATATTTCAAGTTATTCGGCTCTCGCCTGTATCGCTATCCAATCTAATCAAAATGATCAGCATGGCGGACAGAGCATCCCTACATTCGATTACGCAATGGCGGCAGGAGTTAAAAAAACATACGCCGCGAAATATGTTCAGAACGTCGGAAGAGCGCTTGAACTTATCGGCGGAATAAGCGACGGTATTGAAACCGCTAAATCAATCAAAAAAGAAATCTTTAAAAAATATGGTATTTCCCCCACTCTTTCCGGAGATAACGCCTATGCGGAAAAAGAAGCCGAAATTCTTCTGAATAGCGTCGATAAGGAAACCGTTGAAAAAATTCAGGATTTTTCACGCAGAAATGCCGAAAAAGAAACCGATCGCGCAACCTATCAAGCCATGGAGGCTCTCGTACACAACCTCAACACAATGAACAGCCGTGCAGGCGCTCAGACTCCGTTCAGTTCAATAAACTATGGTACCGATACTTCTCCGGAAGGCAGAATGGTCATTAAAAACGTTCTCCTCGCTCAGGAAGCAGGTCTCGGTAACGGAGAAACTCCTATATTTCCCATACATATTTTCAAAGTCAAGGACGGCATAAATTATAATCCGACCGACCCAAACTACGATCTCTTTAAGCTTGCGTGCAGAGTTTCAGCAAAAAGACTTTTCCCGAATTTCTCATTCATCGATGCGCCTTTTAATCTTCAATATTACAAGGATGGAGATCCTGATACCGAAATAGCGTATATGGGCTGCCGTACACGCGTTATCGGAAACAATTACGACCCAAGCAAAGAAATAGTGACCGGAAGAGGAAATCTCAGCTTTACTTCTATAAATCTTCCGCGTCTCGCTATAGAATCCAATCACAATGTTGGACTTTTCTTCGATAAACTCGACTATATGATGGATCTTGCAATAGATCAGCTGATGCATCGTTTCCGTATCCAATGCCAGAAACGCGTAAGAAATTTCCCGTTTCTTATGGGACAAGGAATCTGGATAGATTCCGACAAACTTTCTCCCGACGATACTATCGGAGATATCCTCAAGCATGGCACGCTCTCGGTAGGATTTATCGGACTTGCAGAAACTCTTAAAGCTCTTATTGGAAAACATCACGGCGAAGACGAAGACGCGCGTGAACTCGGTCTGGAGATCATTACCACAATGCGCAGACGTCTTGACGAAGAATCCAAAAAGACAGGTCTCAACTTCTCGCTTCTTGCTACTCCCGCAGAAGGACTTTCCGGTAGATTTGTACGCATGGACGCCAAAAAATACGGCATCATAGAGGGCGTTACAGACCGCGATTATTACACGAATTCATTTCATGTGCCTGTTTATTATCCGATCAGCGCTTTTGAGAAAATCAAAATTGAAGCCCCTTATCACGAACTCACAAATGCAGGTCATATAAGCTATATCGAACTTGACGGAGATCCCCTTGAAAACCTTTCGGCATTTGAAAAAATCGTGCGCTGCATGAAGGAATCAGGAATAGGCTATGGCGCTATAAATCATCCTGTAGACCGCGATCCCTGCTGCGGATATACAGGAATCATCGGCGATACTTGTCCATGCTGCGGAAGAAGTGAACATAATGACGGCGTGGCGTTTGACAGAATACGCCGTATCACAGGTTATCTCGTCGGAACTCTCGATCGCTTCAACGACGGCAAACGTGCTGAAGAATCTGAAAGAGTAAAGCATAATATTTAAGGAAGATCATATGGAATTACGAATTGCCGGGACTGCCAACGACTCCATAGTTGACGGTCCGGGAATACGATTTACAGTATTTACACAAGGCTGCCCTCACAACTGCGAGGGCTGCCATAATCCGCAGACTCATTCTTTTGATGGAGGAGAGATTGCAGATACAATTGAACTTTTTGAAAAGATACGCTCAAATCCCCTGCTTGACGGCGTGACGTTCAGCGGCGGCGAGCCGTTTTGTCAATCGAACGCTCTTGCGGATCTCGGTAGGAAAATTCATGAGATCGGCTTAAATATAGTTACATATACAGGCTATACTTTTGAGCAGCTTTACAACGGCGGCGAAAAAAACGGCTGGAGAGATCTTCTCGAAGTCACCGATTATCTTGTGGACGGACCGTTTATTCTTGAAAAAAAAGATTGGGAAATTAAATTTCGCGGCAGCAGTAACCAACGATATATCGACTGTCAGGCAAGCCTTAACTGCGGAAAAGCGATTGAAATCGAGATATAAGCAAAAAAGCTGATACGTAAATTTTCGTATCAGCTTTTAAGACTTATTTCAAAATATAAAAATCTTTCAAACAAAATCAATGTTATTAGAGATATAAAAAAATCCGCCTTGCCGTCATATAGCGCATAAAACCCGCACGAAGCAGGTGGGTAAACGCCCTACAGTTTCACGCTCCCTTCTTCCGATGAACGGGAGGTCTGCAATCCGCTGTCGGAGTCGAATTCCCTTTTAAGATGTGTTGGATTATAAAAACTATATCAAATCGAACAAGGCAGAAATTTTTTAAATTTTAAGTGAATTTAAGATCGTTCTTCATTCACTGTACATATTATAACACAAAATTTCAGAAAAATCAATAGTTTTGAGAAATTTTTCTGGAAATTTTTTCATCATATACGCTACTCTACTGCAAGACAGCAAATATGTAAAAGTATATATGTATTGCTCTTAATCTTCGATCTCCTCTTCTTCCATCATTTCCATCGCTTCTTCCATGCGATTAAGGAATAATTCAGAAACCTGTTCATATTCATAGTCATCGTCAATAGACGCAAGTATTTCTTCGTCATCTTCGTAAATGCTCTTGAGGATTACAAGATCACAGTCGGAGTTAAGGAAATCATCATCTTCAACAGCAGGAACCATTGCATAATACTGTTCTCCGCCAAATTCAACCGCATCTATCAGCTCAAAATTCTTTTTGTTGCCCTCGCTGTCGATAAGTTCAAACAATTCAGGTGTGTATTCGTTCATTTCTGACATAATTTTTCTCCATTCCGGCATATCGCCCTTTAATAATTATATTATACACTATTTCGAATGATTTTGCAAGAGGTAATAGCAGGTAAACTTTAATTATCGCACTTTTTTTAAAAAATTCATATTCTTTACAATTTGGATATTGAATTCATATCAAACATATGGTATAATAGTAATTAGAGAAAAAATATGAAAATTTCTACAAGAGGAAGATATGCTCTGCGTATCATGGCTGAACTCGCTAATGCGCAGCCAAATGAGTATATATCGCTCAACACACTATCTGAAAGACAATCTATTTCACAAAAATATCTTGAACAGATAGTTCCGCTGCTTACAAGAGCAGGTTTCGTCAGATCTGTAAGGGGCAACAAAGGAGGCTATACTCTTACTAAAAATCCTAATGATATAACAATAGGAGATATTTTAAGGGCAACCGAAGGAAGTCTCGCCCCCGTTCCATGTCTTGAACTTGAAAAAAACACCTGCGAAAAAGCTTCAACCTGCTCGGCGCTTAAAATATGGTCCGGATTATACGACACTATAAATAATTATCTGAACGGGATTACTCTTCGTCAGGTTGCTGACGATATTACAGATCCGCTCATTGACAATTATTGCATATAATAGTGTTGCCTGATGAACTGCACAACTCAGCCGTATTCAGTTTATATACGAATACGGCTGAGTTTCGTTTTTTTAATTCAGTATTAATCAGCAATAAATGCTGCAAAAGCTTTATATGCCATATACAGATCAAGCTTTGAAATAACCTCGTACGGAGCATGCATAGACAGCACAGGAACGCCCATATCAATAGTGTCAACATTAAGATTAGCGATATATGCGGCAACAGTTCCGCCGCCGCCTGCGTCAACTTTACCAAGTTCGCCTGTCTGCCAAATAACGTTATTGGCATTCATCAATCGCCTGATCCTGCCGGCAAATTCCGCAGAAGCGTCGGACGTACCCGATTTTCCTCTTGAACCTGTATATTTCGTAATACAAACGCCCTTATTTACATATGCGCAATTTGCTCGCTCATTTACCTCAGGGAAAGTAGGATCAAAAGCTGCATTAACATCTGCTGAAAGACATTCCGAAGCTGAAAGAACATCTCTGCCATTTGAGCCGAAAGATTCTGCAATATCAGCAATGAAGTATTTCAGATAAGCCGAACACAAGCCAGTATTACCGTCGCTTCCTGTCTCCTCCTTATCAGTCAAAACAGTTACGGAAGTGTGAATCGGATTCTTACACATCAGCGCAGCCTTAAGCGCAGGAAATGCGCAGCAGCGGTCGTCATGACCATAGCCGCCGATCATGCTTCTGTCGAATCCGATATCTCTTGCCTTGAATGCAGGAACTGCTTCGAGTTCGGCAGAAATAAAATCGCCCTCTGTAATCCCGTACTTTTCAAAGAGAATATTCATAATATTCAGCTTAACCGACTCGCTTGATTCATCGTCGCGGAAAGGAATAGAACCGATAAGAAGATTAAGATCTTCCCCTTTGATCACTTTAGCGGCATTACGTGACATCTGTTCGGTAGCAAGATGCGGAAGAAGATCGGTAACGCAAAATACAGGATCGCTTTCATCCTCGCCTATATTTACGCTCACAGTTTCTCCGTCCGCTTTCACAACAACGCCGTGCAGCGAAAGCGGAATAGTCGTCCATTGATATTTCTTGATTCCGCCGTAATAATGCGTCTTAAACAGCGCAAGTTCGGTATCTTCATAAAGGGGATTCTGCTTCAGATCAAGGCGTGGAGAATCTATATGGGCAGCGCAGAGTTTAACTCCCTCCTCGATAGACTCAGCGCCTATAATAGCCATAAGAACAGCTTTACCGCGGTTATTGCGATATATTTTATCCCCTGCAGAGAGTTTCATTCCCTTTTTGTATTCAACAAATCCATTAGCTTCGAGAAGCCTGACAGCTTCCGAGGCAGCCTCGCGCTCGGTTTTCGCGGTGTCAATAAAGTTCTTATATTCCTCCGCAAAATCAAACACAGCCTTTTCCTCGTCGGCGTCTATCCTTTTATAGCCATTTTCACGCTGTAGAAACAGCTTTTTCTTCAGTTCCTTAACAGCATCTTTTTTTTCCTTTTCTTCCATAATAAATCTCCTTTCAAATATCTGCAAACGATACAGAATGTATATGATAATAATAAAATTTAATTTTATCCGACAGTTCTTTGGAAATACCGTATACGCTGTCAATAGTGTCATTATTTTTAATTATATAATCTGAATGATCAATAAAAAACTCCTCGTCAAGCTGAGAACTCATACGTTCACGCGCCTGCCTGCTTGTTAGAGAATCACGGCTGATTATACGCCTTTCACGAATTTCCGGATCGGCAAGCACGGAAATAATTATCTCGCAGAAATCATCAGCGCGGCTTTCGAATAATGTAGGAGCGTCGAGAAGAATAAGCTTATTCCCCTTTTCGGAATGGCTGCGGATCTGATCAAGAATTTCCTGAGTAATATAAGGATACATTATCGTATCCAGCATTTCAAGTTTCGCCTTATCGGTAAATACGATCGCTGCAAGAGCCTTTCGGTTAAGCGTTCCGTCGCAGTTCAGTATATCGCTTCCAAAAAAATCCGCAATCTCGTCAAGGCATTTGCTACCCTTTTCCACGACAAGCCGTGCGATCTGATCGGCATTTATTACAGAAAAACCATTCTGTCTGAACACACTTGAAACGGTGCTTTTCCCCGCTCCTGTCTGCCCCGTAAGACCGACCACCATAACTTCTTCAAGCCCTTTCATATCCTTATCACCTCGAATCCTGCTGCTCTTATCAATCGGTTATATACCGCCAATCCAACGCCCTCCGTTGAAGGCGCTCGAACATATACTTTTTTTGCTCCCAACTCGTCAAGTTCACGCAGACGGCTGAAAATCATATGCGCCTGCTCAAGACTGTCGGCGCCGTATGTAAGATGACGATATGGAAATAATTTTTCATCGCCGTCATAAATAAGCGAATAAACTTTATCTCCGTCATTTTCGGCAATATATCGTGTAAAATCTTCCGCCGAAGCCTCGATCATCACAACGTCGGCTTTAGGGGAATAATGCTTATATTTCATTCCGGGAGAAGCCGCCATAGCGCCCTCTTCAAGTTCGTTCAGAATTGCAGGGTCGATAATGACATCATCGCAAATTTCAAGAAGCATTTCACGCGTGACTGCTCCCGGTCGAAGTATGCGTATCACATTTTCGCTGTCAAAAGAAATTACCGTCGATTCCACGCCATATCTCGACTCGCCGCCATCTACTACCGCCGCGATTTTTCCGTTCATATCCGCCATTACATGAGCCGCACAAGTCGGACTTGGCAGTCCTGATGTATTCGCAGACGGTGCAGCAATGGGGCAGCCGCTTTCCTCAATTATCCGGCGCATGATTTTATGAGAAGGAACGCGGATGCCTACCGTCTCCAATCCTCCAGATGTGATCATAGGAATCTTATCGTTTTTCGGCAAAATCATTGTAAGAGGTCCGGGGCAGAATTTTTTCGCAAGCTGCAATGCAAGAGACGGAATATATGAAGTATATCGCTTTGCATGAGAAAAATCAGACAAATGAACGATAAGCGGATTGTCGGCAGGTCTTCCCTTTGCAGCAAAAATCGCCCTGACAGCCGCTTCATTGCAGGCGTCCGCTCCCAGTCCGTAGACAGTTTCGGTCGGTATACCCACTATCTGACCGTTTTTTATTAATTCGGCAGCTTTTGCAATATCTTCGCTGCTTTCTTTAAGTATGATCGTATCCATTTTTATTCTTCCTGATTAGCAAGTTTTGCCGCCTGATCGGCTGTTGCAAGAGCGTCAAATACTTCATCGAGATTTCCATTAAGCATATCCTCGAGCCGATAGATCGTCAATCCTATTCTATGATCCGTAAGACGTCCCTGAGGGTAATTATATGTTCGAATCCTTTCCGACCTGTCTCCCGTACCCACCTGCATTTTGCGCTCTGAAGCTACTTTCGCAGCCTGTTCCTCCTGCATGGCTTCATAAATACGCGAACGCAGAATCTTCATCGCCTTATCTTTATTTTTATGCTGACTTCTCTCATCCTGACATTCAACAACAACATTCGTCGGCAAGTAAGTTATGCGAACAGCAGATTCGGTTTTGTTTATATGCTGACCGCCCGCGCCGCTTGCGCGAAAATAGTCAATTTTAAGATCGGTAGGGTTAATTTCCAGTTCGACCTCATCCGCTTCCACAAGAACCGCAACAGTTACGGTAGAAGTATGAATCCGCCCCTGAGATTCCGTTTCCGGAACTCTTTGAACACGATGAACTCCGCTTTCGTATTTAAGACGCGAATATGCTCCTTCTCCCTCAATTGAAAAACTGATCTCCTTAAATCCGCCCAATTCAGTAGGCTGAGCGTTCAAAACCTCCTGCTTCCAGCCCTTGGATTCCGCATACATAGTATACATACGATACAATGAATTGGCAAAAAGCGAAGCTTCTTCACCGCCTGCGCCGCCTCTGATCTCAATAATTACGTTCTTATCGTCATTCGGATCTTTTGGCAGAAGAAGTATTTTTAGTTCCTGAGCAATATCGTCCATAGCCGCTTTGTTTTCCTCAAGTTCCGCCTGCGCCATTTCCTTAAATTCCTTATCAAGACCGCCGCCGTCAATTAATTCCTTTGCTTCGTTATAGGCATTTTCCGCAGTTCTATGTTCACGAAACTTCTCAATTATCGGCGTCATATTTTTATAGTCCCTCATAAGCTGAGCGTAAAGCTTATTATCGCTGAGCGTTTCAGGATCTGAAAGGCGCGCGCTTATTTCTTCATATTTTTCTTCCATTAATGCAAGCTTTTCAAACATATTCTTCATCCTTTCCCACTATAAATTCTTATTCTATGAATGCGCATCCTAACTATCACTTTCTCTAAAAACACTCTTTATATTTTTTTCGATCTTATTGCGTGAAACCAGAAATTCCCTTCCACAGCCGACACACCTGAGTCTGAAATCCATCCCCGAACGCAGCACGAGCATTTCCTTTGCACCGCACGGATGATTTTTTTTCATAGTAAGAATATCATTAATACGTATATCCACAGACTTTCCCCTTTTATACACATATACTATTGATCCCTCAATTAACTCTTGAATTTTTATGCTTGCTCGTCTGCCGAAATACTTCGTCAGAAACCCTTGAAATATGCGCATATTCCTGCGGCTTTCTTCCTTGTCTTTCCGACAGCCGTTCTACGCCTAAAATCTTCAAGAATCCTTTGGAGGAGCAATAATATCTGAAATTTCATGCTTTATAATTATACCCCAAATTTTATATTAAATCAATATTTAGTCGGTATATTTTTTTTATTTTGTGGAAACATAATAAAAACAGAAGAAAAAAATATGTATATCAAACAAATTTTATAATGAGGTGTGATCATGGTAACAAGAGTAACTGCTGAATTTGAAGCTCCCGAATCTGCTGAGCTTGCATTGAAGAAGATCAAAGAAAACGTCCGCGGCGTGTATTCAACCAATTTTGTATACAACCGCTCGTCCAACGAAGCTGAACGACTGCGCGGCAGCACAATTTACACTGTTCTGCCAACAGCAGCAACGACTTATAATTATCTCACAGCTGTTATGGATTCTCCTGCTGATCCAGAAATGATCCCCGAACCGAAGCGCAGCCGCAAGACCACTGTTTTCATTGTATGCGATGGCAGCGGAACAGATAAGATACACTCGATACTCAACAACATGGGCGGCAGCAACATTGATTCGCCGTTGTTTTAGAGTTTGTGTTCATAGATAATGCGCGCGTATTGTCAAGCATAATTTTTATGATAGCAAGAAAAAAACACGCAGGAATACTGTCGTATAGCAAGTACTTTTAGGCAACACCGCACAAAGCACGCCTGACGGCTTTATGCGGTGTTGCCTTTAACATATTTCAGCATGAAAATTTACCGAAATATGTGTACAGAATCTATGAACACAGCTCTTAGGGCATGATGGAAATTTTGACGAATGTACGAATTTTTCAAACGCTCCCTAATTCAATGAATATTTTTACTCCAAACAGAATATCATGTATCATGAAAAAAATTCATCGGAGGTAAAAATATGAATTACAAACCTGAGGGAAGCATTTTTAAAACTGCTGAAAACCAGAGATTGATCTCATCAACTGAAGGACTTGCGGAGGCGATGGAGCGCGGAATAATTCTTGAAGCGCGCGCCGCCGTATGCGACAGCAATCACGATCTTATCGTTGATCTGCCATGCGCAAACGGGATCATAAGGCGTGAAAACGGAGCTATCGGCATTTCTGAGGGAAAAACCCGCGATATAGCCCTTATATCACGGGTAAACAAGATCGTTTGCTTCAAAGTTATCGGCATTTCTTCCAATGAAAACGGAAACGTAACCGCCGAACTTTCACGCGCTGCCGCACAGCGTGAATTCATAGAAAAATATTCAGATAAGCTAAATATAGGAGATGTTATTGAAGCAAAAATAACTCACCTCGAACAATTTGGCTGTTTCGTCGATATAGGCTGCGGAGTTCCCTCGCTTATCCCTATAGACGCCATATCCGTATCAAGGATAGCTCACCCTTCCGACCGGTTCAAAGTCGGTCAGTTTATTCGCGCCGTTGTGCGTTCCCGTGAAGATTCGCGGATATGCCTTACTCATAAAGAATTGCTGGGAACGTGGGAAGAAAATGCCAACAATTTTCAAGCGGGCGAAACTGTTTCCGGAATAGTGCGTTCCGTTGAAAATTATGGAATATTTGTTGAATTAGCCCCAAATCTTGCAGGTCTTGCGGAGTTAAGAGACGATATACAGCCGGGTCAGAATGTCAGCGTATACATAAAGGCGATAATTCCGGAAAAGATGAAAGTTAAACTTGTTATCGTCGATATTTGCGAAGACTGCGGAAATGATATTAGCTTTAAATATTTCTGTTCTGACGATCATCTTGATATCTGGGAATATTCGCCCGTATGTTCGGGAAGAAAAATTGCAACTGAATTTAATTAGGGCTTGTTTGAAAAATAGCTATATTCGGAAAAATGCGCAGAAATTACTGTATGTTAGGAGAAAATCCGAAGGCAGGCTGTCGCCTGACGAGGATTTTCGACGAAGCAGACAGTGATTTATGGACGTTTTGACGAATATATGAATTTTTCAAACAAGCTCGATAAACAAAGCCTGCCAAAGCTTACAGAAAGCTTGACAGGCTTTATTTATCGAATCGCCTTTTTACTATATTTGATCTTTTCGATATCGTTTTTATCGATCCATTCTTCAGCATAACCACACTCACAGCAAATATATCTGTTTACTTTTACAGCTGAAAAAATTGTCATACCGACCATAATATTATTTCCAGAACCGTATGCTCCTGTTTCTCCGTTTACGCGAATAATATCTCCGCCTCCGCATTTCGGACACATACTCGACATTTTCATTAGAATGCGATCTCCTCTGCAATATGATGAAGCTTTTCATCATAAGGCTTAGTCATCGAAAGCGCTTCCTGAATATCGTAATCTACAATCTTGCTGTCTTTGATTCCTACAACACGGTTGCCGATACCCTTTTCGAGAAGCTCAACGGCATAATAACCCATTCTTGTTGCCTCAACCCTGTCTCTTACAGTAGGGTTTCCGCCTCTCTGAACATGACCGAGAATTGTAGCGCGTGCTTCGATTCCCGTCTTTTCCTGAAGAGTTGTAGCGATCTCCTGAGAATGACCGATACCTTCCGCAACGATAACGACAAAATTCTGCTTGCCCTTTGATTTCTTTTCAAGCATTGTATTTGCAATTCTGTCAAGATCATAATCAACTTCTTTAGTGATAATATCGGTCGCACCGCAGGCAATACCAGTATTTACCGCAATGTGACCCGCGCCGCGTCCCATTACTTCAACAACAGAAATTCTGTCGTGAGACTGAGAAGTATCGCGAAGCTTATCAACAAGTTCCATAGCTGTATTCATAGCGGTATCGAAACCGATCGTGTAATCCGTGCAGGAAATATCATTGTCGATAGTTCCGGGAAGACCAACGCAAAGAACGCCCATAGCAGAAAGATCAGCAGCGCCTCTGAAAGAACCATCGCCGCCTATAACAACAAGACCCTCTATTCCCAATTCGTCGCATTTAGCCTTAGCTTTTGCAACGCCTTCCTGAGTTTTAAATTCAAGACATCTTGCGGTATAAAGGATAGTACCGCCCTGATGGATTATATCAGTAACGCTTCTCTCGTCCATTTTTACAATATCACCGTTTATAAGACCGTTATAGCCTCTGCGGATGCCGTAAACTTCCATACCTTTGCTGATAGCCGCTCTTACGACAGCTCTGACAGCAGCGTTCATTCCGGGAGCGTCACCGCCGCTTGTAAGTACGCCAATTTTCTTGATCATAAAAATTCTCCATTCTGCACCTTGCGTATAATAATGGCTAAAAGCCTAAACTTCATACATTTATATTTTACATCTTTTTCTTATAAAAGTCAAGAGTATTCCTGTTATTTTTTCGGCGTGCCTATTTTTCCGTGATTTTGCACAATATCTCATGTTGAAATCCATAATCTATTCACATGAGATTTCTGTAACTATATTAAACCAATATTTTCAATAAGAGCGATCTTTTTCAGTTCATCAGCGCTTTGCCTGCATAAATTAAAAGAAAGGCGTTTTTTCGGACGAACAGTTTTGCGCATATCGGTAAGATAAAAGCATATCTCGGTATTTCCTGGGTAATTCCTGCAAATTTCAGCCAAAGCTTCGGACGGAATATTATCAGATCCCGTTTTTATACATAATTTATGATTGTCAGCAAATCGCTGAAATTCCTGCTCCGACGCTATTACCGAAGCAAGCACTGAAACGCTTTCATCCTTAACTGAAACAGTTCCTTTTACATATATGATATTTTCGGGATCGGTTCTTGAACCTGCAATTGCATAAAGATCCGGAAAAACCACAATATCGATCTCTCCGCTTGAATCAGCAACATTCAAGAAACACATTTTACTGCCGTTTTTCGCAGTATGGATTTTCTTTTCCTGAACAACGCACATCAACTTTACCGGCATATTGTCATAAACGTTTCCGGTGTTTAAAATATCAGACATATGACAAGTTTTCAAAAGTTCGGCTAACCATGAATACTCGGCAAGGGGATGTCCGCTAAGATAAATACCCGTAGCTTCCTTTTCCATTGCAAGAAGCTTTTTTATGTCAAATTCGGCTCTGTGCGGAATTTTTACAGAAGCCGCTTCTGAAATCTCACTTCCAAACAGATTCATCTGCCCCTCAATAACTCCCCTGCTGTCACGGCACGCCATATCCATCAACATTTCATAACTGTCAAGCATTTGCCTTCGGTTAAATCCCAATCCGTCAAACGCGCCTGCTTTTATAAGATTTTCCAGAGCTTTTTTATTAAGTTCCCTGCCGTTTACTCTCTCGCAGAAATTTTGCAGGCTTTTGAATTTTCCGTTTTCCTGCCTTTCGGATATGATCTTGTCTGAAAGAAGCGCGCCTGCATTTTTAACTGCAAGCAGACCGAAATACATTTTACCGTCAACATATGCGAATCCCCTGCGGCTCATATTTATATCGGGAGCAAGCACTTCAAGTCCGTAAGTCCGGCAATCATCGATATATTCAATAAGTCTGCCTCCGCCGCTCATAACGCTCGACATCAACGCCGCCATATAAATTCCACGATAGTGGCATTTAAGATAAGCTGTCTGATATGCAAGATAGGCATATGCGGCAGCATGGGATTTATTAAATGCATATGACGCAAAACTTATCATTTCCTCAAAGATTTTATCAGCCGTTTCGCACGGAACATTTCTTTCAACTGCTCCATTGACGAAACTCTCGCGCTCGCGAAGCATTGCTTCATGCTTTTTCTTCGCCATAGCCCTGCGCACGATATCTGCATGACCATACGAATATCCAGCAAGTTTTCGACAAATCTCCATTACCTGCTCCTGATAGACCATTACTCCGAACGTTTCTTCGAGAATATCTTTCAGAATAGGGTGCAGATATTTTATATTCTCGGGATGCTTTTTATTTTCGATATACAGCGGAATAGACTTCATCGGACCGGGACGGTACAGCGAAATTATCACTATCAGATCTTCAAGACGCTCCGGAACTAATTCCATAAGACGATGCGTCATTCCTTCGCTTTCAAACTGAAAAACTCCCGCCGTATCGCCTACAGACAACATTTTAAAAACTTCCGCGTCATCGCATGGAATTTTACTTATATCAAAATTCGGATCGATCTTATGAATTTCATTGACGGTATCGCGTATTACAGTCAAATTCCGCAAACCCAGAAAATCCATTTTCAATAAACCGAGCGATTCAAGATAAGCCATGGTATATTGAGTTACCACGGTATTATCATTACGCTGAAGCGGAACGAGTTCGTCCAGCGGAACAGCCGAAATTACTACGCCTGCCGCATGAGTTGAAGTATGGCGCGGCATCCCCTCAAGTTTCAGGGCAAGATCGATAAGACGCTTTACCGACCTGTCTGCATTATACATAGACCTAAGATCAGCGCTTTCCTGTAAAGCATACTCCAGACTAAAGCGCGGATCTATCTGTTTAGCTATTCTGTCACCGATGCCGTATGGCAGACCAAGCACACGAGCAATATCTCTGACAGCCGCTTTCGCTTTTAAAGTATCGAATGCGATTATTTCCGATACTTTGTCAGTTCCGTATTTTTCAACAACATAATCTTTTACTGACTGTCTGCCCTCAATGCAGAAATCTATATCGAAATCGGGCATACTCACGCGTTCAGGATTTAAAAATCTCTCAAACATAAGATTATATTTTATAGGGTCAATTCCCGTAATGCCAATACAATAGGCACAGAGACTTCCGGCTCCCGAACCTCGCCCTGGTCCTACGGGAATATTATGTTCGCGAGCATACCTGATAAAATCCCATACAATAAGAAAATAATCCGTGAATTGCTTTTCATTTATCACAGACAACTCATAATCAAGACGAGCCGAAATTCTACTGTCAACATTTTTACCATAAAGTCTGTACAAGCCTTTATAACTTAAATCGCGCAAAAAAATCCTGTTGTCGGATATGCCGTCAGTTTTGAATTCAGGAATTTTTATTCTGCTGTCAAAATTCAAATCTACACTGCATTTTTCGGCGATCAACAATGTATTGCGAACGGCGTTTTCATAGCCTTTGAAAAGCTGCCCCATTTCATCCGCCGATTTTATATAGAATTCTTCAGTCTCAAAACTCATTCCATTCGGCTCTCCGAGCGTCGTACCGGTCTGAATACAAAGAAGAACGTTTTGCAGTTCGGCGTCTGATCTTAAAATATAATGGCAGTCGTTAGTAGCTGCAAGCGGAATTCCAGTTTCCTCGGATAATCTGTAAAGCAGCGGGAGTATCTTTCTTTCTTCCCGAATTCCATGATCCTGCACCTCGATATAATAATTACCCTCGCCAAATATCTCGAGATATTCCAAAGCCTTGATTTTAGCCTGACCGTAATTTCCATTCTGCAACAATCGCGGAATTTCGCCTGCAAGACACGCTGAAAGACATATCAAGCCGCCGCAGTATTTTTTCAGCAGTTCGATATCTACCCGCGGTTTGTTGTAAAAACCCTCAATATTCGCAGCAGAAACAAGTTTCACAAGATTTCCGTAACCAATATTATTTCTACACAATAAAATCAGATGATACGGTCGGGAATCAAGCTTCGGTTCTCTGTCGAATCTCGTACGGGGCGCAACATAAACTTCGCAGCCGATTATTGGCTTTATACCATTATTTTTTGCAGCCTGCCAAAATTCCGGAACGCCATACATATTTCCATGATCAGTTATTGCAACAGCCGTCTGACCAAGTTCTTTCACACGCTCTATAAGTTTGCTGATTCGGCAGGCTCCGTCCAAAAGGCTGTATTCCGTATGAACATGAAGATTTACAAATTCATCTGCCTTCAACTTTTTCACCTGCCATTCTGATTTCCTGGGCGATCGCGGCAATCCTTTTAAATCTATGATTAACTCCGGAACGGCTCAGAGGCTCTGAAAGACTCTCCCCTATTTCCTGCAAACTCATAGTCGGATTTTCAATACGCAGGCGCGCTATTTCTTTCAGTTCATCAGGCAGATCGTCCAATCCGCGGTTATTTGCAATAAGTGATATGTCTTCTATCTGCTTCATCGCTGCCGATACGACTTTATCAATATTCGCGCTGTCACAGTTTGCTATACGATTAGCTTTATTGCGTACATCTTTATAAATTTTAACGTTCATCAACTCAAGCGTGCATTGCTGCGCGCCTATAAAAGTAAGGGTATCCTCGATTCCCTCGCTGCCTTTTATATAAACGATCGTCTGACCGCGCCGAACTGCGCTTCTTGCCGCAACACCGATATCGCTGAGAAGCGAAATAAATTCTTCGGCAAGTTTCTGCTCAGGAACTGCAAATTCAAGATGATACTCTTTTTCAGGATCGATCACGCTTCCGCAGGCAAGAAAAACTCCCGCCGCAAATACGCCAAGACTTCCGGTAGAAATTATATCGTAGTTTATCTGACGCGTTTTTTCGGATATTCTGTATTTTTCAATAACCGCCTCTGCAAGTTCCGCCTCAGAAATATCGTAAATATATAATTTTCCTCCATTTTTTCCGACGGATTCTCTGCATGAAAGCTTATGATGAAAAACCTTGCCAAAAAGTATGCCGAATGTTTCCGCGGACGTTTCATTTTTACTCTGAAAGCAGATATGCTGCGGCGTAAGAATACGGCTGAACAGCAGCATTCCGTACAGACAGGCAAAACGCTTATCCTTATCGGTGATATAGGTGCAGATCTCCCTGCGCACTGCATCTGAAAAAGACAATCTTATCAACTCGCTTTACATTATACTCAAAACCTGTACCAAAGCATATTGATACAGGCTTTTATACACTAAAATTTTTTATCTTTTGTAATATCACGATGATATTTCTTGACGTTATAGCCCTCTTCCGTAAGATATCTGGACATAAGTTCGGCAAAGGTTATCGATCTGTGCTTTCCTCCCGTACAGCCAAACGCTATTACCAATTGGCTTTTGCCTTCGCGTACATAAAGAGGAATAAGGAAATTCAGCAGATCGCTGAGCCGTGCAAAAAGCTCCTGAGACTGCTCCGAAAGCATTACATATTCCTGCACGCACTCCTCAACTCCCGTATGACTGCGAAGTTCTGGAACATAGTACGGATTCGGCAGACATCTTACATCGAAAACAAGATCTGCTTCAGTTGAAACGCCGTATTTAAAGCCGAATGACATAACTTTTATAACAAGCGAATCGGAAGTATGATCAAGAAAAATATTCTTGACCTGCTCTTTTAACTGAGCGGCGGAATATTCGGAAGATTCTATGTAGTAGTCTGCGATCTCCCTAAGCTGTGAAAGCTGACAGCGTTCATAATGGATCGCCTCATGCATATTTCCGTTGAATTTATCGTCAAGCGGGTGTTTACGGCGAGTTTCCTTATAACGCTTGATTATTACCTCGTCTGTTGACTCGATAAACAGTACCTTGACTTCAACGTCCTCTTCGGCTTTAAGAGCCTGCAAAGCGCGAAATATCTCCGTAAACATATCGCCTGTTCTTATATCGAGAGCCACGGCGATCCTGCTCAGTCCTGTTTCGGATTTTCGGCAAAGATCCACAAACTGCGGAATAAGCTTCGGAGGAATATTATCAATACAGTAAAATCCAATATCCTCCATTACATCCATAACACTTGACTTGCCCGAACCCGACATTCCCGTTACGATCAATAATTTCATAGCATCCCTCATTTCAGTATTATTGGCTCAAGTTCAAGAACATAACCGCTTTTTTCCATAACTATGCGTTTAACTTCCTGACAAAGTTTTAAAACGTCCGCGCAGGTCGCTCCGCCTTTGTTAATCACGAATCCGCTGTGTTTTTCGCTCACCTGCGCGCCGCCGACCGTAAATCCTTTTAATCCGCACTGCTCGATAAGAAGCGAAGCGTAGCTGCCCTCGGGACGCTTGAAAGTGCTTCCTGCACTTGGATATTCAAGAGGCTGTTTCGAACTTCTCTTGTTCATGCATTCGTCCATGGCAGCTTTTATTTCAGACGATTCACCGACATAAAGTTTCATAGTAACCGAAACTATAACCAGGTCTCTGCCCGAAAAAATACTATGTCTGTATGAAAGTTCCATTTCATCTGCTGAAATTGTCTGTATCTCTCCGTTTTCATCAATATATTCGGCAGAAACCACTATATTTTTCATTTCGCTGCCGTAAGCTCCCGCATTCATGTAAAGCGCGCCGCCGACAGTTCCCGGAATTCCGTAAAGATTCTCCATACCGCCGAGACCGTTACGGCAAGCCTGCATACATACCGAAGCCAGAAGCGCGCCGGCGTCGCATTTTATTGTCGTTCCATTTATAATGATATTCGAAAACGTGCTTCCAAAATGAAGTATCACTCCGTCAAATCCCTCGTCCGACGCGATAATATTGCTCCCTCGCCCTATAACGGCGTATTTTATCTCCTCTGCTCGGAGATATTTTATAAGCTCGGCAGCTGATTCCGCAGAATTAATATTTATCAGCGCACAACAATTTCCGCCTAATTTAAATGTTGTATAATCTTTAAGCGAACATTCATGCCTGATCTCGCAGCCAAGTTTTTCACATAATTCAGATAAACCACTTATATTTATCATTTTCTCCCTCCGAATCGCCTTATGCTGATTCCACATCAATCTGTAGGAATTTGCCTGCAGAAAGATTTGAAATCAGTATCAGAATGCCTCGTAATTTCTTACGGTTTCTTTTGGGTCAGACTGCATACCAAGCCTGTTAAGAAGCTCGGCAGCGGCATTGTAACCCATTTTCTTCTGTCTGTTATTCATTGCGGCAACTTCAAGTATGACCGCAAGATTACGTCCGGGCTTTACGGGAATGGTCAAAGACGGTATTTTTACGCCGAGAAGGCTTACATATTCCGTATCAACACCCATTCTGTCATAAATTTTTTCGGGATTCCACTGTTCAAGTTCAACCACAAGATCAAGCTTTTCAGTCATTTTTACCGCGCCTATACCAAAAAGACGGCGCGCATTGATAATGCCTATTCCTCTGAGTTCAAGGAAATGACGGATATTATCGGGCGAACTTCCCACAAGACTGATATTCGATACTTTTCTTATCTCGACCGCGTCGTCGGCAACAAGTCTGTGACCGCGCTTTACAAGTTCTATGGCAGTTTCGCTTTTTCCCACGCCGCTTTCACCGGTTATAAACACGCCCTCGCCATATATTTCAATAAGTACGCCGTGCCGCGTAACTCTGGGGGCAAGATTAAGATTCAGAAACGCTATCAGACCCGACATAAAATTAGACGTGCTTTCCTTGCTTCTCAGCAGCGGAACTTCATATTCTTTCGCAAGTTCCAGCATTTCCGCAAAATACGGAAGTTCCCTTGTAATTATAAGAGCGGGAAGCCGCTGCGCGAAAAGAAGCTGAAGTCTCTCCCTTCTTGTCTTTTCGTCAATACTTGAAAGATAAGCAAATTCCACCTTGCCTATTATCTGGATTCGCTCGGGATTAAAATATTCATAAAATCCCATAAGCTGCAAGCCGGGACGATTTACATCCGTTTCGTCGATCATTATCTCCTCTGCATTTTTGTGGATATAGATTATTTCCAGTTTAAACTCATCTATGACCTTTCTAAGAGAAACCTTGAAATTTTCTGCCATTTTTTTCTCCATTCTTCGGTATAACGGTATATACCGATATTATTTTACTATAAAGGAATCCCAGCCGTATTCAGATATGGAATCCTTCGCTTCAAGCAATTCATCAAATTCAGATAGTTCGCCTGAAATTCTTACTACAACATTGAATTCAGAAAGCTTATCGGAAACAAGACTCATACATTTTTGTGCTTTTTCCGTCGGAGTTCCTGTAAATTCATAAAGCGTCTGATCATTCTGCACGCCTGCGCTGAGTTCGTCAACATCTATATTCAATACGACAGTATGAGCTGAAAGCAGCAGCGGCTGGAGAACATCAGCGTTTCCTTCAAGAAGATCGGCTGCCGAAACTTCTATATACATCGACGCTCCATTTGAAACAGCTTCGTCATAAAGCATATTTGCCGCCGAAGTAAGAGCCATGCAGCGTTCGTTCTGACCGAGCCGCTGATCAAGAATGGCAAGATCATTTTTCGTAAAATCGGGATACATCAGGTCGGTGCAGATAATATTTTCAAAACCTGCTCCCGAGATCTCGCTGACAACAGATGAAAGATAATTGACGTAAGCTTCAGAATACGGAGAAGCCCAAGGCTTTCCTCCATTTTCGGCATCCGCGTCCAGCCATTGCGAGCCGTCCAGAACGCTTGCGTATCCCATTTCGGGAAACGATGCAGGAATAATATTGTCGTCGAACGCGCTTATCACTGCCGACGGCTTGAATCCGCTGTTTACTATAGCTTCGGCGATTTTGTCGGGCGAAACTTCGGAAATTGCAGCCTTAGATGTCTGAGTTTCATAAAGGCTGCTTTTATAATATATTTTTCCTCCCGACGCTTTAAGCGGCACGACAACATATTCAATGCCATCATTTTTAGGGAGTTTTTCCAGTGCATTCTCTATATTCTCAAGGCTCGCCATATCGCTCGGTTCCAAAGCGGCAGCGCAGTAATTATCAGTTGAAACGCTTTCCGAAGCGATCGTGACAGTAGTAGACGCCAAAGTAGAATTCACCGACGACGTTTCCGCAGAAGAGGTTGTTGACAAAGAAATTTCCGCAGTAGTTGTCTTGGGAATTTCTTCAGGTTTATCACCTTTGTGCTGCGTGTAATTTATTATCGGTTCAGCCAGACTGTATCCGAGAAAGCCTATCCCTCCGATAAGCATCACTGTAAGAGTGCCTGAAAGCACCTTTGCAGCCGGACTTTTACCGTAATAATTTTTTTCTTTTGTTTTATAGATTTTCCTTCCTTTGTTCTTACGTTTCATTTATATTTCTCCTATAATTAAGTCAGCGCATAGACTGCCATTGATATTATTCCGAGATACACAAGCATTGACGGAAATCCTCTGAATGCAGCAGGCACTTCTTTAGAACACAGCCTGCGGAATGCCGCCATAAGAATGAACGCCGCCAGAATGAATCCCGTTCCTGCCTCTGCTCCCGCTATCATGAACCCGCTTAAACTGTTGACGGCAGAATAGATCGCCGCACGACCGGTAACTATAAATAAAGTACCCATAACCGCGCAGTTGAACGCCGAAACATGAATATATTTTCTTGTGGTCTCAAAATTCTTTTTGTCCGCAAAATAAATGGCAGCGAGAAGCAAAACATATAATATTCCTATTGCAAGCACATAAAACAGCAGTCGGAAATCTCCCATAGACAATGGAAGAAGCCTGTTTATAAAGTATGCCGCCGCCGATCCGATCGTAGTAAAAACGGTTATCGTTATCGCCGTCCAGAGTAGATTTTTTTTGCTTCCCGCCGCTATGAACAGCGTACTTGTTCCGAGAGCCTGCGTAAGTATCAGATTAGTTGTAAGCAGTACTACCAATTCAGCTATCAGAAACATCGCCGTCACCTCCAGCGCCATTGTTTTCATGTCTTATCGCTGCGCGTATGCTGCGGTAGATACCACAGAAAACGCCGAGTAAAATAAATCCTCCAAACGGCATTCCCAATCCGCCGATAAGAGTATTCGCGTCGACTATTCTTCCGTAGACCGTGCCGTATGCAAGCAATTCGCGTACAAAAGCCGTTATCAGCATTACCGCGTCGAATCCAAGAATGTAAAATATAAGCGACAGAACCATTTTTCCGCGCTTCATTTTAAAGAATTTCGCCTCCGACTGTACGACTATCAGCGAATTTACCGCGAGCAGCATAAAATATATTCCAAGTCTTTCAACAACATCCGGAAAAAAATGCACAGCCGCCGATCTTACAGGAATATAAATAAGGGACGATACAAGCGTATAGATTATTATTTTTACGGTATAAGGCAGTTTTTTAGGTACAAACGAATTTATCATCACAGATAGGAAAGTTATTGCCGAAAAAGCATAAATGACCGCCAGCGCATTAGCTATCGTATCTCCGCAGACTATTACGGGAGAAATCACCATCAAACCCGAAAACACTGTATTATCGCCAAGCAGTCCGTCAAGAACTGAATTTTTTCTATTGCTCATCAGCCTTTTCCTCCTCTCTTGATTCGGATAAGGCGGTTTCTTCCTTCGCCGCGAGATCGTCAATGCGCTTTTCAAGATTTTTCAGTCCCAAAGCAACGGGCGTGAAAAGCACAGATATGATTATCACAGCGTTTTCCTTTGCCGTAGTCAACACAAAAATATACGAGAAAACCGCTATAAAAAATCCGTAGAAAAAGGCGTAGTAATTATTTTTCGGGGCGATACGCCTGTCGGAAATGATATAAATTGCCGCAAATAGAACCATATTGGAAGCAAGAGTGTATTTCACTGAATCTCCGATAGTAACAGACATAGGAGCAACAGCCGCTAAAAGCGCAGTTCCGACGATAGTTCCGAAAAATGCTCCCGATGAAATATCGCGGCGAAGCAGAAGAATAAACGCTGCCACAACCAGAAGAAGTATGCTGACAGCTCCGGCAGGTCCGCTGATATTTCCCATAAGGATCTCAAAATCCGACGCGTTCATCTTGCCTGTCGTATTAAAATTATGACTCGCCGAACTTACCAGTTCCGAAGCCTTATCAAATACCCCGGTATGAACGTGGGGCGCAGTGAACATAAGCACGTCTTTTTTCCACGATGTGAGTATAAATAAATACGCTGCCGCCGCAGGAGAGAAAATCATATTTTTCCGTCCGCCGAAAAGGTTTTTAGCGATCATCACAGCGAACGCGCAGGCTATCCCCGCAATCTTGTAATCAATAGCCGCCGGCAGCATGAGCGACAATATCACAGCGTCGGATACGCAGGTGAGATCGTCTGCTGTAAATTTTCTGTTCATCAGACGAAGTGATATAAGTTCCGCCGCTGTTGAAACTGTAACGCAAATTCCAGACAGCACTACCGCGCGCACGCCGTAATAAAAGTACTGCATAATACTCAGCGCAGACAGAGTAAGCATTATATCTATCCATATAAACCGCTGAGATTTTATTTTATTCCGCATTCGCGTCTCCTCTGATCAAACGAGCCGATCTTTCCATATCATCCGATTTGAAAAGATAACTTCCCGACACGAGAACGTTTGCGCCTGACGCCCTAACGATCGGAGCAGTTTTATCGTCTATTCCCCCGTCAACCTGTATCATCAAATCTTCACGTCCGTGTTTATCGGCATATTCGCGTATTTTGCGTATCTTTTCGGACATATCCATGAATTTCTGACCGCCGAATCCGGGTTCGACAGTCATAACAAGTATCATATCGGCAAATTCGATATACGGAAAAACAGCTTCCGCAGGAGTATTCGGCTTGATTGAAAGTCCTATCTGACAGAGAGTCTGCTGAAGAGCCTTGATGGTTTCCATAGTATCGCTTTCGCTTTCAACATGAAACGTTATCATATCCGCACCCGCTTCGTCAAATCGCTTGATATACTTCAGCGGATCGGTTATCATAAGATGCACGTCAAGATACATATCCGTTTTTTTGCGAATCTGCTCCAGAACAGGAATTCCGTAGCTGATATTCGGAACGAATACTCCGTCCATAACATCAAAATGAATCCAATCAATATTGTTTTCTTCAAGTTTGGTGATTTCCGATCCCAGGCGAAGCAGATCCGCACTGAGTATCGAAGCTGATACAAAATTTTTCATTGTTTTATCACTTCCTATTTTCATACACTTTATTATATAATATTTCTCGCCCGCCGTCAATATGATTGAATTGATTTTTTTATTTATCTTAATAATAACAATTAATTTACCGCAATAATTCAGTAAAAATGGCTTTTTTAGAATTTTTTTCAAAAAACCCTTTACAAGCATGAAAAAATGTGGTATAATAATCTCACCGTGTACTTGGAGCAGGGCGTGTCCTCATGTTTATCACCCTTTTCTATGTTGACGGAATATTTTTAACGAGGTGCTTTCAATGTTACTGAAAGAAGAAAAAACAGCCGTTATCGAGGCTAACAGAACAAGCGCAAACGACACAGGTTCTCCCGAGGTTCAGGTTGCTATTCTCACTAAGAGAATCAACGATCTTAACGCTCACCTGAAGATCCACAAGAACGATCACCACTCCAGAAGAGGTCTTCTCAAGATGGTTGGTCACAGACGCAACCTTCTCGCTTATCTCAAGAAGAAGGATATTAACAGATACCGTGCAGTAATCGAAAAGCTCGGTCTCCGTAAGTAATTCGTTTGCGAAGGCAGAGGGCATTGACCTTCTGCCTTTAATGCATTACCGATATTCTTCGGTATTAATATGTAAAGCGGCTTTTAGCATTAAACTGTGATCCATATGCTCAGTCAGTATGAGTCAGAGTTTATTGCTAAAGCCGATGAAATTGAAATTTCGGAACTTTGATATAAAAGTTCTGACAGGAGGCAAATTATGTTTGAAAATTACAGAGTCTTTGAAACTACCTATGCGGGCAGACCCCTTATCGTTGAAACAGGCAAGACCTGCGGTCTTTCCAACGGTTCATGCTGGGTAAGATACGGCGAAACAGTCGTTATGGCTAACGTTACGGCAAGCGCAAAGCCCAGAGAAGGAGTTGATTTCTTCCCTCTTTCCGTTGATTACGAAGAGAGACTTTACTCCGTCGGCAAAATCCCAGGCTCGTTCACAAAGCGCGAAGGCAAGCCCAGCGAAAAGGCTATCCTCACTTCCCGCTGCGTTGACAGACCTATCCGTCCCCTTTTCCCCAAGGATATGCGCAACGACGTTTCCGTTGTTATGACAGTTCTTGCCGTTGAACCCGATAATTCTCCCGAAATCACTGGAATGATCGCAACTTCTATCGCTATTTCGATATCCGATATTCCATGGAACGGTCCTGTTGCAAGCATTAACGTCGGTCTGGTAGACGGTGAGATCGTGCTTAATCCTACTCTCGAACAGCGCGCAAAAACAGATCTCGTTCTGACTGTTGCAGGCTCTGCCGAGAAGATCGTTATGATAGAAGCAGGAGCAAACGAAGTTCCCGAAGATAAAATGCTGGAATGCATCCTTGCAGGTCATGAAGAGATCAAGAAAATGGTTGCTTTCATAGACGGTATCCGCAAGGAGATCGGCAAGCCGAAGTTCGCTTTCGAATCTATGGAAGTTGATCATGAAATGTTCGACGCTATCGAGGAATTCGCCGCTGACAGAGTGAAAGTCGCTCTCGATACAAACGACAAAACCGTTCGTGACGCAAGGCTTGCTCCCATCGTTGACGATATCCATGCTAAATTTGACGAAGTTTATCCCGAGCAGATCGCTATGATCGACGAATGCATATACAAGCTCCAGAAGAAGATCGTTCGTACATGGCTTTACGAGGGCAAGCGCGTTGACGGAAGAGGTATCGACGAAATTCGTCCCCTTGCCGCCGAAGCGGGAGTTCTTCCTCGCGTACACGGTTCGGGACTCTTTACACGCGGTCAGACGCAGGTGCTCACGATCGCAACTCTCGGTCCTGTAAGCGACGCGCAGCGCATCGACGGACTTGATGAAGAAGAATCCAAAAGATATATGCATCAGTATAACTTCCCGAGCTACTCCGTAGGCGAAACCAAGCCCTCAAGAGGTCCGGGACGCCGAGAGATCGGTCACGGCGCACTTGCAGAGCGCGCTCTTGCACCAGTTATCCCGTCCGTTGAGGAATTCCCTTATGCTATCAGAATGGTTTCCGAGGTTCTTTCTTCAAACGGTTCTACGTCTCAGGGTTCAATATGCGGTTCTACGCTCGCTCTTATGGACGCAGGCGTACCGATCAAAGCTCCCGTTGCGGGCATTTCATGCGGACTTATCACTCTTCCCGACAGCGACGAGTTCATGACTATGGTCGATATTCAGGGTCTTGAAGACTTCTTCGGCGACATGGACTTTAAGGTTGGCGGTACTCACAACGGTATCACTGCTATTCAGGTCGATATCAAAGTTGACGGTCTTACGCCTGCTATCATAAAGGAAGCTTTCGAAAAGACGCGCAAGGCTCGTCTACACATTCTTGACGAAGTAATGCTGAAGGCTATCCCCGCTCCGCGCACAGAAGTTAAAGAATACGCTCCGAAAATGCTCCAGACTAAAGTTCCTACAGATAAGATACGCGAAGTTATCGGACAGGGCGGAAAGATCATTCAGAAGATTTCTGCCGACTGCAATGTTAAGATCGATATTAATGACGAGGGATTCGTATTCATCAGCGGCATCGACGGTAATAACGCACGAAAGGCTCTTCAAATCGTTGACACAATCGCAAACGGTCCGGAAGTCGGTGCAATATACCGCGGAAAAGTTGTACGCATAATGGATTTCGGCGCATTTGTTGAAATTGTTCCCGGAATGGACGGACTTGTTCACATTTCAAAGCTTGATAAATCAAGAGTTGAAAAGGTTGAAGATATCGTTTCTATAGGCGACGAGATTGTTGTAAAGGTTACTGAAATAGATCGTCAGGGAAGAATCAATCTTTCACGCAAAGACGCTCTTGCTGAGATCGAAGCCAAAAAGAAGAATTAATTCTAATTAAAGAAAAGCGATATGCCCTATCATGAGCATATCGCTTTTTTGAGGTGATAAAGTTGAAAATCAAATATATACACGAACCTACCGACCTGCAATGCGGTCAAGCTGTGCTTGCAATGGCGCTGAATAAAAGCGTTGACGAAATAATCAACTATCTTGGCAACGAAAGGGAGACTACTCTTAAAGAAATGAAAACGACATTCCGCGAATTCGGCATGAAGATTTCCAATGAGCGGAGCGAAGTAACTGAAAAAAGCGAACTGCCAAAAATGTGCCTGCTAAGTCTTGAGACGCCTAGATGCTGGCATTGGTCGCTTTTTTACGACGGAGTATTTTACGATCCCGAACATGGTGTTCTTGACGATTTTCCAGTTTCTAATCGACGCTATTATTGGAAGCTGGAAAAAATTTTTTAAAAAGCCTTGACAAATCCGATTTGCTGTGTTATTATATAATTATAGCGAGTGTATTACTTGCTATAGTACGCAAGTGACAGAAAGGAGAGCATATGTTTTATATCGACCTTAAAAGCAGGACACCGATCTATGAGCAGATCTACAACAAGATCGTGGAACTTGTTGTAACAGGGAATCTGAAAGAAAACGATCAGCTGCCAAGCGTACGGAACCTTGCAAAAGATATTGGCGTCAATCCCAATACCGTTACCAAGGCTTATCAGGAACTTGAGCGCAGCAGTATAATCTATTCCATTCCCGGACGCGGAAGTTTCATTTCCGCACAAGATACGACCTTTTTTCACACCGCAGCTCTCGAAGAATTCGACCAAAGCACCGAAAAAGCCAAGCGGCTTGGTATCGCCGCAAAAACGCTGGTGGAACACATCGATGTTATTTTCGAGAACTCTCAGAAAGGAGACGCCAAATGATCGAATTAAAAAATACCGTCAAAAAATTTGACACTTATACTGCTCTTGACGGCGTTGATCTTAAAATTGAAAAAGGCACCGCATTCGGGCTGCTTGGTTCCAACGGTGCGGGAAAATCAACTATTCTTCGTCTTTTATCCGGTATCTACAAGCAGGAATCAGGTGAAGTCCTTATTGACGGCGAATCCGTTTACGACAATATCGCCATTAAGGAAAGAGTTTTCTTCATTAATGATGAAACCGTTCAATTCGGTTCGTACACACTGAAAAAGCTGAAAAATTACTACAAAAGCTATTACCGCAGCTTTTCTGAGGAAATGTTCGAGGAACTCCGCCAAAAAGTAAGACTTCCGCTTGATAAGAAAATCAACACTTTCTCAAAAGGTATGAAGCGTCAAGCTATTGTTATCATCGGTCTTGCCTGCCGAACGGATTATCTGCTTCTTGATGAAGCTTTCGACGGTCTTGATCCAACAATGAGGATAATTGTAAAGAAAATGCTGGTAGACGCAATGCTCGATCGTCAGCTGACCACAGTGATCTCTTCACACAATCTTAAGGAGATCAACGAGGTATGCGATACGGCAGCGCTTATCCATAACGGAAAAATTGTGCTCTCACGTGAGATAAACAGCGTAGTCAGCAGCGTTCACAAAATTCAGGCTGTATTCCCGAAAGATGAAAATGGAAATCAGATAGTTTACACAAAGGAACAGCTTGAATCCGAAGGTTTACAGATACTCCATTTTGAACGCAACGCAAGCGTCCACTATATCATCGCAAAAGGCGGAGCGGATGAACTGAAAAAGAAATTCGAGTCTAAAAATCCGATTCTTTTCGAACTGATTCCTCTGACGCTGGAAGAAATATTTATCTACGAACTGGAGGTGCTTGGCTATGACAGCAGCGACATCAAATAAAATGAAAAGCTTTTTCGGCACTCGCTTTTTTAATGAAATAAAAAGCACCAAGCAGCTTTTAATAGTCAATATAGTTTTTCAGCTTCTCGGTCTGCCGATGCTCGCGGTAATCGCCGTGATCCTTATGTATATCGAAAATCTTCCTGAACATAATGAACTTATGGACGTTGTATCTATAAGCTGCATTCCATTTATATTTATTTCTGTCGGTACTATTTTTCTTGCTATTTGCCTCGGCGTGGTAATCGCCATGATTAATTTTTCTTATCTCTACCGAAAAACGATCGTTGATATGCATCACTCTCTCCCTCTGACTACAACTCAGCGATTCTTCGCCGATTTCCTTTCCGGACTTTCAATCTACATTATTCCCGCTTTAGGTGCAATAATAATAAGTCTTGGAATTCTCGGTGTTGGTTCGGTAATTACCAATATGACAGAAATCTGGGAAGCAGTTCCCATGATGCTGCGCGCGTCGTTTATAGTGATAATGGCTATGCTGCTTTTATATGCGATCTCAGTATTTGCCCTGACTTTCTGCGGAAATACGTTTGAGGCTATCTTCAGCGTATTCAGCTTTATGTTAATGCTTCCCGCAACTATCGGCTGCGTATGGCTTGCCCTCGTTCACAGCGCTCCGTTCGGAATCAGCGGCAGTTCGATATTCTTCAAGAATATTTTCACAAGCACATCGCCAATAGGTACGTTTGCATTCTTTATTCAGCATCTTGATACATATATGAATGATTCTTCGAGCGATCTCTGGATGTACTGCAAATGGATGGCTATCACATTTATCGTTATACTGCTCTATATCGGCGCGGCATATCTTCTCTACAGATTCCGCAAAGCCGAGGACGTTTCAAAACCGTATGTTTACAAGGCATTTTTCTATTTGATTATGACAATGGCTGTATTCTGCATACTTTCACTCTTCATTTCTCTGAACGGATTCGTTATTGCAGGCATTCTCATGTGTGCTATCGGCTGGTTCATTATGGAGATCATCACACGCCGAGGATTCAAGAAATTCTGGACCGCTCCCATAGGATTCGTTGCTGCTGTATTGTCGGTATTCCTCATCTGCGGAATCTGTGATGTTACAAACGGATTCGGAATGTCTAAGCACGTTCCGTCAACAATGAATGTAGAACGCGTTGAAATATCAAACTCCGATATACTTGATTACAACGATATAACTTTCAAGGACAAAGAAGTTATAAAACAAGCTGTAAAACTTAATAAAGAGATCGTTGACAGGCATTTCAACAGCGAAGATTATTCATACAATTATTTTGAAAAAGGACAGAATGTATCTTACGACGATTACAATGATTCAGATATAACTTTGAAATACCACACTTTGACAGGTTCTGTAGTAATGCGTGATTATTCTGTTCCGGCAGATCTTATGGGCGAACTTACCAAAGCCATTATTCTTTCGGATGAATATGCGGAATATGCTTCACAAGAGATAAGTTCTACTGTTTATTATTATGGTGACAATAAGATAATGATAAATCCTTTGCGAATTAAAGATAAATTTGGTTCGTCCATTCAGAATGTTGAAAATTACAAGGAACAAATTTATAAATTGAGCGCCTGCTATCGCGATGACATGAAAAAGATGACTGCCGAAGATCTCGAAAACGAGAATATTTACTGCTATATCGACGATTACTTCGTTTTGGATTCGTTTACGGATACTATAGAATATCTTAAAGAGATGGGCTATTCGTTTGACGACGAAAAACTTGCAAGAGAGCATTCTTATTTGGCAATGTATGTAGATTTAGATCCTGTATTTGCTACAAGAGCGCCGTTTTACTACGATCCTAAAAATGAAGAACTTTTCGACAGCTACCGCTATTATTCTTCTGACGATTATAATGATGTTACCAAACACGCCAGATTAGATAAGATCACAAATATTGCAGCTGATTATTATCGCGATACGACTGAAATTAAATATATGACTTATTTCTATGAAGATATAATCGATTTTGCAAATGCATTATCTCCGCTTCTCTTCAATGAAAAGCCCCTTGCCGTTGTTTATGTCAATGAGACTGTTCTATATCTGAAAGATAACGAGAAAAACAGAAAGCTGCTTGAAGATGTTAAAGAAAATTATATCATGAAAAATCCCGATTATATTGATATCGTCAATGATAACAGCAATACAAAAATCCCATTAACAGTCGGTTCGGACGAAATAGCAATATACGGAAACGATTCTGAACTATAAGAAATACTAAATAACCAAACCAATTTGAGTTGAGTATAAAAAATGCCTGCATGAACCCAAATCATGCAGGCATTTTTTTATTTGAAATCGTGACTCTGTTTCAGCACCATATCTTTCACTTTCATCAGCGAAGTCGTGGTGCTTCTTTCGTTTTCGGAAAGCTTCATCGTGATGAATTTTATAGTTTCCTGATAATCAGGAATCATAATATGCTCAAGTGCATTAACGCGGCGGCGAGTTTTTTCGATCTCGTCCGCCATAAGCTGACAGGCTTTTTCAATTTCAGCCAATCGAATCATCTTCGGGAAAATTTCACTTAGCGCGCTAACTGCGCCGTCCAGATCAACCGAAGTAAAAGCTGTTCCGTAAGAATAAATATCATCGGGGTCTGAAGTCCTGAATTTCGCGTCAAACACGGGAATATAAACGCTCATGACGTTTTTTTCTGAAACTTCCAGTTCAACTTCCTGCTTGGGCAGCATCAAAGCCGTTTCCAGCGCCTCTCTCTGCATTACCGAACCCGCGACAGCCATATATCTGTTAGCCTCGGCTATCCCCTGCTCCACTTCGCTGCGCAGCTGCTTGTTTTCCTTGATCATGTTCATAAACTGCCGCATAAGCTCGTCGCGCTTATCTTTCAGCAGTTTATGTCCGCGCTGCGCGGAAGCAAGCTTCTTTTTCAGACTGCTCAGCTCCATACGCGTGGGATTAACGTTTAATCTTGCCAATACCGCTCACCTCAATCCTGCGTATCGTAGTATTGCGTAAGATATTCCTCTCTGATACGTCTCAATTCGCTTCTCGGCAAAAGTCGCAGAAGTTCCCAGCCAATCGACAGCGTTTCCTCAATGCTTCGGTTATTTTCAAAGCCCTGCGAAACATAACGTTTTTCAAATTCGTCGGCAAATTTCGCATAAATGAGATCGGTAGGCGTAAGAGCCGCTTCGCCAAGCACGACCATGAGTTCCTTAGCGTCTTTTCCGCGCGCATACGCTGAAAAAAGCTGATTCATGGTGTCGGAGTGATCTGCGCGCGTTTTTCCCTTGCCTATGCCCTTATCTTTAAGTCGCGAAAGCGACGGCAGAACATCTACAGGCGGATTTATACCTTTGCGGTAAAGTTCGCGCGAAAGTATGATCTGTCCCTCCGTAATATATCCCGTAAGATCGGGAATCGGATGAGTTTTATCGTCTTCAGGCATCGTAAGAATAGGTATCATTGTAATACTGCCCTCTTTGCCGTCCTGACGGCCTGCGCGTTCGTAAAGAGAGGCGAGATCGGTATACATATAGCCCGGATATCCTCTTCTTCCCGGCACTTCCTTACGCGCCGCGGAAACTTCGCGGAGAGCGTCGGCATAGTTCGTAATATCGGTAAGAATTACAAGAACGTGCATTCCCTTTTCAAAAGCAAGATATTCGGCGGCAGTAAGCGCCATTTTCGGAGTTGCAAGACGTTCGATAGCCGAATCGTTCGCAAGATTTACGAAAAGCACCGTTCTGTCAAGCGCGCCGGTTTCCTTAAAGCTTTTTACGAAATATTCCGATTCCTCAAACGTGATTCCCATCGCCGCAAATACTACGGCGAACTGCTCGTTATCGCCCAAAACCTTAGCCTGACGCGCTATCTGCGCCGCAAGCTGCGCATGAGGAAGTCCGCTTGCTGAAAATATCGGCAATTTCTGACCGCGTACAAGAGTATTCAGTCCGTCTATCGCCGAAACGCCCGTCTGTATAAATTCCTGCGGATATTTTCTTGCAACCGGATTCATCGGCAGACCGTTTACGTCCATTCGCATTTCGGGGATTATTTCAGGACCGTCGTCGATAGGATTTCCCATGCCGTCGAATACTCGTCCAAGCATATCTTCGGAAACGCCAAGTTCCATCTGATGCCCCGTGAAAACTACCGCGCTGTCCTGCAAATTTATACCCGCAGAATTTTCAAAAAGCTGTACAAGAGCGTCCGAACCGTTGATCTCCAACACTCGGCAGCGACGCTTTTCACCGTTTTTCAGGCGAATATCCGCAAGCTCGCCGTATGTGCAGTTCTCGACTCCCTTGACAAGCAGCAGAGGTCCTGCCGCTTCTTCTATAGTTCTGTATTCTCTCGGCATTATTCTTCCTCCTTAATAAGCAGCCTGTCAAGCCCGGCGGAAATTTCCACTGAAAGCTTATCAAATTCCTCGTCGACGTCCGCTTCGACAATATACTTGAATCGTCCGATCTTCTCACGCACGGCAAGTCCCGCCGCCGCTTCAACGTCCGCGCCCTTTGCAATTGCGGCTGCGGCTTCATCATTGAAATTGAGAATAAGCTTCATCATGTAAAGCTGCTTTTTCAAACTCGTATAGGTATCTACTTCGTGGAACGCAAGCTGATGCAGGAAATCCTCACGTATAGAACGCGCCGTCTCCATTTTCAGACGGTCATTAGCCGAAAGAGCGTCCATACCTATAAGCTTGACTATTTCTTTCAATTCCGCTTCGTCGTTGAGGATAGCCATAAAACGGCTTCTCAATTCCATCCAATCTGCGGAAACGTTATTATTGTACCAATCCGCAAGAGAATCCGCATAAAGAGAGTAGCTGGTAAGCCAATTTATCGCTGGAAAATGACGCTGGTACGCCAAACTTGAATCGAGTCCCCAGAATACTTTTACGATTCGAAGCGTAGCCTGCGATACAGGTTCGGAGATATCTCCGCCTGGCGGCGATACTGCGCCGATAACGGATAATGCGCCCTCTCTGCCGTCGCTGCCCATTGAGATAACTCGACCTGCACGCTCGTAAAACTGCGCGAGACGGCTTCCGAGATAAGCAGGATAGCCCTCGTCTCCGGGCATTTCTTCAAGTCTGCCCGACATTTCGCGAAGAGCTTCCGCCCAACGCGAAGTCGAATCCGCCATAAGAGCGACTGAATAGCCCATATCGCGATAATATTCGGCGATCGTGATACCCGTATAAACCGATGCTTCACGCGCCGCAACAGGCATATCCGACGTATTTGCAATGAGAACCGTACGCTCCATGAGGGATTTTCCCGTTTTGGGGTCGATAAGTTCGGGGAATTCGTTCAGAACGTCGGTCATTTCGTTTCCGCGCTCGCCGCAGCCGATATAAACGATTATATCCGCTTCCGCCCATTTTGCAAGCTGATGCTGAGTAACCGTCTTACCGCTTCCGAAAGGTCCGGGAATCGCCGCAACACCGCCCTTTGCGATCGGGAACAGGCAGTCGACAACTCGCTGACCCGTTACAAGCGGCATATTTGGCGACAGCTTTTTCTTATAAGGTCTGCCGCGTCTTACTGGCCATTTCTGGAACATTTTGAGTTCTTTATCACCTTTTTCAGTTTCAATGACACATATAACTTCGTCAACGGCAAACTCGCCCTGCTTAATAGATTTAACCTTGCCGCTTATTCCATTCGGCACCATTATTTTGTGAAGAACAATATCGGTTTCGGGAACTGTTCCAATGATATCGCCCTCTTCAACTTCATTCCCCTGCTTTACAAGAGGTGTGAAAGCCCACTTTTTATCGCGTTTAAGCGATGTAACTTCAACGCCGCGCGCAAGATTATTTCCGCATACTTCGCGGATAGCGTCGAGAGGACGCTGTATTCCGTCATAAATACTGCCGATAAGTCCCGGTCCGAGTTCCGCGCTCATGGGTTCTCCCGTGGATTCAACGGATTCGCCCGTACCCAGTCCCGCCGTTTCCTCGTAAACCTGAATCGAAGCGCGGTCGCCGTGCATTTCAATGATCTCGCCGATCAGACGTTTCTTACTTACGCGAACAACGTCGAACATATTCGCGTCTCTCATTCCCTCTGCAACGACGAGAGGACCTGAGATCTTTACTATATTTCCAATGCTGCTCAAAACTGCAACTCCTTTGCTATTTATTTCAATATATCCGAACCGACTGCTTTTTCAACAGCTTCATGCAGACTGCGCATTCCGTCGCCCGTATTGCCCTCGATAGCAGGTATCAATACAATGGACGGCAACTTCCTGCTACGATATTTTTTTATCGTTTCGCTTACAAGCGCAGCGGCAGGCTCGGTGATATATATTACGCCGAATCCGTTTGCTGCCAGACGATTTATCAGCTTTGATATTTCGGCGGGGTCGGTCTCGCGAAATACGGAAAGTCCAAGAGCCGCAAATCCCGATACGCTTGCCGAATCGCCGATTACAGCCGTTTTATACATTTCAGACATAAAGCTTTCGCATCCTTTCCGTAATAGTTTCTCTGTCTGCGCCGAATTCCTTGCAAACGCTGATGATACGCAGATTCTTCTGTTCCGCCTCCGCAGCTATAAAATAAGCTTCAAGAGGCTCTGGTCCAAACGATCTCATGCGCGCTGTCTCGGCGAGTTCCATTATGATATCGTCGCACCATTTTTCAAACTGCGCGCCTGATACGCCTAAAAGTTTAGCCGCTTCGCCGAATCCTGCCGTTTCAAGAAATCCCAGAAGCGATTCCGTTCCGCCGAGAGCGGCGTTGATAAGCGATTCCTTATCAATACTTTCACTTCCGCAAACAGCCGTCTCTAAAAAAGTTTTCTGCTTATTCATTTTACCGCATCTGAAAGCAGTTTTAATATCGGCGCATACAGTTGTAAGTTCCGCGTATTTCCGTATAAATTCGCCGCCGAAAGATTTCGCGCTTTTCTGCATGGCGGATAAAGCTGCTGCGTCTATGAATGAATCAGCCAATTGCCCGTCTGAAGTTTTAACCAGAATATCATACGCCTCGGCAGCAACATTTCCGATATATTCGGGAAGCAATTCGTAATTCTTTGAACCGAGAATTCCACTGAGTTTGTCGAGGTCAAGATTTGTCGGTCTGATATAATATTTTTCAGCCGTTCTGCCCGCTACAGAAGCTTTTAATGAGGCTTTCAAATTATGAAAGTCGTTTTTGTACAGTAAAATCTCTGTTTCACGGCAATCCGGAGCATAATCTCTGATCATGTTCCAGACCGTTTCGGCATTTGTTTCGGACGTTCCCTTTTTGGAAGAGAGCAGTGCGTCCGTCTCCGCCTTGCTTGCGGCGTTGATGAGCTGCTCCATGTCACTGCGGTTAAGCAGGGTATTTTCCATTGCTTTTACCGCCGCGACTGCACTTGCATATTTTGTTGTTTCGCTCATTCCGTCACCTACCCGAATAAGGCTCTTGCCGCAGTATCGCGTACAGCGTCGCGTTCGGCTTCGATAATATCGCGGAAGCTGCAATTTTCGGATATAAGACCGTATTCAAGAATAAATCCGTTTTCGATATCCGCGCATTTATCTGAAATTCTGATCGTACCGCCTGCTTTTTCCGCAATTGAGTCTGCCTTTTTCGCGAAATCGACAGGCATTCTTCCGAGATCTCTTTTACTGAAATACAGCACGCCCTTATCTTTCTGAACTTTTTGAGAAAGCAGCTTTTCAATAACGGCGAAATATTCAGTTTCCGAAAGAGAATCCAGCTTTTGCAGCGTTTTTTCAATTACATCGTTGATACATTTGACTTTGCAGGCAAGAATGCGGCGTTTCATATCGGCGTCCACCGAAGCTTTGGAGTTTTCATGCTCCTGAGCAAGCTTGAACGTCATTTTTTTCAACTGCTCGTCATAAGCTTTTTCAGCTTTTTCAGAGCCGTCTTTAATTATGACTGCCGCCTTTTTTTCGGCTGCCGATATGATAGTCTTTTCCGTTTCTTTCTGCTGCGAAGCAATTATGTTCAGGATATTTTCAAGTCCTGCCATTTTAATACCTCCGTCAGATAGCAATGTTGTAAATAAGAAGAATTGAAACGAGGAGTGCAAGGATAGCGTAAGTCTCAACCATAGCCGCCATGATGATGCCCTTGCCGTTGTGTTCGGGAGCTTTAGCCGTAATTCCTACGCCCGCAACAGCTGCTCTGCCCTGTGCGATCGCCGAAAAATAGCCAACTATCGCGATCGGAAGTGACGCTGCGAGGAACATAAGTCCCTGAGCCGTAGTGAGTTCAACAGCACCGCCGCCGATAACTCCAACACGGCTGAGCATCAAAATAGCTGTAAGCAGTCCGTAAAGTCCCTGCGTACCAGGGAGAAGCTGAAGAATAAGCACCTTGCTGAACTTCGACGGGTCAACCGAAACAACGCCTGCGGCTGCCTCGCCGACAAGTCCTACCGCTCTTGCCGAGCCGATACCTGCAAACAGAGCTGCGCAAACCGCTCCAACTATCGCTAATGTGATTCCTAAACTATTCATTGATATTTTCCTCCTTGAATTTTATATACTTAGTGTTTACTGCGAACGGGGTGAATTCCCGACCGCCGCCTGTGTAGAATTTGCTGAACAACTCCACAAACTGAAGTCTGTCCGTATGAACGTAAGCGCCGAGAAGATTGATAGCGAGGTTTGCCGTATGTCCCACAATAAAGACAATTATAAGCAAAACAAGCTTTACAGCCTTATTTTCTGGCATCGTTCCTATGAGATTTATAACTCCTGCAATGCTTCCAGTCGCAAGTCCAAGCGCGAGCAGTCTTGAATATGAGAGTATATCGCTGAGCCAACCCGTTGCTGTATTATACAACGCGTACAATCCGCCGAAAAGCTTGCCAAATATGGATTTCGAGCTTCTTCCAGCCGTGAGTATCAACAATACAACGCCAGCTATCATCACATACGTTCCTATTGTTGTAAGAATCTTCGGAACTTCCGTGAGTATGCTTGCCGCAAGCGGCGCTACGCCAAGTATTGTAAGGTAAATTGGGACGGTATCGAGAAACGCGTCAAGCTTTCTGCCGTCGTCCCACGCCATTTTAAACGATACCCCGACGCCCAGAAACAGATGCAGGATTCCCAATCCGAAAGAATACAGCAGAAGTTTTATCGGATCGTCAAGCGGCTGAAACCACAATGCAATGCTGCCGATCTCTTTTCCGAAAAATTCGCGTCCGACTATCTGTACTATATCGCCAAACCAACTTCCGAACATCGCTCCCCAGAAAATCGTGGATATTCCGCAGTTTCGGAACATTATGAGCGTTTTTCGCATACTGTTTTCAAGTTTGAATTTCTTTAAGGCGATCATCGTTCCGATCACCATAACAATGCCATAACCTGCGTCCGAAAGCATCATTCCGAAGAACAGGTAATAGAAAAACGACATTACGGGCGTAGGGTCTACGTCTGTTTTAGAGGGCATTGCATACATTTTGGTTATTCCTTCGACAGGCGAAGAAAAGCTGCTGTTTTCGAGAAGCACCGGCACGTCCTCATCTTCCGCAGGCTCAAAGCCGCTGATCACTGCCGTGTGCTTTTTCTCGATCTCCCTTTTAAGAGAATCAAAATATTTTTCCGGAACATATCCTTCAAGCACGAACGTGCTTTCCGTTACGCCGAGTTTACCGAGAACTTCATATTTTTCCCTGCGCATTGCCAGAAAATCAATGCCGAATTTCAGCATTTCCCTGTATTCCGACATTTCTGTTATCGCTTTCTCCGACGCGGCTATAAGCTTATTAAGCTCCTTTCGTTGAGCAGTGTTTTTTCTGATCATTTCCGACGGAGTAATCGACGCCGATTCCGAAACAGGTACGAATGCGAGCCGGCGCAGACAATTTTCAGCCTCCTCCGCGACATCCTTGCTGCACAATATAAACAAATTGGTCTGTTCCTTGAAATTCGAAACAACTTCGACGCAGCAGCCTTCGGGAAGTTGAGCTTCAATTTCTTCAGCCGTTCTGCTGCCCTGAATCGAACCGATATAAGCGTTTGTTTTGGACGTTCCTTTAAAATTTGTGGGAACATCAAGCGTCGTCCACGGCTCAAGAAGATCGGAACGGATGCCGAGCTGGATAATTTCAGCCTGAGCTTCGGTGATCGTCTTATGATTTTTAATGATCTCCCCTGCCGCATTCATGATCTTTTCAAGATCAGCGGCTTTCCGTCCGAATTCATGCTTTTCGATCTCGTCGCGGCCTCCGAACATATCGGTGAGCGACGCCTTTTCCGGAGCATACTTATCAAGAATGTTCAGTGCCTGATCTACTGTGCTTCGGAATTTTTCGAATTCGCCCATAACAGCAGCAACGTTCATCTGTTCGAGTTCTTCACTGCTATTTTCGCATAACTCGACAACTCCGCGCCGCTGCAAAAGTTCGATTATCTGTTTACTGTCCGTCAAGGGTGCAATAAGCTCTATTCGCTTCATTTTGAGCTTTGCCATAAATTATATCACACTCCTTTTTATCCGAAAAAGCTGTCGATGATAGACATTACGGCTTTTTCGGAATTCGACTCGGCAATGCTGCGAATCTCCGCAAGCTTTTTTGAGCATTCCTGCTCGGCTGTACGGGAATATTCTGCAAGCTTTTCGCCGTTTGAATTTCGTATTTTCTCGGTTTCCGATTTAGCTTCTGCAAGCTTTTTCTGAACGTTCAGAGCAGCGTTTTTTTCGGCTTCTCTGACGATCTCTTCGGCTTTATGCCGCGCTTCTGAATTCAGCTTGTCCGCTGCCGATTCGGCTTCGAGAATCTTTTCAACTGACTTGGATGCCATATCCAACCTCCTTCATAGGGAAATATATCTGTATACAGAAAAAGAGCCGACTCTACAGACAGCTCCCTCATGGGAATTTCATTCCCTTGATTAGAATTATATCATAATTTACCATGAGTGTCAATAGACAAATAAATTTTTTTGTCTGAATTTTAAAACGTGTTGCAAATCATCCTTTTTTATGTTATAATGATATAGTTCAATTATAAATATTCAAAGTCAGATCCTGTTCATCAAATTTTCGGACAATGCGCTTTTAGTTAACCAAGTTTAACAGATATTCCATATAAAAAATTTCAGCATTCAGTGATTTCACTTTAAACAGAAATATAACTTAACATCAAAATTCCCCTGTTTTTCGGAATTTCCCGCATCTGTTTGATTTTTTTAGCAAAACAGTTAGCATGTGTTAACTGTTTTCCAGAAAAAAATTCAAAAAATTTCGTCTTTTTTGGCTTTTAAAATCACTTGTATTATGAAAGCTTTCATAAGGCGAAAAATACAGCACAGATATGCTCGTATTATTCCCCTTAATTTACAACGACGCCGTTAAAGCGCCATACCAATTTGTACGGTGATTACTTAAATGTTTGCAAACTATTTTGTGCGGGAGGGAGTGACTGATATGATTACCGACTCAAATATATACACCGGAGGTGGAAGTACGATTATTAACATATTTACTCCAAGCGAAGGAGAGACCGAAGAAAACGATACGGTAAACGATCTCATTGAGACTTGTGCTGAATCAAAGGACAGCCTTTGCAGACTGTATCATATGTTTAAAAAAAGCGTATTCGCCGTAGCGTTCAGCATAACATCGGATTATCATCTCTCGGAAGATTGCGTTGCCGAAACGTTTGTAAGGCTTACTCAGGTCAGGAACTTCAATCCTAAAAAAGGAGACGGTAAAGGTTACATACACAAGATAGCCCGAAACGTCGCACTGGAAATGCGCCGCAGTTTCAAAAAAGATACGGATGATTTCTATCTTTCAGGATACGGCGACGCTGACGAAACTGTGGAAAACAGTATTTATATAAATCAGCTTCTAACATTTTTGAACGACAAACAACGGCAGATAGTAGTAATGCGCTGCTGCAGCGAACTGACGTTCAAAGAGATCGCAAAGATCATGAAATGCCCGGAAACCACGGTAAAATCAAGGTACAAAAAAGCTTTAGCCATATTACAGGAAAAGGCAGGTGTTAACAGTGAAAAATGAATACTTCGGACATCAGGAAATTGAAAAACTTCTGAAAAACAAAATGAACGAGCTTTCTGACTCTGTTGACTGCTTTGATAAAATCTCAGCAAAAGCTTTTCCATCTGAAAAATCGGATTTTTCCGAAAGCGGATTCACCGTAAGCGGCCTTGAAAATGTTACTGGAAGATCACGTAAACACCATATTCTGAAATGGGCGGCAATTTCAGCGGCTGCTGTCATCTGCATTGCCGTTATTCCCAAAACAGGATTTGTTAACCGCGTTTACAAAAATATGACATGCGGTTCCGTTAAACGAATTTATCAGGAGCTTTTAACCGAGATCGACCGCGAAACCAAGGAAAACGAATATCTCATCACCGACTATCCACTGGATTTTTATATTCAGAACGACGTTCTGATCACGCCGCTTTTCAGATGTCCTTTCGAGGAGATCGATAAGGAAAACGTGCAGGTTCGACTTTTTATACGTCAGATCAACGGCATTAATACAAATCAGATATACGCAGCAGCATACTGTGACACTTATTCAAATGAAAATATTTTAGCCGCAGCAGAATCAAATTTTAAATTCACCCAAGAAGAAATAGACGCTGTCGTTCAGGATATTTCAAATATCACAGATTTTTTCTCTGCTGAGGATGATCTGATATCCAACACTGTCGAATCTTGCTTTACAACTAACGATCCGCATGAAATATTGAATTCCGCCGGCGAAGTCGTTTCTTTGGCTTCATTTGAATACGCTTCTATCGTAAAAACACCAAATGGAATCGATACGCTCAAAACAAGCGTCATTTTCGGAAAATCTACAGAATTGCCCGAAAGTCCGTATAATTATGACATTATTTCTAAAAACGGCAGCGGCGAGACCGTCGATATACCGCGCGATGAAATGTGGCATAGATCTATGTATTTCAACGGAAATTCGGCAATGCCGACGGAGCAGCTCTCGAACTTTACGCATATCGATCTGTTCGCGAATTCGAATCAGACTGTAAATACAATTAAATTTTACTCAATATTGCCTTACAGCAGTCAGAATTCCGATTATACCGCGAATGCCGAGTTGACTATCGGAAGCGAATATCAAAATTGGTACAGTATTATTTCGCCGTCAGATTTATTCTCTTTGTTCACTTTAAAACTTTACTACCCGTCGGCTTTTCAAAACGGAATTGTTGAAGTTAAAGACGGATATGACTTTCTTAACAGCGTTGATACTTATTCAGAAATTCAGAAAAATGCCGATCAAGAAATTGCAATGTACAAATCGCAGCTTTTTAATTTAGACAAAAATATTCAAGAACTGGAATTGATTCAAAAAAACCTTGAAGATCAAGAAAAAATAATGGACGCAGAAGCTCAAATGTTAGAATATTATGAACAAAGAGAAGTCATTCAAAACGAGATTGAGCGCATCCGTTCGGAACTTAACTGACATAATTTACAGACATAATCATCAGGCATATTTTACGACAAAAACCTGTCGGCGTGAATCCGCTGAGATCATCATGTTACAACAAAATCAGAAAGCTTATCAGGGCTGCCATATTAAACGGCAGCCCTGATTTTTATTTATGAGAACAAGTTCTAAGATTTTTTTAAGAATTACATCGCAAATTACTTAAGAATTATGTGATATTATTTTTATTATACTCGACGTCGCACACAAATTGTGCAATATCGCGTTAAATCAAAATAAAGGAGTAATCACAATGAAAAAAATACTTAAAGGAACAGCGATTATTGCAGTGGGTCTGATCGTCGTGATCGCATTGATAACCTTCAAAAATATCAGGATCATAAGCGAAAGCAGCCGTTCGGAATACAAAGGCGAATGGAATCTGATACTTGTAAATTCCGAAAACGCTCTTCCCAAAAATTACGATATCGAACTCACTCTTTTATCAAACGGAGTCTCGGTCGATTCGAGAATATATCCCGATTTACAGAAAATGTTTGACGACGCCCGCAGCGAAGGGATCTACCCGATAGTAGGCGAGGGATATCGTACTCACAACGAGCAGAAAGCGATGATGCGCGAGAAAACCGCAGCATTTATTGCGGACGGCTATTCAATGAAAGAAGCAGAAGAATTAGCCGCAGACTTAGTTGCAGAACCAGGAAAAAGCGAACATGAACTCGGTATCGCTCTTGACATAAACGCCGATACCTCCGCCTCCACTAACGAAGAAGTTTACGCATGGCTTGCTGAAAATGCCTATAAATACGGTTTCATTCTGCGCTATCCTCTGGGAAAGGAAGATATCACAGGTATAGATTACGAGCCGTGGCATTACAGATATGTAGGCGCTGACGCAGCTTTGGAAATTTTCACGAAGCAATTGACGCTTGAAGAATATCTGAACGCACTCAAATAAACAGCATACTTAAACCATGCTCGCGCGCATAGCGTTCAGCTTTTTTGCGATTTATCTGCTTCAATACGCGCAGGATAAGCTTATGACCTTTTTTCACATCGGAAGCGTTATAATCAACGCCGTCAAATTCCATAACATGGACATTATAAATATTTTCGCATCCGCAAAACGCGTCGTCGCGAATATCCTTAGTTTGTATGCTTATTTTGACATTAGTCAAATTATTGCATCCGTAAAACGCCCAGCTTCCAATCGTTTTTACGGACGGCGGTATAGTTATATCTTCAAGGGAACGACACCATGAAAAAGCGCTTTCGCCTATTGACGCAACAGAATCTGATATGACTATTCGTTTCAAGCCGTAGCACTCGGAAAAAGCAGCGTTTCCGATAGATTCAACGGGATGAGAAATTATTACTCTGTTCAGATTTCTGCATGAGAAAAAGCTGAGATCGCTGATTTTTTTCAACTGCGCGGGGAAAGTAAGCTTTCTTATCGAACTGCATCTGCCGAACGCTCCTTTTCCGATAGTTTTCAAAGAATTCGGGAAATTCAATTCTTTCATCCGCTGACATTTAAGAAAAGCATTTTCGCCGATTGTTTCCAGGTTTTTCGAAAAAACGATCTCCTCAAGGTTAACACAGTGAGCAAAAGCAAATTTGTCAACAGTTTTAACGCTGTCTGACATAATAATTTTCTTAGCGGAAGTATTTCCTCTGAAAGCATATTTGCCAATATAAACAATGCCGTCCGGAATGTGTATCGCTTCGTTTGTACCAATATATTTAATAAGCAGCGTACCATTTTTGGCGATAGCCATGTTGTTAACATCGTCGATAACAATATTTTCCGCCTGTTCAATATCTTTATCGACATACAGCGCGTCAAGATCGTCGCGGCTTAGAACCGTCGTGGGAAATCTGACAGGCTCTTCCAAAATAGCCTTTGCCTCTTCCGATAACTGAGGCGGCGGCGGAAATTTTTTTTCATTATCCTGCACGGAAGCTTCTTTTTTTAGCTCTTCTGTTCTGATATCGGGGATTTCAGCTTTCGGCTGTTCTGCTTTGATTTCGGGAATCTCTGCTTTTTTGGGCGTTTCAGCTTTCGGCTGCTCCGCCTTGATTTCAGGGATTTCCGCTTTTTTCGGCTCTTCTGCCTTAATTTCGGGAGTTTCGATTTTACTGCGCTTTACAGCCTTAACTTTAACAACCTTCGCTTTTTTGCCTGCTTCTTTTATTTTAGCACACATAGGACAAGCGTCGAATTTCTCCGAATCATATCCGTGTCCCTCAACACATTTAACAATTTTCATATAACCACTCCACGAATAATATCCCCGATTATAGATTTTTGTCTTACGACACTATCGGAGATTATTTTAAGAAATAATGAATACATCAATTTAATTATAGCATAATCATAAAGAAATTGCAAGAAAGTATTTTAGTATAATCAGATTTTTGTTAAAACTGCCGAAACTCGCCTGCTTCATAAATTGAAAACAACGTAAATTCAGCATTTTAATAATTTGCATTTGTGCATTATTACCAAACGCTAAAATTCATTTTGATAATTAAAGAATTGCAAATTTAAATTCTGAAAAATGCAAAATAAATGCAAAAATTATTGACTTTAAGCAAAGCTGGAATTATAATAAAGATACAGAACGCGTTCAATAAGTTCATTAATTCACCCTTTGGAAAGGATTCAAATTATGAAGAAAATTTTTACAGCGATCATGGCTGCTTCGATTTTCTGCACCACAGCGTCCTCATGCAGTTCGATCGCCAAAAACAAAACTTCCGAAAGTACAAGCGACAGTTCGGTATCTACAGACGAAGTAAGCGAACTCGCGGATTCTGAACAGCTTCTTCTTATCAACAGCTATAAATACGAAGAAATTCCAATGCCTGACGGCATGAAAAGCGTGTATGATATTACTCCGATAAAGGATACGGGCGAATATATAGTTCAGTTCTCAGACGAAAAATATAATGTCGCTTATTTCAAAACCGACAGTTCTTTTTCGCAATTCACGCCGTTTGAGCCTGATATACCGTCCGATCTGCTTGCATACGACTATTGCAGCTATAGTTATTTCTTTAATAATGACGGAAGCTTTTTCGCATTCGTCTCGACGGAAGATCACGGCGGCATAAAAATTCCCGACGAATACGATGAAAATTTCGACTACGAAGCTTATAATAATAACTGCATATCAAGTTATACGCTATGCGCCTATGATAAAAACGGCACTCTTATTTCGAAAACTCCGATAAATTATTCGGAAGAATATTTTGATGATGATTACAATTATCTTAACATTTACTCCTGCGGAACTAATGAAGGCGATTTCATACAAAGTCTGTCAAACAGAGACGCTATGTCAAACGAAGGAGTTATAGTAACTATAGACGCAAACGGAAATCCCGAAAAACATATCGCTGAATCCAATACCGAAAAAATAAATATCGGATACGCATTTCTGAAAGATTCCGAAGGAAAAACCGTGATCTTCGAAACGTATTCCGAACCCCAAAAAGACGAGCAAGGCAGGGAATGTTATACCATGTCGTTCAACTTGCGCATGATGAACAGCGATTATACGCTCGGCGAACCGTTTTTCAGTCTTTCCGACTTCGGCATTGACGGCGGCGCTCCATCTCCCGGAACAGGCGATTATAAAATGTATATGTCAATGACAGACGGTCTTTTCGGCATCAAGGACGACGGAAGTATGACGCAGATAATTAACTGGAATGAATCAGGCGTTGAGCCTATGCAGGCTTACTGCGTCGGCGAAAATGAATTTATAGGTATCAATAGCCCTGTAAACAGTAATGAATCAACGCTCGTTCGCCTTACTCCGCGCGACCCGAGCGAATTCGCAAATAAAAAAGTAATAACCATAGCAAATATTGACAATTACTATCCCACAGCCGAGATCTACAATTTCAATAATTCGCAGTCGGAATATCATGTGCAGACGCTTAATTACGCTTTAAGCGACGACTATGAACAAAACCTCAAACAATTTAATCTCGATCTGATTTCCGACAACGTACCCGATATAATATATGGTCTGCCTTACAGTTTTTATCTGAATTACCAAAATAAAGGCGTATTTGCCGATCTCAGCCAATTTATCGAAAACGATTCTGAAGTGAACCGCAATACGATAATGCCGAACGTTCTGAAAGCCATCGAAAGCAGCGACGAAAAAATCTACAATTTATGCACCGCTTTTTCAATCAAGAGCCTTGTAGCAAAAACGCGTGTTTTTGACAAAGAAAACTGGACGTTCGACGAAATGCTCGATCTCTACGAAAACGCTCCTCCCGAAGCTGTTCATATTTATGATGGCGAAACAAAATCAGATATGTTCCGTGCAATGTTTTTCACTATGAACGATCTTATAGATTATAAAAACGCAACCTGCGATTTCAATAATCAACAAGTAATACAAATGCTGGAATTCTGCAATCGTTTTGTAAATGAGATAGATATGCCCGATAAAGAAAGCGATCCCGAAGGTCATCAAGGCTATTATACTGATAAACACACATGGCTGAAAAACGATCAAATACTTGTTACACCAGTTGGTTTCAGCAATGGTTTTACGGCATTTGACAGTGTAAAGTATCTTGAGGGCGGCGGAGAAGATCTCACATTTGTGGGATATCCAACGAACAACGGCAAGGGCGGCAGATTAATTCCCGAAGGTATCATGGCTGTTACGGAATCCTCGAAAAATAAAGAGGGCGCATGGGAATTTATCAAGAATTACATCATCGAGACGAGTTCCGATTTCAGCGATGAATATTCATATGGTCTCCCCATATTGATGGACGCATTCAATAAAGCCCTCGACGCCGAAATGTCGGCTGAACATACGGCAAGCGGTATGGAAATTCCCTCCCTTACGCAGAAAGATCGCGATATGATCTATGATTACGTTTTGCAGTGCGATTCTCTTGGAACTGTTTTTGATCTCGATCTTGAACTCCTTTGCAATGAAGAAGCGAATATCTATTTCGCAGGCGGTCAGACTGCCGAAGAAACTGCCGAACATATCCAAAATCGAGCTTCGATACTCATTAGCGAAAAAAGCTGAAATAAATTTTGACTAAATCAAAAATGCCGCAGAAGAAATTATGATCTTCTGCGGCATTTTTTATGAACGCAAATGTTTTGACAGTTTTTTCTTGCGCTTCATTTCGTACATTTTCTTATCGGCTGCCGTAACAAATCGGAACAAATCCTCGCCTTTTTTAGGAACTGCAATTACAAATCCCGTACTTGCGCTGAGCATGAACGAATTTTTAGCCTCCACATTAACAGCGGCAATGTTATCGTCTATCTTACGCGTCAGATTTTCAGCGTCGGATTCTGTGTAATCCGCAGCAAAAACTATAAATTCATCGCCTCCGAAACGGCAGAATATCTCGCCCTCTGTACATGATCTGCAAAGAACGTCTGCAACGGAACGTATGGCGTTATCTCCTACATCATGCCCGAAAGTATCGTTTATCACCTTCAATCCGTCAAGATCAATAAACATCAGCATAATATTTCTTCCCTCGTCGGCACACATATTAAAAATATCTGTGGTAGCCTGCACAAATCCGTTGCGATTGTAAATTCCAGAAAAAGTATCCTGAGCGTAAAGCCTTCCGAGAGTTTTAACGGCAAAATCAAGACTGATAAGCTTTCTGATATTTTCAAGAGCATTATTCACGGTAATGCACCAGGATTGAAACATCGCATTATGAAGCGACACACGACAATTATGGATAGCCATATATCCAAGACATCTCTCGCCAAAATGCAGCGGAAGAATATAATAGAATTTATCATCGCCGTTCTTCTCCGGAATATCCGGCAGCAGGTCTTTTTTATGTATAGATTCTATCTCGTAAAAATTCCCCCGACAATAGGCTATCGGAACTATCATTGTTTCAGTATAATTAATATTTACCGTCTCCGTTTTAACGACAAGCCCTTTTTGATCTATAAATTCTTTATCCCAGTTATCGCAAAGGCAGAAATAGAATTCCTCGGGATTCATATATGATACGAATTTTTTCAGCGATCTGACAAAATCCTCAAAATTGCTGCACCCATGCAGTTCGCAGGCAAGCTGATTGAAAAGAGTCATATAATTGGTGATATTTTCAATATGGCTGTAATTCGAAATGTTCAGCTCCTTGTATTCCGAAACATCATGAATAACGCTGTCGCAGCAGCCGCAGCTTTCCGTGAATCTGGTTGACATATTAAGTATACGGCTGCGTTCCTGCTCGATGTCATTAAAGTGATTGTAAAGCATTTTGCAGGCAAGCTGACCTGACAAAGTAAGAGGACGCTCAACAGAAGTAAGTTCTATCCTGAAATTATGATTGTTGAAAGTATTATCAAATCCCGAAACCGCTATCTCCGACGGAACTTTAAATCCCGCTTCGAAAAGCCGATTAACGGCAGCAGCAGCCATTACATCGTTGGCGCATATAATAGCCTGCGGCATATAATCAGTATTTTCGCGGAAGTATTCTATAGCCGCCTTTCCCGACGGCGCTCTGAAATCTCCATAATAAATCCTGTTTTCTTCGATATCGATCCCATGCTCGTCAAGGACATCAAGAAAAGCTTCCAGACGCGCCGCGCTTTCGGGATTATCGGCAGGTCCGGAAATATAATTAAACTTTGTAAAACCATGAACATTGATGAAATGCTCTGTTATTTCCCGCATTGCGCTGCGGTTATCTATTCCTATGTAATAAAGCCCTTCAACATTATTATCTATAGCCACGGCAGGAATGCCGGATTCTTTTACTCGTTTGAAAATATCATCGACTACATACTGATAGTCTATTGTATTTGTAAGCAGTACAGCGCCGTCGAAATCATTGAAATCAGGAAGATCAAAAATATTAAGTTCGCCAATATCGTGACCTTCATTATCCATCGTTCCACTAAATGAAGCAAAAACATAAAAATCGAGAAAACATTCGGAAGCGACTGATTGAATTCCGCTAAGAATGCTGCTTTGATATTTCTGATCTATTCCTGCAACTATTATCGCAATTCTATGCTTATCACGCTTATTCAAATCTCTCACTCTCCTTCCGATAAAACACACCAAATTATTCAAAAAATAATTTACTAACTAAGCTTTCCAACAATTTCAATCTCAACTATATATATTGTACAACAAAATTAGAAAAAAATCAATAGTTTTGTAAAATTATATTGATTGGAAAAATTTACGCTTTATTCATTTTTTATTTACAGATTGTAGAATATCCGCTTAATAATACAATTAGCAGTTACTGTCTTAATTTTGTATTGCATTCGACATAACAGCGTAAAATCTAAAAAAGTAAGATTATTCGCAATAAAAATTTGCAAATCGACGAAAATTTAATATATAATTAAGCTTTTATTGACAAATCTCAAAAAAATGATATACTGATTATATAGAAACTTTTTTGAAACAATAGACTTCCTCGGAATTTAACATGTGCCGTATGCTGAAAGATTTTAGCGATAGGCAAGGATTACGGCAAATGCGGGCTGTCGCCATTCAAGGAGGAAGACGACGCATATCTCAAAAAGATTATGGCAGGCGGCGTGCGTTAATTTCCGAGAAAGTCTAATATAATCGGAGGGAATTTAATTGAAGAACATTTGGCATAATATCAGCCCTAAACGAATAAGTCCCGATCATTTCTACGCTGTAATCGAGATCGGCAAGGGCAGCAAGATAAAATATGAGCTTGATAAGGAAACAGGGTACATAAAGATGGACAGGATACTTCACACGTCCACCCATTACCCCGCCAATTACGGATTTATTCCCAGAACCTACTCGGATGACCTTGATCCGCTTGATGTGCTTGTTCTCTGCTCCGAAAGGCTTATGCCGCTTACCCTTGTAAAGTGCTACCCCATCGGAGTTATCAGAATGCTCGACAACGGTCATCACGACGATAAGATAATTGCAGTTCCCTTCGACGACCCTAATTATAATATGTATATGGACATCGAGCAGTTACCTAAACATATATTTGACGAAATGACGCATTTTTTCACCGTGTATAAGGAACTTGAGAATAAAACTACGGTTGTAAACGAGATCGATCATGCAGACGTTGCTAAAGAGATCATCGCTCACGACATCGACAATTACATCGATAACTTCTGCAAATAAGAATTTTTGAGACTGTTCAGCAGCTTTTCGGTAAATTTTGCCGCTTTTTGCGTTGAAATCCGCACATAAAAAGCTGCCGACAAACTCTAAAACAGAAGAATTCAAAAACGAAAGGATATTATCATGATTGCTTCAAGTGAAAATTTATTCAGCAGCGAAACAAGCGCAGCGCCCATCGGCATTATCGCCATGAACAGCGTAACTGAACTCGGAAACAAGATCAACAACTACCTCGTTGAATGGTCAAAAAGAGCAGGTTACGACGCCGACAGCTTTCTTATTGAAAGCGAATGCCCCCGTTTTTCTTCCGGCGACGGAAAAGGTCTTATCAAGTCTACGGTAAGAGGCAAAGACCTTTTCATCATCGTTGATGTCGGAAATTATAATGTAAAATATAATTACTTCGGATTCGAAAACGCAATGTCTCCCGACGATCATTATCAGGATCTCAAGAGAATAATTCAGGCTGCAAGCGGAAAGGCTCACCGCGTTAATATCATCATGCCTATCCTTTACGGCGGCAGACAGCATAGAAGAAGCTACCGCGAATCGCTCGACTGCGCCTGTGCTTTGCAAGAACTCGAAGCAATGGGAGTTGCCAATATCGTCACTTTCGACGCTCACGATCCGAGAGTTCAGAATGCCGTTCCGCTAATGGGCTTCGACAATGTTATGCCAACTTATCAGGTTCTTAAATGCCTTCTTAACGATGTTAAAGACATCAAACCTACGAAGGAAAACTTCATGATCGTTTCCCCCGACGAGGGCGCTCTCAACAGAAATATGTACTACGCTTCCGTTCTCGGAGTGGATATGGGGATGTTCTACAAGCGCCGCGATTATTCTACTATTGTAAACGGCAGAAATCCTATCATCGCTCATGAATATCTCGGAAACCCCGTTGAAGGTAAGGATATTTTCGTTGCGGACGATATTATTTCTTCAGGCGAATCCATGCTTGATCTTGCATATAATCTTAAAGAAAAAGGCGCTGCAAGAATTTTCACATACGCTACGTACGCAATTTTCACAAACGGTCTTGATAAATTCGACGAAGCATATGAAAAAGGCATTATCGGCGGAGTTCTCGGCACCAATCTCACTTACAGATCGCCGGAACTTCTCAGCAGACCTTGGTTCCATGAAGTTGACGTGTCAAAGTATATTGCATACTTCATTGAAGCGATCAACCACGAAGTATCTATCAGCAAAATTCTCGATCCTCATGCTAAGATCGACGCTCTGCTCAAAAAATATGGAATAAAATAAAAACATCTTAGGGCTTGTTTGAAAAATAGATATATTCTGAAAAATGCACAGAAATTACTGTATGTTAGGAGAGAATCCGAAGGCAGGCTGTCGCCTGACGAGGATTTTCGACGACGCAGACAGTGATTTATGGGCGTTTTGACGAATGTATGGATTTTTCAAACAAGCCCTAATTACAGCCGGCTGTTTTCGCAGTCGGCTTTTGTTTATATTTCACAAAAACTTTCATCATTCATCAAATCCGATATATTAATATTTGAACCAATTAAATAGTCATCTTCGTAAAAATGTAAAATAAATGTGAAAGTTTTGTGAAAAATAGCCAAACAGGTTGACAAATATTCATCACAATGCTATAATTTAAGTTGTTAAAATTTATGAAAGGAACTCATAATATGCTCCAACTTAAAGATGTCGTTAAAACATACGGCAGCGGCGACAATATTATAAAAGCCCTTAACGGCATAAGCATTACTTTCCGCGAAAATGAATTTGTAGCTATACTCGGTCATTCGGGCTGCGGTAAAACTACCATGCTCAACATCATAGGAGGTCTCGATCATTATACATCGGGCGACCTCATCATCAACGGCGTATCGACAAAAAAATATAAAGACCGCGACTGGGACGCTTACCGTAATCATTCTATCGGATTCGTATTCCAAAGCTATAACCTCATCCCCCACCAGACAGTTCTTTCCAATGTGGAACTCGCTCTCACTATTTCGGGAATCTCAAAATCCGAAAGAAAAAAGCGCGCTAAAGAAGCCCTCGAAAAAGTAGGTCTCGGAAACCAGCTTAATAAAAAGCCGAATCAGATGTCAGGAGGTCAGATGCAGCGTGTTGCAATAGCGCGTGCGCTTATAAATAATCCTGACATTCTTCTTGCCGACGAACCTACCGGCGCGCTGGACAGCGAAACTTCAATTCAGGTAATGGAGCTTCTTAAAGAGATTGCCAAAGATAAGCTTGTAATCATGGTTACTCATAACCCCGAACTTGCCACTGATTACGCAAACCGAATCGTAAAAGTCAAAGACGGTACTATAATTGATGACAGCAACCCCTATATTCCCGAAAAAACAGACGCTGAAAAGCCCTCTGAAAAGAAACGCGTTTCAATGTCCTTCGGAACGGCTGTTTCCCTTTCAATGAATAACCTAATGACGAAAAAAGGACGCACGATCCTTACAGCTTTTGCCGGTTCTATCGGCATTATCGGTATTGCGACCATTCTTTCACTCTCTTCTGGAATCAATAATTACATAAACGATATACAGGAGGAAACGCTTTCTTCCTATCCGATACAAATAAATCGTGAAAACGCCGATACCACTGCTATAATGTCATCGATGATGGAAACGCAGAAAGAATACGAATCCAAAGAATTCGCCAACGACAAGCTTTATTCCAATACAACCATTTACGATATTTTCAATAATATGAATTCCTCTGCCAAACAGGTCAATAACATGAAGGATTTCAAAACTTTCCTTGACAACAACGAAGATATCGCAAAATATTCCACCGCGCTTTCTTACAGTTACGACGTTCCCATAAATATTTACACAGAAGCGCCCGACGGCGAAATAATCAAGGCGGATTTTATGGATCTCTATGTCGGCGCTTTCGATATGGGCAACAGCGCTATGGTCAACAATATGATGGGAAGTTCCATGGCAGGCGCAGAAATGTCAATGATGGGATTTCAGGTTCTCGAAGAACTTCTTCCGAATGAGGACGGCAAGGGCGTCAACGATATTGTTAAAGAACAGTATGAAGTTGTTGCAGGCGAATGGCCTGACAGCTATGATGAAGCTGTGGTTGTTCTTACTAAGAATAACGAGATACCGGATTTCATTCTTTATACGCTCGGTCTGAAAGATCCTGATCTTTTCGGCGAACATATTAAGGCCGTTATGAACGATTCGGTCATTGAAGATTACGGGCAGACAGAATGGGAACTTGATGAACTCCTAAATAAAAAATTCAAGATGATCCTCCCATGCGAAACTTACCAGTACAACGATGGCGAATCTACGGCTGTAGATCTTATGGCTTCTGAAACTGGCGTGGACTATCTGTTTACATCAAACGACGTCGGCACGGATATAAAAATCGTGGGATTCGTACGACCGGGCGAAGACGTTTCAAACGGTATGATTTCCGGATATATAGGATATACCGCGGAACTTACGGAATATGCCGTTAACAAGACGAATGAGAACGTGCTTGTTAAGGCTCAGGCTGAAGATACCGAAAACGATCTGCTCAGCGGCATGAAATTTATGACCGACGATTATGTTGAGCCGACTCCTGAAGAAAAAGCCGAAACTGCAAAAGCTTATATCAAGGCTGCTGATACCTCCCAAAAAGCCGATATTTACCGCTTTATCAAATCTCAGCCCGATCCAGCGCAACTTCAGGCTCAGCTTGACGCGGCGATGAAAGATTTCGATAAAAAAGAATTCATTGATCAGATCAAAGCAAATTATGCCGAAGAAATCGGCGTTAATGCAGAACAGATCGAATCATATGTCAACTCTATGTCGGACGAGGAACTTCAAGGTTTTGCACGCGAAGCTATGGCGGCTCAGATCACGGAACAATATGCGGCTCAGGTTCAGCAGCAGCTTGCCTCAAGCAGTAACGACGACCTTGCAAAAGCTTTAAGCGCTGAAAAGATTTCCGTTGACACATATGCGCTCGTATGCGACGAGTATACTCCAGAAAAAATTTCGGATTACTCTCATGAAGATATTATGACAAAGCTTGGCACAGCCGATCTTTCTGACCCGTCGTCTATCAGAATTTTCGCTAATTCTTTTGAAAACAAAGACGAGATCGCCAACATAATCAAATATTACAACAAGGGCAAGGACGAAAAAGACGTCATTCATTACACCGATATCGTTGCGCTGCTCATGTCGTCTATCACAAGCATTATCACAGGTATTTCTTATCTGCTTATCGCTTTTGTCGGAATTTCGCTTGTTGTATCATCCATAATGATTGGTATCATCACATATATTTCAGTTCTGGAACGTACCCGCGAGATCGGTATTCTCCGCGCTATCGGCGCTTCAAAACGCGACGTTTCCACAGTGTTTAATGCTGAAACCCTGCTGGTCGGACTTTGCGCAGGTATTATCGGTATAGGTTCGACAATACTTATAAATATTCCGATAAATCTTATAATACACACGGTTACAAGTCTCGATACTCTCTATTCAAGCCTGCCGCCAATCGGTGGAATAATTCTCATCTGCATCAGTATGTTCCTGACATTTATTGCAGGACTTATCCCGTCAAGAGTTGCTTCAAAGAAAGATCCTGTCGAGGCTCTCAGAACAGAATAATTTCAAATCCCCTTCTTCGCGAAGGGGATTTTTTGTTGTCTTATGTCTTAATTTATGAATATTTCTCCGATAAATATGTGGAAATGCGGTCCTGCATATGCTCCGCACATTCTTCCGCAGTGCATTCTCCATGGAAAAAGCGGTCAAGCTCTTCATAAGCGATCTCGTAGAATGTAGATTCTGCATATATCTCCTTTTTCGGCGGTTTTGCGTTGTTTATCAATTCATTCACGGCTTCGTAATCCTCATCGCTGATATCGCCGATCGCAATATTTTCATCTCCGATTTGATATGCCAACCCAACATAATCCGACGGAATTCCCTTACAATTCGTATCATCCCAGCTTCTGTCCGTATTTCTGCAACGCTCTTCCTCCATCTTCAATCCCGATTTTGTAACGGGGAAGAAGTAATAATTATTGGTATCGCTATAAGCTTCGTCGGTAATTCGCGATTTTATAAACTCCCATGCAAGTTCCTTATTCTTCGACGTTTTACATATGAACAGAGGTGTATCGCATCTTACGGTCGCGCCCTCAACAAACGAAATTGGTTCGCCGCCAAAACTTCCTCTGGTCAGATAAACATAATTTTCATAATTACATATCGATTCATATGAGAAAAGCTCTTTATCCTCTCTGAATTTTATAGAATCAAGATAACCCAATCGCTTACTTTCTTCCATCCATTCTTCGGATTGATAATATGACTCGTCGTATTCCTTAAATTCTGTCTCGATCACCTCTGCTTCGTCGCAATATTCAAGATAGCGTACAAAGCTTTCATCTGTAAACCAACACTCCGCTTTCGAAAGATCAGCCCAGTCTGTCCATGTCACGAAATCGCTTAATCTTCTATATTTAGAATCGTCCCAATGGTCTCTTTCGATAGGCGGATCGATCATCAGATCGAGTTTCTTTTCGAAAGACCAATCCTCAGGTTTTCCGAGATATTTCGTTTTGCCTACCACGCCCATATAAAGACAAAAGCTGTTTCCGAGACTTAAAAGTTTTCCGTCCTGTTCGAAACTTTTAAGAACGCTCGGAATGAAGAAATCGCGGTTATAAACCTCTTCCTTGTCCATATACGTGTAAAGATCTTCAAATACGTCCATATTTCTAAAATCAATTTCTCCGAAGCTGTCAAAGCACAATATATCGGGAAGCTGATCTGACAGCACATCCTGCGACAGCTGATCGCATTTTCCCAAACTATCGCTGTCATATTTTCTTTGCTCAACCATAAAATCATTGCCTGCGTCGTTCCATTTATTTATGTAATTCTCGATGTGAAAATCACCCATATGACCAACGGTTATAGTCTTGATATTTGCCATTTCTTCATCGGAACGCGGAATGTATTTCTTGAAATTCACCTTGAATTCAGATGCGTCGTTGTACAAAACCGTCATATTTCCATCGTCCATCATCTTATATCCCTTCGTATGATCGGAATTCACACCCGAAGAGGTAATATCCATAAGCGGAACTATTTCATTGTTATCGGCGCGTATTCCGTAAATCGACGAACGCGTGCGAATATACAAACTGTACTCCCCTGTTCCCGCAAGCATATCCTGAACGGTTTCATCGAAATCATAGACGGCGTTGTTGAACTCCGACAGCTTGCCTTGAGCGTCGATATTGCAGAGTTTCATTTTGTCAACTTCATTCTCCTTATACGTCACCGCGCAGACAAGCTTGCCGCTGCCGTCGAGGGCTATAGCTTCAAAATCGCCATCTTCGACTGCGAATTCGCCGATATGTTTGCCGTTGTAATCGAACATTTCATAGCTGCCGTTTATGATTGCGATAACGAAATCTTCAGCGGCATAAACATTATTGATTATCGAACTTATATCAACTTCAAGTCCGAAGTCTTCCACATCAACCGAGGTAAGCAGTTTGCCGTCCGCGGAAAAAGTTTTTATCATGAATTTGCATTCGGCGGCATCGTTATATTTTGCCATATCATAATCCTCGGGATATTCATAAAGCCCGATCGGAGGAAGATCGCCGTAATCGGCATGATTCACAAACACAATGACTCTTCCGTCAGCAAGATTATTGAGACCGTAACTTTTTCCGATGTCAAATTCAGGGAATTCAACGATCTCGAATTCCGTAAAATCCTCGTTAGTATGCCAGAATTCCGGCGTGCGGGTACTTGTTCCGAGAAGCAGATAATCGTTTCCGCTGTTATATGGCATAAACGTATATATCTGACTCATGTCAGTGGGAATCTGAAAATTCTCCTTTTTGTACGCCGCAACTTTTAGCTTTTCCGTCGTAAAGCTTTGAAGCTCTTCGCTTTTTTCATTTTTACCGCTGCATGAAGACGCCGTCGTCATAACAATAAGCGCAAGCAAAAATGCTGTAATCTTTTTCATAATTTTTCCTCCTGAAATATTTAATTTTAGTTGTCTTCATTTCAAAATTTATTCTTACATATACAAGTGAATTTAAACGGCAAAAAAGACGAAATTATTTTCAGATTTTTTTATTTTTGTATATTCGCACAAAATCGCAGTGCCATTTTAGTGATTTTGCATAAACATCATAAAATATTCTTTACTTTTTGACATTAATATGATAAAATATAATTGTATAAATCTTATGAGAACGATCTCTACAGCAATTCCACTTTAAGATAGAGATGAAAGGAGCTGAATAAAAATTTTTCATAGCAAGGCGGAGGAGAAAAGCGGGCTGACGCCAGGTGACGACGACAACGCAGCTATGAGAAATTTTTATCAGCCAACTCTCCTTTATCTAAAGTGGAATTGCTGTAAGGAAGGAACAATTATGCAGCAAACAAAGCTTATAGGCGTATGCCTTTCAACTGTACACGAAGAAGATCGCTATAACTTCGTAATCGAACTTAATAAACACGCTGTACTCAATGGCTATAAGCTGATTGTATTTAATTCCTGCGCCGACCTTTATGAAGAAAATCCCGCAACCAATAAAGGTTCTTCGGCAATTTTCAAGCTGATACCTTATGAGTCGCTGTCCGCGTTAGTTATCCTCCCTAATATTATGTATGACAGAAAGATCGTTGATGAAGTCGTAAAAAATTGCAGGGAATACAACATTCCCGTCATTTCAGTTGATAAAAAAATAGACGGCTGCCCCTCAATATCATTCACCGATTCCGATGTATTTGAAAAATTATGCAGTCATGTTATCGAATATCATGGCGCAAGAAATGTATTTTTTGTTGCTGGATTCAAGGACAACATATATTCACAAGAGCGCGTAAACGCGTTCAAAAAGGTTCTCACGAATAACGGAATTCCGATTAATGATGATAATATCGGTTACGGCTGCTTCTGGGAAACTCCAACGATCGAGCTGCTTGATCAATGGTTTGTTATAGAAAAACGCGAAATTCCCGATGCGATCATTTGCGCAAACGATTTTATGGCAATCACGGTAAGCGGTTATCTTCAAAAAATGGGGGTAAATATTCCCGAAGACTGTATTGTTACAGGATTTGACGGAATTCGCCAAACGGAATATTTGCCGCCGATCATCACGACCTGCAAGCATGATTTCGACAAAATGGGGCAGCTTATAGTGGAATTGTTGACGAGAATGATCCGCGGTGAAATTATCAACGATGATTATAAGGTGAATTTCAGCATTGTTTATTCCCAATCATGCGGCTGTGAAAAAATAAATCCGCAAAGTTCGCGCAGATGTATTCAGGCATTGATCGAAAGCCTGCGATATTCCGATGAACGTCAGAAAATGGTATGCAGCGCTCATGCTTCCATTCCAAAAATTGCTGACATTAATTTCCTGCCGAGGATTCTAATGAATCGATTTAAATTTGATACCTGCGTTTTTGCGCTTAATGAAAACATTTTCGATCCGCCTGATTTTGGCAGCCGATACAAAGACGATACTCCTTTTAGCGATAGCATAAATATTCTTTATCATCGATATGATAAAATCGAATATGAACAATGTAATATTCCGCTGAAAAAGCTTCTGCCGCGATACGATTTGCTTTTAAATTCAGACCGCCCCATTGTGGTATGCTGCTCAAATTTCACAGAACAAGTTATGGGTTACTGCGCTTTTCAGCCAACTATCAATATAGACGAATATGAAAAAATGCAGAGTATCATGAGTACTATAGGGGCAGCTTTGGGTAGTTTTCACAGCCGTATGCAGATAAAATCAATCAACAGCGAATTGCAGAAACTTTCTCAGCGCGATTTTATGACAGGTCTTTTTAACCGCAGAGGCTTTTTTGAAAAACTCGAACGGCGAATTTCAAACGACAGCAATATAGGGACTTCACTTATTATTATTTCCGCTGACCTTGACGGGCTTAAATATATTAACGATAATTTTGGTCATGCAGAGGGTGACAACGCCATAATTACGGTTGGAAGAGCGCTTTTTGCAAGTTCGATTCAAAATGAGATATGCGCACGCTTCGGCGGAGACGAATTTTGTACCGCAGTGCTGATACGCGACTGCCCGGCAGAAAAGTTTTATGAAGAATTCAAAAGCAGATTTTTTGAGTATCTCTGCGATTATAATGCGAAATCAAACAAGCCTTATTCAATAAATGCCAGTATAGGGTATTTTTCAGCGCCTGTCAGCAAAGATTTTAATATAGACGAAATCATACGTTTAGCTGATGAAAAAATGTACTCTTTCAAGCAATCCCGCAAGCATAAGCAGAACGATACCATGTCCACATAAAATTATATGGTCATGGTATCGTTCTTTAATATGTATTATTGTACTTCATTTTTGATAATAAGTAGATTATAATGCACAGCAAAATATCAAATACAATATAATATCCAAAATCAGATATCATTTTCCATTGACATAAAGCTGAAGTTAATGTATAATTTTAGACAACTGATGAAACTGCACTTTTCATCAATGTATCCTTTGTATGGACAAATCAAGATCCGCTGTCAGGCAACAGCGGATCGTCCTTTTTTATGCGAATAAGTGTTTAAAACTTTCTTTCTATAAACACAGATTCTGAAATTCTTCTTCAGTCAAAATCGGGATATCAAGCTCTTTTGCTTTTTTGTTTTTCGAAGAATTAGAAGTCGAATCATTATTTATCAGATAATCGGTTTTCGACGATACGGCGGACGCTACTTTCCCACCATTCGATTCAATAAAAGATTTCAGTTCGCTGCGATTTTTCCAAACGTGAACCGCCCCCGTTATTACGAAGGTTTTTCCTGTTATTTTAGAATCTTCATCAATTTCTTCAGCTTTTTCAATATCAAGTTCAGCAAGCAGTTCATGGAATTCACAAAGATTGATTTCATCAGAAAAATAATTTACAAAATCCTGCGCCAGAACATCTCCTATTCCGTCTATAGCCGTTAAATCTTCTGTCGTCAGATCTTCAAACTGTTCAGCATCAGGATAAACCGCGCAAATAAGCCTTGAAGCCGCTCTGCCTATATTAGATATACCTAAAGAAAACAGAACTCTGCTAAGTTCGGTATGGCGAGACGCTTCGACAGCCTCCTGCATTTTTTGGAATGATCGCTCTCCGAAACCTTTTAATCCTGCGATTTTCTCATGATAAACCTCAAGATGATAGAAATCCTTAAAACTATGCAAAATGCCCTCCTCTATCAGCGTTTCTATCGTTGAAGTTGATAATCCCACTATATTCATGGCGTCCCGCTGTACAAAATGCTCGAATTTGCCTATATGCTTCGCGGCGCACTGAGGATTCGGACATACCAGCGTTTCAACCTCGTCAGCAGAACTTCTGATCTCGGTTTTGCTGCCGCAGATCGGGCAGATCGTTGGAATTTCCAGAGTATCGGACTCCGTTTTATTTCCAGCAATCTGCGGAATTATCATATTTGCTTTATAAACGGAAAGAGTATCGCCGATACCAAGTTTAAGCTGTTTTACAATGCTGAGATTGTGTACGGAAGCCCTTGATACGGTAGTTCCCTCCAGTTCTACAGGTTCAAAAACCGCTACTGGATTAATAAGTCCCGTACGGCTCGGCGACCATTTCACCTCTAAAAGTTTTGTATCGGCAGTTTCGTCCTGCCATTTGAAAGCAATTCCATTTCGCGGAGCATGAGAAGTTTCACCGAGACTTTTTCCGTATTTTACGTCGTCAAACATTAACACAAGCCCGTCGGAGGGAAATTCATTTTTCACGATATCCTGCTCAAATTCTTGTACATGAGTTTCAAGTTCAGCGCCGTCGGTTTTTACGCCGTAAACGCATTGAAATCCCAGTGCTTTTAATATATCTATCCTTTCGGCAAACGAGTTGCACTCTGATCCCTCGACCAGATTAAACGCAAAAAAATTAATATTTCTTTCGGCGGTTATCTTCGGATCAAGATTACGTACGGTTCCAACGCAAAGATTACGCGGGTTCTTATATTTCGCGCCATCCTCAAGTTCTGAATTTATGCGTTCGAAATCGCTGTATTTCATTAATGATTCGCCACGAACAACAAGATGTTCTTTACAAGAAACAGAAGTCGGAATTCCTATAATATGACGCGCATTCTGAGTAATATCCTCACCTATCTCGCCGTTGCCGCGTGTAACCGCCTGTGTGAGATTACCATTATCATAAGTCAATACGATCGTCAGACCGTCCAGTTTCCAGCTAAGGAATCCTGTACTTGTCCCCAGCCACTCTTTCAGCGCGCTGATGCTTTTCGTCTTTTCAAGAGAAAGCATTTTGGAAGTATGCCTTACTTTTTTCAGCGAAGAAACAGGATCAAATCCAACCTTCTGAGTACGGCTTCCGCTCAGAATTATACCCGTCTCTTTTTCGAGAGCGGCAAGTTCATCGTATAAAGCGTCATACTCATGATCCGACATAATCTCAACACCAGTATTGTAGTAGGCGTCAGAAGCCTTGGCAAGCAGTTTGTTAAGTTCTTTCATTCTTTCGGTTTTTTTTTCGTTTTCGTTCATAAAAATCACCCGTTTTATTGATATAAGATATAAAAAGAACAGCGATGTCAATTATCGCTGTTCTTCAGTTTTATAATACTCAAATATGGTCAGAATTATTCTTCTGTTTCAAGCTCAAGTTTGAAAGGAGCATAACGTCTGAAAGCCGACTTATTCTTGTCATAATTCATCTGATCAGCCTTATTTTCAAGCATATCAACAAAAGTGTCATAATATCTTACAGACTGAATCTGGCTTATATACTCCTCCGACCAGTAATCGTCCTCTGTCATACGTTCTCTCAAATCGCCTCTGATAACGACATAAATAATATCCTCACTGTAATCGTAAACTTCAGCTTTACCCTTTGTAATATCATTGAAAAGGAATTCGTTGAACAAACGGTTATTCTTATCTGAGTCTGTCTCCTCGGCAGTTTCGGTCTCGGAATTTTCCGAATCATCCTTTTCTTCGGCAGCCGTCGTAGTAGATTTCTGGATAAGACGCTCGTTAGCATAAGGATCCGTAGTCGTTGTAGTTTCCTCAGCGTCGGTTGAAGTTGTTGTGGTAGTAGTCGTTGTTTCTCCCTCAGCCGTAGTTGTCTGAGCCGCAATATATTCATTGTAATCATTGCTTACTTCGTCAAGTTCGAACATCTTGTCCATTTCCGATGACTTCTTGTTGATCTGCTCCGCATATTCTTCGGCAAGTTTGCGGCGTTTTCTCTCCTCGTCCGCGCCTACCTTGTTTCCTTCGCTGTCAGTCAGACTTATCGAAAAATATTTAACTCGCGCAAAATTCTCATCGAAATAATCTTTCAGTTCTTCTTCAGAACAGCCATCTGAGCCTTCAAATCCATAATAATAATTAAAGATTTCCTGCTCTCTGTAGCTGTTTTCAGCCATTTTTTCCATTGATTCAAGACTTACGCCGTTTTCCTTAAGACGAGCATCTTGATTGTAATAATAAGAAGCCATTGAAGCGGCATTTTCCAGATCTTCATCGGAAATAGTCAAATTTCCGCCGGCAGCATTTATATCGTCAAATTCTTTGAGTACGGAAATATACTGAACACAGTATTCCAGCGCTTTGTCCTGTATCCAGTCGGTAGCGTCCATCGAATCTATCTTGGCATTCTTTACATCCTTGATCTCAGGCGCTTCGCCGTTTTTCTCCTTTAAAATATTTGATGCTTCATCAAAACTCTGTATAGTATAATAAATAAAAAGTCCCGCAGGAACGTCATATCCGCTTACAGTCATAGCAACGGTCGAACCGCTGCCGATTGAAGGCGTACAACCCGCCATAGAAGCAGCAAGTGCAGCCGAAACAGCAGCTGCGGTGATTTTCTTAAAATTAGTCATTTTAAACAGCCTCCGATTAAGTATATTTCATATGCTTTTTAATTATACACTATTTTTTTTAATTTGTCCATAGTAAATTGAAAATTTTTTCCGTTCTGTCACAAATTTCTTTTCAGGCGCGGTAATCATAAACGAAATCCGACTAAAAAGCACGAAAAAACAGGACTTTCATTACGGTTTATTCCGTGTTTTTTGCACAATTTTTCCTTGACAAGATAAGAATATCATGATATACTTATATTAATAGCATTACCAAAATAAAAGGCAGGGATCTACAATGAAAACCATACATATCGGAACAAGCTGTCCTTATGACGTGCTTATAGAACGAGGAAACCTGAAAAACAGCGGCAGCCTTATAGCTAAAGTTCTTTCTTCAAAAAAAGCTGCTGTTATAACTGACGATACAGTCGGCGCTCTTTATTCAGAAACACTGCTTAACTCGCTTGCCGAAGCCGGAATCAATGCATCAGTATTTACTTTTCCTCACGGCGAACAGTCTAAAAATCTCGCCACTCTCGGAAATATCTACGATTTTTTATGTGATGCCGGAATAACGAGAAGCGATTTCCTGATCGCCCTCGGCGGTGGAGTAGTAGGCGATATTACAGGCTTTGCGGCAGCTACTTTCCTGCGCGGTATTCAATTTGTACAGATTCCTACGACTCTCCTTGCGCAAGTAGATTCCTCCGTGGGCGGAAAAACTGCTATTGACATCAAAGGCGGAAAAAATCTTGTTGGGTCGTTCAAGCAGCCTGCGCTTGTAATATGTGACAGCAATACTTTGCATACTCTTCCAAGCGAAGAATTAGCCTGCGGAATGGCGGAAGTAATCAAGTATGGAATGATACGCGATAAGGCTCTTTTTGAATTAATAGAAAGTCACGATCTGGACAATGTTCTCAGTGTGATTAACGAAATAGTTTATACCTGCATAAATATAAAGCGCAGCGTTGTTGAAAAAGACGAATTTGACAAAGGCGAAAGAATGATACTTAATTTCGGTCACACTCTTGGCCATGCCATAGAAGGCTGGCACAATTACACTGATTACACTCATGGTATGGGAGTTGCGGCAGGAATGTGCATGATCACAAAGCGTTTTTGTTCGGCAGAAATTACGTCGCGTCTTGTAAAGTGCGTAGAAGCGTACAAGCTTCCCGCTTCATCGGAAGCGCCGATGTCAAAACTTTTGCCATACTGTACAAAAGATAAAAAGTGCGAATCCGACAACATCAGCTATATCGTATGCGAAGAGATCGGAAACGCTGAAATTCGCCGCGTGCCTGTTGCAGAATTCACACGACTCATGTCGGAGGAGGAATGATAATGGATATTCTTATAAAACCCTCCACATTAAAAGGAAAGCTTGACATTCCGGCGTCTAAAAGCTGCGCGCACAGAGCAGTTATCTGCGCCGCTCTTGCTGACGGAACATCAAAACTTTCCGGAATCACCATGTCAAAAGATATCGAAGCAACCATAAATGCTATGAAATCTCTCGGCGCTTCTTTTGAGATAAGAGAAAACGAGATAACCGTAAACGGTACCAACGGAAAATTCCGCGGACAAGCGGATATAGACTGCAATGAAAGCGGTTCCACCCTCAGATTCGTTATCCCTATCGCAGCGGCATTAGGCGTTCATGCCGTTTTCCGCGGAAAAGGACGTCTTCCCATGCGCCCTGTTGATATTTATATCAGAGAACTTTCCGAACACGGAATAAAGTTTATCAGGGATAAAATGCCCTATGAGATCGACGGCAGACTTTGCGGCGGTACTTATAAAATTGAAGGCAACGTTTCTTCGCAGTTCATTACGGGACTTCTTTTTGCGCTGCCTCTTGTGCAGGAAGATTCTACGATCATCATGACTTCGCGTCTCGAATCTCGCCCCTATGTCGATATTACCATCGATATCCTGCGCCGATTCGGTATCGTTATCAATGAAACCGAATCAGGTTTCGCCGTCAAAGGCGGACAGGCTTATACGCCCTGCAATGAACACGTTGAAGGCGATTATTCTCAGGCAGCATTTTTTTATGTAGCGAACGCTCTCGGCTCACAAGTTGAAATAGACAATCTGAATCCCGACAGCGTTCAGGGAGATAAGAGAATTATTGAACTTATAGATTCAGCATGTGAAAACGGCGAGATCAAAGGATATAAAGCAGATTGCTCCGATATTCCCGATCTTGTTCCGATACTCTCGGTTCTCGGCGCATACGGTTCGAATCCCTCATTGATCTATAATGCAGAAAGACTGCGAATAAAAGAAAGCGATCGGCTGGCTGCCTGCGCAGATATGCTTAACAAACTTGGCGGCAATGTTTCCGTAACAGCGGACGGACTTGATATCCAGCCTGTCAAGCAGCTTCACGGCGGCATTATCGACAGCTTCGGAGATCACCGCATAGTTATGGCGGCTGCTGTCGCGGCTCTGCGCTGTAACGGCGAAGTCATTATAAAAAACGCGGAAGCTGCGGAAAAATCCTATCCTGACTTCTTCAAGGACTATATTATGCTTGGAGGTAATGCTGATGTCATTGATCTGGAAAAATAGGATAACCGTTTCATACTTTGGCGAAGCGCACGATCCGGTTATTGGCGTCAATATTGACGGATTACCTGAAGGCGAACACATAAGCGCTGAAGAGATCGTTAAATTTCTTTCAAGAACTGCTCCGAAATCAATTTCTGCCATTGATAAAAAAATTCTCCCCTCCCCTCGTATTATGTCGGGAATCCGCAATAACCGCACCACGGGAGCGCCTCTTTGCGCAGTAATACAAAATTCAACCGTAGATACGTCCTATAACTCAGATACAATGCAGAACGTCAACATTCAACGCGGTCTTGCCGATTATACCGGCGCTTTACGCTATCGCGGTTACAGCGACGTAAGAAATTCTGCATTCAACAGCGATATTTTTACCATTCCGCTTTGCTTTGCAGGCGCAGTCTGCGGACAAATTCTCGAACGGCGCGGAATTTATACCGGCGCTCATATTGCTTTTCTTCACAATATCAAGGATAATCCTTTCGATCCGGTCAATATCAGCCGCGACGCCATTATATCAGTGCGCAGCAAGGATTTTCCCGTAATCAGCGACCGCAAAGGCTGGCTGATGGTAGAAGATATGGCAAAGGCAAATGAAGTGGGCGAACGTCTCGGCGGAATTGTCGAATGCGCTTCTGTAAACGTACCTGCCGGCGTAGGTTCTCCTATATTCGACGGACTGGAAAACAACATCGCTCAGCTGATATTCGGTATCCCGACAGCGTCGGGACTCGAATTCGGCGCAGGTTTTTCAGCTGCAAAAATGCTCGGCAGCCAGTATAATGACGCCTTTTATACAAACGACCGCGGATATTCCGTTACAAAGACCAATTGCCATGGCGGAGTTATAAACGGTATATCTTCGGGAATGCCTGTAACGCTGAAAGCTGCGTTCAGACCGCCGAGCGATGATTTATCTGCTCCCTGTTTCGTTCCGAAAGCAGTTCCATGCGTTGAATCGGCAGTCAATATCGCGCTTTTATCCAAAATGATAGATTATCCAAATTTCTGTTAAGGTGACAAATTATGCAGGACGAAAATATTTTCAAGATAAGCAAAATGGCAAATACCGAAATAACAGACCTTCCTATGCTGAATATTCTTATCTGCTATTTACTGTATAAGATCGACAAGCCCGTCAGTACGGAAAATCTTTATGATATTCTGATAAGCACAGAATGCGTTAATTTTTTTCTTTACAACGACTCCATCGACTATCTTATGAAAAACGGTCATATAAAGATCGAAGAGGATAACGGTGAAAAAAATTATATCCTTCTTCCAAAGGGCAAAGCGTGTGCGAGAGAATTAAAAACTTACGCTCCAAAGGCATATCGCGATCGCCTTGTTCTTGCTGCTCTGAGATATTTTACACGCCTTAAATATGAGCAGGAGATAAAACTGGACTTTGAAACTCTGGAAAACGGATGCTATGTATGCGTGCGCTGTCTCGATTCACACAGCGATCTTATGGATCTGAAACTATTTGCTCCCGATATGGCTCAGGCAAAACTGATCGGTGAAAGAATCATGTTGAATCCCGCGGGATTTTACAGCAAAGTTGTTGAACTTGCCCTATCCAACAAGGAGGACATTTATGACCTTTCCGATAACTGATATGCTCGCTTATATCGCTGCGGACGGCAGCGGAAAAAACTTCCCGACAGGCTTGATTGCCATTATTCTTATAGGTATTTTTATAATTGTTTCCATTACCTCAGGAATCGTTTCCTTTAAATTAAAACTCAAGAAAATAAGGAATCAGAAAAATAAAGCGGGAGATGCAGAAAATGAGAGCTGATTTTTATAAATACTGCGACTACACTCCATGGCATCCCATAAAGGTGCGCACGGGTAAATTTGGATTTGAATTAGCAGAATATGATGTCGTTGATGAACTTATTAAAGAATTTCGCAAACTTTCTTCAATTATAGCTGAAGATTTGCCAAAGGAAAAAGTGCTTTTGTATGCTGTTCTTAAATATGCTGATACGGGTAGGTTACTTGAAGTAGATCGGATGCTGCAAGTTTACGATTACGAAACGTACGTTTCAATAGTTTTAGCCTCGCCGATATGTCAGCGATTTTACTTTGTACGCGGCAGAAAGGAGATATATGAGAACGAAGAATAACAAAAAGATAATTGCAGCTTTATCCGCTGTACTGCTAACCGCTTTATCATTCCCGATCAGTACGACCGCTGCCGAAACTTCAGCAAACGATCATACTGTTACAATATTGGACTTTGACGGCAAGCCGTTCGATACGCTCGCCGTTCATGACGGCGAGACTATCAAGGCGGATTCTATCGATACTTCAAAGCTTAACTGTTTCCCGGATAGGTTTACTGAAAGAAGATTTAATGCGTGGGCAAATTTTCCTGTAAACAAAGCGATTACGGAAGATATTTCCATACAGCCCCTTTATAAAGAAATGACCATATCCTGCGATTCATTGCCGGATAAAATCGAATATTACTCCACCAAAGGAAAGATCGATACCGACGGAATGAAAGTATCTATCAATGTTTTTGAGCAAATTCCTAAAAAAAGCGGCGATGGATTTACAAAAAAAGCTACAGAAACTCTGAATATCGAGTCAAAATGCACATTATCGATCGACAATCTGAAAGAGGCGTTTTCAGATGAAAAAAACTCAGCTGAAGTTAAAATATATCCCGTGGGCAGTTCTAAAGCTATCGGAAAATTCGAGATCAGTTACTGCCCGTTTTTCGGCGATTACAATAAAAATGGCATAGTTGATAATTACGACGCTTCCCGTATTCTGATGCTGTACAGTTATTTATCCACAAGCGATGATTTTCAAATCACAGACGAGCAGATGCGTATTTGTGATGTAGACAGAAACGGAATTATCGATCCCGCCGACTCTTCAACAACATTATCTTTTTATGCTGTAAATTCTACTTCGCTGACCGAAGTCACCTGGGATGAATTTTTCAAACAGAATGCTTCGAAAAAAACAGGCGATTAGGAGTTTCATTTTTTGCAAAATATACATTATACTATTGCAAAAGATCAAAAAATGTTGTATAATGTAAATGGCGTATTTCTTAAAATTTCTACGCCCTAAAATGATTTAAGGAGAAGATTAAAATGTATAACGATCTTATGGATTCTATCGGCTTCGTATCAAAGTACGACCCCGAAGTTGGCGCTTCTATGGATAAGGAGCTTGCAAGACAGAGAAGAAATCTCGAACTCATCGCCAGCGAAAATATCGTTTCCCCCGCTGTTATGGCTGCTATGGGAAGCGTTCTTACCAATAAATACGCCGAGGGTTATCCCGGAAAAAGATATTACGGCGGCTGTCAGTGCGTTGACGAAGTAGAAATTATCGCTATCGAGCGCGCTAAAAAGCTTTTCGGCGCTAATTTTGCCAATGTTCAGCCTCATTCGGGAGCGCAGGCTAATACTGCCGTTTATTTCTCTGTTCTTCAGCCCGGCGATACGGTTCTCGGAATGAGCCTTGCCGACGGCGGTCATCTTACTCACGGTTCTCCCGTAAACCTTTCAGGAAAATATTTTAACTTCGTTTCCTACGGTCTCGACGATGAAACAGAATGCATCAACTATGATACGGTTCAGGCTCTTGCAAACGAGCATAAGCCTAAGCTTATCGTTGCAGGCGCAAGCGCATATCCCCGTGCTATCGATTTTAAGAAGCTCTCCGAGATTGCTAAATCCGTAGGAGCTCTTCTCATGGTAGATATGGCTCATATTGCAGGTCTTGTTGCGGCTGGATGCCATGAATCCCCTGTTCCTTATGCGGATATCGTTACTACAACTACTCATAAAACTCTCCGCGGTCCGAGAGGCGGTCTTATCCTGACTAACGATGAAGCGCTCGCAAAGAAGATAAATTCCGCTATTTTCCCCGGCACTCAGGGCGGTCCTCTTATGCATACTATCGCCGCTAAGGCTGTTTGCTTCGGCGAAGCTCTCAAGCCCGAATTCAAGGAGTATCAGCAGAAGATCGTTGAGAATGCCAAGGCTCTTGCGGACGGTCTCCTCAAGCGCGGATTCAATCTCGTTTCGGGCGGTACTGATAACCACCTCATGCTCGTTGATCTGCGTCCGTTCAATATCACAGGTAAGGAACTTGAACACCGCCTCGACGAAGTGTACATCACGGTAAACAAGAACGCTATCCACAACGATCCTGAAAAGCCTTTCGTAACAAGCGGTATCAGAATCGGTACTCCCGCTGTTACAACAAGAGGTCTCGGCGTTGAAGAAATGGAGAAGATCGCTGAATACATCTACCTCTGCGCTACAGATTTCGAAAACAAGGCTGACGACATTCGTACAGGCGTAAACGCTATATGCGAGAAATTCCCTCTTTATAAATAATTACCGAATATTATGGGACGGATATTTTATTCGTCCCTGTATTTTTATATGAGTCCGCTCTAAACAGACTCTTAGATTTTACAGGTGTTTTATGGTTACTTCAAAAGGAAATGAAAGAGTTTCTAAAATAGATACATACTTAAACTGCGCGGAAGTTTTCGCATACAGAAGTACTTGCATAAAAAGAAAATACGGCGCAGTCATTGTAAAGAATGATGTTGTTATATCAACAGGGTATAACGGTTCTCCGAGAGGAAAAGAAAATTGCTGCGATAAAGGCGAATGTCCGAGAATGGCTCTTAATTTGCATCAAGGCGAAGGATACGCGATGTGCAAAGCTGTTCATGCCGAAGCAAATGCACTGCTGAACTGCTCCAGAGAACAAACGGTAGACGCTGATTTATATCTGACCGGTATAAATCCTAAAGATTCTTCAATACACATCGCAAAACCATGTCCGCTTTGTGCAAGAATGATAATTCAGGCCGGAATAAAAAACGTTTATCTTCGGCAGAGTGAAAATCCCAATGACTACAAAAAAGTTTCAGCCGACGAATTGGAATGGTTTACGTATTAATATGCAGGAGGAATTTTAATGAAATCGTCTGAAAACATCAAAAAAGTTAGACAAAGTTTATTGAAACGAATTCTCTGGGTGCTAATTAGTGCTATATTTGTCTTTGTAATAATTTGGCAATTCACAAATTTTGATCCAGCTAATTATATATTTAACGCATTATTTATCTATTTTTCTTTAAAATTCATTATGGCGATTTTAATTATAACAACTTATTACCTGCACTGGAAAATTGATTTTAATAATGATTTTTTTATTTATCTTAGTATTTTTCGGAGTCCTATCACAATAAAATACAGCAATATCAAGAAAATGAATGTTCACGAAGTTCACTATAAGGATTGCATTCACGATGATTTGATTTTTTATTTAACCAACCATAAGCTTAGTACTTTTCGTGTGTCTCTTCCTAAAAATTCGGAAAATTACAACGAATTTTTCAATATTCTTATGATTAAAACAGAAAAAAATAAAGGAGATTAAAAATGCCCTCACCATTAGCCGACAGAATCCGCCCGAAAACCCTCGACGACGTTGTAGGGCAGGAACATATTTTAAGTGAAAATAAACCGTTGAGAAGAATCATTGACAGCGGCAGTGTTCCGAATATGATCTTCTACGGACCGTCGGGAATCGGTAAGACTACCGTTGCCCGAATTATAGCCGAAAATTGCGGAATGTCGCTTTATAAGCTGAATGGTACAAGTTCTTCCGTCAGCGATATAAAAGACGTTATCGCGCAGATTGGTACTTTCGGAGCGGAAAACGGGATTCTTCTCTACCTCGACGAAATTCAGTATCTCAACAAAAAACAGCAGCAGAGTCTACTTGAATACATCGAAAACGGCGATATCACGCTTATCGCATCTACGACCGAAAATCCCTATTTTTCGGTATATAACGCAGTTATAAGCCGCTGTACCGTTTTCGAATTCAAACCTGTTTCCGCAGACGCGCTTATTCCTGCTGTTCAACGCGGATTCCGACTTTTATCCGAGGAATCGGGCAGCGAAATAATCGTTACCGACGAAATTTGCCGCAACATTGCATATGGCTGCGGCGGAGACGTCAGAAAAGCTATGAATACCGTCGAATTGTGCGCTCTTTGCGGCGAAATTATCGATGGCAAGACTGTTGTTACCGATGAATCGATGAAAACTCTTGTACAGCGAAGCAATATGCGCTACGACCGCGACGGCGATCAGCATTACGATTTGCTGTCCGCACTGCATAAATCTATACGCGGTTCTGATGAAAACGCCGCTCTTCACTATGCCGCCCGACTTATTGAAGCAGGCGATATTCTTTCGATATGCCGTCGCCTGCTTTGCATTGCCTGCGAGGACGTTGGACTTGCCTATCCGCAGGCGATAGTCGTTACAAAAGCCTGCGTAGATTCCGCATTGCAGCTGGGACTTCCGGAAGCGCGCCTGCCTATTGCCGAAGCTGTAATCCTCCTTGCGACCGCTCCAAAATCAAACAGCGCGTACATGGCAATTACTGCGGCTCTTGACGATGTTAAAAGCTGCGACGCTCTTGATTTTCCGCGGCATCTGCAAAATAAGCATTTTGACGGAAACGGCGCGGATATCGTCGGTCAGCATTATCTGTATCCCCACGATTTCCCCAATCATTACGTTAAACAGCAGTATCTTCCCGATGCGCTCGCGGACAGAATTTACTATGAATTCGGCGACAACAAGCAGGAGCAAGCCGCACTTGCGTTTCGGAAAAAACTCCTTAATGATAAGTAAACGTTTACAAAATGTTAACATTTGAAACCGCACATCTTCCATTTTTCTCCGTTAAATATATTGAATAGTACAATAACAAGGAGGAATTACTATGAAAAAAACACTTGCAACTATAGTTGCGGCGTTGGCTGTTATGACATCTATCCCCACAATGCCCGTTCAGGCGCTTGATCCGCCTATGAAGGGTGATTTGAATACCGATTTCAAGGTGAATATGGCTGATCTTATACTTATGCAGCGATATCTGCTGGGACAATGCAGTCTTGAACCCATTTATGCCGTATATGCAGCCGATGTGAATGACGACGGCTCAGTTGACGTCTATGATTTCATTCTGATGAAGCAAATGGTCAACTGCGATCAGAGCAATATCAAAGTAGATTTCACACCATGTGCCGATTCTGTTCCGAGTGGAATGGTTTACGGTAAACAGCCGTTTGAGGAGTCCGCCGTAATTACGTCTGTTTCGGAATTGGAAGAATATTTTCAGCCGTATTCAGTATTGCTTACAACGGGCGAATGCGTGATAATCGAAGCTGCGTCAAATGATGTAATTGAAGATTTCAAGGCGCGCTATGATAAAGATTTCTTTTCCGATAATGTGCTTTGCCTGAATTATCTGCGAAACGGTTCTCATTGGGGCGTTCAGTCGGTTCAATACAATGATTCCGATCTCATTATAAAATATTACAATGAAACTCCTGATTATCTTCATACGAATGAAGCTCCTCCGCCCACTATCGCTTCCGCAGCAGTGCCTCGATATTTATGGGCTGACGGCGGTGTCGTATGGGAGGAAGTCGACGCGCCTTTCACTCCGCAGATCACCACGCAATTCACAAACGCAATTGACGTTTCCGCTATAGAATACGCGGTTTCAGACACTTCCCCTGCCGTGATTATGAATACTTCCGAACTTGAAAGCTTTATCGACGGAAAATTCGGATACGGCGTTGAAAAAAGCCTGAAAAATACTTATGATGAGAATTACTTCAACGAAAATGTCATGGTTTTCGATCTCTATTATCAGGGATACGACAAATTTGGAACTACAGTTAATGTTGAGATCAATAAGAACGGAGAAATTGATGTTGTTTATGATGCATCGAGATCAGATGATGAAGCCGCTCAGGGTATGAAGCTTTCAATCATATCCATTCCCAAAGATCAGTATCACGGTGAACCCGCAATTCGTACCAAAACATGGGAAACTCCAATAAATTCCTCGTATCAAGAATTTGATCTTGATATGATATCAAACGCGCTCAAAATTGATACACCCTGGTTGAGTATCAACAAGCAGTGGATCTCGTCTTATGAAGAATTTGAGATGCTTGTTAAAGACTCCATGCCGTCTGAACTTTATGAAATTATAAATATGAACGTTGAAAACATAGACTGGTCGAAAATATCTGCATATATATGGGTTGACACCGATGTTATAGGTTCGACTCACAGGCTTTTATCCGCATCGGAGAATGAAAACGAACTTGATATGAAATTCGCATCAAAGCAGCCTCTTAGTTGTATGGGCGGTCAATTTTTCAATATCATAACTGTTGATAAGGAGTACGAGGGCAGTAAAATTACTTGCAGGAATCTCAATTTCAATGAGGATTTCCCCATGATTGGCGGAGAATGTCAAGTTTTACCGATCGGCGATAATTATACTGCATTTGTGATCGATCAGTACACATTAGGTGATGAAAACGTTGCCGATGTTTATCTTCTTTATCCCGGCGGCGGACCGTCTCGTTTCAATGGTTATAAATATCTTGGCAGCATCGAACTTCCATTAGGTTACAACGGATTCAGCAGCTTGGAAGATTACACACAAACTGAAAATGAAGACGGAAGCATATCTGCATCTACTAATTATATGACTGTGTTGAATTATCATGATGAAAATAACTCGTCGCTTGTAAAAGTCACATTTACACTTCCCGACAGCGGGGAAATTATTGAAAAAACATTTGCTTATTAAGCTATAATCATGTTTGCATATAATATGCAGACAAATGATATAGATTCCTTTAGGGTGACAAATCGGAAAAACCGTATCGTTTGATGCGGTTTTTTCAATATTTATTTGTAATAATTGGTTTTGAATTTTTCTTGATATTTGGTTTGAACATCATAAATGGAAGTCTTTTCGAAATCAGTCTGCTGAACTCCTTTGCAATCTATTACTGCAAATTCCTCATTTTCATTTTCGACAACATAAAACTGATTTTCATTTTCTTCACACCAAACACTGATATCTTTATATTTAGGCTCAATTACGATCTCAAAATCTTCATTAATTACGCCGCTCAAAACTTTACCCCCGACGCTTCGTTTAAAGATGATCTGATGTGCATAATTGCGCCGAAACTCTGCATCAACAAATCCGTCGATGAAATCGTGTATAATATTTTCGTTTCCGTCGATCACGCCTATCTGATTATTTTCTATACCGCTGCTCTCCCCTTTCTCTCTCATTACAACGTATTTATTATCGCCGATATATGTGATATTATAATATTTCGGACTTAGAACGGTATTAAAATTGTCATCTACGATACCGCTTCCGTTTTCGCCGCATACTCGATAATACAACGGCACATCTTCCAATGACGAAGCGTTCAAAGTATATTCTGCTAAAGGGAAATTCATTATCAGATCATAAATTACAGGCACGCGAATATTGAATTCTCCGTCCACCATGCCGTATTTATCACCCACGCGCAGCCTTCCGCCGTCATATTTTTGATATTCTCTTCCGTCGACTATTAAATTATCAAAGTCATCGTCTACCCTGATAATAAATATGCAATTGCTTATATCCGGTTCGCAGCCTTTATTTTCGACTTGACTAATTTCTTTATTGAAATCCAATGTAAGTGTATTATCCGAATATTTCTTGTCGATTCCATTAACATTTTCCAGAACAGCTCCATAGCCATAATAGCGATATAAAAATAAAATATATTTGCTGTCATCCTTTTCAACTTCTATATAATCATTATCTGTTAGGGCAAGCAGATCAAAATACGCCAAAAATTCATCATCATCGTCGCATTCGCTGTATTTGAGCCAATCAGAAGTCATGTTCAATTTGTCTTTCAAATCGAAAATCGTTTTGGCATCTTCAAGCTCGCTGTCAACTATGTCAGTTGTAAGCGCTGAATTACCGCTGTTCTGATTGACGGAACTGCCATTGTCTATAGTCCCGCAGGAAGTAAGCATGATAAATGAAATAAGAGCAACAAGTATTTTTTTCATAATTAACCAGCCTTTCAAAAAACATTTTCAATAATTAAGTGTTAAAAAAATAAGAAAATGTTGCATTATTAAATAAATTTTGTAATATTGTATAATATTCTTAATATTTTTTGGTTATAATCTACAACAGAAGCAGCTTCGAAATCTATTTTATTTTAACATCAAAAGATACTGAATATATCCTTGGTATAACCTGAAATAGGCAATTATAAAAAAATTCGACTCCTGATCATAAGTTTATAAAACTAATTTGTCATAAAGGCTTGAAATTTAAAAGCGAATGTGATAAAATAGATTTGTTGATGAAAATCAACACAACATTGAAGAAATTGTCCTCATACGGATAGTATCGAACTACTTTTTGATATACACAACATCTTCAAATATGCGCATAATTTTTTTCGTCAAACTTTATGTGTATATTTCCGAAACGTTATGGTAATGCAAAAATTGTATGCAACGACGAAAAAATACATTATTATATTATTCGCAGTCCGGAACGCTTTCGACAGATGTTATTTCCAATAACTTCAACACTTTCTTTCCTGTGACACTTTTTCAATGCAGTTTAAAAAATGAATTTGCTGAAATTAAGTATGCTGCATTTATGAGGACAAATTTTCTGATCACGGATCGGGAATAAGAATATGATTGAATTCTGAATTTCGATCTATGATGATCGGCAAGCACATGACTTTACTGTGAATATTGCTGCCGACGCGATGTCGACTAACGGAAGCGGCTGACGCAGCTAATCTATCTATGTATGTCCTCGATCAACTTGATTCTTTTGAGTCATAATATGCGCTTCAAATTAATTTATTATGATTTAAAAAGATTAATTTGATATACTTGCCAAGATATATACCTTTCGGCAAATCGAAAGGAAATAAAATGAAAACTAAAACAATTAAAACTCTTATTTGCGAAAGCACAACGATTGAAGGAACAAAAACAGCCGCTGTTCTCAAGGAACATGGCATATATGCAGCTGTATGCGACAATAATGAAGAATCGCTGATCAGAGCTATTCTCTCGGATTCTCCCGATGTCGTAGTGGTCGATCTGGAAATTGAAGACACCGACGCGATCGCGGTGATCAAGAAAGTCCGTTCAATGATCACAAGTTGTCCTGTATTCATCGTTCTTTCGGTAATTGATAATGGTTTTATTGAAAGACAAGTTCTCGACAGCGGTGCGTCTTACTTCTTACCTAAGCCTTACAATGCTGATGAACTTTCAGAAATTGTGAAATCCTTTGTAAATTCAACCGGTTATAATGGAAACGATCCGGAGATCATGGTTACTGAACTGATCAGACAGGCAGGAATTCCTGCTCATATCAAAGGCTATAGATACATTCGTTATGCAATTCTTGAATGTATCGAAAACGGAGGCAGACTTGACTGTATAACCAAACAACTTTACCCATCAGTGGCAAAGAAATACGATACAACTCCTGCACGAGTTGAACGTGCAATAAGAGGCGCTATCGACAAGGCGTGGGACAGATTCGGTGCTCAGGGAATTAACGCAGCTTTCGGGTTCACCGTAAGCAATCCTGAATACAAACCTACTAATTCCGAATTTATTGCCTGCGCAGTTGACAAAACTCTTATTCAGATGAAAATTAACTCGTTTTAAGTCTCAAAATTAGCGAATGAATGAAAGATGCAAGAACAATTGCAATATTTACTCTAAAACGCTACATCACTAAATCGTCGTTTTTATTTCAAAACAAAGCAAGCTCCCGAAATTAAGTTTTCAGGAGCTTGTTTTTTATTCTTAGAATCTGTATTCATAGACTAAATGCACACCTTTTCTATGAACACACCCTAAGAACCTATCCACATAGAAATTACGTGCGGATTTTCGAGCATAATTTTGTCGAGTGTAAGGAAAAATTTCGCAGACATACTGGCGTATAGCAATCGGCAAAATTTACCGAAAAGACGTGCGGAATTCCCTATGTGGACAGGTTCTAATTATCGCATAAAAAGACAGCATCTTATTTGTTCTGCAAGGCATTTCATCTGGTGTATCCCTTTTTTCTGCGATGTGATTATTTCATTGAGTATCGGCGTCAGTTCTGGGCAAATTTGGAATCTCAAGGCATTCTCCGACATTTTGACCGCTCCCTCATGATGAGGTATCATTTCACGAATAAAATCGCAGTTTACACTATTATCAAAGTAAGCGTTTCGCATTTTCGAAAACATAATTTCAGTTATAACTTTTATATTTTCTTGATAAGCCTGAACGTCGCAGGAACAATTCAAAAGCTGACTACACTGCTCAAGCACCGCTGTCATATCAGAAATACTTTGAGTTTGTTCATTGATAATTCTTTCTGCAATCTCCTTCAATTCGGAATTTTCTGTATATTTCAGAATGTTTTCCGACATCTCTATAGCCGCTCTGTGATGCGGGATCATCTGCACAATAAAATTATGAGAAATGCTGTCGATCAGTTCAGCGCCGCGCATATCCATTATCATTGTATTGAGGATCTCCTTGTATCTTTGCAAATAAATTTCAAAGCAGTTATCAATCTTGACTATTCTGCATGCGCTTATCTGTGGAGGAATGCTTAACGTCATAATACCGTTGTAAATTATTTTTACCCTGTCCCCTGATCTGAAATTCAAACAACGTGTATTTACAGCTACTTCACGATCGCCGTCCATATCCAAAACCATCAAGAATCCGTTTTCAATTCCTAATACCTCGGCGTTCATTATCATAGAAAGCCCTCCTCGTAAATAATTATAATATCTTATTATAATTATATGTAATTATTAAACATCAAGTGACAGATATACAAAACTTTTTAAAATTTATATTGATTTTTCGTCAACTATATGTTATAATTTTATTATAATATTTAAAGAGGGAGAAATTATCTATGAATAAACAATTAAAAAAAATAATCGCAGCTACAGCTGCTATGTCCACTATGATCGCTGCCTTAAACTGCTTTACGGCAAACGCATCAATGATCGAGCCTAATCCCGTTATCAGCCGAAACTGTCCGTCATATTCAGGCAGCGGAGACGCTAAATCAGCAAACGACGAACATTATTTCTCATTCTGCTTCATGACTTCGCCTGATTACCTTGCTTATGATCTTTCTGAAGTTCCAGATGCAGATAAAAAGCAAGTTATCGCTGTTTGGTACAACACAAGCGCTTTTGACAACATCGGAAATTATGCCAACCGTAATATGGAACCCTCGGATTATACCATTGAAGTAAATGCAGCCTCCGGCGGTAAATATCCCGAAGAAGGCTGGGAAATTGTTGAAACAGTTGCCGAAAATACTCTTTCATCACGTCAACATCTTATTTCCATGGAGGGTTACAATTGGATACGCCTAAATATTTCAAAATCTGATGGTCAAGAAGGCAAAACTGCATCGATTAATTTTGATATTCACAGCGTTTCGAATGGAGTATCGGACAGCTGGCTCTTTCTTGGCGATTCGATTACTGCGGGCGGTATGAACAATTGTTATGGAACAGGATTCGCAACCCATATAAACATGATTGACAACAAATATTTTCCTATACAGGAAAATGGAGGAATCGGCGGAATTTTAAGCAGTGACGGAAAAGAGAATATTGATCGCTGGCTTTCGATTTCTCATGCTAAGTATGTCAGTATTGCATATGGAACTAATGATTGCTGGGGCAAAGATTATCTCACGCAAGAATATTACGATAATACAAAATATATGATCGACGCGATCCTTAATGCCGGCAAAGTTCCTGTTCTTCCTAAAATTCCCGCATCCACAAATGCAGATGTCAAGGATAATGTTCCGCTGTATAACGCCATGATCGATAAACTTTATGAAGAATACGGCGACAAATTGATAAAAGGTCCTGATTTTCAAAGTTTTTTCGAAGAGCATCCGGACTATCTCAGCGGAGACGGAGTGCATCCTTCCGATGTAGGATATGCTGAAATGCGTGTAAAGTGGGCAAAATGTATGTATGAAAGAGTGTATACTGCTTACGCTCCCGATGATCTGCAGACCTCCACAACGACTACTTCGCCTATAACTTCAACAACTACTTCTACCGAAACTACAATAAACGTGTCGCAAATCATCGGCGATGCAAATTGTGATGGCAAAGTTGAGATTGCCGATGCTACACTTATTCTTCAATACCTCACCAATAAAGACGAATATAACCTTACTGATCAGGGCATGGTAAACGCCGATTGCAGCAATGTCGGAGACGGAGTTACAGCTCAAGACGCTCTTGCGATTCAAAAACTCGATGCAGGAGTAATTAAATCTTTGCCTGAGAGTTCAAATTGACCTGTTCAATAATTGGAAAATTCTGAATGCTGCAAGGTTTTTGGCATAAGATAAGGCACTTTTCACTATTATATCATATCGTCGTATGGTGATGACGATGACGCGGACAAATTAATTTTAGAACCTGTCTACATAGAAATTATGTGCGGATTTTTGACGCAGCAATTGTCAAAATTTGCTAAAAAGACGTGCAGAATTTCCTATGTGGACAGGTTCTTATGTCAGCATTACTATATGATTTGCGATGGAGGCGAATATCTAATACTAATCCCAAAAATGTTAATAGACAAACTTACGGCATAAATTTCATCATACCGTAAGTTTGTCTATTGTTATTTTAGGAATTAGCATAAAATCTTATTCCATTCAGATTCTTTAAATCCAACAAGAACGCTGTTTTCACTTATTAAGATCGGTCGTTTCACAAGCATTCCATCTGTCGCCAATAATCTCAACTGCTCCTCTTCGCTCATTTCAGATAGTTTTTCTTTGAGCGCCATTGATTTATAAAGAATACCACTGGTATTGAAAAAACGTTTAAGCGGCAGTCCGCTCTTCTTATACCATTCACACAACTCTTCATAAGTTGGATTATTTCCCTTGATATCGCGTAATTCATAAGTCTGACCATGCTCGTCAAGCCATTTCTGCGCTTTTTTGCAGGTAGTACATTTTGGATAGCATATATATATCATACTAATATTCTCCTTTTTAGTCGAAATTGATAAAAAATAAGCGAATCATGTTCAAGCTTCTCCGCATATAATCTTTTATAGATAAAAATGCTGATACGGAGGCGCTGCTTATGTTTTTTGAGATCATTAAAAATCTTGTATTTTTCATTCTTCATGTGGATAACACGGGTATGTTCCCGAAACCTCTCTCAAAATCACGCGAAGAAGAATGCTTTATCAGAATGGCTGAGGGCGATAAATCGGCAAAAAACGAACTGATCGAGCATAATCTTCGGCTTGTGGCTCATATTGTTAAAAAATATTCGCAGTCCGCTGCCGAACAGGATGATTTGATCTCCGTCGGCAGCGTCGGATTGATCAAGGCAGTATCCACCTTCGACTATACAAAAGGCGCAAAATTCGCTACCTATGCCAGTCGCTGTATCGAAAATGAAATTCTGATGAACTATCGCGCCGCAAAAAAATCCGCAGGCGATATCTACATAAACGAGCCTGTTGAAGTTGACAAAGACGGCAATGCTATGACATTGATCGATCTGATCGACGACGGCGTTGATATACACGAACTTGTTGAACTGAACATACGCTCAAAACAACTATACAGCTTTCTTGGGAAATGCCTTGATAAGCGCGAATTGGAGATCATGATCTACCGATACGGACTGTATTCGGGTTCGCCGCATACTCAGAGCGAAACCGCCCAAAAAATGGGCATCTCGCGTTCGTACGTTTCAAGAATCGAGAAAAAAGCTATAAAAAAGCTGCGTGAAATGTACGATCTGTCATCAATTTAATTTTTCAGCGGCAGGTCAGAAAGTTTATAAATGCCTGCGTCAACTTGCTGTATTGTGAGAGCGTCCTGCGCCGTAACTCCGTCGGCATTTCCTATAACATCAGCATTGATAAGCCCCTGCCCGGTCAGCGCATACTCGTCCTTATTCGTAAGATACTGAAGTATAAGCGTAGCGTCGGCAATTTCAACTTTACCATCGCAATTTGCATCTCCGGCAAGATAATCTCCTGTTTCGCTTACAACCTCAAGATTGAATGCGACGACTTCTTTTTCAATACCTCCTGCCGAAACTATAGTTACCGTATATTTCCCGGAATTTGCAGCAGTAAGATCATCCAGTCGAATAGATGCGTCATTTATTCCGTCAAGTAATTCGCCATTCCGCTTCCAGATATATTTCGGTTCGCCCGATTCCAGTTCGGCAATTACAGTGTATTCAAGGTTATCGCCGACATTCATGCGATAATTTGTTTCAGATGTCAATACGGAAAAATCCGCGGGAACAGTACATTTGGGAATGGTCACATCGCTCATTAATTTCCAGTCGTTTCCACTGTCCTGCATAAAAATACGAAGATTGCTTATTTCAGAATTCGGCTTTAAGCCCATAACTTCAAACGGAATCCTGAATTCTACCATGTCATCTCCCCATTTGCATTGGCAGCCGTTATAACTGTCATGATTAAAATATATAAATCCGTTTGAAGCGTAATACAGCCAATACCTCTCCCCTGTCTCATCATAAAGCTGAAGATTGTACACGGGAGCGGCGGCGTCCTGAGGTATATTGCTCATGAGATAAAGATACTGATCATCTGCTTTTGCATAAATTTTATAACCGGAATCATTGCTTCCTGCGATCATTTCCTCTGTCCATTCCTCGGAAGATGAGATCATGCCGTCTACAACTGTTTTCTTGCCTACGTTATAAAATTGAGTCGTAGGATCATCGGAATTTTCCGAAACTGTCAGGGAATTATCAGTCCCCCTGCTTTCCGCTTCGCCAACAATAAAATTTCCGATGTAATTTGCGCCAAGCGAAGAATTCCAGATATTATCGTTCGCGAAACGAATGCTTCGACCCGTCATATTAGTAACCGCAGCAGGCGTTCCCATGCTGAGTTTAAGGTACGCGTTCCATTCGCCCTCTTCAATACTGTCAGGAAGTTTAAAACTTACGGTCTCCTCGCTTTTTGTACAGGAAAGCCAGTTTCGGGAATCGATATCAGCTTCCGCATAAGCAAATTTTCCGTCCTTTTCGATCAGGATATAACTCTGAGCAGCTGGGATCTGATTTGCAAAACCTGTATTTTCTACACTGAAATTCACCTGAACTGATCCGCCCTGCCGAGTTTCGGGAGTTATATTCGAATCTCGCAAAACATAGCGATAACCAAGATGATCTCGGATAAAACTGAAAACAGTCTGACCGTAATACGCCGAATTATCGACATTGCTTACATCATAAGATTCGGAAAATATGTAATCCTTATATAATTGAAAAATATTTCCGTTGATGTAACTGAGATGAGTTTTGTACATTTCGGGAATAGCATTTTCAGGAAGATATGTATCGTATTTTTTCGCAAAATCAATATTTCCCGAAAATTCGCCGCCGTAATATGACGTCATAGTTTGATCAGCCAGCCATGCAGTTTCGATTTCACGGTTGGAATATGTTCCAAGATCGGAATCGCTGCCCATATATCCGTCGTTATAAAGTCCGATGCGGCTTTTATTTTTTTGGATTTCAGACGTATATTTACTTTCCGTGAGACTGTCTATCAATTCGCGGTTATTAAGATCTTTTCTGGCGATTCCCGCCCACTCTGCGAAAATATCGGGAGTACGTACAGTTACAGGAATCGGTGCAGGCACGGCTTGCAAAAGCGCTTCAAGAAGCTGTGCCTTATGCTGAACAGAAGTATATTTTCCGCCGTGCTGCTCACCCCATTTGCCAACAAATCCGCATTCAACAAAAGCTATAACATCAGAATATTCCTCAAAAATACCGCTGTCTTTAAGCTGTTGAATATGGCGGAGAACCTGATCAAAACTCGCGGGTTCGGGGTTATCCTTTCCCGTTGAATCATATCTGAAACGCAGCGCAGCCATACAGCCGTTGCTGCGGCAGTTATTCAGTGTTTCAGCCCATGCGTCAAGAAATGTCTGATCAAAATCATAATCCGTTCCGTCGGTATAAGTGCCGTCATCATTTTTAACGCCGTTCGAGCCGCTTGAAAATCCTCCTATATCAATAAAAAACAGCATAATATCCCCTGTCGGATTATAAATATTAGTTTTTCCGGGACTGCAATACGACCATACGGTCGAGGTGTATCCAATGCCAGGATTCCCAATAGTTTCGACTGTTTCCGCATAATTAATTCCGCTGTCCTTTAACTCCGCATTATTTACCGCATATGTATTCAGCGGCGCTGCTGAGATCATTATAGCTGCAACAATGAATGCAGAAATAGTTTTACTGATAATGCGCTCCATTCGATCACTCCTTTTTTGCTCAGTAAGAGACTGTTTACAGGTTCTTAGTACCTCACAAAAAAGATACTGAACAGACTCTTAGATGTACGAAACTTATTCTATACAAACTTACACTTGCGATTGAAGTGAAAGCAGCTGAATAAAGATTTTTCATAGCAAAGCGAAAAAAGTGCGCTGCCGTACATTGACGCTGGCAAAAGCTATGAGGAATTTTTATCAGCAAACTTGCCTTTATCTCAAGCGGAAGCACTGTAATATAATTATTATACTATAAAATCGAAGAAATGTCCAGCACATAATATGAACTTTTGAAATTTATATTCATTTTTCTTTCGGAAATAATAGGTTTTATGAAATTCTAAATTTCTACAAAAATTACTCTTTTTAGAACCTGTCTTCATACACTGATCTTGTGAAGACAGGTTCTAAGCTGTCCTCTGAAGCGTATGATGCTGTACTCGGGAATACATTTCAATTTTTCTTTTTCAGAGGAGTATCTGAAAAGTTTTGATACAGACAAAAATACGCTGTATTTTCACTTGCTTAAACAAGTTAGCCGTTACAGCTGGCTGATCGTGCTGCTAACAGCTGCAAGTCCGATGTACGACCTTTCATTTGACGGTGACGGCAAAAACGGCACGTCCTTCAGCGGATTTGCTTCTATGAGAAACAGCCGCAGAGATTACTGGAATTAGTTTGTTCCACAGCTAGATTACAGCGATCTAGCGGCATATATTCAGAGTGTTCAGAATTACATAAAAAAGTGGATTTTATTTTTGGCAGGCGAATTATATCTGCCTGTGCGCTTAAAGCCGAGAGATGAAAATTCTCTTGATGGTTTGCTCAACAACGGGGTTGACCATATTGAACTGCGTATGTTTGATTTGAATCCGCTGGAAAAATTGGGTATTGCTCAGGAAGATTTTGATTTTACGCCTTATTTACAGGAACAATTAATCAGAAATCATCAGAATGCGGCTTTGTATGATATTTCAGACGTATCGATCGACGGCGTTTACATTACTGAAGCCGCCAATAGTTTGCTTGATAAAATAGAAAAATATTTTTAGGATAATTCAGATGCCCGGGATATGATCACATATCAGCGTGAAAAATTAAACGTTCAAAGAATCTGCGAAAAGATCAAAGCAGAGAGTGAGATAAATGTGTGAACTTCTGGAATTGTCTTCTGCTCATGAAAGGGATATTCGCGGCTACCTGAAAAATTTTTTCAGTAACGTATAAAGCATCCTCACGTCTGGGGACTTATGCGTGAAAACTACGGTGAAAGAGAGATTTTCAAGGAGGCGGTATCTTCTGCAGAAAGCAATATAATTGCGAAAATTATAGATAAAACTCCGCCGCAGACTACTGCTTTGGCGCATATTTGTATGGCAACTATCGGTTCTATAAAGATTGAAAACTGCCATCCTTTCACGCCAAGAGACCATACCGGCAGATAATGGACATTGATCCTCTGCTTAGGCGGTATCTCTACCAGCATATGGATATGATCCGGACATGCTTCTGCTTCCAGTAATGTTACTCCATACCAGTTGCAAAGCTGCCTCAGTATCTGTCCGATTTCCAGTCTCTTCGTCCCGTAAAATACCTTTCTGCGGTATTTCGGTGCAAATACTATATGGTACTTGCAATTCCACTTAGAATGTGATAAACTATGTATGTCATTCACTTTCTAATAACCTCCTTTTGATTATTATTTTGCAGTTGGTAGCCGCAAATTTATTATAATCAAAAGGAGTTATTTTTTCAAGACTGATAGCTTTAAGCTTTTCTGAACCCCCGGCCTAGCCGGGGGTTTTCTAAATACAATAAAAACGCACCCAACGATTGTATAATTCGTTGGGTGCGTTATGGTGCCGCTGACCGGACTTGAACCGGTACGCTATTGCTAGCGAGGGATTTTCACACTACTCTATGTTACCATAGCCATACGAAAACGTATGTTGTAGTCCGGACTTAGTCTTTACCATATCCTTTTGGACTTAGGTAGTCGGTGTAAGGTCTCTACACTCACCCTTACGGGTTAGCACGGCGTTCTGTTTGCGCATTCACCGTTTTAGCCGACTTCTACTCCATAAATTTCTCTATGGGCACTCTCTGCGGATAATCCACAGACGCATATTGCTATGCATGCAAACATCAAAGTCCCTTGTGTCTGCCTATTCCACCACAGCGGCACATTACTTTATAATTATATCATTATAATCACAAAATGTCAAGAGGAATTTTAAAAAAATCTAAAAATATTGGACTGCTATTGCACGATTTGCAATAGCGTTTAGTATGCATCGACTTTCACAAAATAAAAACTTGTAATTTCTTCTTATTTATGCTATACTAAAATGTGCATACAAGTTCTTAGAAAGAGGGGGAATATTGTTGTATCAAAATAAAATCACACTGCTTGAAATCAAGCGATTTGTTTCGTCTTTAGAGCATCAGAAAGAATTTATAAACGAGTTGTTTGAACCTCTTAAAAATCCGGTAAAACTTACTTTTCTTGACTCATATCTGCATAAAAATACCAAAACTTATGAATGGTAATTATGGTAAACAGTTCAATAAACTGTGCGGGAATTTTAATGAGATTATACGAAAAAATATAATAATGCTTAATAATTTTGCCAAACAGTTACAGGACGGTGTTATATTTAATAAAATGCTTGATTCAGTTAAGAAAGTTGCTGATGTTGGCGTTTTAAATGCAGAACATGAGGTTTTTGGGCTGATTGAAAAGGATATTGAAGCAATGCCTGAAGATTTCGTAAAATGCATTAATAATTATATTGATACTGGGAAATTTTATGAAGCATTATTATTTCTGATTCTGTGGAGTATTTACGGAGAATATATAAAAAAACTTGCTCCTGTCTATGAAGCAGTATCGAAAAATACGGCTGTAAAAGAGTGCGAAACAATAAAAGTGGGATACTTTTTACAGAATGTTAGATGCTAAATTTGTAAGCGCAGTTAGCGATGAAAAACGGCAGGAACAGATATATGAAGCCTTTTTAATGGATTACCTTACTTTTTCCGAGGGTTCAACCGAAAACAGTTCTTTTATTGACAGGGGAACAGATTTTGCCGAAAGAACTGCAAAATTTGAGAATAAGTTTCTTGAAGCGCTTGTTGAAGAGGGAATTGCTGTTGATACGAAAGCAGCTATTGAATTAATTGAAAACGCTGATTCTCTTAATGATCCAGTTTAGTTAAAGCTATTGAAGCATTAAATTGGGATAAAGAGTTATTAGAATATACAGAAATTCTTGATGATATTAATACCGTGACTGAAAGCGCAACGGATTATTTTGAGAAAATCACAAAAGCGATGGCATTAAAAGAAGTAAATGATGATAGAATGAACTTTTTAAAATCAATGTCTCAAAAAGCGTCCGACGATAAAGCGTTTCAGAATGCTGTTAATAACATAATATCCACATATGAAAGCTCATATGGTACTGCTGCACTTGAAAAAGGCACAGAAACAATGCTATTATACAGTTTTAGTTTTGTTTGGGATCTTATTTCAGAGGGGAATCCGATCATTAAAGCTTGTGAAGTAGGCGGAAATGCTATGGATGCAGTCTTTAATTTTGAGGATGTAAACGGAAATAATATCCGTATTATAATGCAGTATACCGCAGGGCAGTATGCACAGCAGGTTTTGAATTCAGCTTATTATGCTTATAAGGCGAATCCTACAGAGAAAAATGCGGCGACTTTTAATGGGGCGTATAAAAATTATCTTGCATATCAGGATTATTCTTCTGAATGGGCTAAAAACTTTGTTGAGGCCGTTCCGTTTGCAAGCAGTACAACCGTTGATGCATGGCTTTCTGACCTGAACTCAGATATCAATTACTGCAATAGCGCTATAAGTTTTGCTAAAAAATATACTGAAATTTATGATAAAGCTGTTTATACGTCATCATTAATCCCTACAAATCCGGATGTGACAACACCTAATAATCCAACTCCCGTAGTCACTACGCCTGCCGGAACCGCAGTAGATATAATAGAATCAGGCGATCTGGGCGACGATGTTCATTACTCGCTTTATGAAAATGGATATTTGTACATATATGGAAATGGACAGATGAAGGATTTTAATAGTTCGCCGATAGTAAATAAAAAACTTGTTAAAGAAGTTTCGATTGTGAAAGGTATAACTTCTATAGGCAATTGGGCATTCCGTAATTGTACAAGCCTGACAAACATAATAATACCTGACAGTGTTATGGTAATTGAAGTGTTTGCATTCGATAAATGTACAGGATTGACAAGCATAATAATTCCAGATAGTATGGAATTATTATGTAGAGAGGCATTCGATGGATGTACAGGATCGACAAGCATAACAATTTTAAACAAAGATTGTAATATATATGATTCTGGTTTAACAATATCAACAAATGCAGTAATATACGGCTATACTAACAGCACGGCTCAGACATATGCTGAAAAATATAACAGAGAATTTGTAAGCCTTGATGGACCGATTACTACTACTTCAATCACAACTGCTACCACAACGACATCAAATTCCACTACATCAACAACTACAACTTCCACCACAACAACATCAAAGCAGACAACGTCGACAACTACAACTTCTACCACAACAACATCAAAGCAGACAACGTCGACAACTACAACTTCTACCACAACAA
>CAJTLC010000002.1:162039-180367 GCA_910576995.1 uncultured Ruminococcus sp.
ACATCAAAGCAGACTACAACTACTAAATCTACAACGACAACAATTGTTACTTCAACGATCAACACAACAACTGCTCCTGAAACTACGGCAGTATCTACAGATAAATATTTCGCTTCTATTGCTGAAATGTGTGATATGGCAAAGAAAGATTATAAAACTAAAAATAACGTTTATCCGGACAGCGCATCGGCTGCGGAACTACCAAACGGTTCGGTTTCCATTAAACTTTTCGAAGCAGACGGCGAACTTCTCGACACTTATATGATTGATCCCGTTACAGGTATCGGTATCAGTGAAAACGGCAGCAGCGTTAATTTGCCGCAAACAGGCAATAATTCATGTAAAACAGCTGCAACTGCTTCGGCTGCTCTTGTTCTTGCTTTGCTGGGTTTATATGCTGTAGTAAAGTCAGGTGTACTCCGTAAGGCAGAAGATGAAAAGTAATAAAAATTCTGACATCATGATCAGAAAAAATAAAAAGCAATGGGTTCTGTTTTTTACAGGACTCATTGCCTTAATAGCGGGAATAAGCGTTCTTGGTTTTTATGGTGTCAAAAAAATAACCTGGGAGTATCAGAAGCAAAAATTGATTAGTGATAATCCCGTTGTGGAGATCGCAGATTTAAAAATCAAAGCGCCTATTTTAGAGGGAACTGAAAATCAGACGCTCTCAAAAGCGACAGGACATTTCATCGGGACAGGCGACTTCGGCAATGGTAATTATTGTATCGCCGGTCATAGCAGTACTATATACAAAGAATATTTCAACGATCTCAAAAACGTGGAGATCGGAATGGAGATCACGCTGTATGACAGGCAGAAAAATAAATATTCATACAAGGTAAGCAAAAAAATTATTGTCGAGCCAAACGAAACATGGGTACTTGATGATTTTAGTGATAACAGAATCACAATCATTACGTGTACGGACGATGGAGAACAGAGATATGTTGTTGTAGGAATACTGCAATGATCTCAAATTATTTATCAGCATTTACACAAGTATGATGAAAAGAATAACAAGTTGACTTTAACATTGGAGTCTGGAAGTCATAAGATTGGATTACTTCTTGTTGATAGGGCTGTGTTCAGGATCTTATTCGAGAAAGAGAGACTCCTGTTCCGTGGTGATCCAAGAAAATTGTAGATATATATATTCAAAGTAAAAAGTTAATATTCCGTCACCTTAATATGATTCTTATTCAGGAATTCACCACAAGCATTGAAGCAAATCTTGACAGCCTACCAGCTTGTGTTTTCCTTCCGTGGTGCAAAACTGTCATACTCCGGTTTGGCACAAATTCTTCGGCATCGGCTTGGTCTTGACATACGTACACCTCCATTTCCGATATATGACGATAATATTATAACCTAAATATTCAAAAAAGAAATTTATTAGCGGCTTTTTGCATAATGCTGCTTTGTAATTTAATCACAGAAAGAAATTGTCTCTTATGGTATACTTACAGTAATAAAATGAGGAGATTTATTATGCTAAAAAGAAAAGCAACAGTCAGTATTCGTGAATGCGTCGCATGAGGATGCTGCATAAAAGTTTATCCGAAAAATGACATTACAATTCCAAAGGGGGTATTTGCCAAAATTGATATTGAATTATGTGTTGGCTGCGGAAAATGTGCCAAGGAATCCTTTACAGATATGAGATTTCAGACCATTTTCATCTATTTTAATATACCAGAACATATTTCATTTATAAGATGAGAAAAAACTATTTGTAAACTTTCTGTTAATAGCAAGAAGTAACAAAAAGAGCATAATCATTCCAGCTGTTTCGCTGAACTGTTATGCTCCAACAATTTAATTTTTTATATCTTTCAACTATTATTTTTCAATCTCTTGATATTTAAGTTTCATTGAATCTTCATTTTATTGCTAATAAGTTATTTTATATCCATAAATGGAAAAATACCATGTTCAATTTCGGTGATTTCCTCACCATTTTCTGAATTGATTCTCAAAATTAAAGGTTTACTTAAATTCAAGCTAAAAATGCCCATAACTGATTTGGCATTCGGGAGGAGTTTTTCAGAATAAATCAATAGAGTCAAGTATAAGAGCCTGTTCAGCATCTTTTTTCACACATCTTTTAGGCAAATTTTATCGTTGACTGCGTCAAAAATCATTGTCACTGACGAAAATCAACTCGAAAATCCACACATAAAAAGATACTAACATACTCTAATAAATTATTCGAATTCGTATTCGCCTTTGTAATTCTTTTTAAACTCCTCAAAAATCTCATCAAGAAGCGCTTCATCCTCAATTGCTGTAAATTCGTCATATTCAGGATCTTCTGTTGGCAAAACTTCGAGTATCACAATGCCATCGTCCTCTTCATCAAAAGGAAGCAGTACTGCAAAAACACGCTCTTCACGTTCTACAGTTCCAAGAATTTCAAAAGAAACATCCTCCCCATTTTCATCAGTAAGGGTAATGTAATTTTCATTCTCCTCAATTTCATCTAAGTTGTTTTCAATAATATCGCTCATTTTTAAATCCTCCTAATATCAAAAATTGCGCCAATACCGCAATACTATACTAAACTTTACTAAAAATTACACTAAAGCGTGTTCACGTAAAATAAATGTGCGGTACTAAAGCATACGCAGATGAGCAAAAACAAAGATTTTGTTATCTGCGTAATTTTCGAGCATAATTTTGGCGAATACAAGGAGAAAATATGTAGGCAGGCTGACGCCCGTCAAATATTTTCTATGAAAAATCTACTTTTTACTTTTGTAAGCTAAACTTATGCATCTGGGGAATTATGCAGTGTTGCCTTAGGAAAACACCTCACAAAATCCGTTTATTAGAACTTGTTCTCATAGGATATTGCACGCATCTTTTCAGCAAATTTTACCGATTGCTACGTCGAAAGACCTTGAAATACGCTAGTATTCCTGCGGACTTTCTCCTTGCCCTCGATAAAATTATGCTCGAAAATTTACGCACAAATCCTATGAGAACAAGTTCTTAGAATTATACTTTCGATTAAACACTCACTTATTTTTAAGACAAATGATACTGAACAGACTTTTAAAAATTGATATCGAATCTAATTTAAAAATCAGCTCAATATACGATACATTTCAGAATAATCAATTTCAGGGTGTTTGATTTCAGCGAGTTGGGTTAGTTTAATAGAAAGTGATTTATAAATCTGCCTGTCGTCAGAATTTATACATAGTATATGCTCTTTTACCGTTTTTATATCGCAACGCTCTACAGCCCCTGTAAGAGCATCAGGAAGTCCCTGACTAAAAATATTCCTGATATTGCTTTCGGCAAGCGGTTTTAATGCACAAAGTGCCTCGTCAGTCGAAAAACCGCAGTTTTTAAGCAGCATAATACTCATTGAAATAAGTCCGCAAACTAAATTGCTTGATACTGCACAAGCAGCATGATACTGCTTTTTGTTTTGCGGAGAAATTCTCCTCGTTCTGTTGCCAAGAGCAGATAAAATTTCAGTCCATATCTCAACCACCGCATTATCGCCCTCTATACAGAAAAAAGCCGCTCCCATCTGCTTGTATGCTTCATAACGGCTGCTTATTGGAAAAAGTGGATGTATTGATGCACCATGAGCAGAATATTCCGATATATCAGGAAAAGTGTCTGACGCAGTCATTGCCCCGCTGCAATGGCAAAGCTGCTTGCCATTGATACCCATATTCTTGATTTTACTGTAAACATGAAATATTTCCGAATCCGGAACTGTAAGAAATATGGCGTCGCTGTCCCTTATAAGTTCCGAAACCTTCGAATATTTTACAGACGACGTAAACTCAGCGGCAGCCTGTGAGGAATCAGGATTTCTGCTGTAATATCCAGAAAGTTCCATACCCTTTTCTGAAAAATATTTGCCAAGTGAAAAGCCTACCTTTCCTGCACCAATAAATCCAATTTTCATATTATATCTCCGATCTTTGCGGCAATTCCAATTGTTGTTTTGGGATTTGTATTATAATGCCGCGATCTGATTTACAGCAGCGTCCATCCAATCTCCCTCAAACAACTCGATAGTACCCTGATCACAATGCTTAGCCAACTCAGAATTGATCGGAATCTGCGCTATAACGGGAATTCCGTATTCCTTGGCAATATCCTCAATGTGACTGTCACCGTAAATTTTATGACGTTTGCCGCAATCGGGACATTCGTAATAACTCATGTTTTCAACAATTCCAGCTATCGGAATATTCATAAGTTTAGCCATTTTGACAGCTTTTTCAACTATCATGGAAACAAGTTCCTGAGGCGATGTTACAATAACAATGCCGTCAACAGGAATCGACTGGAACACTGTCAACGGAACGTCGCCTGTTCCGGGCGGCATATCCACGAAAAGATAATCCACATCTTTCCAGATAACGTCAGTCCAGAATTGCTTGACAACGCCTGCGATAACAGGTCCGCGCCAAACTACGGGATCGGATTCATTCTCCAGAAGCAGATTAATAGACATCACGTCGATACCCATTTTGCTTTTCTGCGGAATGATTCCAAATTCGCACGCCTCAGCCTTATTATGAATTCCAAAGGCTTTCGGAACGGAAGGTCCTGTAATATCAGCATCAAGAATTCCGACATTCTTGCCCATACGCTGCATGGATACGGCGAGCATGGAAGATACCATAGTTTTGCCAACTCCACCTTTTCCGCTGACGACGCCAATAACTTTACCTATCTTGCTAAGCTGATTAGGCTTTTCGATAAGACTCTGCGGTTCGGTTCTGGAAGCGCAGTCGCTTCCGCAAGAAGAACAATCGTGTGTACATTCACTCATTTTTCAATAGCTCCTTCATATTAATTCTATACAGATTTTCTCTGCCTTGATTCCTGCCTTCAATAATTTGAAGACAGGATCTTTTAACTTATATTTTAGTAATATCTATAAGCTCAACGTCATTTATCGTGCGTCCCGATTCAAGAACTTTTACAAGAGATTTTGCAGTATCGATCGCAGTTAAACTGCATATTGAACGCTCAATAGATTTGCGGCGCATTTTAACGCTGTCGCGTTCGGGAAGCCTTCCTTTAGCCGAAGTTGAAATGACATAATGAATCTTGCCGCTCTCCAGAAGCGTAACAACATTAGGTTCTCCGTCGGAAATTTTTCTGACCAGATGCGACGCTATCATATTTCGCGTCATCACGCTTTGAGTACCCGAAGTTGCGTACAATTCAAATCCCATCTGCTCGAATTTATCGGCAATCGGTAAAATTTCACGCTTATCGGAATCGCGTACCGAAATCAGCACGCCGCCCTCTTTTTTGAGGTCGAATCCAGCCGCAATCAAGCCTTTGAGAAGCGCGTCTTCAAGATTTCTGCCGATTCCCAAGCATTCTCCTGTAGATTTCATTTCAGGTCCGAGCATAGTATCCACATCGGTAAGCTTCTCGAACGAGAACACGGGAACTTTGACTGCGACGTAATCGCCTGCCGGATAAAGTCCGCTCTCGTAGCCCATATCGCGGAGTTTCGCGCCGAACATAATTTTTGTAGCAATGTCGACCATGGGAATTCCAGTAACCTTGCTGATATACGGCACTGTTCGCGAAGAACGCGGATTCACTTCGATAACATAAACCTCATGGTTATAAACCACATACTGTATATTAACCAGACCCACCACATTCAGTTCTTTAGCGAGTTTTCTGGTGTATTCAACGATAATTCGCTTGATACGCTCCGAAAGATGCTGGGCAGGATAGATTGAGATCGAATCTCCCGAATGAACTCCGGCACGCTCGATATGCTCCATAATTCCCGGAATCAGGAAATCTTCGCCGTCGCAAATTGCGTCGACTTCAACTTCCGTACCCATCATGTATTTATCGATGAGAACTGGATTCTCTATCATGTGGCTTGTAATAATTCCCATATATTCCACAACATCAGCCTGCGAGTGAGCAATGATCATATTCTGACCGCCGAGAACATAGGAGGGGCGCAGCAGAACAGGATAGCCAAGCTGCTCCGCAGCCGCAACAGCTTCATCCGTCGTCATGACAGTATGACCCTGCGGACGCGGAATACCGCACTTTTCAAGCACTTCGTCAAAACGCTCTCTATCCTCGGCAGCGTCGATCATATCGGCGGACGTACCAAGAATTCTCACGCCCATATCAGAGAGATGACGAGTAAGCTTGATTGAAGTCTGACCGCCAAACTGCACTACAACACCATAAGGTTTTTCAGTCTCGATTATCGCCTCGACATCCTCTTTAGTCAGCGGATCGAAATAAAGTCGATCGCCCGTATCGAAATCGGTCGAAACCGTTTCGGGATTATTGTTGCAGATAACTGCTTCGTAACCAAGCTCTTTAAGAGTCCAGACACAATGAACGGAACAGTAGTCGAACTCGATTCCCTGACCGATACGGATAGGACCCGAACCGAAAACTATTACTTTCTTTTTGCCTGTATTCTGCCGTTCGATGAACTGTTCGGCTTCGTTCTCCTCGTCGAAAGTAGAATAGAAATACGGAGTTTCCGCCTTGAATTCTCCCGCGCAGGTATCAACCATTTTAAATACGGCTGTTTTGTGCTTCGGGCATTTCTGACCTGAAATCCTCTCAATAGTGCTGTCAAGATATCCGTACTGCTTGGCTACATCATATTTTTCTTCGGTGAGAACCCCGTCCGCAAGCCAATTTTCCAGCTCAACCAGATTGAGCAGCTTATATAAAAACCAGTTGTCGATCATTGTGATCTCATGGATTTCCTCGGGAGTAACGCCCTTTTTAAGAGCTTCAAACACCACAAACGAACGCTCGTCGTCCACATCATGAAGCTTAACACGAAGCTGATCTGCAGTCATATTGGCGAATTTCTTCATGCTCATGGTATCGAGACCAAGCTCGATAGAGCGAACAGCTTTCATCATAGCCTGCTCGAAAGAAGTTCCGATAGCCATAACTTCGCCTGTCGCCTTCATCTGAGTACCGAGAGTGCGTTTTGCATAAACAAACTTATCGAACGCCCATTTGGGGAATTTGATAACAACATAATCAAGCGCAGGCTCGAAGCAGGCATAAGTTTTGCCCGTGACCTGATTGATTATTTCATCAAGAGTATAACCGATAGCGATCTTTGCCGCCGTCTTGGCTATAGGATATCCCGTAGCCTTCGAAGCAAGCGCGGAAGAACGCGAAACACGCGGATTTACCTCAATTACTGCATATTCAAAGCTGGTCGGATGAAGCGCAAACTGACAGTTGCAGCCGCCCTCGACTTTGAGTTCTTTAATAATATTTATCGCCGCAGTACGGAGCATCTGATATTCCCTGTCTGTAAGAGTTACCGCAGGCGCAATTACGATACTGTCTCCCGTATGAACACCGACGGGATCAAAATTTTCCATAGAGCAGACTGTGATAACATTTCCCTTACCGTCGCGGATAACTTCGAATTCTATCTCTTTCCATCCGCTAATGCATTTCTCAACAAGAATCTGCGTGATAGGAGAAAGTCTGAGTCCGTTTGTGGCGATCTCGTGAAGTTCAGCTTCCGTACCGGCAATTCCGCCGCCAGTTCCTCCGAGAGTAAATGCAGGTCTAACGATAACCGGATAGCCGATAACCTGCGCAAACTCCATAGCGTCATCGACATTCTCCACAACTTTCGAGGGAATACACGGCTCGCCGATCCTCTCCATTGTATCTTTAAAAGCCTGCCTGTCCTCCGCCTTATGTATCGTCAGCGGGTCAGCGCCAAGAAGCTTGACGCCATGACTTTCCAGAAATCCCTCTTCCGCAAGCTGCATTGAAAGGGTAAGCCCTGTTTGTCCTCCAAGAGTGGACAATAAGCTGTCAGGCTGTTCGATCTCGATTATTCGTTTAACAACGTCGAGCGTAAGGGGTTCGATATAAACCTTGTCCGCCATTGCTTTATCTGTCATTATCGTAGCGGGATTAGAATTGATAAGAACAACTTCCAGCCCCTCTTGTTTAAGAGCGCGGCAAGCCTGAGTACCGGCGTAGTCAAATTCCGCCGCCTGACCGATAACTATAGGTCCTGAACCGATGACCAGCACTTTTTTAATATCACTTCTCAGCGGCATATCACTCACCTGCCCTTTCCATTGCTTCTATGAATTCGTCAAATAAATAAGCTGTATCGAGAGGACCGCCGCGAGCCTCGGGATGAAACTGCACTGTACGCGCATTTACCGAAATATAGCGGATTCCCTCGCAGGTTTTATCGTTTGCGTTGATATGTGAAACAACTCCCACAGCAGGATTGATGCTGCTTCCGACCACAGCGTAACCATGATTCTGACTCGTCACATAGGTGAGACCGCTTTCCAAATCGATAACGGGCTGATTCGCTCCTCTGTGACCGTATTTCAGCTTTTCAGTAGTTCCGCCGTTGGCAAGAGCCATAAGCTGATGACCGAGACAAATTCCGAAAATCGGAATACCAAGCTGCTGTATTTCGCGGATATTTGCAATTATCTCCGTATTTTCCGCAGGGTCACCCGGTCCGTTCGAGAACATTATTCCGTCGGGTGCAAGTTCGGAAATTTCAGCCGCCGTTGTATTTGCAGGCACAACAATGACTTCGCATCCGCGAGCAATCAATTCCTGCCTGATATTGCGCTTATATCCGAAATCGAAAAGCGCAACGCGGAATTTCTTTTCGTCGGCGTGATAAGTTCTCAATTCGGGAGTCGTCACGTTTTTTACGGCGTTTTTAATTGAGAATCCGCGCAGTTTCGCAAGAAATTCTTCTTTTTTTTCGTCGTCGATATTATCCGTGGTAATAACGCCGTTCATAACGCCTGCCTCGCGGATAGTTCTCGTAAGGCGGCGCGTATCTAAACCACAAATTCCGATGATATTATATTTTGCAAGAAAATCATTAATATTCCCATGACAGCGGAAATTCGAGGGCGACGAACACCATTCTCGCACGATATAACCGCTCACATACGAACGCGCCGATTCGTTATCCTCATCATTGACGCCGTAATTTCCAATAAGCGGAAACGTTTGACAAACTATCTGTCCGTAATAGCTTGGATCGGTAAGAGTTTCCTGATAACCGGTAACGCCCGTAGTAAACACGACCTCGCCGATAACAGTACCCTCCGCACCAAAGCTTCTGCCCTCGAAGATCTGACCGTCTTCAAGCATCAGATAAGCCTTTTTCGATTGATTAAATACAGACATTTTACCAATCCTTTCAATAGTTTTGAAAATCTATAAAACATGACTGCGCCATTGAAGTCATGAGTCATACTTGCCTCTATTGCAACCTATCCAGTAATGCTGACATAAATTTCGTCTGTCTGCGTTGTCGTCGTCACCGTTCGTCAGCACGCTTTCCTCCTCCGCCTTGACATACGAAATTTCTGTTCAACATTCTTTGGATATTTTGCAATAGAGTCAAGTATAAATTGTTTACATAAAATCTTCCGGATCCATATCCTCGGGAAATGACGACTCTGTATATGCTTTACCGCCTTTGACAGTATACCTGACATTTGCGGGAATGTCATAATATACGCTTTCATGCTCATAATCGGTCGGTTCAGCCAAGAGAATAAGCTGTATGAGTTCTTCGGAAGCCTGCTTGTAATCATCTCCGTCTTTGCCGCCTATCGCCGAACCGCTCGGACCATGATAGACTTCAAGCAAGATCTCATTCCCCTGCTCATCCTCTGCAATTATAAGATAACTGTACATACTTTCCCAGTCGTTGCTGATCTCGTCAGGTTGACCGAAAACCGTCATAGCCTTTCCGAGAAAAAGAGCAAAATCTTCCTCACTTGCCCCATAGCCCCGAATATTATGCGTACCGCCGCGCCATTCCCTGCGTTCAGCTTCCGTCGCTCTTCTGAATTTATACATAAAATACTCCTTATTTAAGGTTGATATACTGCGTAATATCATCCCTCATGCGAATAACTTCACGGCGTGCAGCTTTAGCGAAATCACGCTCGTCGCAGCCTTCCTTTTTATATGCGCACATAACTGCACGGCTGGAATTAACTATTGCTCCGAGTCCGTTTTCGTCAAATCCGCCTTTAAGACCTTCTGCACCGCCGCCCTGAGCGCCATAGCCCGGCACAAGGAACATGGTGTGCGGCAGACGTTTTCTCAATTCGGCAAGCATTTCGGGATAAGTTGCTCCGACAACCGCTCCGACAGCCGAATAGCCGTATTTACCGATGGAATCCGCACCCCACATTTCACAGAGATCGCCCATTTTCGCATAGATCGGCGTGCCGTCTTCAAGTCTGAGATCCTGAAGTTCGCCGCTGGACGGGTTAGAGGTTTTAACCAGAACATATATACCCTTATCCTGTTCCTTGCATACCTTTAAAAGAGGCGCGATTCCGTCAGTTCCGAGATATCCGTTTACGGTAAGAGCGTCCGCGCCGAAAGCTTCCATATTATTTTCGCCTACAACAGTAGTTCCAAGATGAGCGTTTGTATAAGCTTCCATAGTCGCGCCGATATCATTGCGCTTTCCGTCAGTGATAACGAACATTCCGTTCAACTTAGCGTATCTGATAGTTTTTTCCAATGTGCGGATTCCGTAGTGACCATACATTTCATAATAAGCTGCCTGTGGCTTGATAGCTGGAACGATGTCGTGTATCTCGTCAATTATTGCCTGATTAAAATCATAAATAGCCTTTGCAGCAGCTTTAAGCGACCAACCGTCTTTATCGAGATAGCGGCGCTGAATAAATGCGGGAACATACTCCAATTTCGGATCAAGACCTACGACCGTAGGATTTTTTAATTCAATTATCTTATCAATCAATCTGTCGAATGACATATATATTCCTCCAGTTAATTATTTCTCCCGTCATAGCGAACGACGCCTTTCGATATCGTCACCAGCGGCTTACCAGTGAGCGTCATTCCCTTAAATACGGTATTTCGGGATTTCGAGTGAAGTTTTTCAGGATCAACAGTCCACTTCCGATCAATGTCGACAATAACAAGATCGGCAATTTTTCCTACTTGAACAGCAGGAATTTCCAGTCCTAAAATTCGTCTTGGATTCACGCACATAAGTTCAACAATCTTGCTAAGTGTAATTTCGCCGCTGTGATATAGAGCGGTCAAAGCTGCCGCAAGCGACGTCTCCAATCCGACAACGCCGTTGGGAGCTTTTTCAAAATCGGCTTTTTCTTCGGGAGCATGAGGCGCATGATCTGTGATTATGCAGTCTATCGTGCCGTCTTTCAAGCCCTCGATTATCGCCTTAACGTCGTCGGAAGTTCTGAGCGGCGGATTCATTCTGTAATCGGCGTCGCGCTTTTCAAGAAGCTTGTCCGTAAGCATGAAATAGTGCGGAGCAGTCTCGCAGGTAACTTTAACGCCGCGTGATTTCGCAAACCTTATCATAGCCGTGCTGCCCTCAGTCGAAACGTGGCAGATATGAATCCGCGCGCCCACTGAATCGGCAAGTATCATTTCACGCGATGTTATATAATCCTCGGAAGCACGATCCATGCCCCTTACCCCCAGTTTTTCGGAAGTTTCTCCCTTATTCATGATTCCCCCATCAATAATCGAGAGATCTTCGCAATGAGAAGCCACCAACAAACCATTCTCATTTGAGAGTTCAAGAGCGCGGCGCATCATTTCGGCGTTTTCAACCGGTCTGCCGTCATCGGAAATACAAATGCAGCCTGCATTTTTAAGCTTGTCAAAATCGCAGAGGCTGCTGCCGCTCATACCGTTTGTGATGCAGCCTACAGGATAAACTTCCACACCTGTATCCGCGGATTTCTCAATAATATAGCGGATAGTTTCGGGTGAATCGCAGGGCGGTTTAGTATTCGGCATTGCAAGAACTCCTGTCACGCCGCCTGCCAGAGCAGCCGCGCAGCCCGTAAGGATATCTTCTTTATGAGTGAAACCCGGATCGCGGAAATGAACGTGCATATCGAACAAAGACGGCATCAGCACAAGCCCCGAACCGTCGATGATCTCATCGGCGTCGCGGCAAATATTTTCTCCGATTTCGCGAATTTTTCCATCGTCAATAAAAACGTCTGTAATCTTATCGATCTCCGCGTCGACTGCCCGAATATTTTTAATAAGTAAAGACGGCATAGAAACCTCCTCATATAATATATTTGCAGAAAAAAAGCCCTACTGGAGGTCAGTCGGGCAGAATCGTGTTCAGGCAGCGCCTTGCTAACCTCGCAGCCAAAAGGGTAATATCGGCGTATTTTATACTAATCTCTAACGAACCATATTAGATGTGTATGGATTCAAGTACGCCATTACTTTTTACATTATACCATAAATTTTGTTGATTGTAAAGGGCTTTATTTAAAATTTCTCAAAATTCTTTCTTAAGGCAACACCTCACAAAGATCGATCGAATCTGCTTGCACATTGTGCGGTGTTGTCTCGAAATCTTGTTCATAAAATATTTATATAAAATTCATAAATTTATCCGCACATTCTTATTTTTAATCCGTTATATAAAGTAAGAGCAGCAAGATGCTTGACAAGAAGCGTCCTTAATGCTATAATATAAAAGATATTACATTCAATCCAAGAGCCTCATCAATATCTTTTCTACACATTAGCTATTCCTATAGCATTTGTATTTCTCCCCAAATTAACTCTTGAATTTTCTGCTTTCCCGGCTGCCGAAATACTTCGTCAGAAATCCTTGAAATATGCGCATATTCCTGCGGCTTTCTTCCTTGTCTTTCGGCAGCTGCCCTGCTCATAAAATCTTCAAGAGTTAATTTGGGGAGCAATAATCAAAATCAAAGATTTGGGACACTGCACATAAAAAGATACTGAACAGGCTCTAAGTCAAACAAAAAGGAGTTTATTATGAGCGAAGAAACTAAAGAAAAACCTAAGTCGGAAGAAATTAAATCGCCAAATAAGAAAAAGGACGAAAATCCTAATTCAAAACCGGCTGAACAAAAGAGTTCAAAAGTTAAATTTAATGCTGAGGAAACGTATATCAAATGCAAAAACGCTGTTCTGAAATCATGTCCATGGCTTGAAAAAATTTCCGTATTCTTAAAAAACTGCGGATTTCCAGATATGCTCATGATAAGATTAATAGCTGTATTTTTCTTCTTCTCCGGCTTGAACATCTATGAAATGCGCAATCAGAACATTTATGCCGATTCACAGTGGGTAAATTTTGTTCAGAACATAGATATGCAGAAATCAATCTTTTATATGGTAATCGGATTTATTGTTCTGACGATCATTCACTGGATAGTGCCAAAAAAGTTGCGGTTCAGCGATCACATTCTTGCTGTTGCTGCAATATTATATTTTAATTTCACACTTTTATGGAAAGGTATGAATCTATATCTCTGCATAAGTTTCGCCATTGTTTCCGTAATTCTTGTTAATTACATTATCGGCACTTTTAAAAAAGAACAGATAAAATCTCTGTGCAGTGTTCCGAGCAGAATTTGCGGAATAACCGTCTTAGTCTCCGCAATTTTTGTCGGTACGGTTATGAGCATATTCATGATACTCCGCGACAAATGTTTTGAAACTCAATGTTTTGATATGGGAATTTTCATTCAAATGTACGATCACATGGCAGAGGATCTTAAACCTATTACCACTTGCGAACGAGACTTTGAAATATCACATTTCAAGATTCATGCATCATTCATTTTATATCTGCTGCTCCCCTTCTACAAGATTTTCAGCAGCCCCGTAACTCTTCACATCGCTCATTCTGTTCTTGTAATGGGAGGCGTAATTCCGCTTTTCCTTATTGCCAAAAAGCGCGAGATCAAGGGAATTCCACTTATCGGAATCTGTCTCGCATACTGCTTTTCCGTTGGAATTACAGGTCCTTTGTATTACTTTTTCCACGAAAATTCATTCATGCCAACTCTTTTAATGTGGCTTCTCTGGGCAGTAGACAATAAAAAAATATCCATGTTTTACATCATGTCCGCTCTAGTCTGCATAGTAAAAGAGGATGCGCCTCTGTTCGTTATCTGCATAGGCATGTATATGTTCTTCGAGTATAAGGGCGAATTCAAGAGGATTCATGGCATTATCGTCTCACTTCTTTCGGGAATTTACATGATGAGCATTCTTGATTATCTTACTAATCATGGAGATGGTCAGTCCATGTCCTCTTCGCGATTCGGACACTTGATGATCGATACAACAGGCGGAATGACAGAAGTTGTCAAAAATTCTCTTTCCGATCCCGCTTATCTGATCAGTATGCTCTTCAATGAATCTACGGTACAATACTTGTTAGCTATCATGCTTCCTCTGCTTTTCGTGCCTCTTTTCACCAAAAAAATTCACCGTTATTTATTGATGATGCCATTTATTATAACAAATCTTGTTATTGGATTTTTATATTCGTGCGCTGCGGACGTTGGCTTCCAATATACGCTTGGTCCGGCGACTATGCTGATTTATCTTGCTGCAGTAAATGTTTCTGAAATGGAAGAATCCCGAAAACAGCGTCTCCCGATCCTGATGGCGGTCGCTTCGATTATCATGACTTTTGGAACTCAGACTAAATATGCTTACTGCTTTAACACTTACAAAAACAATAAAGATGGAATTGCGGCGGTAGATGAAATGCTTGATTCTATCCCACAGGACGCGTCGGTACTTTGCGATCCATACTATGTTCCTCATGCTGCACAACGTGATGAGATCTATCTTTTCGATTTTTATGATGTCGATCAAAGTGATAATTCCCTTATTGACGCTGAACGCTATGACTTTATTGCCGTTCCTGTCAATAGTGATCTTAACAAAACTCTTCGTCCCTACTTTGATCAAAACGGATATACGATCTATGATGAAGTTGTGGATCGTCTGGTAGTTTATCAGTCTCCCTACTATGAAAATTAATTAGGGTGTGTTGACACAATCCGAAATGCTTGGATTGCAGATATATTTTTCGTATTTCAAGGCAAAAATCCGCAGGCATACTGTCGTATGACAAGTAGTTATTACGCAGTCCGGCATGAAAATTTGCTGAAAATACGTGTTCAGAATCTATGAACACAAGTTCTTATTATAAAAAATGCAGTCTGCAATTTGCCCCGTCCCCTGTCAAGTAGACAGCGCAAAAACAAAAAATATTCCATGTAATGACTAAAAGCAGTCTGTGCAATTTGTGCAGGCTGCTTTGTTGTTAGCAATTGGCAAGTACGTTTTGGAGTGAGGAGCGTAGCGACGAACGGAGAAAGGTGCTTGCCGCAGCGCCCGCCGTCCGTCAAGCAGCATACGCTTCATGGTATTCCATCGGCGTCATACAACTCAGCTTGATCTGGTAACGCCTTGTATTGTAGTATCTGATGTATTCTTCTATCGCCGAGATCAGTTCATCCTTATCTGTAAACTTGCGGAGATAGTACGTCTCGGATTTCAGGATCCCCACCATCCCTCCATCGGACCGTTATCGACGCATCTTCCGACACGGGACATACTCTGTATCATCAACCACTTCTCATTTGGCTTATCTGCGTGAAAATCCCGCTTAAGAACATTCTCTGCTGTGATCTGAGGTGTTGACGGAATATATGTATTCTTCTTGATACGGGCGACTGATTTCAGATGAAGCATCTTCATTAGTCTGTAAATGCGCTTCTTGTTGAAATGCAACAAGATATTCCTGTACCGCTTCAATTCTTTCTTCAGCACTCAATGTTCCCCTTCTTGACATAAAATACCCCCTTAGAGTTTTTACACGATTTTTGTGTGTTTACTCTAAGGGGATTATATCAAAAACAATTACTTGCTATCGTTTTATTTTACCTTGCAAAAAGAAAAAAGCCACAGTGATTTTTACCTCACTGTGGCTGATATCGTTTTATGATAAACCGAAAACTCCTTGTTTCTCGGCTTTTTCACAATAAAAATGCACCCAACGATTGTATTATTCGTTAGGTGCGATTATGGCAAGTAACCAAGCGAATGACGCAATGCACCCTGAATTTTCAGAGGTATAAAAGGGTGCAATTTGCACCCTTAAATGAAAGTATATAGCTATAGATATCTCTATAAAATCTCAGAAATAACATCTAAAATATTCCCATCGATACAAACAGATTTGCCCTTCAGTTCTTTTGGACAAAATGCTTCCCCAAAATTGACGCAGGCATAAAACGCATTTGGATTTTTGGCAGTCATTTGCCAAAACGGATACTTGATAATTACAGGCGTATTAAATCCCACGCCAAGCTCCAAAAACAAAATATTTGAATTCTGATGACGGCGAATAAAATCGCTGTATCGTTCACTTGCTCTATACCAGCCTTCATCCTGCACAAATGTATCATCACAGCGAAGATTCATAGTAATAGGCTTTCCGCATTTTGGACACTTAGGTATCAGCTCAGACGGAATGCGCATATCTTTTTGCCCTGCAATCATTCTGCAAATGATTTCTTCATTGTCATAAACTTCATTGTGGCAAGGCTCACTGCATTGAAATAGTCCGTAATCGCCTTGTGTATAAAATAATCTTTGTTTATCAAATCCTGATTTCTGAAACTGGTGATCAACATTTGTAGTCAGCACAAAGTAATCCTTGTCTTTTACAAGCTCAAAAAGTCTTTTGTAAGTATCATTCGGAGCGTTCATGTAACGATTTATATAGATATATCTAGACCAGTACGCCCAGTGTTCCTCAAGCGTTTCAAACGGGTAAAATCCGCCGGAGTACATATCCCCAAAATGATATTTCTCAATGAAATCAAAAAAATAAAATATTTTGTAAAGCGTTCACCAGAATATGTGAATCCGGAAGCCGTGGAAAGTCCTGCACCTGCACCGATAATAACGGCATCGGCAGTATTGATTTTATGTTTCAGCAGTTCGATGTTATCCCAGTAACTGCCTGTAGATTTCATCATCGCTTTCTTTAAAAACATTGAATATCACCTTGATTTCTTGAGATTTCTGGAAGTTTCGTACGGTTCTGACTGCAATTTCCGCCGCCTCTTTCTGCGGGAATCCGAATACGCCTGTTGAAATACAGCAGAATGCAATGCTTTTGATTTGATTTTGTACGGCAAGTTCAAGGCATATAAAAGGCTGCTCTAACGAGGACTACGATGATTTTTTTCGGGGAAGTGAGGATGAAATGTGTGATTTAGATAGGCATAGCAAATGCGATTCATACGTTTTCAGGCGTTCAACTTCGTTTGGAATGTGCAAAAATGATGCAAAGTCAAGGCTATGAAGAACTCACAGGACAGGCAAAAATCACGTCTGCATATAATCTGCCCTGCGATTATGTGCAATCGGTGACAAGGCTGTTGAAATTAAGCAGGGTCTTTTTAACCTCACTAAGTCCTTTCATCATATCCTGCTGTCCTTGATGTGCCTGTTCCAGTTTGCTTATCAAGCGTTCCGTCTGTGACAGCTCATCGGACAGTGCTGTTATGTCCTCTTGGATATACCACTTAATGTTTTCGTCAGCTTCACGCAGGTTTTTGACTTGGGTAGCAATAGCGGACTGTATCTTCTCTTTCTGTTTTTTGGCTTCAGCCAAATCACGCTCATTGCTGTCACAAAATATCTTTAATACTTAAAGCTGTATGCTCCTTTCCGAATTTCGTCTTATAGTCCTTACCGATAATAGTGGCGGTTTTATTGATAGAACGGCATTAACGAAAAGTTCTGAAAACCTGCTGCACCATTTTCTTTTCATCGGGTATAGGCTCTAAATGAGTAATAGAAGTTTTATTTTTCCCACTACCGATAGTATTCCGTATCGCCTTAAATCCTGTGGGCGTACAGCCGCCCATCCATCTGCCATCTTTTGCAAGCTCAATTAAGTTATCTGCTATTCGCTCTGCAATAATATCCCTTTCAAATTCAGCGATGATTGCCAGAAAGACCAGCTATAAAAAGTCAATACCCAAAATGAAAAAAATCAAGAAAAATTTTGAGGATTTTTAGGTGGGGTAGGCAGATAAGGTCTGTTCTCTTTAAGAATAACAAAAATAATATTGCAAAGCTTGCGTGCAACACCGCCGACAGCGGTCAGATGATGTTTTCCTCTGGCTCTGAGAGATTGATAGTAATCGGATAAAATAGGATCACAGAATGCAGCACGCTGTGAGGCAAGCCAAATGGCTCTGCGAAGATATGGCGAGCCTCGCTTTGAAATCTTGTTTTTTGTACCCGAAAATTCGCCCGACTGCTTGATGGTAACATCGAGTCCTGCAAACGCAACAAGCTGATTAGGGCGTTCAAAACGGTTGATATCACCGATTTCACTGACGATTATTGCACCAAGAACATCGCCGATACCGCTGATAGTGGTTATGTACTGATTAGTTTCGTGAAGCAG
>CAJTLC010000003.1 GCA_910576995.1 uncultured Ruminococcus sp.
GAGTCCGTGTTAGTACGCCTTTCAAGGCGTGGCTTGTATTCTGAGCCCCTATGGGGCGTTTACTGAAATACCCCCGGCTTTGCCGGGGGATGTTTATTTTATGAATAGGCTTGGAAGATATCACTGTTGAAACCTTTTACTAATTGCACCAAATACAAGTTTGGCGCAATTAGTAAAAGGTTTCAACAATAGAAATAAAAAGAAGCAGGGAGATTAATTCCCCTGCTTCTTTTTAGTTTAAGCAGCAGCATGATTTGACTCGTAACTTCTTTGAACGTTTCGAGCCTTTGCAGTGCGCAGATCAGTTCCATACAGTCGGCAACATCAATTTTTCTGAATCGTATGTTATTCTGAAGCTGACGCACTTCGTGTTCCAATTCCACACGGTTGTTGTAGATGTAGCTGCATAACAGCAGCATTTCTTTCTGGGTCATATGTCACCTGCTAAAGTCGGGCTTTTCATTGGTGCAATTAGGTGGGCGCTTTCAACAAAAAGATCTTCGAAGTTTTCTTCGAAGATCTTTTTGTCCTATTGTTCTAAGGAACAACACTAAAAATTATGATTTTTTCTTTTGTGAAAATTCATAATTTTATCTGATGCGAAATTTATTCCGTTCGCCGCCATAATTATCATAAGCGGAATGAAATTGAATAAATATCTTGAACGTGTTTCCCATATCATCAGAAACAATGCCAATCCAAATACGGCAAGATCAACATACGCCATTGAATCGCTTTTTCCTTTGAAGGCTCCCGAAATTATTGAAAGAGCCATAGCAATTAATATCATAAAATGATATGACTGGAAATATAGAAGCGCCTTTTTTCCATGGCAAATCAATGATTTTACAGAATTATCCTGTGCTTTTTTTAGATGATGATTAATATAATACGTGCCATCGCTCCATGTAAATCCGATTTTTTTCATCAGATGCTTACTCATGTCTGCGACAGACATTTCATTCAATCTCGCTCTGATAACCTCTTTCGCCTTGATTTTTCGGGTTTCAAAATCGGGCTGAAATTTGGTGAAATTATGTTCATCAACGTCAAATCCGCCCTCGTCTTTAAGCCCCATCATGATCCAATGGACAGTCGGGAATTGATGCGCGTCAAGCTGTTTTTCTGTAGCAATGCCGCTGTTTATACCATAATTTCGAACAGCAGAACTAAAAGCGATCAGAATGGCAGCCATTATCATTGTTGCGGGAACCCATTTTTTTAGCGAAAGATTCGCCGCAAAATAAATTACAGAAGCTATTAAAAGAACCGCCAGACTGCCCTTGATTGAATATCCGACAGCAATGACTGCGCTTGCCGCTGTCGTTAAGCCAAAGAAAGCCTTTGAACTCTTCGCGCGTTTTGCTTTTATTATAAGGTATACAGCTGCGGTAACGAACGGTAGGCTCATTGAATCGGTATAACAGTACGCTGCGTACGTATAAAGCGGCGCATAACCGAGCGTCAGGAAAATTCCGAGAGCAGTCTTACGATCGTCCTTAAAAATCAACTTCATACACCTGAACATGAAAAAAAGTCCGATCTGAATAAATACTATATTCAGTAATCCGGCATCATAGACCGAAATCCCACCTTTAAACGCATAGATCAGCTTATAATAATTAGACAGCAATATAAGCATTGCCCAATTGTTCGGAAACTGCGAAAAATAAGTTTCGTGCTTTACAGTTGCGGTCACAGCTTGGCTGAATTCTGTGCCTTTCGCGTATTCACAGGCGGCGTTGTGAATGAATCCGCAATCGCTGAACGGCACATTTTTTAGTTCGAATACCAGAAAAAGCTGAACAGTAAGCATAAGCGACGCGGCGACCGCATAAAGAATATTTATGCGGCGACTGTCGATTTTTATCTTACTGTTCAAAACTGCATACAGGATAATCGCTAATGCAGTCATAAAAATTCCTGCGAAAATCCCCTTAAAGTCAAATTCGTCGATTTTCAAGGGCAAATGCATAAGATTTCCGCAATATGTCAGGCATACCGCCAACAATATCATAATGAAAAGTACTAAATAAGCCCAATGAAAAACTTTAGTCAATTTTTTTGCCATTTCACTTTTTGTCATCTGAAATTATCTTCTTTCTTTATGCTGTTTATATTACAAAATTATCTGCCTGCATATAATTTTTACGCAGACAGATAATTTATTCTTAGAGTTATGAATCAAAGAGTACCTTGCGAAGCAAGATCCTTTGATTCAAGGAGTAACTTGCGGAGCAGAATCATATCATAAACGTCGATCCTGTTATCTTCGTATATATCAGCATTTTTAACGTTCGTCAGTTTGTCGGATTTCGTCAGCAGCCATTGTCCGAGCATTACTATATCTGCAACAGAAACTTTACCGTCGTCGTTTACGTCTCCTTTCAGCGTTAAGGAAGATTTTTCATACTTATAAACAACTTCTATCTTCTTCAGTTTAACTTCAACTTCGTCGCCGTCGTCCTGCTTTTCGGAAGCGTCCCACCATTTCTGAAACTCGATCTTGCCGTCGGAAATTACAGCTTCGACCTCTTCCTCATCCTTTGTGAACGTACCGTCGAATTCAACCGTTGCGGAAACATCGCTGCCCAATGCAAGGCTGTAACTTTTGGAAGTCCAGAAATCCGTACCATTTTTGTCGACAGCGTTAATAGAGATCGCGCAGCCTGCCGTACCCCATGATGAACCGAGTTTTGTAGAGGTATCGGCTGTAATTATAACTTTGGAGATGTGTTCCGGATCAGATATAGGAACTTCAACAAATCCGTTGGCGTTAATTTTGTCGTCAAGGTCGCTGAAAATTTCTGATTTTTCCGTTACAGCGTCGGGATCGTAAATTTCCAGACCGGCAAAGTCAGAGGCGTCATCACTGATGACAACCATTGCTGCGGATAGAGCCGGAAGCGTAACATTTACTTTGTTGTCTTTTACGTTGTCAATTATATCGATAAGGCGGATTTCCGCAGAATCGCCATAAACTGCATAAACCGCGGCTGCGGCGTATTCCGCATCTGAATTCTGAAGATCGATAACAGCATTTTCACTGTTGGTGAAATTTTTGTTGGTGAGCATTGCTGTTACTGTTCCTTTATCAGAGCCGTTGATCGAAGCATAAGAACTTGCCAGCGAAACGTCCTCGGTGTATGTCGGGATAAGCGTATCGCCAAAATGACCGCCTTTGCCGTCGTAATTAGTGTAGAGGTTTATTCCTGCAAACTGATAAGAATTTCCTCCCCAGATAGAGGCAAAATAAACTTCTGCATCGGCAAAGCATCCGAGTGTTTCAGCCTGAGCAACAGTCGCGCTTGCGTCCTCTCCCCCATAATTATATTCTGTGATAGCAAGCTTTGTGCCAGGATAATACTTATCTATAGAAGCCTGAATTGTTGGAAGAATCGGCACATTCTCCTGACACCACTGCCCTATCCAGCTGTTTTCCTTGAATCCTTTTTCATAGAGAGTGCGAACAGACTGTACTCTATCCTCCGCGCCTTCTCTTGCGGATTCCGAATAATAATGAATGTCAAGAACATCCAGCAGGCGAACGCCCGTTTCTTCTTCGGCTTTCTTCATACGGTCGAGGTAATAGTCGATGTACCAGTGATAGCCTCCCTCAGCCTTGATAGTTTCCCATTCTGTGCTGTTGTCGTCGTCGGCAAGATGATCGTAAGCGGTATATCCATAAAGCGCGGGTCCGAAAATCTCAGCATTTGGATCGAGTTTTTTCACTGCCGCCGCAAGTTCGATTGACTTATCGCTAAGTTCTTTCATTCCTACCGGTTCGGGATGAATTCTGCTGTGCGTATGACTCCAGAGAGCCGGTTCATTATCAAGGCTGTAGGCTTGAATTCCGCTGCTTGCAGTCGAATCGCCCAGTTTATTGATAATATAATTTACATATTCATCCATGTATACTGTGCCGTCGTCAAGGTCAGGCTCGGCTGCAAACGCGCCGCCTTTAGTGAATTCTACCTTATTCCAGCGCGCCGAGGGAGCAGTTTCTTCTTCCGTTACAGTGCCGTTGATATCGGCGGCAACATAGCCTGCCATCTGAAGCGTAGTCAGTTTATAGTCGAATCCGTGTTTCGCACTGTCGGCAGAAAATCTCTGAACGCAGTCGGCAGGTCTGTCGGATGAAGAAAGATTGGTATCAGAACTGTATTTCCAGTCCGAACCTGCATTAGAAGCGTTTGTTTCCCAGTTATAACCCGTCATTCTGTTTCCACCTTGACGAACAGCATGAGCAGTAACGTTTTTGTAGTCTGCGGAATTTCCGTATTCGTTGATTCCGTAAATCAGAGGGCTTATTTTTTTGCCTGTTCCTCCCAGATCGATCGTGACCTTCATATCGTAGGAATTATCCGCTGCAACGGAATTGAACGGTGCGGAAACTGTAGTTATAAGTACAGCCATAGCCGCCAAAAAAGGTTTGATTTTTTTCATGTAAACATTCCTCCCTTTAATATAAATTTTACCTGCATATGTATGCATTTATATTATACCACATTTTCAACTGATTTACAAGAAGTTTTCTAAAAATTTTGGATAAAATTTCAGCTAAGAAAAATAGGCGTTCGATATCGTCTTAAGATTATCTTAACATTTATAAAGATTTCTTAAAAAGTCGCCTACCCTATTGACAATTATTTCACATAAGCCTATAATATACTAAGCGCTGATACAGCGAGGAAGTCATAATATGATACTGATTCGAATTTTGTAACTTTTATGTAAGATTACGGAATTATAATAATATCAACAAATAAACTTGTTTGAAAACAATTTTCAAGTATATTTATTATAGGACTCTGCAAAAAATGAAAAAAAGCTTGACAAATCAGTGACAATGTGGTATTATATAACTGCAATAATCGTACTATTCATCATAGTACGCCAATGACAGAAAGGAGAACATAATTTTATGGCAAAATCCAAAAAACTCGTAGTCGGACTCACCGCCGGAGGTATTGCCGCTCTAATTATAGTAGGCGCTGCCGGCTGTGCAGTCAGCAAAATATTCTCTTCCGTTAGCGACAGCGGAATGGGAATCGAAGTCGCTGCTGCCGAAAAGACCGATCTCATTCGCGGAATAAACGTTTCAGGTACTATAAACGGCGTTAATACCGTGAAAGTTACAAGTTCGGCGTCTTCGAAAATTGAATCGCTTCTTGTTTCGCCGGGCGATTACGTAAAAAAAGGCGACGTTCTCTGCATTTTCGACAGTTCTTCCCTTAAGGATGAATATGACGCTCTCAAGCAGGAGGTTGATAATGCGGAGAAAATGAGCAAGAAAACTCATGATGTCAATTTGCGAAACCTAAACGAGGCAAAAACTGACAGGGAAACTTCTCTTGTACAGGCTCAGCGCGCTATTGATGAGGCTGTCGCCGCCCGTGATAAGGCTTCTGCACGTTACAGTGCAGCAGTTGAAAAATACAACTCAGCCGCCGCACGCAAGGGGGAATTGTATGATCAGCTCCAGTATGCCGACGACGAGGAATCCGCAGAAACGCTGGCTGAACTTTATCAGGAAGCCATTTCGGAATTTCAGAGCGCTGAATCGGAAATGACGTCTCTTGCAGATCAGCTTGATTCGTGCGAAAGCGCTATACAATCAGCTAAAGACGCTTATGATTCAGCAAAAAGAACCGCTGATTCAGCAGTTCAGAATATGCAGGACGTTTTAGACGCCGAGAAGTTCAATTCCGATAATTCATCCAAAAAGCAGCTTAACAAGCTTGCCGAGCAGATAGAGGAATGCACGGTAAAAGCTCCGATAGACGGCATGGTGACTTCACTGAACGCTGCGGAAGGCTCTATCCCCTCTTCCGAAGCAATTATGACGATCGTTGACGATTCTTCCCTGGTCATCACGGCTGATATCCGCGAATCTGATATTCTCCGAATCAACGAGGGCATGAGGGCTGTTGTAAAAACCTCCGCAACCGGAGATGAGGAATTCGGAGGAGAGGTTACAAAGGTCGTGAAGATCTTTCAGGAAAATTCCGATGATCCTTACTCACAGAACGAGGGCAGCTATACCGCGGAAATCACTGTTGACAGCGATTATGAGAATCTGTTTATAGGAATGAAAGCGAGCGTTCAGATAGTTCTCGAAGAAAAGGAAAATGTTCTTGCCGTTCCCTACGATTCTATAGTTGAAAAGGAAGACGGAACGAATGTTGTATACATTTCGCGCCCGCAGGACGACGGAACTTTTGTTGCCGACGAGGTTGCTGTAGAAGCCGGCATGGAATCGGATTACTTATCAGAGATAGTTTCTTCGGAAGTGAGCGAGGGCGATAATATAATTATGAATCCGAATTCCGTAAGCGACGGTCAGCGATACAGTTTTGAATACGGAGGCTTCAATGAATAAGGCGATAATTTCAATGAAAAATATTATCAAGCGTTATTATATTGGTCAGCCCAATGAATTGCAGATACTTAACGGAATCTCTATCGACGTTCGGCAGGGTGAATTCATGTCAATAGTCGGGGCGTCCGGTTCAGGCAAAAGTACGCTTATGAATATTATCGGCGCGCTGGATCGTCCGACGGAGGGAGAATATTACCTCAACGGCAAAGATATTTCAACTTTATCCGATAAGGCTCTGAGTCAGATACGAAATGCGGAGATAGGTTTCGTATTTCAGACGTTTAATCTGATCCCAAGGACAAGCGCGCTGAAAAACGTTGAACTGCCAATGCTTTACGCAGGCGTCAGCGGAAAGGAGCGTTCGCGAAAGGCTATGGAATTGCTGAAAATGGTTGATATGCAGGACAGATACACGCATATGCCGAATGAATTATCCGGCGGTCAGAAACAGCGCGTTGCTATTGCGCGGGCCATGGCGAACGACCCCTCGATAATTCTTGCGGACGAGCCGACGGGCGCGCTTGATACGAAAACAGGACGGCTGGTCATGGATATTTTTCATAAACTTCATAAAGAGCAGGGCAAAACGATAGTTCTCATTACGCACAGCCCCGAACTTGCCGCGGAAACGCAGCGTATCGTCACTATCAGCGACGGTTCGGTAATTTCAGATGTCGGAGGTGACGCAAATGAATCTGTTTGAATGCATACGGCTTGCTTTTTCTTCGCTTATCGCCAATAAACTGCGCGCTCTTCTCACGATGCTTGGCATTATAATCGGAGTCAGCGCGGTAATTACGATAACAACGCTTGGTTCTTCGCTTCAAAAAACGCTGAGCGCGTCCTTCGATAAAATGGGTATGAATTACATTTCTATGTACGTAACGCAGAAAGACTACGAGGAAGAGAACGCTTACCTTACTTCTGATGATGCGATCAAAGCCGAGCAGATGTACGGTCTGGTTAATGAATATCCCGACAGATTCGCCGTAGTTCTTAATGAGGATTTCGGAGAAAGCGAGATAATCAACGAAAATAACGAAACTATTAAGAATAGCCTTACCGGAATTGCCGACGGTTATCTTGATTATGCTTCTTTGAAGATTGTGCGCGGCAGAAATATCACGCAGGCTGACTGTGCCGGGCTGAAGCATACCGCTCTCGTTTCAGATATTTTTGTCGGACAATATTTCAATAAGAATGATAATCCGATTGGTCAGACTCTGGAATTCACCATGTCTGACGGAGTAAGCCAGAAATTCACGATCGTTGGCGTTTATCATTACTCAATGGCGATGCAGGGCAAATTTGACCCCAATACGCCTGAAATCGAAAAAGTCACACCCGTTTATATTCCCTATGATACTGCGATGAGTCTCAAAGGTATGCCCGCAAACGAGCAGTATTGGGCTAACATGATGATCAAACCCGGTTATGATTTCAACGAAAGCGCGGATATTTTACGCAGTTATTTCGACGAACTGTACAGCCAGAACAAATATTGGAGGCTTGAATATTACGATCCTCATAATGATTTTAAGATAATCAACACTGTGCTTCTCGTAGTGACCTGCGTTATTGCCATAATCGCCATGATATCGCTGCTTGTTGGCGGCGTCGGCGTTATGAATATCATGCTTGTAAGCGTTACGGAGCGTACCAAAGAAATTGGAATACGAAAAGCTCTCGGTGCGAAAAATTCCAATATTCGCCTGCAATTCGTTGTGGAATCGATAATAATTTGTCTTACGGGCGGAGTTATCGGAATCCTTATTGGTGTAATAAATGGATTTATAGTGAAGATCGCAGCCGAATTGATAATCAAGTACGCGAATCAGGACATCGCCGAAGTTCTCACGCTTACTGTAAGTCCGTCGATCATAGCAATTATGATATCAGTCTTTTTCTCCATGATGATAGGCATTTTCTTCGGATATTATCCCGCGAATAAAGCCGCTAAAATGAATCCCATAGACGCTTTGAGATATGATTAATACTATAGCGTGTTCACATAAAATGAATGTGAACACGCTATAAACTCTGATCTTTTCATTGAACCGATCAGAGTTTAGCATGACAACAAATCGCGCCGTACACATTTTGTGCGGCGCGATCATTTTTATTTGCTTATTTCAATTGTGAAATTACCGTCAAGATCGGCTTTCAGACGGAGAGTCTTCACATATCTGTTATAAAAATTCTCCATTTCCTTTTCGCTTGCGGTTATTCGGGTTTCCGTATAAATATGCTGAACGAGTTCCTTGCCGTTTACATATAAAATGTCGGGCAGATATTTTTCCAGCGTGTCGAATAGAACGGCTTTTTTCAACTCTTCGATATTTCCGGAACAGAAATCGTCGATAGAACAATAGTAAATATCGCGCTCCGAAAGAGCCTTTTTGATTGCCTGACCGCATTTCGCGTATTCGTACATTACGAGAAATGCGGCGTTGGGCAGCGACGAGATAAGTCCCCAGAAATCGGAATCGCTGGAAACTATGATGAAAGAAGTTATGCTGTTTTCGTAATAATCCCTGCAAACTCCTGCTGTCATTTTTATGTCGACAAGGGATTTCTGATCGGTGACGCGTTCAACTTCCACGTGTTCAACAGGAATTTGTGTGAATTTCCCGAGCCAATCCCATCCGCAGTTGGTATGATAATCGTCGTAAAGTACGATTTTTTCAATCTTCTCAAGTTCGTCCTGATTTAAATTCTTCAATACGCTGTATAGCTTGTAAACGTCAGAATTTTCGCAGTCTACCGCGATTGCTACACGAAAGCTGTTTTCAATGAAATTATAAATATTATTTTTGGTTTCGCTGTGAGCGTCTTTATATTTGGTATAATCAGTAAACATATCATTATGCTGCTTATATATTATACTTAAAAACTTGCCGTCGGTATATAAAATACTGCCATAATCGTCAGGAATCCAGTGGATATACATCTGAAAAGGATAACAGTCTATTTTGCTCATATATTTTTCAAATTCGCGTTTGATTATGTTTGTTTTTTTATACTGCGGAATAACAAAAAGATCTTTTATGTAATTCCAGTTAACCCAATCAGGAAAAAGACAGGCGCATTTATCAATATTTTCATTTATGAGACGATTGAAATCCTGCATATACTTTTCGGAACGGTAATTGCTTTTAATTATCGGGATATTCCATTTTTCAAGCTGTTTTATATTATCTTGATCATAATAGTCAATTTTGTTAAGATTTTTTAAATTATAGCGCATTTCATCGTCTGTTTTTCTGAATTTCTGCATAAGCGTGGTGCGCAATTTGTTTAAATATCTTATTATTGAAGCGGACTGATTTTCATACAGTGAAACAAGCAGATCATGGCAGTCCTCGTCATAACACTGTTCAAGAATATTTTTTCGTATGCCTATCATATATGCGATAGTTGTAACCAATTCTTTGGTATCGGTTCTCATGGTTTATCACTCCTTAAAATAAATTTTAAAATTTTTTGACAGTTATTGCGCAATTGGCATTAGCGTTTAGTATAACTATAATATGATTATAACATACTTGTATGAAAAATGCAAGTGTAAATTTGGTGAAAGTTTCTTATATTTCGTCGAAAATACAGTAGTTTTCAAAAATTTATTGACAAGTACCACGAAGAATGATATAATTATTTGTGTGTCAAAACTGACGGTTTGTAGCATTATGCACAAAAAATGCCATTAAAAATTATACTTGTCTACAAAACATATGTTTCAACCGCACATTTTATAAATTACGGCGTTATTATTAATGTATAATTATATTTATTGAAGGAAGTGTATGCGTGTGAAAATTAAAAAATTAACAAAGCAGCAAAAGATTGACCTCACAAAAGGAGCGGCTCCATACCTGATAGCTTTTGTGATTTCAACTGTTATCGGCTTGATACTGTATAAGGTCAAAAATATCATGCCGTTCGGCGATCAGTCTATATTGTGCATGGATCTGTGGGGACAATATTTCCCTATGTATGTTCAGAATGCCGAAGCTGATTCGATACAGGATATGCTTTACTCATGGAACGGTGCATTCGGCTACAATAACTGGGCTCAGAACGCCTATTACTGCAACAGCATTTTCTGGCTGATCTTTAAATTTCTCCCCGTCGGTAAGCTTGTCGCGGCTCTCAACTGGATAAGTTTGCTGAAAATTTCCCTTAGTTCCGTCAGCTGTCTTGCATTTCTAAAATTCAAGATCAGGGAAAAATCCCCCCTCCTGATAGCCGGAGCTGTCTCCTACAGCCTGTGCGCTTATATGCTGGCGTTCTTCTCTCAGTGTATGTGGACGGATTCCCTGATATACGTGCCGCTTGTGCTTATCGGACTTGAACGTATGCTCCGCGACAAAAAACCGCTGATGTATACTCTTATGCTTGCACTCACTATAATTTCCAGCTTCTACATTGGCTTTGCGGTCTGTATTTTCCTTGTGTTCTACTTCATTTGTCTCGCTGTTCCAATGATAAATATTTATCGTAACGACGAATCAAAATTACGTATCGGCGGATTTAAAACTCTTGGAGTATCCATTCTTAGATTTGCGGTATTCTCGCTTCTTGCAGGCGCAGTTTCTGCGGCGGTGATCTTCCCGATCGGAAAGGCTATCGGTAATACGCTTGCTTCTGATATGGCAGCTCCCGAAAGCATTAGCTGGTATGCCGATATAACGGCTTATCTCCAGCAGCTTCTCCCCGGTAAGCAGCTTAGTCTCGGATATTCCGGAGCTAACGTCGCAACAACTATTCTCGTATTCATAATGGCGCCGATCTACCTTTTCAACAACGGCATAAAAATTTCAGAAAGAATCGTAAATACGCTATTTATCTGCTTCCTTTTCGCTTCGCTGAACTGCAATATTCTCGACTATATGTGGCATGGCTTTCACTTCCCGAATCAGCTTCCGGGCAGATGGTCGTTCCTGATCTCGCTCATGCTGATTTATATGTGCTGCGCAGGAGTTGCGAAAATTAAACAGCTTCACCCGATAAGCACGGCAATAGGTCTTATCTGCGGAACTATACTGATATTCTATGTGTGCAACGGTCATGGAACTCAGCCAAAATCCGAACTCGATACGAAATATATCGTTATGCTCATAATTTCCGGAATTCTGATTTTCGCGGCTTCTATTTTATCATATATCGCCAAACGCTCCGAAAAAAAGATTATTGCCGCGGAGAAGTTATCTGCTGAAATTTCCGAAAAAGAAGAAATTTCGGATAAAAATAAAAAAAGCGGAAAAAAATCCGACAAGAATAAAAAAAGCCCTGAAAATCGGGAAAAAGCTCCGCAAAACCCTGTTGACGTCCCGAAGCTGACAAAGCTTATAAGCATTGTAAATGTTGCGGCGCTCTGCTGTCTTACAGTTGTTTCGGCGATTCAGATATACGACAGCGGAAGCAATTTCGTTAATGTTTCGCAGCTTGAAATTTCCGGAATGCCGACTGCCGAGGGCGTTAATTACGCAAAAACTGTTGAAAGAAACGTTAAAACGGCGGGCGAATGGAAAAACGGAGACGACGATTTTTATCGTACCATTTCTCATTCCGGCTTTACCTTCAATCCCGCAATGCTCGGCGATTCTCACGGAATGGGCTATTATTCTTCAACTATGCAGGGTTCTGTATTTGAATTCCTCCGTTTTCTCGGAAACCGTGTTTACGCAGAAAACGTAAGCACGATCTATAATCCTACTTCTCCGGTTCAGAACGGTTTGTTTGGAATTAAATATGTTATCGACTATAATCACAATTTCGGATATTACACGCCGAACAGTCAGCTTATTCACGAATCGAAAGACGCCAATATCTGGGAAAATCCAACCGCGCTCCCTATCGCTTATGCGGTTGCGGACAGTATAAACGACTGGCACGTGACCGAAGAAATCCGTGCAGTTGAAAATCAGAATAATCTGCTTAATGCAGTCTGCGGTCGTTATGTCGATGCTTTCAGCAAATTGGAATGCGACAACTTTGTTTACAGCAATATTACGCTTCAAGAATCCCCTAACTGGAATACTAATTATTTCATTACTATCGACGGTTCTCAGCCCGCCGTGTTGGATTACACTTACACTATTCCGAGCGACGGCGATTACTACCTTGAGCACAATTTCCGCGCGGGAAAAATAAATGCGAAGTGGAATGACGGCGAAAAAGATGTTCCTGTCGGCGGCGAAAGAAGCGATTATCTTGGGAAATTCACTGCTGGTACGGTTCTTACGATCAATGTTACGGTCGAGGATGTGGGTATCGGCTGCTGCGGTCTGAATATTTACAGTTTCGACCTATCGGCTTGGCAGGGCGCTTACGATCAGCTTAAAAATCAGCAGCTCAACGTTGAAAAATTCAACACGACGTCGATCAAGGGCAGTATTCATAAAGAATCGGACGGTCTGGTTATGGCGACAATTGCGCAGGACGGCGGTTGGAATGCTTATTGCGACGGAGAAAAGCTTGACACGATCGTTGTTGCAGACACGTTTATGGCATTTGAAATTCCCGCAGGCGATCATGAGATCGAGTTGAAATACAGTGTTCCGGGGCTTTCTGTTGGAATCGCCGTATCGCTTGCCGGTCTGATAATTCTGATCCTGCTGGCATTCCCGAATTTGTGGAAAAAATATCTTCCAAAACGAAACAAAAAGGCTTGAATAATACCAATTGTAATGTTTGACCTGAAAATAACACAGTTGACAAGCTTGCATTTATATGGTAAAATATAAGTTGGAATATCTATTTTCCTATATTTTTAGGGAATCATAAATGGGGTGACAGTCGAGAATGAATTTTAAAAAATATTTACCCAAAAAAGGCGGAATTGTAATGGACTCTCTGCCTGCTGTAATTCTGACGATCATAGCGATCTGCGTGATCTATGCGCTGAAGGGAATCTTCCCTTTTGGTTCGGATACAGTGGCTTACATGGATATGTGGCAGATGAATGTGCCGATATATTATCATATCTATGATGTGCTTCACGGGGATAAATCGTTATTTTACGATTTGTATACGGGACTTGGAATGAATATGACGGAAAGTACGGCTATTTGCAGCCTTTTAAGCCCTTTTAACCTGCTTTTCTATTTCACTCCGCGCAGTGGAATTTTATACTTTATGTCAATTTTCAATGCTGCAAAATTTATCACTGCCGCATTTACAATGAGCGCCTTTCTTAGGTACAGATTCAGGCGCGCGCACATTTATTGGCGTACTATAGCCTCTTTCGCCTATGGATTATGCGGTTTCAATCTTCTTTACGGCACGAACAGTCAATGGCTGGATGTCGCCGCGCTGTTTCCGCTGCTCATGATCGCGCTCGATTACAGCATGAGAACTCGCCGCATACTTCCATACGGGCTTGCTCTCGGCGGTTTTATGATCGTCAATCCGTACATCGGCGTAATTGTCCTGATATTTATTTTTCTTGCGTCAGGAGCGCAGATTCTTTTTGTAACAAAAAAGCGTGAAAAGTCTCTCGCTATGCTTAATCTTGGTCTCGGAACTGCTTTGGGAGTCGGAATTTCGGCGTTTATTCTGCTTCCGTTTCTTACGCAAATGGGTAGAACGATGCGTGCCGAGCAGGGAACTTTCACTAAAATGATAGCTATCATCCGCGGAACGGCATTTTATCAGACAGATACTAATATTCAAAAATACTGGATGCTCTGGGGGACGGCTGTGGCTGCCGCCATGGTAATCGTGGGAATATTCGCTGCAAAATGTAAATTCCGTAAAAAAATCTGCATTATTTTCTGCCTTACCGTGCTTGTCATGCCTGTTTTCTTTGAAAGTATAAATTTACTCTGGCATGCCGGTTCATATGCGCAATTTCCTATGCGATTCGGATTCCTGCTGAGTTTCATGATGTGGACTTCGGCGATCGCGCTGGTGAGATATGTTCCAAAGCTTAATCTATTTTTCCTGCGCCGAAGTATATCGAAAAGTCTGCTCAGAAAAATCCTATGCGCTGTCTGGATGATCATCTGCATTGCAATGATCCCTGCCGTTGCACGTTTTATTACTTCCGAATTCCTGCGCGTTGATCCGAAATATAAAATTTTTCTCTCAGTCATGCTTTTCAGCGTTATTACAATTTATTCGATTATTTGCCTGAGCCTGCGCAAAATGCCGATTCTGCGCCTTACGCTTGCTTCATTCATTATTGGCGAGATAATTGCGGGCGGATATCTTCATGTGGGAAATCCCTTTATTGACGAGTGGTTTCTCGTTCCGGTCGACAATCATTTTGCAGCTGAAATTCATGAAGCTTCGGACAAGATCGAACCTGCGGATTCCAAAACTATTCGAATGAAGAATGCCGACGCGAGATTTACATCAAATTATCCAATGATTATGCAGCGTTCGGCGCTCAGCAACTGGACGCACAGCGTTGATTCCGACGTGCAGGGCGCATACAAGAAAATGGGCTATTCTACGATATATACGCGCCTTATTGATACGGGCGGAACGATATTTTCCGATGCGCTTTTCAACGTTCGGGACGTTCTGACGATGACAGAACTTTCACCTGACGCATACAGTTATACAGATACGTTTAATGGTTTAAATTATTACAAATGCAACTACAGCTTCGGATTCGGATTCGTTACCGATGAAAGTCTGATTAATTGTCCTGAATCCGGCGCATTTACAATTCAGAATCACATTTATCGCTCGATGAACGGCGAGGGAGAATTGTTTAAAACTATTAAAACTTCTACTTATTGCGATGAAAATGTTATACAAAATATTGAATATGGCGAGCATGATACTATTTATACTCTAAAAATCGACGGGCATCAGCATCTTTATGTTGCAGACGCCGTTTCTATGACGATATATGTCAATGATAAACAGCTCGTGATACCAAACTGCGGCAAAGAATACTATGGATATCCAACGAATTTCAATAATGGATTTGTGGACTGCGGCGCATATACGAACGAAACGATAAAACTTCGCATTGAATATTTCGGCGAAGTAAACGATCAGTATCTGCTCGTCGGTTTAATGGACTATGATCTGTTGAATTCGCTGGAAAATTCCTATAATCCCGCGCGCCTTGAAAAGGAAGGAAACAGCAGTTTCAGGCTCTCTGCGACCGCTGCAACCGACAGTGAATATCTCTTCATTCCCCTCACCTACGACGACGGACTGCGCTGCAAAATCAATGGTAAAAACGCCGACGTCGTTAAAATAGCAGGCTGCTTTTGCGCGGTAAAACTCAACGCCGGCGAAAATACTGTAAAAATCAGCTATATACCGCCAAAAATGGGAACAGGACTGCTTGTAAGCCTGTTGTCGCTGGCAACTCTTCTGATCTACGCAAAACTGATCTTGAAACGAAAACGCCCAAAGCCGAGAATTTTAGTCAGAATTCCGGCGATCACTGTATTCGCTCTTCTCTGGTGCGGATTCATAACAATATTTTATATCTTGCCGCTGATTTTACCAAATATCGACAAAATCAGGGCATTTATCGAAAGGACAAACTTATGAAAGCAGTAATTCTTGCAGGAGGATTCGGCACTCGTATTTCCGAGGAGAGCCGTTTTATGCCAAAACCTATGATCGAAATTGGAGAAAAGCCGATTTTATGGCATATTATGAAGATTTATTCCCACTATGGCTTTAACGAATTTGTGGTATGCCTTGGCTATAAGGCATATGCGATCAAGTCGTTTTTTGCCGATTATTTTCTCCATACGTCCGATGTGACTTTTGATCTTGCCAACAACAAAATGACTATGCACAACAGCTTCACAGAACCGTGGCAGGTCACTCTGATCGACACGGGGCTTAACACGATGACGGGCGGCAGAGTTAAGAGAATCAGGGAATATGTCGGAAATGAACCGTTTTTCCTGACTTACGGCGACGGCGTATCCGACGTCAATATAGACGATCTTCTGAAATTTCACCAAAATTCCGGCAAAATCGCTACAATGACCGCGATCAGACCTGAGGGCAGATTTGGCGTACTTGATATCAGCGGAGATGAGATTCTCTCGTTCCGCGAAAAAAGCAAGAATGACAGCGGCTGGATAAACGGCGGATTTATGGTGCTTCAACCTGAAATTTTTGATTATATTAAGGGCGGCGACGAGTGCGTTTTTGAGAAGCAGCCCCTCGAAACTCTTGCGTCAATGCGGCAGCTTGCTGCGTACAAGCACGACGGATTCTGGCAGTGCATGGATACTCAGCGCGACAAGCAATATCTCGAAGATCTCTGGAAAAATGGCGCTCCGTGGAAGGTGTGGGATTAATGAAAATATTTGATTTTTTTAAAGGAAAGCGAGTTTTTGTAACCGGTCACACGGGTTTTAAGGGTTCATGGCTATGCAAAGCTCTGACAATGTCAGGCGCGGAAGTTACGGGATATGCGCTTGCTGCGGACGATGATCAGCAACTTCTTAAACTTAGCGGAGCGGAAGCCGGAATGAATTCGATAACAGGCGATATACGCGACTTTGATAAGCTTTACGCCGCTTTTGAAAAAGCAAAACCTGAGATTGTTTTTCATCTTGCAGCCCAGCCGATAGTACGCGAAAGCTATATTCGACCTGCCTATACTTATGAGACGAACGTCATGGGAACGGTAAATATTCTTGAATGCGCAAGATTATGTGACGGAGTAATTTCACTGCTCAACGTTACTACCGACAAGGTTTACGAAAATAAGGAGTGGGAGTGGGGATACCGCGAAAATGAACCACTTAACGGATTCGACCCCTATTCGAACAGCAAATCCTGCTCGGAACTTGTGACATCTTCTTACAAGAAATCATTCTTTGCTGACGACAATATCAGAATTTCTACAGCACGCGCAGGCAACGTGATCGGCGGCGGAGATTTCGCGAAAGACCGCATTATTCCCGATTGCATCCGTGCAGCTTCTGTCGGTAAAACTATTGGCGTGCGAAATCCCTATTCCGTTCGCCCTTATCAGCACGTTTTAGAGCCAATTTTCGTCTATATGGCGATCGTTGCAGCTCAGTATGCTGATCCAGCCAAGGCAGGCTGTTACAACGTCGGACCAGATGACAGCGATTGCGTTCCTACAGGCAAATTGGTCGATATTTTCTGCGAAAAATGGGGGGATTCTCAGAGTTGGGAGAATCAATGCACAGAAAATGCACCTCATGAAGCAAATATGCTGAAGCTGGACTGCTCAAAGCTAAAGAAAGTTTTTGGCTGGCAGTCTGCGTGGAATATCGAAACTGCTGTTGAGAAAACTGTTGGATTTGCCAAGATACAGCTTTCGGGCGGAAATATTGCGGATGCCGCCGAACGTCAGATCATGGAATTTGCAAACGATTCAACTTGGCTAAATAAATAATGAGTGAGGAATAATTATGTCAATGGAAAATATGAACGAAAAGCAGGCACGCGAGCAAATTCTTGCTTTGACTGCCGAATATTGCGAAAAATTTAAAACTCCTAAAAATGATTTTGAGGAGGGTGACAGAATCCCCTATGCTTCGCGCGTTTTTGACCATGAAGAGATGGTTGCGCTTGTGGACAGCGCATTGGAATTCTGGCTGACTTCCGGCAGATACACGGACATTTTTGAGCGCGATTTCGCCAAATATCTCGGCGTGAAACACTGCTCGCTGGTGAATTCCGGCTCGTCGGCGAATCTTCTTGCATTCATGACGCTGACCTCTCCCCTGCTTGGCGATCGTCAAATCAAGCGCGGCGATGAAATTATTACGGTTGCCTGCGGTTTTCCGACGACAGTTGCGCCGATCATGCAGTATGGGGCAATTCCGGTTTTTGTCGATGTAACAATTCCGCAGTATAATATTGATGTAGCAATGCTCGAACAGGCTCTTTCGCCGAAAACCAAAGCTGTAATGATCGCCCACACACTCGGAAATCCTTTTGATCTTGGCGCAGTCAAGAAATTCTGCGACGCTCACAGTCTGTGGCTCGTCGAGGATAACTGTGACGCTCTCGGCACGGAATACCAAATTAACGGCGAAAATAAGCTGACAGGCACTATCGGCGATATCGGCACGTCAAGCTTTTATCCGCCTCATCACATGACTATGGGCGAGGGCGGCGCGGTCTATACGAATAATGCGCTACTGCATAAGATCGTACGTTCTCTTCGCGATTGGGGGCGCGACTGCATATGTCCCTCCGGCAGGGACAACCTTTGCGGTCATAGATTTGATGGGCAGTACGGCGAACTCCCTGTTGGCTACGATCACAAATACGTATATTCGCATCTTGGCTACAACCTGAAAGCTACCGATATGCAGGCGGCGATCGGTACGGCTCAGCTGAAAAAATTCCCCTCGTTTGTTGAAATGCGCCGTCGGAATTTCGCACGGCTTCACAAGGCGTTGGAAAAATGCGCCGATAAGCTGATTTTGCCCGAAGCCTGTGAAAATTCGAATCCAAGTTGGTTCGGTTTCCTGATAACCTGCCGCGACGGAGTAGACAGAAACGCCGTAGTGCGATACGTTGAGGAGCATGGAATTCAGACGAGAATGCTGTTTGCAGGCAATCTCACGAAGCATCCCTGTTTCGACCAGTTCCGCGGAACGGACGCTTACCGCGTTGTCGGCGAGCTGAAAAATACCGATAAGATCATGTCGCAGACCTTCTGGGTCGGCGTGTATCCGGGAATGACCGATGAAAAGATCGACTATATGGCAAAGATCATTGCGGAAGCGATAGGCGAATGAAACTGGAAAAATTGCGTAAAATCACGGAACAGTTTGTGAAGTTTGGATTGGTCGGCGTTTTGAATACGGTAATCTCCACAGGAATTTATTTTATATTTATATTTTTTGACGAAAAGCTGTATCTGGTGGGACACATCATCGGCTTTCTCGTCAGCGTTCTCAACGCCTATTATTTCAACTCGAAATTCGTGTTTAAAACCGATATTACGTCGTTTGAGGGACATCTCAAGGCGTTGCTAAAGACTTATGTCAGTTATGGTTTCACGTTTTTGCTTAGTACGGCGTTGTTGTGGGTTTTCGTGGATAAATGCGGAATTTCGCCTAAAATCGCGCCTTTTCTGAATCTTGCGATAACGACTCCGCTGAATTTTCTTATGAATAAATTCTGGTCTTTCAGAAAAAAATGAGGTGATCGAATGCTTGTCAGCGAATATATTTCCCGATTTTTTCGGGATAACGGCATAAAACATATTTTCGGATATCCGGGTGGAATGGTGACGTACCTTATGGACGCTCTTGAGAAAACCGACGGAATTACTGCCCATGTCAATTATCATGAACAGGGCGCGGCGTTTGCTGCCTGCGGATATGCCATAACATCGGGAAAAACAGGCGCCGCCTATGCAACCAGCGGACCGGGAGCAACTAATCTTGTAACAGGGATTGCAGAAGCTTATTTCGATTCTGTTCCAGTGATTTTTGTTACAGGTCAGGTGAACACTTACGAGGCTCGTGGAACTATGAAAATCCGTCAAAAAGGATTTCAGGAAACCGATATTGTAAGCATTGCCCGACCGATAACTAAATTGGCAGTAACGGTGAATAATGCCGAGGACATTCGGTATTATCTCGAAAAATCGCTGTATTTAGCCAATTTTCAGCGTAAGGGACCTGTTCTTCTCGACGTTCCCATGAATGTTCAGCGTACTGAAATCGAGCCTGACAAGCTTCTTGGTTTCATTCCTGATAACGCTCCGCCATCTGAACTGAATGCAGATAAGATAATTGATATGATAAATAATTCTTGTCGTCCCTGCATTGTTGTGGGCGCAGGCGTTAAACAAAGCGGTACGATCAGTGATTTTCGCCGATTTATCGCGGCTTTAAAGATTCCAACGCTTTCATCAATGATCGCCGTCGACGCTGCCGGAAATTCTCCCTACAGCTTTGGATTTATTGGTGCATACGGAAATCGTGAAGCGAATTTTATTCTATCAAAATCTGATCTTATTTTGTCGATCGGCTCTCGTCTCGATTGTCGTCAGACCGGTGCAAATCGTGAGAATTTTGCCGTAAATTCGAGGATTATTCGACTTGATGCAGATGTTTTGGAGTTTGAAAATTCTATTCATAGTGACGATATAAATCTGTTCTGTGATCTCAAAAATGATATGAAAAAGCTTGCTGATCATGCTGAATCCGCAGAGATACGTGATTTTAGTCAATGGATAGAGGTTTGCAGTCAAATACGCGACAAATTAAGCGATACTATCGAGAAACTGTATCCTCAAATTCTTGTCGAAAAAATCAGCAAACACGTTCCGGACGGCGTGGTTATCACAACTGATGTCGGACAGAATCAAGTCTGGATTCCCCAGTATTTCGTACTAAAACCCAATCAGCGCATCTTGTTTTCGGGTGGAATGGGGGCAATGGGATTTTCACTTCCTGCTGCAATCGGAGCAGCCCTTGCTAACAATTCATTAACAATTTGCTTTGTTGGCGATGGTGGTCTGATGATGAATTTGCAGGAATTGCAATTTTTAGCGCGCGAACGTCTCCCGCTGAAAATTTGCCTGCTTAACAACAGCGCGCTTGGTATGATACGCCATTTTCAAGAGATGTATTTTGATTCGCGATTTGTTCAGACAATGGCTTCCGGAGGCTATTCTACGCCGAATTTTGAAAAAATTGCTGCTGCGTTTGATATTCCGTACAGACGAATTGATAATGTTGAAGAAATAGACAGCAGTCTATTTTGCGACAATTCTACAGAATTCATCGAATTTGTTCTTCCGGATACAACTTATGTTTTTCCGAAACTTGCTGTAAACAAACCTATCCAAGACCAAGAGCCGCCGATTGACCGTGAGTTGTATCGCCAACTCGATGAATTATGATGCGCGCCGTTGTCACGGGTGCGTCGGGTTTCCTCGGAATTCATCTCGTTGAGGAACTGCTTCGCCGCGGTTGGACAGTTTTTGGTGTGATTCGTCCGAATTCGCCAAACGCAAGCCGTCTGCCCGAACATGAAAATTTTCATTCAATATACCTTGACATTTCCGATATTTCGCGAATTTCAGCTATTGTCGGACACTGTGACGGATTTTTTCATCTTGCATGGGAGGGCATTCGAGGCTCAGCCAGAAATGATCGGGAAATTCAGCAAAATAATTTAAAAAATTCGATTTCCGCGCTCAAAGCTGCCTGCGAGATGAATTGTGAATTCTTCATGACGTCGGGTTCACAAGCGGAATTAGGCTTAAATTCCGCTGACGGAAGCGAATCTGCGATTTGCGCGCCAACTTGCGAATACGGTAAGGCAAAGGCGAAATTTCTCGAAATATCGCGGAATTTTGCTGCTGAAAATGACATTCGTCTTATCTGGGCGAGAATTTTTAGTTTATATGGCAAATATGATTTTGACGGCAGTCTGATAAACTACGCTTTGCGAAATATGTTGAGTAACGCTCCGATTTCCCTCTCCCCATGCACACAGATGTGGAATTTCATGAATGTTCGCGACGCAGCTGAAGCGATTGTTGAAATCGTTCTGCATGGATTCGGCGGAATTGTAAATATTGCTGATATTACGTCGATTCCGCTGCGCGATTATATCATACAAATGCGCGAAGTAGTACATTCGGAGTCAGAGTTAAAGTTTGGCGAAATTCCGTTTCCAAGTACAGGCGCAGTTGAACTGAAACCTGATACAAGTATTATGCAGCGCTATTTTACGCCAAAAATTCCATTTAAAGAGGGAATTTTGCTATTGTTGAAAGGATTGACTAAATGAAGAAGATCAGTATTGTAATTCCAACCTACAACGAACAGGAAAATGTTGTGCCGTTAAGCGAAGCGATTATCGGCGTTCTCACAAATAAGCTTCCTGGCTACGATTATGAGATGATTTTCATCGACAACTATTCTACTGACCAAACCAGAGTTCTTTTGCGCGGTCTTTGTGCTGAAAATCCTCGAATTAAAGCTATTTTTAACTGCAAAAACTTCGGACAGTTCAATTCGCCTTTCTATGGATTGTGTCAAAGCAGTGGAGATTGCACGATATTGATTTGCGCAGATTTTCAGGATCCCGTTGATCTTATCCCGCGATTTGTCGCGGAATGGGAAAACGGTTTCAAAATTGTTTGCGGAATCAAGACTTCAAGCCGTGAAAACCCAATAATGCGCGGCTTGCGCACTATTTACTACAAGCTGATCAAGAAACTTTCATCAGTTGAACAAATCGAGCATTTCACGGGATTCGGGCTTTACGATCGCTCGTTCATAGACGTGCTACGCGATCTTAACGATCCAACCCCATTTTTGCGTGGAATTGTTGCCGAACTCGGACCTCAGCGCAAGGAAATTCCCTATGAACAGCAGAAAAGACGTGCAGGAAAAACCAAAAATAACTGGTATTCTTTGTACGACGCCGCCATGCTCAGCTTTACCTCATACACTAAAATTGGGCTTAGAATAGCCACTTTCTTAGGATTTATCTGTGCTGGGCTAAGCTTTCTCGCGGCAATGATCTACCTCATTCTTAAGCTGATTTATTGGGACAGATTTGCGGCAGGAATGATCCCGATGCTGCTGGGTTCGCTGTTTCTCGGTTCGCTGCAGCTGTTTTTCATCGGATTTGTGGGCGAATACATTATGAGCATAAACACTCGAATGATACATCGTCCCCTTGTGGTTGAAGATGAACGCATTAATTTTGACGAAAGTGCCAATAAAAGCAACAATTCCAACGAATAATTTAGCGATTATTTTTTGGTTTTTTACAATTATATGTAAAATTGTATACTAAACTGAACTAATCGAAATTATTAACAAGCGACGCATATTTATCCGGATAAAATCCATCGCTGACTATTGAATTATGTGAATTTTTGGCGTTATCATAATTTCCTTCCAGTATTTTCAGGAAGTTTGCTTCGTTTATCAGCCAGTCGAAATTTGCCCGCCAATTTCGTGAATTACTGCCATTCAGAAAAGCTGATCTGCTTGCTTTATTAAACATTTCAATTACTTTTTCTTCGGAATATTTTGAAAGCAAACTGTTCACAGCATTGCATCTTTCGGGTGTGATGGCTGTAATTCGAGAAAAATTACTGCATATCTTATGATAATGTTCAATTATTTTTTCGCTTCCCTCAGAGGGAGAGGGGGAATTTTCACAATCGTACAACGACGATTGCATATCATTTTCATTATCATTCCCCTTTTCATTATCATTGTCATTTTCATTAACAATATCAATATCATTATCGGTAACGTTCGATAACGATCGTTTACGTTCGTATTCGTTCGTAAGGCTGCGTTGACGTTCGAATCTTTTTTTCACATTCTCCTTATTTTTGCGGCATTTTTCTTCGTATTTCGCTGTATCGCGTACGATTGCTGCTGAAATAAACGAAAACGCCATTCTTATCATACCATCCTCAAACTCTGGAGTTACGCCGCTGCACACAAATTCGTAAATACCTTTGATAAGCTTTCCAGCCTGATCGTCGGACAGCATATCAAATTGCGTCTTGTTGTCAAAATATAAAACAAAACTTTTTTTATCAGTCATAATAAACAGCTCCTTTCATAATAGAGCGTTTGTTAGGCGCTTTTAAACGAAAAAACATTGATTATTGAGAAAAGATTATAAAAAATTAACATTTAGATAGAGTCTATTATGAAAGAAATAATTAAAGAATTTGGCAGGACTGCAATAGTTGGCGTGATCTCATTCATTGCGGATTCAGCCGTTTTAGTTTTGCTTAAAGAAATAATCTTCTCCGGCGATGGAAAAGTTGAATTATTCATTTCGACAGCTGCCGGATTTATCGTCGGATTGATCGTCAGCTATCTTCTTTCGATTTCATTTGTCTTTAAAAATTCGCATGATACCGCAAAAAAAGGCGTGAAGTCGTTTGCCGTGTTCACCATTATCAGCATTTCCGGTCTTGCTGTAACTGAAATTTTTATGCACGTCGGAGTGAATATTTTAAAATTTCATTATGCCCCAATTAAATTGATCGCTGCAACATTCGTGCTGTTTTGGAATTACTGCGGACGAAAAGTTTTTATTTTCAGAAGATAAATAAATGATTTAAATTGGAAATATGATTGACAGATCGGGAAAAATATGTTATAATAAATACTTATGATAAGCATTTTCATTTTTTAAAGGAGTTGTTTAATATGGCTAAGCAAATGTCAAGATCAAGCTATGAGAAATTGGTTCTGGAGCTTGACGACCTTAAGATCAATAAACGCAGAGAAGTTGCAGATCGTCTTAAAGTTGCACGTTCTTACGGCGACCTTTCTGAAAACGCTGAATACGATGAGGCTAAAAATGAACAGGCTATTCTCGAAGCCAAGATCGCTGAACTGCAATATACCATTGATAATGCGGAAATTATTGAGGATTCCAACATTTCCGTTGATGAGATCGGTATGGGTTCGATCATTAAGATCAAAAAAGTCGGCACTGATAAAATTGAAAAATTTACCATCGTAGGAACGAATCATGTCGATATCAAGAACGGCTTGATATCCGACGAATCCCCTATCGGAAAAGCTGCCATGAAGAAAAAAGTCGGCGATATTTTTATTGTTGAAGCGCCTGTTGGCGAACTGCGCTTCGAGGTCATAGATATCTCGAAATAACGCTGCTGCTTGATTTTTCAGAAAGGAAGTTATTAATAAAATGAGTGAAAATCAGACAAATTCACCTGTGCAGGAAGTTGAACAGGATATAAATATTTTGAAAAAGGATCGTCTTGATAAGCTTGCTGCGCTTCGCGAAGGCGGTTTTGATCCGTTTCAGACCACAAAATATGACGTCACAGACAAGGCTGCGGATTTAAAATCACGCTACGAATCCGATGAAGCCGCGGCAATTGCCGAAGCTGACGGCGATGAGGAAAAACTGAATGCCGCTCTTGAGACTCTTCATGGAAACATTATCCGAATTGCCGGCAGAATTATGAGCTGGCGCGATATGGGTAAGGCGAATTTTATCGACGTGCGTGATTCTTCTGACAGAATCCAGGTCTATGTCCGCTCCAACGATGTGGGCGCCGATTTGTTCAAGGAATTCAAGAAAAAGTGGGATATCGGCGATATTATTGGCGTTGAGGGCTTTGTTTTCAGAACAAGAAAAGGTGAAATTTCCATTCATGCCCATAAGATCCAGCTTCTCTCCAAGTCGCTTCTTCCCTTGCCCGAAAAATGGCATGGTCTTAAAGACCAGGATACAAGATATCGTCAGCGTTACGTCGATCTTATCGTTAATCCGGAAGTTAAGGACACGTTCGTTAAGCGCAGTATGATCATCCGTGAAGTCAGAAATTATCTCGATAATCTGGGATATACGGAAGTCGATACACCTGTTCTTCATACTCTGGAGATCGGTGCGTCCGCTCGTCCGTTTATTACGCATCACAATACACTCGACATGGAAATGTATCTGCGAATCGAGACAGAGCTTTACCTGAAACGCCTTATCGTCGGCGGCTTCGACAAGGTTTACGAAGTTGGCAGAATTTTCCGCAACGAAGGCATGGATACTTCGCATAATCCTGAATTTACGTCGGTTGAGATGTATCAGGCTTACACGGATTATATCGGCATGATGGATCTTATCGAAAATATGTATAAAACTATTGCCGAAAATGTCTGCGGAACTTCTAAAATTACTTATCAAGGCGTTGAAATTGATCTCGGCAAGCCTTGGGAACGTCTTACTATGATCGAATCCGTTAAGAAGTACGCCGGCGTTGACTACAACGATTGGGCTGACGACGCTGCCGCAAGAGCCTGCGCAAAGGAAAAGGGCGTTGAAGTTGAAGAGGGCGATTCAGCTACAAAGGGTCATGTTCTCATCGCGTTTTTTGACGCTTTCGTTGAGGATAAACTCGTTCAGCCAACGATAATTTACGACTATCCTGTTGAAAATTCTCCGCTTGCTAAGAGAAAGCCATCCGATCCGGCATTTACCGAGCGTTTCGAGTACTTCATCTACTGCCGCGAAATGGGCAACGCATTCTCCGAATTGAACGATCCTATTGATCAAAAAGAACGTTTCGTTAAGCAGGTCGAGGCTAAGCGCGCTCAGGGTGCAAATGCGGAAGTTGACGAGGATTTTGTTACTGCGCTTGAATATGGTCTCCCTCCGACAGGCGGTCTGGGATTTGGACTTGACAGACTCGTTATGCTTCTGACCGACAGCGCGTCGATCAGAGACGTTCTGCTGTTCCCGACCATGAAGCCTATTCCCGCAAACAGCGGTCGTCCGACAAAGGAAAACGACGAGGAATAATTGATGAGTAAAAAAAATCATGGCGATAATGATGAAAAACTGCATATAGATAAAAATATTTTTCAAATGTCCGCGGAAGCTAAGTCCGAGGAGCAGAAGAGAATTGAAGATCAACATAGGAAAAATGCCGAAGAAAGGCAGAAAAAAGCCGAGGAGGCCCGCGATAAGCGTCTTGAACAGGAGCGTTTGGAATTGATACGCCTGAAGCAGGGAATTATCGCGGAAAGCGAAACTATTCATGAAAAACATGAAGAAGTTCCGAAATTATCACTGTGGAAGAAGATCGCGAACTTTTTCTACCACAATAAATGGTGGCTTGGTATCGGAACGTTCGTCACAGCGGTTTTTATCTGGCTTGCTGTCGGGTATATTACCAAGCCGCGGCCTGATATCGTCATTCTTGTCATTGGTGAAAATTATGCTCTTGGCAACGAATCTACGCTTGCTGAATATGTTGAACAATTCACTCCGGATAATAATGGAAACGGCGAAATATTGGCTTCTGTTTATTATATCCCCTACACGGGTCAGGATCAGCGTGATTATGCAAATGGTGTTCCAACGAAACTTACGGCTGAATTACAGTCGGCTGATAATGTGATCGTTTTTTGTAATAAAACTGCCGACGAAATTTTCGACAGCGATATTCTGCTGACTGATTTGACGGGACTTTATCCTGATAATAAATTTGTGAACAAGGAGCGTTTTATGCTCAGCAAGACTGATTTTGCCGAAAAAATAGGCTTGACGAAAGATCAGATAACCGAAGACTGGTTTATCGCCATTCGTAATCCTATCAAGCTTCTTTACGACGACAAGGATGATATGCAGGAACGCTATGATAAAGATTTTCCCGTTTTTGACGCAATTATAAATGATTTAAGCAAATGAGGAGTGGTATTCATGAGTTACAATTTCAATGCCGAAAAAATTACAGCCGAATTGATTGGCTGGGTGAGAAATTATTTTGAGAAAACCGCCTCCCCCGATACAAAAGCTGTACTGGGAATTTCTGGCGGAAAGGACAGTTCCGTTGCCGCTGCGGTCTGCGTTCAGGCTCTTGGTAAGGAGAGGGTCATCGGCGTAATGATGCCGAAGGGCGAACAGCCAGATATTGATTGCAGCCGCCTTTTGGTTGAAACGCTTGGCATAAAAAATTACACTGTGAATATCGGCTCAACTGTCTCCGTATTCACCGAGGAGTTAGAAAAACATATTGCGCTCACTCCGCAGGCGATTATCAACACTCCCGCGAGAATTCGCATGACTACGGTTTACGCTGTTGCAGCCTGCATTGGCGGCCGCGTGGTCAATACTTGTAATCTTTCTGAAGATTGGGTGGGTTATTCTACGAAATTCGGCGACGCGGCAGGAGATTTCTCTCCCCTTTCGACGCTGACGGTTACGGAAATTCTTCAGATCGGCGATTATCTGGGACTCCCCCGCGAATTGGTTCATAAAGTTCCGATCGATGGGCTTTGCGGCAAAACCGATGAAGAGAATCTCGGATTCACCTACGCCGAGCTTGATCGCTACATTCGCGGTCTGACCGATCTTGCGGATAAGCCCGAATTGAAGTCGAAAATCGACAGAATGCACAAAAATAATCTCCACAAGCTTGAATTGATGCCAAAATTCGAATCGAAAATACAAACAATTTAACAAAAGCCTCTGCGAAATATTAAATCGCAGAGGTTTTTGTTTACTATATAATTTTTGTCGTCCAATCTTCGAGATTCCAGATGATATCGGCAATATCCATGTAAAATTCAGGTTCGTGGCTGACCATGAGAACAGTTCCCCTGAATTCGCGGATAGCCTTTTTGAGCGCTTCTTTGGCGTCGACGTCGAGATGATTAGTTGGCTCATCGAGAACAAGCAGATTAACGTTTTTCAGCATAATACGGCACAATCTGACTTTGGCATTTTCGCCGCCCGACAAAACTTTCATCTGCGATGTGATATGCTCGGTAGTTAGTCCACACTTAGCCAACGCCGCACGAACTTCGGCATTCGTCATCGACGGGTACTCGTCCCAAATCGTCTGGAGCGCGGTTTTGCTGCCGGCTTCCTCCTCCTGTTCAAAATAACCGATTTCAATAAATTGATCATGCTCGACAGTTCCCGAAACAGGCGGAATCATCTTGAGCAGCGTTTTCATAAGCGTAGATTTACCCAAACCATTCACGCCCTTTACAGCGATTTTCTGCCCATTTTCGACTTGAAGCGAAACGGGTCTTGTCAGCGGTTCGCCATACCCCAGAACCAGATCTTTGCATTCGATAACAACACGTCCCGTGCTTCGCGCCTTATTGAATGAGAAAATCGGCTTCGGCTTTTCGCCCACGAGTGTGATCTTATCCATTTTATCAAGCTTTTTTTGGCGTGATTTCGCCATATTAGTCGTCGCCACACGCGCTTTGTTTCGCGCGATAAAATCCTGAAGATCGGCAATTTCTTTCTGCTGTTTCTCATAAGCTTGTTCAAGCTGCCGCTTTTTCAATTCGTACATTCTCAAGAAATTGTCATAATCACCTGTATATCGCGTCAAAACTGCATTTTCAACATGATATATGACATTTACGACATCATTCATAAATGCCACATCATGTGAAACGAGGATGAACGCATTTTCATAATCCTGCAAAAAATGTTTTAGCCATGCAATATGATTTTCGTCGAGAAAATTTGTAGGTTCGTCAAGAATCAGAATCATAGGATTTTCCAGCAGAACTTTGGCAAGCAGCACTTTTGCACGCTGACCGCCAGAAAGTTCAGAAACATCCCTGTCAAGCCCTATTTCGCCTAATCCCAGACCGTTCGCGTACTCGGAAATTTTGGCGTCAATGGTGTAATATCCGCTGTAGTCGAGAATATTCTGTATCTCGCCGACTTCCTCCATGATCTCGTTCATCTCCTCCTCGGAGCAGTCCGCCATTTTATCGTAAAGCGAGATCATCTCGTTTTCGAGATCGGAAAGATGATCGAACGCCTCATGCAGAACGTCGCTGATTGTCTTACCCTTGGCAAGCGTGCTGTACTGATCGAGATAGCCGGTCGTTATATGCCTGCACCATTCAATTTTCCCCTCGTCGGGCATTAGTTTTCCTGTAATTATGTTCAGAAAAGTCGATTTTCCCTCCCCGTTAGCGCCGACTAAACCAACGTGTTCGCCATTAAGAAGCCTGAATGACGCGTCATTGAGAATTTGCCGCGCTCCGAATCCGTGCGTAACGTGTTCAACATTAAGTATACTCATTTAATTTCTCCTTATTTTGGGTTGTAATTTCATTATATCATAAATTTTATTATTTTTCAACTCTAAAATTGTAAAGAAAACTATTTACAATTTACAAAAAATGTAGTAAAATATAAGGAGATACAATATCGAGAAAAAGTTTTTATTGGCTGCCTAAATAAGGAGAATGTACCATGATAAAACCATACAAAAGGCGCGTTTTTTATTACGAAACCGACAAAATGAGCATAATGCACCATTCGAATTACATAAGAATATTTGAAGAATCACGAGTTGATTTTTTACAACAGGCAGGAATGCCGTTTGAACAGATCGAATCACGCGGTATTCTTATGCCCGTACTTAACGTTGAATGCGAATACAAGCGTCCGCTGCGCTTTGATGAAGAATTTGAAGTGAAGATGGAGATCACAAAATTCAACGGAGTATCGCTTCAGGTCAGCTATATCGTAGAAAAATGCACGACAGGCGAGGTATGCGCAATTGGAAGCTCCTCACACTGTTTTACTGATGAATTTCTGAAACCGATACGTATCAAGCATAAATATCCTGATATCTATGCGGTTTTTGCTGAAAATTAACAAAAATTACTTGAAATTTCAGATAAAACGTGGTATAATAAATATGATAATCTCAAACGCATTGATCAATTTTTCTTTTTGCGTTGTCAAATCCGCCTATAAGTAAAAAATCGTGCGATTCAAAAGGAGTATTACAATGGCAGTAACAGAAGCAGTTGAAAATTATTTAGAGACAATTTTGATACTTTCAAGGGCTCAGCCTGACGTTCATGCTATAGATATTTGTTCTTATCTCGGATATTCCCGCCCGACCGTTTCTATAATTCTGAAAAAAATGAAAGATGAGGAACTGGTAAACGTCAATAGCGACAATCACATCACGCTTACCGAAAAAGGTCGTGAAATAGCCGAAAAAATATATGAACGCCATAATGTGATCTCGGCGTTTTTCATTCACCTTGGCGTAAAGAAAGATCAGGCTCTTGAAGACGCCTGCAAAATTGAACACGATCTCTCACCCGAAACTTTTCAACTTCTGAAAGAACATTATCTTAAGTTGACGGGCGGCTTACAAGAACAAGAATAAAATCTCACGGAGGAAAATATGAGTAAATTTGAAGATTTTCGCAAGGAATTCCCCGAATTCAGATACGCATCATATAAAATTTCCGAGACAGAAGACTCTGTTGATATTGAATATGAATTTGATATTACGGGGCTGTCGGAATTTCATCCCTCATGGAGTTTCCCAAAACCTCATGATTTTTCCGTGAAAGGCGATCTTACCTTTGAGAAATTGGCGTTTTCTCTCGGAATGGCAGAAGCAGTCAGCTACTGGAAAGCAACTTGCTCCCCTGTCGTTTGCGTAGAATGTGGAGAATTAAGCGACGATCAGGTAAAATGGTGGAAAAAACTCTGGTTCATGGGGCTGGGCGAATTCTTCTATGTTAATGGCATAAATACGGACATATCCGAATTTGTTGATATTCAGCCGAAGTGTAAATTCAATAATTCTCAGCCCGCCGACCTCAATGCGCTGAACGGAGTTCTCATTCCGATCGGCGGCGGTAAAGATTCCGCTCTTACTCTCGAAACTCTCGTATCAGCAGGCGTTAAATGCCGTTGTTACGCTATAAATAAACGTAACTCAATCACTGAAACAGTTCGGACTGCTGGGCTTTCCGATGACGCGCTGATCACTGCAAACCGGAAATTCGACCGTTCTCTGGTCGAACTGAACAGCCGCGGTTTCCTCAACGGTCATACGCCGTTTTCGGCGATCGTTGCGTTTTCCGCCGAAATAACCGCCTATATCAACAGATTGGGCTACATTGTACTTTCCAACGAAGACAGCGCGAACGAAAGCACAGTCGTTGGTAAAAATGTTAATCATCAGTATTCGAAAAGCTTTGAATTTGAACAGGATTTTCACTTTTATGAAGAAAAATATCTCGAAACAGGGATAAAATATTTTAGTTTTTTGCGCCCGCTTTCGGAGTTTCAAATTGCAAAAATGTTTGTCAGTCACAAAAAATATCTGCCGATATTCCGCAGCTGCAACCTTGGCAGCAAATACAATCCTGATATTTGGTGCGGAAATTGTCCGAAATGCTTATTTGTCTGCTTGATTCTTTCGCCATTTCTCAGCCTTGACGAATTAACGAAAATTTTCGGCAGAGATCTGCTGAATTCGCCCGATATGGAAAATTATTTTATAGAGCTGATCGGGCGTTCGGAGCATAAACCGTTTGAATGCGTGGGAAGTATCGACGAGGTAAATTTGGCGATATCGCTTGCAATCAAGCAAATTCTCAGAGAAAAAGGCAAGCTTCCGCTTCTTTTCGAAAAGTATCTTGAACAAGGATTGTACGATCCCGAAAGTTTATCCCAGCGAAATGAAAAATATTGCAGCGGATTTAGCGAAGATAATCTGTTGCCTGAGAAATTCAAAAAAATATTAACTAAAGAAATGGAGCGTCTTCTTTGAAAAGATTTATCGATCACATAAAAAAATACACCGCTGATAAGGAGATTTGTATTCTTGGATTTGGGCGCGAGGGCAGGGCGACTTATGAAATTCTCACAAAATACTGCGTTCCGTCGAAAATCACGATCGCCGATCTCAACAGCGTTGACCGCGAGTCTAACGCTTTACCCGATTCCGTGAATTTGATATGCGGCAAAGATTATCAAAAAACTCTCGACGATTTTGATGTGGTATTTAAAAGTCCGGGAATCGTTCTTGAGAAATCGCCAAAAGAATTAAAATGCGTCATCAATTCGGAAACTCAAGTTTTTTTCGAGGTTTACCGCGAACAGATAATCGGAATTACCGGAACGAAAGGAAAAAGTACAGTTACTTCGCTGATATACCACATACTTAAAGAAAGCGGTAAAGAGTGTTTTATAGCAGGAAATATCGGGATTCCAGTATTTAATATTGTCGAAGATATGACGGAGAATTCTATTGTTGTGTGCGAGCTTTCATGTCATCAGCTTGAATATATGAAGGTCTCCCCTGCCTGCGCCGTTTATCTCAATCTTTTTGAAGAGCATCTTGATCACTACGGCACGATGAAAGCTTACCGCAGGGCGAAAAACAACATTTTCACTCATCAGGAAGAGGGCGACTGCCTGCTTATTGAAAGCTCGATCAAGCCGGCATTGTGCAGAAGCTATGTGCATACGATCTCTGCTGAGGATTCAACCGCCGATATTTTTGTCAGCAATGGTATTATTGACAATAACGATAACGGCGACACCTATATAATTCCGTCGGATAAAATCAAGCTGCTCGGCGTTCATAATCATTACAACATTGCGGTCGCGCGCTTCATTACCGCGCCTTTCGTGACGAGAAAGCAGTTCGAAAACGCTCTGTGCAGCTTTGATCCGCTGGCGCATCGCCTTGAATTTGTCGCTGAAATTAATGGCGTTCGCTGGTATGACGATTCAATTTCGACTGCCTGCGCTACGGCTATCGAGGCGGTAAAAAGCATTCCGAACGCAGGAACTATTTTGATAGGCGGTATGGATCGCGGAATTGATTACGCGCCTTTGGTAAAGTTCTTTAACGATACCGATATCAACGTGATTTGCATGGAAGCTTCTGGAAAGCGCGTCCACGATATGATGCAGGATACCGAATTCAACGATATATCACGGATTTATTATGTTCCGCATCTTGATGAAGCAGTAAAACTTGCTGCTGAGATCACCCCGGCAGGCAAAAGCTGCGTGATGTCCCCTGCCGCAGCAAGTTACGGAATTTTCAAGAATTTCGAAGAACGCGGCGACGCATTCAAAAAGTTGGTAGCAAAATTAAAAGATTAAAAAACAGCCTGTAGGTTCAGATGAACTTACAGGCTGTTTTTTATACGTTATTTAAAGATCATGATCATAAACTGCGAAACGAGAACGACCGATATCAGTGCAACGGGGTAAGTTGCGGCATATGCCGAGGCGACATCCTCCGTTCCAGCAGTGCTGATAAGCGTGCCGAGCGCAGGCGTGGAAGTCATTCCGCCCGTGATAGAGCCGAGATTGTTCAGCAGGCTGAGTTTCAGCACGTATTTCGCGAAAATAAAGCCAAGAATCAGCGGAACAAGCGTCATTATTATTCCATAGAGGAAGTAGATCGGCTCGAAATACTGCACGAACTTCGCGCCGCCTGAAACTCCCGCGCCGATCAGGAACATCATAAGTCCGAACTCGCGGAATACTTTCAGTGTGGAATCTTTCGGCATAATATTGATCTTGTCGACTCTGCCGAAATGTCCCATAACGAGTGAAGAAAGCAAACAGCCGCCTGTAGTTGAGAGCGAGAAGTTGCCGAATTTAAATGAACCGATTATAATTCCGAAAACGGCAGCCGCGGCGAAAGGCATGATTCCGAAGCTGTCCATTTCGATGAGTTTGCCCTTAAACTGCTTCTTATCACTTTTTGAATCGATATTCACAAGCTGCTTGCGCTCTTCCTCCATGTTGGCTTTGAGCATTTTCGGGACGAGCTGAACAAAAAATACAACGCCCAGAACTCCGAAAATATAGGCGATTCCGTAGCCGACCGAAACCGCGTCAACATAATCTTTCGCGGCTTCTTTCGCGGCGGAAAAACCCGGTGTACTGGTCAGCGCACCCGATAGGATTCCCGTGAGAAGCGCGGTGAATTCTCCGCTGTCAAGATCGGTGAAGTTTCTGCCCACAAGAATGCATCCCGCGCAGGCAAGACCGCCGCTGAAGATGATTATAACCGCGAGAACGACGTAAGATTTGAAATTTTTCTTGAAATTGCCGAAAAAATTCGGGCCTGCAATGAATCCTACAGCCGTCACGAATAAGATCAAGCCGATGTTGTCAATAACTTTAAGCGCTGAGGAGATAAAACTCTCTGTACCGATGACATTGCCCATCTCGTCTTTGAGGTCTACCGTGAGCTGCGCCGCGAGATCTTTGTAAAACAGACAGCCATACAACAGAGCCACGAGGAACACGCCCGCCGTTCCGAGAGAGATTCCTTTGATTTCTATTCTTCCCAAAATATAGCCGACCGCAGTAATCCCCATTACAGAGAGGAGTAAAAAAACGACGGCTTTGACGGAAAAAATACCGCCAAACAATTCCATTTGTATCACTCTTTCCTATACAAATTTCAGGGACGCCTTTCGAGACGTCCCAAAAAATGTCTTAATTTAAATTTTTTACGCATCAAACGTGCGAGATGAAATTCTTACTTTCTTGCGTAATGAGGCAGCAGCATCGGTGAAGCAGTTTCATTTGAAATTCCCGCATCCGCAATTTCCTTGTTGAACTTTTCTATGTGTTCAAGAGTCAGCTTTTCGGGAACTGCGCTCTCCTTAGCCTTAGCAGCCGCATTCTTACCTGCGTCACGACCGAATACGATAACGTCAAGCAGCGAATTACCCATAAGACGATTTCTGCCGTGGATTCCTCCTGCAACTTCGCCTGCCGCATAGAGGTTTTCAACATCGGTAGAGCAGTCAACGCTGATATTCAGACCGCCGTTCTGGTAGTGAAGAGTCGGGTAAACAAGAATAGGCTCTTTGCGGATATCAATTCCGTACTTGCCGAACATACGCATCATAGCAGGAATTCTCTTTTCGATAGTGCCTTCGCCGTGCTTATATTCGATCATCGGCGTATCGAGCCATACAGCCTTGCCGAGAGGAGTCTCAACGCCCTTGTCGCGCTCCGTGCATTCGCGAATGATAGAAGCCGCAGTAACGTCGCGGGTTTCAAGTGGGTGCATGAAAACTTCGCCGTCGATATTTACAAGCTTCGCGCCCAATGAACGGACTTTTTCTGTAACCAGCGCGCCGAATATCTGTTCGGGATAACCTGTACCCGTCGGGTGATACTGGAGCGTATCGGCATAGAGAAGTCTTGCGCCGACCCTGTAGCCGAGGATAAGACCGTCAGCCGTTGCGCCGTAGTGGTTGGAAGTCGGGAAGCCCTGATAATGAAGTCTTCCTGCGCCGCCTGTAGCGATGATAACCGTCTTAGCGCGAGCAACGAGCAGTTCTTTCGTCTCCATGTTCATGAGAACCGCGCCTGCCGCTTTGCCATTTTCGTCGAGAATAATTTCAACGGCAGCCGTAAAATCAATAACGGGAATTCCTCTGTTCAGCACCTCGTCGCGAAGAGTACGCATGATCTCCGCGCCTGAATAATCCTTAGCAGCGTGCATACGCTTGCGAGAAGTACCGCCGCCGTGAGTCGTAACCATAGTTCCGTCGGCTTCCTTATCGAATTCAACGCCCAGCTTATTGAGCCACTGAATAGCCTCGGGAGCTTTTGTAACGAGATTTTTTACCAATTCGGGCTTTGCAGCGAAATGACCGCCGCCGAAAGCGTCGATATAGTGAATTGCAGGGGAATCGTTGGGCTTATCGGCAGCCTGAATTCCGCCCTCCGCCATCATCGTATTTGCGTCGCCGATACGAAGCTTTGTAACGATCATAGCCTTTACGCCTGCTTCGTCAGCCTCGATAGCTGCGGAAGCTCCCGCGCCGCCGCCGCCGATTATCAAAACGTCGGTATCGTAATCGGGAGCGGTCAGATCAACGTCTGCCGCAGAAATTCTGCTTTTGCCCTGTAAAAGTTCCGCAAGCTGAGTCGGAACTTTCTCTCCCTTGTTTACGCCCGCGGAAAGAATCGTGAATTCGTCCTGCTTATAATCGGGATGAAAAGTTGCAAGAAGAGTATCCTTTTCTTCAGCTGTCATTCTTCTTGGCTCTAATTCGGCATTTGCGGCTCTTTTTTCCGCAACAGCCTTTGCGAGCTCATTAAGTTTATCGATCTTGTACATCTCCGCTCCTCCTTACTTCTCGATCTCACGGGTGTTGTATAACTCTTTGATCTCCTCGATCGGCTTCTGCATAAGATCTTCGATAAGAGATTCAAATTTGCCTTCGCTGATCTCGTTTACGCGATCGGCAAGATGTCCGCATTCCGGCGCGATATACTTACCGTTGAGGCGACGTGCGAGCATTGCGACCTGCGGATGCGAAATACCTGCCGGACAGCGCGAAGAACATACTCCGCACATTACGCAGTCGAAGCTTTCCTCCGCGCACTTTGCATATTCGCCGCGCTGAGCGTAAGCGATATACTGCATAACGTTAAGCTCCTGAGTGCAGGCCTTGGTGCAGGCGTTGCAGCCGATGCAGGCGTAAATTTCGGGATAAAGCTGCATCATGATCTGCTCTGTGGGCTTGATGTTCTCGATATTGTAAACCTGTTTTACAAGTGGGAAGAAAGGCAGCGTAGCAACATACATTCCCTCCTGAACCTCGGTCTGACAGGCAAGGCAGGCGTGAAGCTCCTGCTTATCCTTGATTCTGTATATTGTAGCGCAAGCTCCGCAGAAACCGTTTCGGCAGCCGCAGCCGCGCACCAGTTCATATCCTGCATATTCCATAGCCGTCATGATCGTAAGACCTGCCGGTACGGTATATTTCTTGCCGAATAAATAAACATTTACCATATTTTCCAAAGAAATTACCTCCTATCAATATTCGTCGGGCAGTTCGTCAAGCTGATCGAATCTGAATACGGGACCGTCCTTGCAGACGTATTTATTACCGATATTGCAGCGTCCGCACTTGCCGACGCCGCACTTCATGCGAAGCTCCATGGTCGTGTAGACCTGAGTTTCGGTAAATCCGAGTTCTTTCAGCCCTGCGAGGGTGAATTTGATCATAATAGGCGGACCACAAACCAGAACGGTCTTGTTTGTAGACGGATTCAGCTCCTTGACATAATTGGGAACGAATCCAACGTGACCGTCCCAGCCCTCCTGCGGATTGTCGATAGTCAGATTCACCTGAATATTCGGGTCGGCAGTCCATTCGTCGATTATCTCCTGATAGTCGACGAGATCGTCTTTTGAACGCGAACCGTAAACTATCTGAACATCGCCGTAATTCCCTCTGTTATCGCGAACATAATTGATAACTGAACGGAGAGGCGCAAGACCGATTCCACCTGCTATGAAGAGAAGATCCTTGCCTTTCAGATCGGTCTCGACGGGGAAGAAATTTCCATACGGACCGCGGATCGTGATCTGCTGACCAACGTCCATAGCATGAAGCCATGTTGTAAGGCAGCCGCATTTTTTAATGCTGAACTCCATAAATTCTTTATTTGTCGGCGAGGACGTAATGGAGAACATACCCTCTCCGACTCCGGGGATGGAGAGCATCGCGCATTGACCGGGCATATGCTCGAAAACCTTTCCGCCGTCGAGCGCGTTGACTCTGAACGTTTTTACATCGGGAGTATCCTGACGTATATCGGTAACAACGCCTATCAGCGGTATTAAAGTATCACTATTCATCATTTTACCTCCAACGCTTTCATAACCTTAACTATATTCATTGATATAGGACATTTTGACAGGCATCTTCCGCAGCCTACGCAGCCGAATTCGCCGCCGTTGTTCGCGGGGAAATAAACCAGCTTATGCATAAAACGCTGACGGAATCTTTCAAGCTGAGAAGTTCTTGGGTTTCCGTGCGCCATTTTCGTGAAATCGGAATACATGCACGAATCCCAGCAGCGGAAACGTTTGATCTCCCTGCCCGTGTTGAAATCGCGGATATCGTAGCATTGGCAGGTCGGACACACGAAAGTACACGTACCGCAGCCGATGCAGGTTTCCGAAAGATCAGCCCATTTATCGGAATTAAAGAGTTCGTTAAGCTTATCGCCGCCGAAAGAATCGGTTGAAAGATTCGCAAGGGGCAGTTTTTTCATGATATTTCGCGCATTTTCCTGAACCTCGGCAAGCTTGGAAGCGTCGCCCTCTTCGAGCATATCGGAGACAGATTCGATGAATTTCTTTCCTTTTTCTGTGCGGTCGAGGAAGAAATAATTTTCGCCGTCGAAAAATACGGCGCAGTCGCCCTCTGGAACTGTCGGATCGATACCGAAAGTCGTACAGAAGCAAGTCTCGGAAGGACGCGTACACGCCATTGTAACTATCGTTCCATGATCGCGGCGGTTTTTATAGAAACTGTCAACAGGCTCGCTGAGGAAAACCTTATCGAGAATAGTGAAGCTTCTCGCGTCGCAGGCACGAACGCCAAAAATTACGAAATCTTCAGATTCTTCGCGGATATCCTTAACTTCGATATTTTTGCCGCTCATCTTAAATTCGGCAAGATTCTCTGTTTGCGGGAAGAAGAAATCCTTTGCGCTGCGCAGAGTATTGAGCGACTTTGAAAGCTCCATGCCGCTTTCATACTTTTTGAATTCGGCAACGTTAGGCTCGCGGTCGATGGGGATATAGAGAGTCTGCTTTGCGGAAATAACGTCGAAGAGATCGTTTAATTTTGAAGCGGAAATTTTAAGCATTATTCAACTCCCCTTTCATGAACTATCGACGGCTCGCAGTCGTCTGTATCGTAATCGTTAAGGGGCGCTCTCGAAGTGGTGTCTGCGCCTGCCTGATATTCGCCGTAGAGAGAATTGATATCCTTGATAAACTTCCTGTTGAGGAGATGAAGCGGGATATTCTGCGGACAAACGCGCGAACACTCACCGCAGTCGGTGCATCTTCCTGCAACGTGGAAAGCGCGGATAATGTGGAACATATTCTCCTCGAAGCTGTCGGCAGCGGCTTTATTGTCAATGCCTGATTTCGGGTTATCGAATACGCAGTTTTCGCAGGTGCAGGCGGGACAAACGTTGCGGCAGGCGTTGCAGCGAATGCACTTGGAAAGCTGATCTCTCCAGAAGTCGTAGCGTTCCTGAGCCGTCATGTTTTCGAGCTTTTCAACCATTTCGAAGCGGTTCGATTCAAGAACATCGCCGTCCTCGCCAATCAATTCGTCGAACACAACGTGCTTTTTGCTCTTGCAGCTTTCGCATTTTCCGCTTACTGCCTCGTAGAAAGGCATCGTCTCCGTACCGTAGATAGTCTCTATTTTAAGGGTGTAGTTCTCATTTTTCACGCTGAGAATTCCCGAAATTCCCTTAGCTTTGATCTTCTCGACGTCGATCTTCGGACCGCCGGGAATTCCGATAACATACACATTTTCGCGGATTATTCTATGTTCCTTTACAAGCTGATTAAAGCTGTAGGTGTCGCAGGGCTTCAGCAGAGCAAGAATTTTGCCCTCCTTGCGTGATTCCTTGATGAGATACTTTGAAACATTAGCCTGAGTGAGATCGTCGCAAACGAATTCTGCGTCGAGTTCCTCGGCAGTTTCAAAAACGGCGGGCGTGATATCGTAAGAGAATTCTCCCCTTTTCCAGCCCATAACGCGATTCACCGTGCCGTCAGCAAGCAGTTCTTTCGCTCTTTTTATCATTGCTTCCTGCATCGTAAATCCTCCAATCTTCTGTTTGGACCCAGTTTCTTCACATCTTCAACAAACTGATTCATAACAGCCGCAAATTTAGCTCCCTCGGCGGCTGATACCCATTCAAGGCGGGTTCTGTTGCGCTCTATGCCAAGGAAATCGAGCATACTGTAAAGAAGAGTTATCCTGCGGCGAGTAAAGTAATTTCCCGATGTATAGTGGCAGTCTCCGGGGTGACAGCCGCAGAGAATAACTCCGTCAGCGCCTTTCTGGAAAGCTCGGAGAATGAACATGGGGTTAACTCTGCATGAGCAGGGAACTCTTATTATTTTTACGTTTGACGGGTAATTCAATCTGTTCGTACCCGAAAGATCGGCTCCTGCATATGAACACCAGTTACAGCAGAATGCAACGATCACGGGTTCAAAATTTTCATTTACTTGCATATTGCGTCTACCTCCGCCATTATCTGACTATTTGAGAAGCCGTTGAGATCCATTGCTCCCGAAGGACAAGCAACCGTACAAGCGCCGCAGCCCTGACATACGGCAGGATTAACGCTTGCGACACGGCGAATAGCCGTTGATCTGTCAGGCATTCTGAATTCTTTATCCTGATAAGTGATAGCTCCGTAAGGACAAACTTTTTCACACGCCGAACAGCCGTTGCACATAAGTTCATCGGAATGAGCGACGCAGGGATTGCAGGTTATGCTGTTCTTGCACAGCAGACCGATAGCCTTTGCAGCCGCCGCGCTTGCCTGAGCAACAGTTTCGGGGATATCCTTAGGACCTTGACACGCGCCGGAGAGGAAAATTCCTGCTGTTGCGGATTCCACGGGACGAAGCTTCGGGTGAGCTTCGGTGAAGAAATCGTTCGTATCCATCTGAGTCGTAAGCATCGTTGCAAGCGGACGAGCAGACTTGTCAGGCTCGATAGCGGTAGCGAGAACTACCATATCGGCATTAATGTGAAGCTGTTCGTTTGCAAGAAGATCGGACGCCTGAACATCGATCTTGCCGTCAGCCTTGGGAGTTACCTTGCCGACCATGCCCTTGATGTAGTGAACGTTGTACTGCTCAACGGCGCGGCGATAGAACTCGTCGAAATTCTTACCGGGCGTACGGACGTCGATGTAGAAGACATAAACCTCGGTATCGGGGTATTTTTCGCGGATAAGCATAGCGTGCTTCGCGGTGTACATACAGCAGATCTTCGAGCAGTACGGTTTACCCTTTTCATCGTCGCAGCGCGAGCCTACGCACTGAACAAAAACAATTGTGTGCGGGTGAGTTTTATCGGATGGACGAAGAAGCGTTCCGCCGTTCGGACCTGCCGCATTCATAAGGCGTTCCAACTCAAGAGAAGTTACTACGTCGGGGCAGTAGCTGTAAGCGAATTCGTCGTATTTTTCGGGCTTTATCGGGTTGAATCCCGTTGCGACAACGATAGCGCCGTATTTCTGCTCAACCATTTTATCGGTCTGCTTGTAATCGATAGCTCCAGCAGTGCAGACCTTTGAACATACGCCGCATTTGCCGTTTTTCAGCATCAGGCAGTAATTCGGGTCGATCGTCGCAACTTTCGGAACAGCCTGCGCGAACGGAATATAAACAGCGGTTCTGTTGTCGAGTCCCATATTAAATTCGTTCGGAACTTTCTTCATGGGGCATTTTTCGGTACAAAGTCCGCAGCCCGTGCATTTAGTTTCATCGACAAAACGTGCCTTTTTCTTGATCGTGACCGTGAAATTGCCCACAAATCCCTTTACATCAGCAACTTCGCTGAATGAATGTATCGTAATATGCTCGTTCTGAGCTGCCTCGACCATTTTAGGCGTCAGGATGCAGGCGGCGCAGTCAAGAGTCGGGAAAGTTTTATCTATCTGAGCCATTTTACCGCCGATAGTTGGTTCTTTCTCAACGATGTCAACGTCGAATCCTGCTTCTGCGATATCGAGAGCCGTCTGGATTCCCGCAATACCGCCGCCGATAACGAGAGCGCGCTTTACAACGGGACTTTCGCCTGCCGTAAGAGGCGCATTAAGATGAACTTTTGCAACAGCAGCCTTACCAAGGATAATTGCTTTCTCGGTAGCGGAAGCTATTTCTTTATGTATCCATGAACATTGTTCGCGGATATTTGCGATCTCCACAAGATAAGGATTAAGACCAGCGGAAGCCGCAGCTTTTCTGAACGTATTCTCATGCATACGCGGCGAACAGGAACATACTACCACGCCCGTGAGTTTATGCTCCTTAATGGCATTTTTCACGAGATCCTGTCCTGATTCGGAACACATATACTGATAGTCCTGAGAAATGACAACGCCCGGTTCATGACCGAGAGCCTCAGCAACAGCCTTAACGTCTACCGTCGCGGCTATATTAGTTCCGCAGTGGCAGACAAAAACACCTATTCTCTGCATATCTATTCCTCCTTACTTAGTATATTTTCTGAATGCTGTAACGATAGCCTGCTGAGGCAGATCTTCGTCCAGCATATCGGGTATCATATCGGGGATAAGATGATTGTTTCCCTGTTGACGAACGGCTGTCAGACGAACTGCTTCCACCACTTTAGCGGGTTCAACGCCGCGCGGGCATCTTTCAACGCAGGCGAAACAGGTCAGGCATTTATACAGCGATTTCGAATTCAAAAGCGGCTCTATATTACCTTTTTCAACCATGTACACAAACTGATGAGGATGATATTCCATTTCGTCGTAGGAGGGACAAGTTGCGGAACACTTACCGCAGCGCATACATTTAAGAACGTTTACGCCGCTTGTAATGTCCACCCAATTTTTCAGATTTTTATTCATTGTTAGCCTCCTTCAGTCCGAGAGCCTCCGCCAGAAGCTCCGTGAAGTAGTACACAGGCATATCGCTGCCCGAATTTTTCTTTAAATTATAGAGACAAAGCGGACAAGCAGTGATAATCATATCCGCGCCCATGCTCTGAGCGGAATTCATAACGGCATTGCTTCTTTTTGCAGCCTGAGCCTTATCTTCAAGAGTGATATATCCGCCGCAGCATTCGTTGCGCTGAGCATATATAACGGGAGTTCCGCCGATAGCCTTGATGAAATCCTCCATGATAGTCGGGTTTTCAGGATCGTCCATAGCAAGAGCCTTTGAGGGACGAAGCAGCAGACAGCCGTAATAAGCGGCAATTTTTTTACCCTTGAAAGGGTTTACTACTTTTTCTTTCAGTTTATCAAATCCTACAACGTCGCGGAGCAGCTCCAGATAGTGATAAACGGTAGTCTCGCCGGTGTAAGCCTCGTCAAGTTCCAGATACTGTTTAACCTTATTCGCCATGGCTTCATTACGGGAAATATCGTAATTAGTCTGCTTGATGACATTATGGCAAGCGGAGCATACGGTAACAAGCCCGTTGGAATCCTTTGCCGCCATAAGAGTTCTGACAGCCGAAAGCTTTGTAGCGACTTCGTTTGTTGCCGTCGTATAAGCGCCGCCGCAGCATTGCCAGTTTTCAGGCTCAACAAGGGCGATACCGAGCGCTTCGGCAGACTTTCTTGCATAAACGTCCAGATCTTTCGCCTTTGTTCTAAGAGTACAGCCCGGATAATATGTAAAAGTTTCCATACTTCTTTCCTTTCATTTATTAATGCTGATTCTCGATCGTCCTATTGATCGGAATAAGTATAAGAGAACGCTGTTACGCCATTTCCTCAGGATGGAAAACTTCGTCAAATTTCTCTTCCGTAAGGAATCCGAGTTCAACGCAGGCTTCTTTTAGGGAAATATTGTCCTTGTAAGCCTTTTTAGCCGTTTTAGCGGCATTTTCATAACCGATATAAGGATTGAGAGCGGTAACAAGCATGAGGGAATTATAGAGATTATGGTGCATTTTTTCTTTATTCGCCTTTATTCCCACAGCGCAGTTCTTGTTGAAAGAGATTATAGATTCAGCAAGCAGACGGGCTGACTGAAGGAAATTGTAAGCGCAGACGGGCATGAACACGTTCAGTTCGAAATTGCCCTGAGAGGCAGCCATTCCGACCGCAACATCGTTGCCCATTACCTGAACGGCAACCATTGTGACTTGCTCGCACTGAGTTGGGTTGACCTTACCGGGCATGATCGAAGAACCGGGTTCATTTTCGGGAATGAAAATTTCGCCGAGACCGTCGCGAGGACCGGAAGCAAGCCATCTTACATCGTTGGCGATCTTCATCATATCAGCCGCAAGAGCCTTGAGTGCGCCGTGGGCGAATACGATCTCATCCTTAGAAGTAAGCGAATGGAATTTATTCGGAGCAGTCGCGAAATTCTTGCCCGTAAGTTCGCTTATAGCCTTTGCAGCTTTCTCTGCGAATCCTTTTGGAGCGTTAAGACCCGTTCCAACGGCAGTACCGCCGAGCGCGAGTTCTTTGAGTTCATCGCAAGCGATAGCGATCATCTTCTTATCCTTTTCAAGAGAAGAACGCCAGCCGCTTATCTCTTGAGAAAACTTGATGGGAGTAGCGTCCTGAAGATGAGTACGACCACTCTTAACGATTCCCTCGTTTTCGGATTCGAGACGCTTGAAAGTATCTATCAGCACGTCGACAGCGGGAATAACCTTATCTTCGAGAGCGATAACAGCTGCGATATGCATAGCCGTCGGGAAAGTATCGTTGGAGGACTGACTCATATTTATATCGTCGTTCGGGTGAAGAAGTTTGCTTCCTGCTATTTCGTTTCCTCTGTTAGCGATGACCTCATTGGCGTTCATATTGGACTGAGTGCCGCTGCCTGTCTGCCAAACAACAAGCGGAAAATGCTCATTAAGCGCGCCGCTGATGACTTCGTCGCAAGCCTGCGAAATTGCGGAAAGCTTTTCGTCCGTCATTCTTTCGGGCTTTACGGCATGATTTGCGATAGCGGCAGCCTTTTTAAGAATACCGAAAGCGTGTGTGATCTCGCGCGGCATAGTTTCTATGCCTACGCCGATAAGGAAATTTTCATGGCTTCTTTCGGTCTGAGCAGCCCAATATTTATCGGCAGGGACTTTAACTTCGCCCATAGAGTCGTGTTCGATACGATAATCCATTGTTATTACCACCTTTTATATATCAAGATTTTTAATTACTTCTTTAAGCGTATCCGCGCTCTTGTGGAGCTTCAGAATTTCTTCGTCCGTAAGAGGCGTGAGCAGCTTTGAAGTAGCTCCGTCCTTGCCGACGATATTCAGAACGCTGAGGCAAACGTCCTCTACGCCGTATTCGCCGTGCATCATAGTTGAAACTGTCATAGTCGTATCAATACCTTTAAGAAGAACCTTGCAGATATGGCATACGGAAGCTGAAACGGCATAGAAAGTCGCGCCCTTCTGCTCGATAACGCGCGCACCCGATTTACGAACGTACTGTTCTACTTCGTCGCGGTTGAATTCAGGGAAAATTCCGTCTCTGTTTGTCATCAGGTTATGGCAGTCGTTAACGGGAACGTTTGAAATATTGGCAAGAGACCACGGAATAAACGAAGAATCGCCGTGTTCGCCCATTACGTAAGCGTGAACGTTGCTCTGATTGATGCTGAAATATTCAGCCATTCTTGCCCGAAGACGAGCAGTATCGAGGATAGTACCCGAACCGATGATGTGGTTTTCGGGCAGTCCGGAACGCTTAAAGAAAGTATATGTAAGCACATCGACAGGATTGCTGACAATGATATATTTAGCGTCGGGAGCAGCCTTAGTTATCTCCGGGATAATGCCCTTGGTGATGTCAACGTTCGTCTGAGCGAGTTCAAGACGCGTCTGACCGGGTTTTCTGGCAATACCGGAAGTAATGATAACGATATCGGAATCTTTAGCGTCGCTGTACGTACCCGCGTAGATCGAGCAGGGGCTGAAAAGCGGAACGCCCTGACGAATATCAAGAGCCTCGCCGAGAGCCTTTTCGGTATTGATATCGATCACAACGATCTCGGAAGCAAGACCCATTGCAGTAAGGGTATAAGCGATAGTCGAACCTACGCTTCCCGTGCCTATAATAGAAATTTTATTCATAATAACACCGCCGTATAAAAATTATTTTGTCGAAGCATTATCAAATTCGTCTGATTTGCAATGTTCAACGCAGGGATATGTAAAAATACATAATAGTAATGCAAATTCAATATAACCATTTTGTATTCCTGCAATTATTAGTATACCAATTTTCGCAGAAAATTTCAAATATTCTTTAAGAATAGAGGTATAGCATAATTGATATATTATTAACAATGTTTGCGGCACATTTGAAATAACATAATAATCATGCACTCTTCCGCATATTCCCAAATGTATAAAAAAGAATGCGTTATACGCGTTGTCCCGCGATTTTTCTGCATTCTGCATTTCAAAGGAAATTATTGCTTCGAAAAAACGATATGCTTATTTGGAATGCAGCCATATAAAACCATATATTTCACTTTGAAGAAACAACACCGCACAAAGTCATCAAGCGGGATTTGTGCGATGCTGCTTCAAAGCGAAATGCATTATTCTTCCATAGATTTAATGCTGTAAGAAAGCGTAGTAAGGCTATCGCCGAGATGCACGTTTTCAACAGCTATCCCTTCGTGGTCAACTCTGAGGTCATAATGAGTAAAATTCCAAAATGCACGAATGCCAAGCATGATAAGCCTGTCCGTTTCGCGTGAAGCCTCCGTCTTTGGAATGCACAAAATAGCGGCCTGAGGGTGATATTCGGCGCAGAACTCTTCCAGTACGGAAACGTCTTTCACCGTAATATCGCCGATTTTCCCGCCAATTATTTCAGGGTTGGTATCGAAAATTCCCACGAGTTCAAAACCTCTGTTCTGAAAATCTATATGAGAAGCCAATGCTCTGCCGAGATTTCCCGCGCCCAGAAGAATCATGGGCGTTTTGCATTCGAGTCCGAGTATTTTCCCGATCTCACTTCTCAATCCACTGACGTTATATCCGTAACCCTGCTGTCCGAACTCTCCGAAGCAGTTGAAATCCTGACGTATCTGAGACGCCGTCAATCCCATTTTTTCGGCAAGTTCTCTTGAAGAAATGCGCACGTAGCCGTTAGCCTCCAGCTCGCCGAGAAAGCGATAATATCTCGGCAGCCTTCTGATAACAGAATTTGAAATTGCACTTTTTGACATTATTGCAGCCTTTCCGATTTGGATAAAATCATTGCATAAATTTGTCCAGATTTACCTTGATCTCTTCAAGGAAGGTCTTGGAATCAACCTTTTTCTTGTTTTCAAGCTTGGAAATGAGATACAAATCGCCCGTCATAACGCCGTTTTCTATAGTCTCGATCGTAGCTTGTTCAAGCTTGTCGGCAAATTCGCAAAGTTCGGGAGTATTATCGAGTTCGCCTCTCTTGCGAAGCGCGCCGCTCCATGCGAAAATAGTTGCAACGGAGTTTGTGGAAGTCTCCTCGCCCTTGAGATACTTATAATAATGGCGCTGAACCGTACCATGAGCCGCCTCGTACTCATAAATTCCGTCGGGAGAAACGAGAACGGAAGTCATCATTGCGAGAGAGCCGTAAGCCGTAGATACCATATCTGACATAACATCACCGTCGTAATTCTTGCAAGCCCAGATATATCCGCCGTTCGAACGAATAACGCGAGCAACGGCGTCGTCGATGAGGGTGTAGAAATACTCGATTCCTGCGGCTTCGTACTTGTCTTTATACTCGTTTTCGTAGATTTCTGCGAAAATATCCTTGAAGCGGTGATCATATTTCTTCGAGATAGTATCCTTTGTCGCGAACCAAACGTCCTGCTTCAGGTCGAGACCATAGTTCAGGCAGGCTCTTGCAAAACCTGCGATAGATTCGTCGAGGTTGTGGAGTCCCTGAATGATGCCGTCGCACTTCGAAAAATCGTGGATAAGCTCGCGAGTTTCGTTTCCGTTTTCGTCGGTAATCACCAGTTCAGCCTTGCTGCCCTTTTCAACGCGCATTTCGGTATTTTTGTAAACGTCTCCATAGGCGTGACGAGCGATTGTGATAGGCTTCGTCCAAGTGGGAATGTAAGGCTCGATACCCTTAACGATGATCGGCGTTCTGAAAACAGTTCCGTCGAGAGCGGCTCTGATAGTTCCGTTCGGAGATTTCCACATCTGGGTAAGATTGTATTCAGGCATTCTTGCGGCATTAGGCGTGATAGTAGCGCATTTTACCGCAACGCCGTATTTTTTGGTAGCCTCGGCAGAATCGATAGTTACCTGATCCTTTGTAGCCTCGCGATGCTCAAGACCGAGATCATAATATTCGGTATTAAGCTCCACATAAGGCGTCAGGAGAATGTCCTTGATCCACTGCCAAAGGATTCTCGTCATTTCGTCTCCGTCCATCTCAACGAGCGGAGTTTTCATCATAATTTTTGCCATTGGTTTTACCTCCGTAAAATAAAATAACTATCTACTTTTCTCTTTTTCGCACGTCATTTCAAAAGCGGAACGGTCAATAATATCAGAAGTCCGATTATCATTGCCGAACCCGTAATATCGGTAATTTTTTGCAGCTTCGTCCAGCCGCCGCGAATGTGTTTGTAAATATTCAATCCCCAAAATATCAGGAGAACTACGATTATAAAAATAAGAAATTTTATTATAGCTGTCATAATACTTAATTATATTTCATGTCCAGATATCCAAGCAAAAGAAGATGCGCAGGGTAAAAAATATAGAACACCCACTTTGTCGCTTTGCTTCCTCCCCTTTCGCCGTTGTAAAAATACAGCAGGAGTATGGGCAGAAATACGCCTAAATTGTACCACAATTCCGCGATATAAGACGGCTCGCGGATGATAGCCGACATGATCGGCAGAACTTTAAACACAAAAGCCGTGCCGCCGTACGCGATAAGCTGATTCTTTTTGCTGCCGCGTGCAAGCTCGAATGCAAGCGTGTATACCACAGCCTCATGACCCCAGTCGCAGCGATCGGCAGCATATGCGATAAGAAGAAGCAGCGGAATTTTCAAGCTCATGCCGATCTTCTCATTATTCACCACATAAACGGCAAGCAAACATAAAAACAGCGTTGTGATCATGCTTTCCTGAGATTTCGCGAAGAAACCTCCGCCGAAGCAGAACGCATATGCGAAATGGGATACTACGGCGAAAACCGCCATTCTGCCGAAATATTTTTTCAAATTTCGGGTATGGTGATAACCTTCGGAAATGAAGAAGCACATCACGGGAGCGGTAATTCTGCCGATAAACCGCATAATTGCATACAGCGGCGACTCCGACGGAACGAATAAATAAGCCGCGTGATCGATAAGCATGGCGAGAATGGCTATATATTTAAGATCGGAAGCCGTAATGCCCTTGATTTTCGTTTTTTCCATATATCACCGCGCTTGTGTTATCGCCTTTGGCACGATCACTTCATGGATTCTCTCGTATAATCAAGAAGTCCGCCTGCAAGTATAATATCTTTTGTACGTCCCGAAAGTTCGCAGAGAACTGGGATTTCAGCGCCGTTTGTCTTATTGACTACGACCAGTTCGCTCTTGCCATCCGCAACGGAATTTCTGATATCGGCAAGGAGAAGCTGATCGCCTTCGCTGATCTTGTCATAGTCAGCCTCGTTTACGAAAGTAAGCGGCAGGATTCCGGCATTTATCAGGTTAGCGCGGTGGATTCTTGCAAAAGATTTAACGAGAACAGCCTTAACGCCCAGATAAAGCGGAGCGAGAGCTGCGTGTTCGCGCGATGAACCCTGACCGTAGTTTGAGCCGCCAACGATAATGCTCTTGCCCAGTCTCTCGGCTCTCTTGGGGAAGCTTTCGTCGCAAACCGCAAAGCAGTACTGCGAAATCTTCGGAACGTTCGAACGCAGAGGAAGAATTTTCGCACCGGCAGGCATGATATGATCTGTCGTGATATTATCGCCTACTTTAAGCGAAACGGGCGCGTCGATAGTTTCGAGAAGCGGAGTCGTTTCGGGATAGGGCTTGATGTTCGGTCCGCGGAGAATCTCAACACTGTCCATCTCCTCAACAGGAGCGGGAGGAACTATCATATTATCGTTTATCGTAAATTCTTCGGGCAACTTGAATTCGGGCATATCGCCGATCTCTCTCGGGTCTGTAAGATAGCCATTTATAGCTGAAATAGCAGCCATTTCGGGCGATACGAGATAGATCTGACCGTCCTTAGTTCCGGAACGTCCCTCGAAGTTTCTGTTGAAAGTACGGAGCGAGATTCCCTTGGAATTAGGCGACTGACCCATGCCGATGCACGGACCGCACGCGCTTTCGAGAATTCTTGCGCCTGCGTCAATAAGAATCGACAGAGCGCCGTTTTCAGCCATCATATTGAGAACCTGCTTAGAGCCGGGAGCAATAGCAAGCGAAACGTCGGGATGAACGGTCTTGCCCTTGAGGATATGCGCAACTTTAAGCATATCGAGGAGCGAGGAGTTTGTGCATGAACCGATGCAGACCTGATCAATCTTCAGCTTGCCGATCTCTTCAACGCTCTTAACGTTGTCGGGAGAATGAGGACAAGCTGCAAGCGGAACGAGTTCGCTGAGATTGATATCGAGAACTTCATCGTATTCGGCATCGTCGTCGGCCGCAAGAGGCTGCCAAACTTCTTCACGCTGCTGAGCCTTGAGGAACTGCTTGGTGATCTCGTCTGACGGGAAAATGGAAGTTGTCGCGCCAAGCTCTGCGCCCATATTTGTAATGGTAGCGCGCTCGGGAACGGAGAGAGTTTTAACGCCCTCGCCAACGTATTCGATAACCTTGCCGACGCCGCCCTTGACCGACATTTTTCTGAGGACTTCAAGAATAACGTCCTTTGCGGAAACCCACGGACGAAGCTTGCCCGTAAGATTAACTTTAACGACCTTGGGACAGGTTATGTAATATGCACCGCCGCCCATAGCAACTGCAACGTCGAGTCCGCCTGCGCCGATAGCTATCATGCCGATGCCGCCGCCCGTAGGGGTGTGGCTGTCAGAGCCGATAAGCGTTTTGCCGGGGATTCCGAAGCGTTCGAGGTGAACCTGATGGCAAATTCCGTTGCCGGGACGCGAGAAATAGATTCCGTGTTTTTTAGCCGCGCTGCCGATAAAGCGGTGATCGTCGGCATTCTCAAATCCGCTCTGGAGCGTATTATGGTCGATATAAGCAACGGAGCGTTCGGTCTTGACTCTCGGAACGCCCATAGCCTCGAATTCGAGGTAAGCCATAGTACCGGTAGCGTCCTGAGTAAGAGTCTGATCGATTTTTATTCCGATCTCCTGACCTTTGACGTATTCGCCGTCAACAAGGTGAGCTTTAAGTATTTTTTCTGTAAGTGTTAAACCCATTTTTGATCATTCCTTTCGGTATTGATAATTATATTTTACTACATTTCGCGAACTTTGTCAATAAATAAACAATGTAAAAAGCCGTCATGCTTTTTATATTTGTTAGCATAATAAAACAATCCTGATATATCAGGACTATTTTTCCGTATTATTCAATCTTACACATCTATTTTAATCTCTGCACTTCATTCGCGGAAAATGTGTTCTGCATTGCAAGTACAGTTTGTTCCAATGACGGAGCTCCGTCCCATACGCGTTCCCACAGATATATAAATTCTTCCGCGCTTAATTCGTTATATTTTATAGTTAAATCCATACATTCACCTCGTCAATCCAAAAAAGACTGCGCAAAGGCAGCCTTTTTGGATATCAATCACAAATCATTTCTGATTATATCATCAAGAGTTTCGCGCTTAACGGCGATTCTCGATTCTCCGTTGTTTACGAATACAACAGCAGGCTTTTGCAGTCTGTTGTAATTCGACGACATGGAGTAATTATACGCACCCGTAGCGCATACTGCGATTATATCCCCTGCTTCGGCGTGCTGGAGCGGCATATTCTCGCCGATCAGATCGCCGCTTTCGCAGCATTTTCCGGCAATGGTAACGCATTCCGTACGCTCTTCATTCGCCTTATTTGCGACTAAAGCTTCGTATTCAGAGCCGTAGAGAATATATCTCGGACTGTCCGCCATGCTTCCGTCAACGGAGATATATGTACGTATATTGGGGATCTCCTTGCGCGCGCCGACCGTATAAAGCGTGATTCCGGCAGGAGCGGCGATCGATCTGCCAGGTTCGATGTAAATAAACGGACGGGAAATATTCAGCGCGGCGCACTGCTCCGTAACCACCTTTGCAACTCGCTCCATGAACACCTCGAAAGGCTGCGGATCATGCTCGTTCAGGTACTTGATGCCGAATCCGCCGCCCAAATTCAGCCCCTTTATCTCGTAGCCGAGTTCGTTTTTGATCTTGGCAATAAAAGTCAACATTACCTTTGCGGCTTCTTCAAATGGAGCGATATCGAATATCTGCGAACCGATGTGGCAATGAACGCCGTACAGCTCAACATTTTCACAGGCAACGGCTTCCTTGACAGCTTCAAAAGCCTCGCCCGTTTCGAGCGCGAAACCGAATTTACTGTCAATCTGACCTGTTTTTACGAAATCATGGGTATGAGCGTCGATGCCGGGCTTGATGCGGAACATGATATGGGGCTTTTTGCCCTGTTCCGCGGCGATTTTTTCAAGGCGGCGGAGCTCGCTGATATTATCGACGATGATATGACCAACGCCGATCTCGACTGCGTAGCTGAGTTCTTCATTCGTCTTGTTATTACCGTGGAAGCCGATTTTCGCCGGGTCGAAACCTGCTTTTACAGCCGTATACAACTCGCCGATCGAAACTGCGTCGAGACCGAGTCCCTCGCTGCCTACGATGCGGCACATTTCCATGCATGAAAGAGCCTTGCTCGCGTAATGAACTCGCCCCATATCGCCGTAGAATTTCTTGATGCTGTCGTTGAAGCGGCGGCAGTTCGTGCGAACGGTCTGCTCGTCCATTACATAAAGCGGAGTGCCGTATTTCGCGGCAAGTTCGACCGTATCCGCTCCGCCGAAAGTCAGATTTCCTTTTTCGTTAACATTCAAATTTTCAGATACAAATTCCATAAATATCTATCCTTTCAGTCTTGGGTGATCTCTTCAACGATATCCCTCAATTCCTCGACGCCCTCGAAAGTCATCGAAGAAAAAGGGATAACGTGCATATCGTCAAAGCACGGTATTTCGGTACGAAACGCCTCCATGCGCTTCTGACGCTCCATTTTTTTCAGTTTGTCGGCTTTTGTCAGAACAAGCACGAACGGCATTTCCGTATCTATCAGATAATCAATCATTTTCAGATCGTCTTTGGTCGGTTCATGGCGCATATCGACCAGCATAAACACCAGTCTGATATCCCTTTCTGAACTCAGGTAACCGTCTATAAGTCCAGACCAGCGTTCTTTTTCGGATTTTGCGACCTTTGCATAACCATATCCGGGAAGATCGACGAAATAAATATTTTCCAATCCGTAAAAATTTATAGTAGCCGTTTTGCCGGGAACAGAGCTGACTCTAGCGAGATTTTTTCTGTTGAACAATTTATTTATCAAAGTGGATTTTCCCACATTCGAATGCCCTGCAAATGCGATCTCGATACGCTCAGACGGCGGTATTTGGGAATATTTTCCGTACGAAGCCACGTATTCGGCTTTATTGTAATTCAATTTCATAAACGCCTCCTTTGCCGCTATTAATCAGTCAGCGCCGTATCCAGAACTTCTTTCAGATTTTCGGCAAAAACGAATTCAACGGCATTTTTTACAGCATCGTCGACTTCTTCAAGATCGGGCTTATTAGCCGCAGGAATGATAACGGTTTTGATGCCCGCCTTATAAGCTGCCATTGTTTTTTCACGCAGACCGCCAATTGGAAGCACATCTCCGTGAAGAGTTATCTCTCCCGTCATAGCTACGTCGGAGCGCACTTTTCTGCCTGAAAGAGCCGAAACCAGAGCCGTCGTCATGGTAACGCCGGCAGACGGTCCGTCTTTCGGAACAGCGCCTTCCGGAGCATGAATATGAATATCCCTTTTCTTATAAAATTCCTTATCTATCCCGTATTTGTCAGCAACGCTTCTCACATAGCTTACTGCGATCTTCGAGCTTTCCTTCATAACGTCGCCCAGCGAGCCGGTCACTTCGGTTTTTCCGCTGCCATCAAGATGAACGACCTCAATTGGAAGAATAGTTCCGCCCACGGACGTCCAAGCCAGTCCGTTGACAACGCCGATCTGGTCTTTTTTGGAATTGAATTCGGAAATATATTTTCTGATACCCAGCCAGTTTTGAAGATCTTTCGCTTTTACCGCAATTCTTTTCGCCTCGCCCGAAGCGATCTTTTTTGCGCCCTTTCTGCAAATCGAAGCGATAACGCGTTCAAGAGCGCGCACGCCGGCTTCCCTTGTATAATAAAGGATAATGTCATTCAGCGCGTCATCAGCAATTTTCAGCTGAGTCCCTTTCATGCCATGCTCTTTAAGCTGCTTGGGAACAAGATGATCTTTTGCTATGTGGAATTTTTCCTCCGCCGTATAACTTGGAAGTTCGATAAGTTCCATTCTGTCAAGCAAAGGCGCGGGAATACTTCCGACATCATTGGCAGTAGTGATGAATACAGCCTTGCTAAGATCGAAAGGCACTTCCAGAAAATGGTCGCGGAATTCAACATTCTGTTCGCTGTCGAGAACTTCAAGCATTGCCGACGAGGGATCGCCCTTCATATCGCTGCACAGCTTGTCGATCTCGTCGAACAATATCAGCGGATTAGCAGTTCCCGCCTGCTGCAAAGCCGCAATAATCCTGCCCGGCATTGCGCCTACATAGGTCTTGCGGTGACCTCTTATATCAGCTTCATCGCGTACGCCGCCGAGTGAAACGCGCACATACTTTCTGCCCATCGCCTTGGCAACAGATTTTGCAATCGAAGTTTTGCCAATTCCGGGAGGACCTGCAAGACAGATTATCTGACCTTTAATTTCAGGGTTTAACATATGTACCGCGAGGAATTCGACAATACGTTCCTTAACTTTTTTCATGCCATAGTGATCCTTATCAAGAACAGCTTCAGCCTTTTCGACAGATATTTTTGTTTTAGTAAGTTTGCCCCATGGCAGTTCAAGAACTGTATCAAGATAATTTTTTATCACAAAAGCTTCCTGAGAAGCGGCGGGGAGCTTGGTAAGCCTGTCCGCTTCTTTAAGAAGTTTATCACGGCTTTTTTCGTCGATCTTCAGCGCCATTATATCGCTTGTATACTTAAAAGCCTCATTGTCTTCTTCCTCGCCAAGCTGTTCCTGAATAAAACGCATCTGCTCGCGCAGGAAATATTCCTTCTGACTTTTATCGACGCTGTTTTTTGTTTGCTCGTTTATGAAGTTTTCCAACTCCCTTACTTCCACCTCGGCAGAAAGACTTGCAAACAATATTGAAAGCTTATTGAGAACGTTGGATTCCTCCAACATTTTCTGCTTGTCCTGATAATTAATATTGCAGTTGAAAGCAATAGCTTCAATAAGCTTTATGGGTTTTTCCGCAAACATAACCGAATTCAGAAGCTCCTTAGGCATATGCGGCATAGTTAGTGAAGCGAAACGCTCGAAAGCGTCTTTTGTTGCGCGCATAAGAGCCTGACATTCTATCTCGTCGTACTTTGCCCGAGAATACATTGCGGAACGCTTGACTTCCGCGCTAAACGTTTCGCCGTCGTCTATAAGGCGAACGAGATCGGCTTTATAAATACCCTCGACAAGCACTTTCAGCACGTTATTATCGGGAACTCTGAGTACCTGCCTGATCTCCGCCACCACCCCGACTTTATAGATATCGCTTGCTTTGGGAACTTCAACATCTGTTTCATGCTGTGCGACAAGAAACAGTCTGCCGTTTCCTTTCAGTGCTTTTTCCACAGAAGCAATGCTTTTATCGCGTGCAATATCAAAATGCATTACCATTTTTGGAAACGCTACAACGCCCCGCATAGGTATGGCATAGAAAATATTGCCGTGTTCAGTAGTTTTACTGCTCTTGATAGTATGTTCCATATTAATCTCCCAATGATCATAATAGACTGTCTTCGCAAGATATGCATACGGAGCTTCGAACGTAATTTTTTCAAATTCTAAAGAAAAAAGCCGCAGGCATACCTATATATGGTAAAGATTCCGGCGCATCGATCGGCAATATTTTCCGGAAGGATGTGCACAGCGTCTTGTGAAAACAATAAAATAGATTCTTTTGATAATATACATTATACTATATCTTTCAGAAAAATGCAAGAGTTATTTTTTAGAGCCTGTTTAAGAACTTGTGTTCATAGGAGAAGCTGCTCGTCTTTTCGGCAAATTTTGCCGCTGACTGCGTCAAAAATTCTTGCAATACGACAGTATTCCTGCGGATTTTTCATGCTGACAACTCCTTATAATTTTCGGAATATTGTATCAGATATTCAGCCAATCTCTCTATATATTCTTTGGAAAGCACATCGCTGAATCCACATTCTTCCAATGCGGCGCCAAATCTTACATCTTTGGAATTCACTGGAACAGCCGCGATCTTTTCATAGCGTTCAAGTGCCTGCTGAGGATCGCTGAAACAATCTTCAGCAATATCCATCGCAGCCAGAGCCGATACTCCATAGCTTACATAATATCCCGGAGATTCAAACATATGGCTTACATAAAAAAATGGAAAATCCTCCGCGTAATCGCCCATGACATCGCAGTAAAGTTCCAGAACCTCATCGGCTGTCATTTCATCGGAACGCGTCAGAGCCGTATATTCGAATTCTCCAATAAGGAATCCCGTTATTATCGAGTCCGTAATATCATTCATTTTAAGAAGCTTCATAGCGTCTGACTGTTCGCCATAAATATCATCATAAAACTGCATGAACAGTAATTCCATTCCCTGAGACTGAATTTCCGCAATATCAAGATTCGTCGAAGTAAAATAAGCTTTGGTATCGTCCTGAAACGATGAATGAAAATGACCATATTCATGAATAGCCGTAAAAAGGTCATAATACGAATTATCCGTATAAATGTACATCAGCGCAGCGTTATTTGCAGGAAGATCGGCAGTAAACGATCCGCTATAGCAGTTATTTCCCGTGGCTATAACATATGATTCGCCGTCTGACAGTTTATCGGCGCTTTTTTTGATTTCAGGCGAAAGCTGCGAAGCGTACTGCTGAACAGTTCCGAAAAGCGAATCAACGATAACGGGAGAATCAAATACGTCGTTGCAGTATTTATTGTCATAAAAGCTATCAAGCAATTTTTCCGACGCAGGAACAAGTTCCTCCCTGACTGCCTGAGACAGATCAATGATCTGCTCCGGAGTGTAGTCGCGGTTGTAATCCTCATAAAACGTTTCAGCATCATACTCTGAAAGTATGTCAAGATATATTTCGGCGCATTGGAGATTTTTTTCCTGATCGCTGAGGGAATTATCATAAGAGACGCTGTAATATTTATCAAGATATTCATCCGAAACCCAATAATCAACAGAAGCGTATCCCTCTGCACGTGCAAGATTCATTCCGCGCGACGTATAATAGTCAGCCATTTCATCGGTCACATATTCCTTGAAAAGATGTGAATATTCGTCAGAAGCATATCCTTTTGAAAACACGAACGCCAAGGCTTCAAAAGCAATATACGCCTCTTCGGAAATGCTGTCGCTTTTTGATTCGAGGTCCTCGTCGTCCCATTTCAAATAGCTTTTCACTTGAGCATACGCCTTATCGTTGGCAAGCAGATCAAGATCGTCAAGAAGAGTATTAATACCTTCCTGAATGTTTTTTTCATTGTCTGAAATTTTTATATCGTCCAGCAGTTTATACGCATGGTCGTTCAGTTTGTCGATGCTCGTTTCGGAATATTCGTAATCTGGCTCGGCTGAATCGGCATATCTGCTTACCGAACCGCCGTTTTCAATTTTAAGCAAATCTGTAACAGCGCATGAACATAATGCAGACAGCAGGGCGATAGCAATTAATTTTTTCATTGTTCTCCTTTCATTTACGCAAATCATTTTTTACTTGTGCTGCAATATGTCAGAGAATGCAATAAAACAAAATCCTCTTAACATAATACAGAATAGTAAAAAAGATTGACTTTAAAGAAGCTTCTCGACCGCAACAGGTATTTCAATAATATCACTCACTACAATATCAGCTGCGGACAATTCGCTGCCGTCGGCATATCCGTATCCGCATCCTATCGAATTCAGTCCGTTTTTTAAAGCCGTTTCGATATCATGAAAGCGATCGCCTATGACTATGAATTTACCGTCATACAGTGGAGCGAAAAGGCGGAATATCTGATATTTCGGCAAAAAATCATACTCTTCGCAACAATAAAAATGATCAAAAAAGCGATCGAGACCGAATACTCTTTTATGACGTTCCATATATTTTATGCGGCAGTTGCTTAGAAAAATCAACGTATGCCCGCTTCTTTTCAAATCAGCAAGAACTTCTTCGGTATGCGGAAATAATGCTCCCTCGCCTTTTTCGATACGCGCACCCATATCCTCGCCGAGCATCACGCGCGCCTTTTCCCGAATTTCGGGAGCGGCGTCGGGAAGAAACCTGCTCCACATATCCGTAGAATTAAATCCCAGCCAATAACTTATTTCTTTATCGCTGAACTCTTTTTCAGCCATATATCCGTTATCGAAAAGCCATTTGCAGGTGCTGCGAAAAGCGGGCGCATACGTTTTCATGGATTGATGAAGAGTTCCGTCGTAATCAAAAATAAGATTAGCCATTTAGTCCTCTATCTCCCTGATAAGATTTATCATCTCGATAGCTCCCTCGGCGCATTCGCTGCCCTTGTTTCCTGCCTTCGAGCCTGCGCGTTCGATAGCCTGCTCGATATTTTCGGTAGTGATAACGCCGAACATTACAGGAATATCGCTGTTCAGAGATACCTGCGCGATACCCTTTGCTGCTTCATTGCACACAAGATCGTAATGCGAAGTGCTTCCGCGAATTATCGCTCCGAGACAAATAATTGCGTCGTATTTTCCGCATTTAGCCATTTTCTGCGCGATAAGCGGAATCTCAAAAGCTCCGGGAACCCATGCAACGTCAATGGAATTCTCCGAAACGTCATGGCGTTTAAGCGTATCGATAGCTCCGCCCAGAAGCTTGCTTGTGATGAATTCATTGAATCGTGCAACAACGATTCCGATTCTGACGTCCTTGGGTACAAGATTTCCTTCATAAGTTTTCATAATAATTCTCCTTTATTCTTCGTGTTGAATGTAGTTGTTTTCGAGCATTTCCGTAAGCTCGTCTTTGTTTTCGATGATTTCGTATTTCCACGGCGTTTTCAATTTTTTCCAATATATTTCAACCGATTCGCCGTTTATTTTATATCTGCAATTTTGCTTGCATTTCCCCGATCTGATAACATCGAGCATTATAATTTTATTCTCTGTTATATAAGCGTATTTTCCGAAAACGATCATTATTAAAGAATAAATAAAAAACAATATCCATGTTATAGCAAAAAACAGATAGGCTCTTTCACGTGAGAATTCTCCGCGTTCGGCAGCCGTTGTCATCTGCATAAACATATTAAAAGTATTAAACGCCGATAAACCAAGCCATGTGAAAGCGACAGCCATATTCTTTGATTTTACCTTTATATTTTTTTCAGCTTTTTTCAGATTTACGCTTTTGCTTATCACTCCCATTATGATCATTATCAAAAGAGAGAAAACAATAACTAAAAAAATAATGCTGAATATTTCAAAAAATCCCATATATTTACCTCTTAATAATCGAGAATATGCCCCATTTTATCCTTTTTGGTTCTAAGGTAGAAAAGGTCGTAAGCCGTAGCGTCCATCTGGATAGGCACGCGTTCCTTAATTTCAATTCCGAAGCCGCTTAGTCCGTAGACTTTATCTGGATTATTGGTAAGAAGTCTGAGCGTTTTGCACCCGAGATCACGGAGAATCTGCGCGCCGATATAGTATTCGCGCATATCTCCGGGAAAACCGAGCGCAAGATTAGCCTCGAGAGTATCCAATCCCTTATCCTGCAATTCATAAGCGCGAAGCTTATTGATAAGCCCGATGCCGCGACCCTCCTGACGCATATAAAGAAGAACTCCCCTGCCCTCTTTTTCGATCTGCGCCATTGCGGAGGCGAATTGCTGACCGCAGTCGCATTTCAGAGAACCGAAAGCGTCGCCCGTAAGACATTCTGAATGAACTCGACAGAGAATATCGTTTCCGTCTTCAATATCGCCTTTTACAAGCGCAACATGATGCTCGCCGTTAAGCTTGTTGACATAGCCGAGCGCACGGAATTCTCCGTATTTCGTGGGAAGTTTCGTATCAGCGACGCATTCGACGAAATTTTCATGTATTTTGCGATATTCTTTAAGAGCCTGAATAGTAATGAATTTCATTCCCCATTCGACGGCTTTTTCCTGCAATTCGGCTGCGCGCATCATTGTTCCGTCATCGCGCATGATCTCGCAGCAAAGACCGCATTCTTTCAGACCGGCAAGGCGCATCAAATCAACGGTAGCCTCCGTATGCCCCTCCCGTTCCAGAACGCCGTTCTTTTTCGCAGTCAACGGGAACATATGACCGGGTCTGCGGAAATCTTCGGGCTTCGTGTTATCGTCAACCGACATTCGAGCCGTAAATCCGCGTTCCGCCGCAGAAATTCCGGTAGTCGTTTCAACATGATCAATAGAAACGGTAAACGCCGTTGCATGATTATCGGTATTGAAATCCACCATCTGCGGAAGATGAAGCTTATTGCAAAGTTCAATGCTCATCGGCATACAAATAAGCCCCTTTGCATGAGCAGCCATAAAATTGACATTTTCGGTGGTAGCAAATTCAGCGGCGCATATCATATCTCCCTCGTTTTCGCGGTTTTCATCGTCGGTCACAAGGATTATTTCCCCGTTTCGAAGAGCGTCCAGAGCCTCTTCAACGGTATTGTATTCGAACATATTAATCTCCTACTTTCTTATGGTAATATCGCCTACATCGGCTGAAAGTTCCGCTTGACACTTTTGACCGATAATTAATTCATACTTCTCGGAAACAGTATCTTTTGAAACGTCTTTTTCAGTGTAATCAATTCCCTGAGTATCGAAATCGACATCTCCAACATCGGCTGAAATTTCAAATTTGCATTCCGCAGCGTCTGTAATAGAAACGTCTATATCTCCAACATCGGATTTAATCCTTGAATCGCCGTTCAGCGCAATATTTTTCGCCGTAACCGTTCCTACGTCAGCGTAAATATCGAAACTGCCCGATAATTCATTAAGCTTTATGTCGCCCACATCAGTTGAAATATCAAAATCGCAAAACGACTTCGGAAGTGTTATTTCAAGATCTGTAATACGCGAAATCAAGGCAAAATTTTTATAATCATTGAAGCTTATATAAAGAGTATCGTTTCTTATCTCATATTTGAGTTTTATATCTTTAAGCGCTTCGGAAACTTTGTTTTTATCTACGCCGCTGCATTTATATGTTCCAACGATCTCGGCATTATCGGATTCGCCGAATTTGACCGAACACTGACCGACATCAATATCTACATTGAGCTTCTCGATATTATCCGTTTCAATCTGAACTGTTTCAGTTCTGCTGTCGGAAAGGTTAAAATCTGCATCTTTTTCAATATTGAATCCGTTTATGTTAACGCTGCATGAAGCGAATGCAATAAGCGGTATAGCCGCAAGAAATAGTTTTTTCATATACGTTCTCCTTAAACAAATCCGTTTTCAGCAAGAAAATTCATATCCAAGCTGCTTTTGGGGGCAGAATTTTCGGCAGACTGTATTAATTTTTCGACATATTTCCCGATAATATCGTTCTCAATGTTAACAATATCCCCTATTTTTTTCGAAGATAATATTGTCATCTCAGCCGTGTGCGGAATTACGGAAACGCTGAAATCATGATCGGTCACTTTAGCGATCGTCAAGCTGATACCGTCAATTGCAGCAGAGCCTTTTTCCACGATATATCTTAAAATTCCGCCGTCCGCCGAAATAGTGTACCAAACGGCGATACCGTCATTTTTTATACTTGATATCCTGCCCGTACCGTCGATATGACCAGAAACAATATGACCTCCGAATCGTCCGCCTGCCGACATTGCACGTTCAAGATTCACCTGACTGCCCGATGAAAGACTACCGAGCGAAGAACGTTTCAAAGTTTCATTCATAACGTCGGCTTGAAATATATTGCCATCCATTCTCGTTACCGTCAGGCACACTCCGTTGACCGCAATACTATCGCCCAGCCGAACGTCATCGAGAATTTTTTTCGTCTGAATACGGATAAAAGAGTTCGTTCCATTTCGTTTTATTTCAACTACTTCGCCCTTTTCTTCAATTATCCCTGTGAACATTTTTCACCCTGCTTTCAATTAAAATATCGCTGCCGATCTGCTTTATTTTCATGTTTTCCAGCATGAAAGCCTTATCGGGAGATTCCGTTCCAATGCCACCGACAGGCGATTTTGCGCCGTTTCCGCCGAAAATTTTCGGAGCGATGTAAGCCTGAACCTTATTAACTATTCCGGCATTCAAAGCAGACCAGTTCAATTCTCCGCCGCCTTCCAGAAGGACGCTGTCAATATGAAATTCGCCTCCCAGAATTTTCATAAGTTCTTCAAGATCGGTATGTTCATTTTTTTTCGAAACTTTTATCATTTGGCAGCCGAAAGTTTCATAGGGTTCAGGATCACCGCTGCAAAAAGCTATTATTGTAGGAGATTCCTTTGCTTTTAGCACTATATTGCTGTCAAGGGGAGTACGCAGGTTTGTATCGCAAATCACGCGAAGAGGATCTCTTCCTCCCTCAATACGGCAATTTAACATAGGATCGTCGGCTATAACTGTTCCCACGCCAACCATTATCGCCGAATGCTTTAGCCTGTCACGCTGTACCTGCATACGTGCATCTTCCCCTGTCACCCATTTAGAAAGTCCTGTGTGACAAGCCATCTTGCCATCCATCGTCATGGCATATTTCATTGTTACAAATGGCGTCCCATGCGTGATATAATGAAAAAAAATCTCATTAAGTCCATCGCATTCTTCTTTAAGGATGCCCTCGAAAACTTCAATGCCGTTTTCACGCAAAATCTTAGCGCCTTTTCCTGAAACAAGCGGATTCGGATCGGAAGAACCTATGAAAACGCGCTTGATTTTATGATCAATGATCGCTTCCGTGCATGGCGGAGTTTTACCATAGTGACAGCATGGTTCAAGAGTTACATACATATCCGCCCCGACGCAGTCTATTCCTTTGGCGTCGCAGTCCGCAAATGCAAATCTTTCAGCATGAAGTTCGCCGCATTTTGGATGAAATCCTTTTCCGACAATTTCGCCGTTTTTAACTATTACAGCGCCTACCATAGGATTCGGATTTACAAAACCCATGCCCTTTTCAGCAAGTTTCAAGGCTTCACGCATATAATATTCGTGGTTCATATGCACCTCCAAAAAATAACGCCCCGAAAAATTTTCGGGGCATGACGATCTGAATATTTTCAGATAATCTTCTTTCATCCGGACTTTCGGCACATAAATTTTGCGCCGTTTCACCGTCGGCTTCGGAATTACACCGAATCTGCCGCAATGTCGCGGCTCGCAGGCTATACTGCCGGTAGGGAATCACACCCCGCCCTGAAGATCATTGATTTCTTACAATACCTATTATATCATATTTCATTCTGCTTGTCAACCAATATTAAACAAATGCAACAAATTATTTTACAACTCCGATACCCCAGATAGTAAATTCCGTATCCGGATTTTCAACATTGATTGAAACGTCGAGATTACCTGAATCTTTCTGCATATAAGCGATGTCAGCTTCCGGACCTCCCCAAGCGTACAGCTTATTTCCGCTGATCTTTGCGATTCTGCCATTTACAGTAACGTTGATATTTCCGAAAGAAGCGTCGTCTTTTGCACTGAATACGATAAATATCCCCTTGCCCTGTGTTGAAAATTTGATCGGCGTATTTCCTCCTCCGACATTATGTTTCAGCGTATAAGGAAGAGTAGCATAGCCGCTGTTTGTCTGAGCGAATGAACCATTATCAAAATTTGTAAGTTCACTGAGCGAAACAATTGAACCTGTAGAATATTCTGTACCATAAACTGTTTCTGACGGAATAGTATATCTGTACGATTTATTGGCTGTTTTTAACGCTTGTCTGTAAAAATACGCAATGGAATCTGAGATCAGGGCATTCCCTTTTTCGTGCGGATGATATTCGTCGGTGTAATAGTCATCCTTAGTCAAAAATCCACTATTAAAGGCGTTCGTAAGAGCGTTATCCATACTGATAATTGAAAGGTCATAATTTTTACCTATGGCCGACATCTGTTCCTGCATGGAATATCCGCCTTTTGCGCGGTTTATAATAAGAATCACCGCAGGCTCATTCGACTGCGAAAGGCATTTCTTCACTAAACTTTCATAGCCTTTTTTGTAGATCTCTTCCGGATGATCATTGACAGAAAATTCAATAAAAATAACATCCGGCTCTGCATTAAGTATATCATTCTGCGCACGCATAAGCCCAACGACAGATGAAGTTCCTGACAAACCTGCATTAATAAATGAAACGTTGCCGCCTGTACCGAAAGTATCGGCGAAATATTTTGCTGAACGGCTTACATAGCAAGTATCCGTTCTTCCGCCTTCTGTGATCGAACCGCCGATATAAGCTAAAGTTACATTTTCTCCGTTCTGTGCCTTTTCGATTTTTTCGCAGATTCTCGAGGTGTTTCCCAGCTGATAGATTGAATCGGAATAAAAATTCTGCATTTCTGCCGACGCAGTTTCCTGATATGTATCCCACGGATTATCTTTATCGGGAATTTGTTCATCAGCTACAGGAAATTCAGTTATCTTTGAAAGCAGAAAATCTTGCAGCAGAACAAGATCGTTTTCATCATAAACTCCGTTTTGATCAACATCCGCAGCCGCTTTAGCCGCCGAACTGTCGAATCCGCCGATAACACCTTGTCTTGCAAGAATGAGGTCATAGCAGTCTATTTTTCCGTCATAATTGATATCGCCAAGTACAAGTTTGTTAGAACCTGCTCCGAGAATTCCAGTTCCTGCAACGGCAACGATCGCTTCATCAAGATAAAAACTATTTGTGCTGTCGGCAGTTTCTACGTAAAGATACATATTCTCCGCATCGGAGGGTATAATAAAATTCGTGTTGGAAAGCTGCGCCCATTCGCCCTTAAACGCCATAGTTTCTGCGATCGTAGCATAGTTTGTATCGCCGTTTCCGTCAACATACTGCAATTTCATAAAGAAAGTATCGGCTGCATTTCCGTCGTTATATTTGACATTTGCGCTAAAGCTATACTCATTGCCCGGTTTAAAAACAGAAGAACTAAGAGATTTTTGCGCACCGTTCCAAGCGGCTGTTCTTCCTGAAACATAAAGCGAACCGCCGCCCACATAGCTTTCGAGATCGGTCGACAAAACTTCTGCGCTGCCTCTTCCCGTCCAGCCCTCTGTACCTTTATCAAATCCGTTATTGAAATACCAGCCGAAGCTGTTTGGCTTTATCTCGGCAGGCTGATTCCAGTCTGCACGTTCGTAATCAAAGAAATCGACATCTGCATAACCGCCGGTATTTTTTGTGGCATAACTGTAAATTGCACTTCTGTAACCTGTAAACAGCTTCAGGTCATAACTCATTTTGAGCTCGCTGCCGATTTTAGTCCAATTGCTGCCGTCGTACGAATAGTAGAAATTAGCCTTATCAAGATTATACGAAATATTCAGATCGCTGTCAATGTCATTGAATTTGAAATCAACTTTAAGATAAATTTCATTTCCGTTAAGATTTGTTTCTTCGATGATTTTATTGTAGCTGTCCGAAACGCTTCCGCCGCTTTCCGCAATGCCATTTTCAGACATATATATCTTTTTAGCCCCATCGTCGGCGACATAAACGCCAACATTTCCATATTTATACTGAAATGCTGAAAGACCTGCGTGATCTCCGGCTTTCATATAGGATGTATCAAGCTTTATAACACTGCTGCACGCCGGACCTTCTGTTCTTTGCGTCAGCGTGTTTCTCGCGTTAAGAATATTTGTCGCGATTGTTTTGTTTTTCAGCCTGAGATAGCCTTTTCTTTCAGTTACCGACCATGCTGTATTATCGGGATTATGATTCCACTGCCATTCAAGAGCAAGATCGTTTGAACTATAATTGAAATCATCGTCCGCCGCAAGAAATGTTCCTTCGTAATTTCCGTCAACAGTGATCTTTTTGGGAACTTTTCCGTTTTCCCCCATGATAGGCCAGTCATTCTGCCATGTTACCGGGACAAGTACAGGAATACGCCCTACCGCGCCGTGATCTTGAAAAACAAGTCCGTACCATTTGCCGTCTGGAGTATCAATTATCCCTCCCTGCGCCGCACCGTCAGAATTGAGGATGGTCTTGCCTTCGTAATTGCCAAGAATATCTTTGCTCCTGTAACACAACTCGATTCTGCCGCTGTTGCTTGGCCATGCGATCAGGAAAATATAATAATAGTCGCCTATTTTCTGAATATGCGAACCCTCGCCGCTAAGACCGTCCAAACCGGTTGAAAAAAGCGTCTTTTCCGCTCCGCCGGGTTTGAAGTCAGTCATCTCGGAATTGAACTCTTTAATTTTAATAGTACCGCCAGCGCCATAAACGAGATAATTTCTGCCGTCGTCGTCAAAGAAAAGCGAAGCGTCATGATACATTCCATTCAACTCGGTTTTCGTCCATTTTCCGTTTTCGATATCATTTGTTTTATAGATATAGGATTTGCCCGTTCCATAGCTTCCGAAGAAAACGTAATATGTTCCTTTGTGGTAGCGAAGGCTTGCCGCCCACTGACCGTGTGCATAATCATTCTTGCCGTTTGTCAGATTCTGAACATCGCCGTCAGCAAGCGTATCATAAACATAGCTGCATATTTCCCACGAAGCAAGATCCTTGGATTTCATGATCGGCGCACCGGGGCTGAAAAACATAGTCGTGCTTATCATGTAATATGTATCGCCGACGCGGATCGCATCAAGATCGGGAACGTCCGACCAGATAACGGGATTGGCAACAGCCGAACTTTCTGCCGCAATAACTGTCGGGAGCTTTTCATGCGGAAAAGACGCAGATGCAGCAAATAAAGCGACCGCTGCCGTACCGGATAAAAATGCTTTTAAATATTTTTTTAATTTGAATTTCATGGAATTTCCTCCTTCCGATTTGCAGGATAATTTTTGGTCTTTTACCCCTTTTATTATTATATTATGAATAAATTATTATTACAACCCACTTTTTGCAGATTCGGTGTAAAAAATGAAGATTATGTATAGTTTTTTATAAAATTACAGCAATTTCACTTGAAATGAAGACGTACGTAATTTCCTATGCGAGCTGGTTCTCAGTTAGGCGCACAAGTTCTCACAATTTTTCACCTAAAATTCATTGACATAACAGCGATTAAGAGTTATAATAGTATAGGCGGCACCGTGCAAAGCACAACTACTACGTTGTGCAATGTCGCCTATAAACGTGACTTTTAAAAGCTTATTCAAAACATAGTTAAGACGATTCTATTATTAAACAGGAGGAATATTATGACAAAAAAAATATTTTATAGTTCAATTGCAGCTGCTGCTTTGATCGCACTTGTTGCTGCTCCGCTTTCCGCATCTGCCGCGACTCCCGAAGAAGCTGCCGCTATCGCAAGAAGCTATGGCGTTTCTGAAGAAACTATCCAGCAATGCTGGAATGAATATTATGCTAATCCGGAACTTTACCCGCCCGAAGAGATCGATAATCTTTTATCGCAGTTTATCGAGCGTATGGAAAGTGTTTCAACCACAGTTCCTTATAATCCGGATGCCAAACCGCCTGTCGTTACAACCGCCGCAAACTCAAATCCAGATAAAAATAATAGTAAACCATCTACTCAGGTAACCCTCAAAACTCCCGACGGAAATACTTTCACACGCGTAAGTCCAGAAGATTTCATTGCCATGTCTTATGAAGACAAACAAACGTATCTCAGCACATTCACACCTGAACAGCAGGCGGTCATAATGGAAAATCTCACTCCCGAAGAATATAAAAGCCTTCTCAAACAAATGCCTACTGATAACAAATTAAACGTTATCGACGGAATGACTGATATTGCAAACGGATTTGGTCTGAACGTAAACGTTGATGAGATCACAGATGAAAACGTTATTCTTTCCATAAAAAATAAGGACGGCGAACTCGTTGCGGTAAGTTCTGCAAAAGAAACTGTAGAAAATACAGGATATGACCGCAGAGGAATTTTTGCAGGAGCAGCAGCCCTGATATTTGCAGGAACAGCAGGTATGTTTCTGCTTGTTAAAAAATGCTTCAAAAAAAGTGAAAACGGAGTCTGATAAATGAGTAAAGAAAAAAAGAATAAAAATTCATCGAGACCTGCAATCCTCTATATTGCAACGCCATTTTTGGCCGCGGCGATATGCGTCGGAATTACTGCTGTTGCAATGATCAAGCCTGCGGACAAACTTAAAGTTTTTGCAAACCTTGCATTTATGGATAATTTAAAAACAGGCGTTTCCGATGAAACCGGTCTTGTTATTCGTGAAAATGAAATTGATACCGAACATAAAGGAGAAACTTACAGCGACGGCGAAATTATCCGACCAAAATTCGGAGAACTTTACGCGCTGCTCCGCTCCGAAAAATTGGAAGTCGATATACCTGTTTATTGGGGAAGCAATTCAGAATTGCTGGAACACGGCGCTTGTCATGCTTCGAGTTCCGTGCTTGCCGGTCAGAAGGGAAATTCCGTTATCAGCGCTCATGTCGATACTTTTTTCGCTGATCTTGATAAAATGAAAGAGGGCGATACTGTTACCCTTACCACGGCTTATGGCGAATTTATTTACAAGGTTCGTGAAGAAATCACATTTGATAATTCCAATAGAAAATATGTAACCGTTTCAAAAGACGACCGCTTGACTCTTTACACCTGCAAAAATGACATTCTTGGCGCATCCGATCAGCGAATCGGCGTTATATGCGATCTTGAGGAAAGTCGCTATTACGAACCAAAGAAGGAGGCGGATGAATAATGAAAAGACCTGCCGCTTACGTTGGTTCATTCATAATATCAATATTGTTGGTATTCGCTCTTATAGCTTCATTTTTAGCGATCACAGTAAATTCAGTAAATGCGGACAAACTCGTCGCAGCTGCCGACGATAAAGGACTTGCTTCTATGGTCGAAAATGAATTGGAACGCTATTTTAATGAAAGAAAAAATACCACAGGGATTCCGGCAAATGTTTATATGGACTCTATTGACGAAGAATACCTTTCAAACATTATTCAGTTTAAGATAAACAGCGGTTTTTCCATTCTCAGCGGCGACGTTGGAGATGAATTTGATATGTCCAATATCGAACTGGAAAACAATATTTCTGAATTTTTCAGCGAGTATGCAGAAAGTATCGGATACGAAAAGGATAATAATTATGACGTGAAGCTTATGACTGCTCAAAAATCTGCGTATACGATTATTGAAGAATACTGCGACGTTTATAAATTTGGTGCGATGGAAAGGCACGGAGTTCTCAAAAAAGCGGCGCCGCTGTATCAGAAACTTTCACTCATTATCGCGCTTTGCATTATTGCGTCCGCAGCTTTGGCGATCATTCTCTTTGTTATAAATATAAAGGAAATAAAAAATCTCGCTTACTGGATAGGTACTTCCGCCGTTGTATCAGGTGCAATGGGAGCTATTCCATGCATTTATCTCCTGGCGTCCGATTATTTCAGCGCTTTTACTATTAAACAGCCGCAAATTTTTACAGCATACACCACCCTGATGAAAGATCTTACAAGCAAATTCATGACATTCTCGATTGCTTCAGTGATTATTGGAATTGTATTATTTATTGTTTGTGCGATTATGAGTAAATTCATAAGAAAATCCGAATCTCAGACAGAATCATAAAATCAGCCCTGTATTCACAATAAAGCGAATACAGGGCTGATATTTATTCCTGCTTGTAATAAAGATAGTTTCCCCATTCCTCAATAGAAAGAGAATCCACAGGAATATACGCGTGTTCTGATTCCGTTATCTTCAAATAGATACCATCGCCCCACGGAATAAGCTGTCCGGTGATTTTTGGCGCACCAATAACGCTTCCTGCCATAAAGTTCAAATTCCCATTATCATCAACGCTTCCGATTCCGTCTGTATAATTCGCAGTACGATAGAAAGAAAGTTCGATCGAGTATGAATTGTCGCCTGTTTTTATAATATTGACGCTGTCTCCGCCATTCGCCATGGTATATTCCCCGCACCAAAGAGCATCATCCACTATCGGAATACCAAATTCGCTGCCGATTCTTTCATATGCAAATACGGAATCAACGGAATTAAAATAATTGTCTCCATGTAAACATATTTCAAAATTCAGCGTATTGTCATATGAGGTCAAAAAATATAACTTCTGATCGTTTTCACCTGTCCTGCTAAATCCGATCATTCCACTATTTGATTCATCACCGTTTTCATTGTATGCGCAGAAATTTCCATTGTCATCTATCGAAATAAAGCGCGGCTCACCACGATATTCGTTTCTCCAGATTCCGATCAAATTATCAGGCAAATTCTCAATTACTTCCGTATCCTGAACGTCTGATATTGCATCGGTATTTTCAGGAATATTTACTTCGGCGGCAACGGTAGAAGTTTCCGTCTGAACTGTCAAAATCTGCGATTCAGAAATAATTTTTTCATCTGAAGAAATAACAGCTGTTGTTCTGGCAACTGGACTTTCTGAATTGTCTATGCTTTTTCGAATCTCATTTGAATTGCTTGACATAATCAGCTTTGCGCTGCTTTCGGGAGTCGGTTCAACAGTTCCGCTCAAATTTTTATTGATCAGTATCATGCCAGATATACCTACAGTAACTACTGCGAATGCCGCCGCTGTTACTGCAAAGAATTTGAATCGTGAATTCGTGATTTTTTCCGTTCCTGATACCGTAATTTCAGGCTCAAAATCATCAGTCAATTCTTCATGCTTCATCTTTTTCATACAGTTGTTCAGAATTCTTTTTTTAGCTTTCGAATCAAGCGAAGGAATTTCTTCTGCAATTTTCTCGATATCTTTTTCATCAAGATCGCTGAAAACGTCATAAAAAATATTGCTTTTTTTATTTTTCATAAAACCACTCTTTCCTGAGAATTTTTTTCATACTCTTTCTCGCTCTAAGGCTTCTTTGCTGAACTGCTCCTACCGACATTGCCATTATTTCGGCAGTTTCACGAATCGTATGACCATAAAAATATTGATGAATTATTATGGAACGCGACGTTTCGTCAAGATTCATTACAGCGTCGCGGATTTTGCATCTGCCGATATTATTCAGGACTGTTTCTTCAATATCTTCATTCTCCATCAGCGTAACTGCTGCGTCATCAATATTTTGAATTGAATTGTATCGATAATTCAAACGACGATATGCGTCTATAGCGGAGCTTTTGGCTATCGCGCCGATATAGCCTTTCAGTGTTCCTTTTTCAACTGCAAAATTTTTCAAGTTCTGAAATAATTTCACAAAAATATCGCTTACACAATCTTCTATATCCTCCGCAGCTGCATATCGGCACAGTTTATTTGCTGCGATCGCATAAACATAATTTCCGTACTGCTCGATTAATTGCGCATATGCTTTTTTCGGTGAGCTGTCAAATAATTCCAGCAGCTCCTTGTCATTCATTGGCGTACTCCTTCCGATTTTTTTGAATTCAAAAATACAAGTTTTAAGACCGTCTATAAGTACATTCGCATGAACATCTCAAAAACTAACACAAATTATAAAAAAATCGTGTAATTATTGTCGTTCAGATGAACGTTTCAATAATTACACGATTTAGAACGCGCTATAATGGCTAAATATTATTTTTCATCTTCAATAACGCTGATCCCAAGCACATCTAAATTAGCTTTATCAACTTTGGATGGACATTCCGACATAAGTTCGCTTGCATTCTGAACTTTTGGAAATGCTGTTACATCACGAAGATTATCAGCTTTGCACATAATCATCGCAAGACGATCGAGTCCGATTCCCATACCTCCATGAGGCGGAGCGGCATAGCGATATGCATCAACAAGGAATCCGAATTTTGCGTCGATCTCCTCATCCGTCATACCAAGAGCCTCGAACATTCTCTGCTGAAGTTCAAAATCTGTAATACGCATAGAACCGCTCGAAAGTTCCGTACCGTTAAGTACAAGATCCCATGCTTTGGCACGAACATTTGCAGGATCGCTGTCAAGATATTCTATGCATTCTTCCATTGGCATAGTGAAAGGATGATGAGCGGCTACCCATGATTTGTTTTCCTCATCATACTCGAAAAAAGGCATTTCTGTTATCCACAAGAAATTGTACTTGTTTTCATCGATAACATTAAGACGTTTGCCGCATATCAGACGAATTGCTCCGAGAGTTGAAAGAACAGTTTTCGTCTTATCCGCGCAAATCAGAACGAGATCTCCGTCCTTAGCATCAACTGTGCTGCATATTTTCTCCAGATCGCCGTCTTTAAGAAACTTCTTAAAACTGCAATTTGGCTCTCCTGCCCAGCGAATATAAGCAAGTCCTTTTGCGCCGATGCCTTTTGCGTGTTCAACCAGTTTATCGATCTCTTTGCGGGTATATGTTGCAGCGCCGTTTTTAACATTGATAGCGCGAACCGAACCGCCCTCTTCGATTGCATTCTTAAATACAACAAAATCAATATCCCTAACTGTTTCTGTAATATCCTGAATCTCAAATCCAAAACGAGTATCTGGCTTATCAGAACCGAATCTGTTCATTGCGTCGGCAAAGGTTATCCTCGGCAGCGGTACAGGAATATTGATATTGACAACATCCTTAAATACACGCTGAATGAACCCCTCGACGCATTCCTGAATATCCTCGGCGTCAACGAATGACATTTCAAGATCTATCTGCGTAAATTCAGGCTGACGATCGGCTCTGAGATCTTCATCACGGAAACAGCGCGCAAGCTGAATATACCTGTCATACCCTGCTATCATGAGAAGCTGTTTGTAAATTTGCGGAGACTGGGGAAGCGCATAAAATTTACCTTGATGAATTCTCGACGGGATAAGATAATCTCTTGCGCCCTCAGGAGTCGATTTCATCATCATCGGCGTTTCTATTTCAAGAAATCCGTTTTCATAGAAATATTCTCGTGTTACTTTCGCAATTTCATGGCGCATAATAATATTCTGCTGCAAAGGTGCGCGACGAAGATCGAGATAACGATATTTCAGACGAAGTTCCTCGTTCACCTTTGTTTCATTTGTGATTTCAAAGGGCGTAGTCTGAGCCTTTGAGAGAATCCTCAAATCATTCACAAAGATTTCAACATTGCCTGTTTTAAGCTTGTCATTTTTGCTTTCACGCTCAATAACCTCGCCCTTAGCCATAAGAACGTACTCGCTTTTACACGAAGCAGCTTTCTCAAAAACGGAAGGATCGGACTTATCGCTGAAAGTAAGCTGAACTACGCCTGTCCTGTCGCGAAGAACAATGAAAATTACGCCGCCCTTATTTCTGATACGCTCCACAAAGCCGCCTACAACGACTTCCTGTCCGATCTCCGTTACATCACCGCAGTAGTGAGTCCTTTTAAGCCCTTTCATACTGTCTGCCATAATTTTATTGCTCCTCTCCTGTAAATGAAAACAACGGACTGTCTTTTGTTTCATCGTCCAAAGCTTCCATTATCCTGTTAAAATAAATTTCTTCAAACACAGCTGTAAATCTGTCGTCGAGATCAAGAAGCGTCTCTTCGCCGCTTTCCATATGCTTGACCTTAGCCTTGCCGTCTGCGATCTCATTATCGCCGATAACAACAGAAAATACAGCGCCTATTTTATTTGCATATTTCATCTGCGATTTAAGACCTCTGCCCATCATATCGTATTCCGCATAATATCCGTATTCGCGAAGCGATTTTGAAAGCTGCATAGCCTTTTCCAGCGCAGCTTCGCCCATGACTGCAAAATAAATATCGCATTTTTTCGGCGTGAGATAATCGCAGTTCTGCTTTTCCATAAGAAGAAGAAGCCTTTCAAGCCCCATTCCGAATCCGAGAGCAGGCGTATGCTGTCCGCCAAGCTGCTCGATAAGTCCGTCGTAACGTCCTCCGCCGCATACGGTTCCCTGCGCGCCTATCTCCGTAGTTACAAATTCAAATACTGTTTTTGTATAATAATCAAGCCCCCTTACGATCTTCGGATCAACGGTATATTCGATGCCGAAATTCGAGAGATATTTTTTCAGTTTTTCAAAATGATCAGAGCATTCCTCGCAAAGATAATCGATTATCAAGGGCGCGTCCTTGCCGATTTCCTGACAAATCGGGCTTTTACAGTCAAGAATTCTCATCGGATTTTTTTCAAGACGATCGCGGCAGGTATCGCAAAGTTCGTCTTTACGCACAGAAAAATAATTTTTAAGCGCGGCATGATAATTAGCGCGGCAAGTTGGACAGCCTATGGAATTGATATGAAGTTCAATCTTATTCAATCCCAGTCTGTCGAGAATAGTTTTGGCAAGCATAATTACTTCCGCGTCAGCTGACGGATACTGACTTCCGGCCATTTCAACGCCGAATTGGTGGAATTCACGCAGTCTGCCCGCCTGAGGTCTTTCATGACGGAAACAGGAAAGAATGTAATACACCCTCTGAGGAAGAGCCTCGTTGAGCAGTCCGTTTTGCAGCATCGCTCTTATAACTCCTGCCGTACCTTCGGGTCGAAGGGTAAATTTAGATTCCTTTGCCATGACGGTATACATTTCTTTTTGTACAACGTCAGTAGTTTCGCCGACAGATCTCAGAAAAAGATCAGTATTTTCAAAAGTCGGAACTCTGATCTCGCCAAACCCGAAACTTTCGGCAATATCTCTTGTAATTTTCTCTATTGTATGCCATTTATGTACATTCTTAGGAATAACATCCTCTGTACCGTTTGGTCTTTTTATATTTATCGCCATAAAATCAACCTTTCATAACATGAAAATTGTCCCCCTAAAGGGACAATAAGGCAGAGCCGCATTACAGCTCCGCCAAATTTCAGATGGAAACGTCTCCTGCTTCGCGCCAGTCGAGATCACCGCGTTCAAGCGCGAGAATAAGAGCCTCGGCTGTCGCTATATTTGTAGCAAGAGGAACATTGTGAACATCGCAAAGACGGAGAAGGTCCATATCGTTCGCATCAGTCGCCTTAGGATTAATAGGATCTCTGAAAAACAGGAGGACATCGACCTCGTTGCACGAAAGAAGCGCCAAGATCTGTTCTGCACCGCCTCGTCCGCTCAGATAGCGTTTGATCGGAAGAGAAGTCGCTTCGCTTACCTGCTTTCCTGTTGTATTGGTTGCCATAAGTGAATGTTTTGATAAAATACCGCAGTATGCGCTGCAAAATTGAACCATAAGTTCTTTTTTGGCGTCATGTGCTATTATTGCTATCTTCATTAATAATCATCCTTTCCCTGTCGAGTTAATTTAGTATCAGGAAGTTTTAACCGTGAGAGGCACAAAATCGCCGCCGAGACGTTTTGATATTGCGTCAAAAGCTTTTAAAGCGGCTGAATCGGTAGGAATAGGAGTTCCCTTGCCCGTGGCTACCGTCATTTTAAAATCATCGGGGATAACGCCGATAAGCTGAACGCCTATTTTATCAATTATCTCATCAAGATTATTTACAAGAGCCTCTCCGATAACCTTTTTGCTGATTTTATTTATGATAAGACGCTGGCTTTTATTTCCTCTGTTATAAAACTCATCAGACATAAGGCTGGCGTCTCTTATACATACAGGATCAGGAGTAGACACTACGAGTATCAGGTTAGCCTGCTCGACAATATCAAAAACATGAGAACTTATACCCGCTCCCGTATCAATGATGATATATTCAAAATATTTTTTTACCGAACGGCAGATGTCAACAATCTGTTCTGCCGTAACGGTAGTCAACGTTTTGGGAGCGCAGAGAAGATTAAGGTTAGAAGCCATCGGAACCTGAGCAACAGCGTCGAGAGCCGACTTTCTGCCGCTAAGCACATCTCCCAGATCATATGTAATATCATTTTCAACGCCAAACATTATATCAAGACATCTCAGCCCGAAATCAAGCTCGATAATAAGCGTTCTTTTTCCCTGTTTTGCAAGTGTATATCCAAGACCCGCGCACACAGTTGATTTACCTGTGCCGCCCTTTCCTGAGGTAACAGCAATAATCTTTGACATAGCATTTCCTTTCAGCATTCCGCACCTGTCTGAAATATCACCGCTGCGGAATATAAACATTTTATAAGAATCATTTAAATATAGATCCTCAACCTTAAAATACATTATATCACAAAAAAAGCCATTTGTCAAAGGACTTTTTTGGCAGCAACATAAAATTGTGTATTTTAATGTTTTTCACCACCTGCATTTGTGCATTTTGCACATTAGCCAAATTTATTTATTTAAAATGAGTTGACTTTTAAAAAAACATATGATAACATAATTTTGAGAGAGGTGAGAAAATGAAAAATCCATTTTCCTTTTCACTTGACAATAAGCGTTATCACACATTGAATTATTTTTATAAATCAAAATTGGGCGAAAAATTGTACAAAGCAGTCATCGACTGCGGATTCACCTGCCCGAATATAGACGGTTCGAAAGGTATTGGCGGATGCATATTTTGCGACGGCGGAAGCGGATATTTCACTGCAAAAGGAACCGTTGTAGAACAGCTTGAACGTGAAGTCGAAAGAATACGGAACAAGCATAAAAATCCGCGGTTTATCGCTTATTTTCAGGCTAACACAAATACCTACGCTCCATGTGGAGTCTTAAAGGATATATATGAGCAGGCTTTGAAATTCCCCAATATCGCCGGAATTTCCATAGGCACAAGAGCGGATTGCCTGCCTGACGACGTATTGGAACTTCTATGTGAACTAAATAAACGAACGATGCTGACTATTGAACTCGGTATGCAAAGCGTTCACGAGAAAACGATTGAAAAAATAAACAGAAAATATTCTCATGAAGAATTTTTAAACGGCTATTTTAAATTGAAAAACCGCAATATCCGCGTTTGTCTGCATATAATCAACGGACTGCCGAATGAAACTGCGGAAATGATGCGTGAAACAGCACGCCAGACAGCAATTCTTCATCCGGACGCTGTAAAACTCCAGATGCTGCATATCGTTGAAGGTACGCCTGTCGCGAAAATGTACAGATCGGGTGAATTTTCATTGCTTAGCCGTGAAGAATATATAGAAATAATTGCCGATCAGCTTGAACTGCTTCCGCCGGAGGTCGTCATTGAACGCATAACGGGAGACGGCGATAAACGCAAGCTTATCGCGCCATTGTGGAGCGCCGACAAAATCGCGGTACTTGGCGGAATTGATAAATGTTTAGCCGCCCGTGATTCATATCAGGGACGGCTGTATAAATAGACTATAGTTGCCCTACTTAAAACTAAAACAAGTTCACTAATAAAAATTTTCCATAGCCGCGTTATTTCTTCACTTTCAATGCACGTATGGAATTAAGTATCAGAAGCATTGCCGTACCGGAATCCGCAAAAACAGCAAGCCACATATTTGGATGGCCAAGAATTCCAAGAATAAGCACTAAAGCTTTCACTGACAGCGCAAAAATTATATTCTGATATGAGATCTGCAAAGTTTTGTCCGCAATTTTCTTCGCAGTCACGATGGCTTCGGGTTCGCTGTTCATAAACACGGCGTCAGCGGCTTCAAGCGCAAGATCGGCTCCAGACTGCATTGCTCCTCCAACATCCGCTCCGGCAAGAACAGGCGCATCGTTTATTCCGTCTCCGACAAACATCACCGCTCCTTTTTCATTTCTGATTTCATTGAGTTCACGAAGTTTTTCATCAGGCATAAGTCCGCCGCGAATACGATCGATACCAAGTGCGCCGCCGACTTTACTGGCATTTTCCTGCTTATCGCCCGTAAGCATCGACGTATATATACCCATCGACCGCAGTTTGGAAACAGCCTTCGCAGACGTTTTTTTAACGGAATCCGAAACAATTATCCTTCCTAATATTTCATTGTTTGCGGCGATATATACAACGCTTCCGCCTTTATTTTCATCGTGATCGTCAACATTGATCTTCTTCAGTTTCATTAGTTTTTCATTGCCGCAAAAAAACGTTTTTCCGTTTAATTCTGCATATACTCCCATGCCAGCAAGTTCGCCTGATTTTTTAGGTTCCTCAAAAGTTATTCCTCTGCTTTTGCAGCATTCGGCAATGCTTTCCGCAACAGGATGTGAAGATATTTGCTCGCAGCTTCCACAAATCTTCAGCAATTCTTCTTCGGAAATATTTCCGAAGACTTTTATATCTGTTACGTTGAAACTTCCGTTAGTAAGCGTTCCGGTTTTATCAAAAACGACAGCCTTAACTTTTCCAAGGGCTTCTATAACGTTTCCGCCTTTGAAAAGAATTCCATTTTTTGAAGCCGCTCCGATTCCCGAAAAATAGGCAAGCGGAACGCTTAATACCAACGCGCACGGGCAGCTTATTACAAGGAAAGTTAATGCGGAATATATCCATTTTGCCAAGTCATGAGTTACGAGAGTTCCGATCACAGCTGTTAAAATTGCAGCGAGAATGACAATAGGCGTGTAAATTTTTGAGAAGCGTGTAATAAATCTGTCTATTTTAGGCTTTTCAGCCGAGGCGTTCTCAACAGCTTCGGCAATTTTGGCTATCATTGAATCGTCGGCCGCGGCAGTCGCTCTGAGAATGAACGTTTCGGAAAGATTGATGCAGCCCGACATTACAGGATCGCCTTTGCGCACCGTCATTGGAACAGGTTCACCGTTGACTGCTGAAGTATCTATCCGTGATTCGCCCGATTCAACTATACCGTCGGCGGCGATTCTCTCGCCTGCTTTTATCCTGAGGATATCGCCAACTTCAATTTCATCGGAATCTATTGTCCTGAATTCGCCGTTTCTCAGCACATCCGCTTCATTCACACGAAGTTCTGCCGCCGCAGTAATGGCTTTGCGGCTGCGCGATACGGCATAATCTTCAAAAAGCTCACCTATTTTAAAGAAAAGCACAACTCCGACAGCTTCGGCATATTCCCCAAGTGCAAATGCGCCAAGAGTCGCAGCTGTCATGAGGAAATTTTCATCAAAAAAATTGCCCGCTTTTATATTCCTGAATGTATTCAGCAAAACATTATAACCAAGCAAAAGATATGCAGAGCCAAAAAGAAATACTGAAATTATCTCTAAATCAGTAAAATGATGCAAAGCTAAAGCTGCCGCAAAAAATGCAATACCGACAGCAAGCAGAATAAATTTTACTCCTTTATTTTCATGCTCATCCGGAGTTTGAGATTTCACTTTGCAGTCATGATGGCGTTCATGATCATGACCGCAGCAGCAATTTTGTTCATCATGTTTGTGATGATTGTGTTCATGCTCACGGCAGTGATCATGGTGCGAGTGATGTCCATTGTTGTTTGAATGCTCCTCAATAACTACGCCTGCTTCAATTTTTCCTGCCACTTCATTCATTTTAGTTAATAATTCGTCCGTAAATTCGCCTTTTACTTTTAACTTGCGAAGCGGAAAATTAAGAACTGCTTTTTCAACGCCGTCCAGCTTATTTATTGCTTCTTCGATCTTTCCGCCGCAATGCGCGCAGTCAAGATTTTTGATCTCAAAGTTTTTTTCCATAAAAAGCACTCCTTTGCAATTTCTAATGTTTATCAATAAACGCATGAGCAATTGTTCATATGTTTATTATATCATACGATTCTGTTCTTGTCAATAGGATTTTCGATTTTTTAGAAAAATTTATAGGTCTTGTTCGAAAAATAGCTACATTCGGAAAAATGCACAGAAATTACTGTATGTTAGGAGAGAATCCGAAGGCAGGCTGTCGCCTGACAAGGATTTTCGACGACGCAGACAGTGATTTATGGGCGTTTTGACGAATGTAGCTATTTTTCAAACAAGACCTAGAGCCTTTTTAATATCTTGGCGCGTGGGTATTCTCAAGCAGATTTTATATCAGCAGAATAAGTTGATTTTGCAATAGACTGTGGTATAAAAAGTCTCTATGAATTTGAAGAATACTCTATCAGTTTTCCAAGACAAAGTTCAAAACAGCTTCCATACCACATTTCATCAAGGCACGGCATTGTCGCGTTTATACAGTCAGAGATATATTTCACCGACATATCAAGAGCCTGCTGAATATTTTTTCCGAGGGTAACAGCGCCTGTAAATACGCTTGCAAAAATATCTCCCGTACCGTGAAGCTGACGTTCGATATGCTTTCCGAATGAAACATAAAATTCATCGCTTTCCGAATCATACGCTGCAGCGCCATGAAGACCGCCTGAACGGACTCCCGTAAGAACCGGAACTTTGCAGCCCAATTCTGCAAGACCTCGAAGAATCTCTTTTGCGCTGTTTTCATCACATTTATCGTTATACGGAATTCCCAGCAGAAAACTTGCTTCTGTCATATTTGGAAGGATGTAATCGGCTTTTTCACACAACTTACGCATTTCCCCTACAAATTCTTCCGTAAACCCAGCGTATAAATGCCCGGAATCCCCGAGAACAGGATCGACAACGATGAAATTATCATCGCTGCTAAATGAATCGAAAAAATCCGAAACGATCTGCACTTGATCGACCGAACCGAGATATCCAGTATATATCGCGTCAAAGGTCAGCCCCAGCGACTGCCAATGTTTTGAAATATCCTTGATATCTCCTGACAGATCATGAAACGTATATCCTGTAAATCCTCCGGTATGAGTTGAAAGCACAGCCGTAGGAATAACCGCTGTCTCTATACCCATAGCGGAAATTATCGGAAGCGCTACCGTCAGAGAACATTTTCCGAAGCACGAAATATCTTGTATTGTAACAACTTTTTTCATAAATACCATTCTTTCATAATTAATATACTTTATTTTACTTCATTTTCTTTTTATTGTCAAGTATGCAGAACCATAATTATTTCGACAAGAACATATTTTTACCCTGAAAAACTTAAAATTTCGCCTTTTTATCACTTAAAGCTATTGACTTTTTCGAAGTTTTGGGGTAAAATATTATTATACTATTCTTATGGAGTGTGTTATTTATATGAAAAAAAATTCAGGTATGACAAACGGTCTTAATAAATCGACCAAAGTCACGCTTTTATCATGCGCAAGCTTTATCGTGCTGACTATGCTTATCCTTATTTTCTTTGTTATGTTCCCGATAACTCCGTCTGAAAAGATAATGGCAAGCATTGGGCGTGAAAACGTATTCAACGGAGGCAACGGCAATCCATCGGCAACCGCTGTTCCCGGCGGAGAAACTACTGCGTCTGCTCAGACAACGGCAACAACTGCTCTTAACACTGCGCGGACAGGCTACACCACCACAAAAACGGTAAATATTATCATCACAACCGGTTCTGGATTTCTTTGGAACGGAAGGATTCCAACAGGAGGATTTACTGTTGGAGATACGCATACAACTGTTGCAGACGACCCGATAATCCCAACTCCTGATCCGGGATATACTTATCCAAGTCATACGGATACGCCTCAGCAGCCAACTGAACCATATGATCCTCCCTCAACCAATATAGCTGAACCCACCTCGCCGATATCTCCTACTACGCCTATTAATGATCCTGATCCGACTACTCCTCCCTCGCCGCCTCCAACTGAACCACAGAATCCGCCTGCTCCCTCAACTCCCGGCGGTGATGATACTCAATCGGAATAAAAAAAGCGACTGCCGTGTTGAATCGCGGCAGTTTTTTCAAACAAGCCCTAGGGAGGCAGTAATGACCAAACTTACAAATGATGAAAAAAATGCTCTGCGCTTCTATATCGGGGACGTATCAGGATATGACAAGTTCTACGGCGATCCCAAGGCATATGTAACGCTTAATTCGCTATTTTTTCCGAATATTTACACTGAAAAAGCGCGGGCTGATGAAGGAAAATTTTTAAATCAAGCCATAATTGCTGATATTCCCCGTCTATTTGATTTTTTTCGATCACTTTTTTCAGCATTCTCAAAAAATCTTATCAATAAAGCAATTGACGTTTATCGTGTTGAACGAATGTCTGATTTTTTGCTATGCCGCCAAAATTCTGCAACGATCTCTTTGACATCGACTTCAACTTCAGGATTTCTGAATTCCTACCGCGACCGCCGTGGAATCGCCTTGCTGAAATTCAAGCTGCCTGTCGGGATTAATTGCATTGATATAGCGAAAACGCTGGACAAATACAGCAAACCCGAAGAAGCTGAAATTCTTCTTCCTCCGTTTATGAGCGTGAATATTAAAGAAAAAAAGTTGTCAGAATCAGAATTAAAAATCACGGATATTGACAATATGCCGCCTGAAATCTTATGTGAGATCAAGCCTGTCGGCATCTCTGTCTGCGATGTAAAAATTCCCAGGCTGCCGATCGGAGGCGAATTGGCAGGGCAAAGAATTTACGCCGCTCTGAATTCACACACTATACCGATCGAGGAGGATATCGCTCTGTATTCGGAATGGAAAAATGCGCTGCAAATTCAGCTTCACAAGTTGATATACGGCATTATCAATAATTAAAGAACTGCCTGCAAAACTAAACTTTGCAGGCAGTTTTTTAATATAAACATAATTTTTTGATCAGCCGCGGAGTTCCGCACCGATATTCGCAAGGGCTTTAAGAGCCTTTTTCATTGCTCCGTCCGCCTGTTCGTCGGTAAGAGTACCCTCGTGAGAGCGCATGGAAATAGAATAAGAAACGCTCTTCTTTCCTTCGTCTATCTGCTTGCCCTTATAAACGTCAAACAACGTCACCTTTTCAAGAATTTTGCCAACTGCGCCGCAAATCGCCTTTTCAAGTTCCGCAACCGGCACTTCTTCGTCAACAATAATACTAAGGTCACGCGTCATCGCAGGGAATTTCGGGAGCGGCTTATACGTGATCTTATCGCTTGCAAGCTTCATAAGTTCGGGAATATTCAGCTTTGCAACATAAGTTTTAACGCCGATCTCGTAATTTTCCTGAACCTCGGGATGAACCTCGCCCATGATTCCGAGATGAACGCCGTCTTTAAGAATAACCGCGCTTCTGCCAGGATGAAGCGCATATTTTTCATCAAATACTTCGCACTCCCCTGCCCTTGCGTATTCAACTCCGCTGATATTGATCTCGTCGAAAATCTGCTCGATCATCCCTTTGAGAGTGTAGAAATCAGCGTCGCCGCCGTACATTCCTATAGTAAGCCGCTGCGGTTCGTCAGGAAGCTGATATTCATACTCATGACGAAGCTCGCCGCTGTTGACAAGTATCGCTTCATCGCCCTGATAGCCGCGCTTTTCGTCGATCGGGATATATTCCTTAGCGATCTCAAACAAAACAGCTTTTTCATTTCTGTTGTTGTAATTGAACGAAAGCACATCGAGCATGGACGGAATCGTGGATGTTCTCATCACGCTTGTATCCTCGCCAAGCGGATTAACAATTTTAACTACCTTGCGGAGCTTGCTGTCCTGCGGAAGTTTAATTTTGTCAAAATATTTAGGCGATACAAAAGAGTATGTGGCGATCTCATAGCCGCCGAGTGCGACCGTCGTATTTCTGAGATCGCGCAGGAATTTCTGTTCCGCGCTTAATTCAGCCTTTGCAACTCCGCGGAAATCAGTAGAGGGAATTTCGTTATAACCGTAAATTCTCGCAACTTCTTCCGCAATATCGGCAGGACGCTCGATATCGATACGGAACGACGGCGCAATAACCTTTCCGTCCTCGATCTTGAAATCAAGTCTGGTCAGATACTCTTTCATCTTGCTTTCCGAAATATCTGTCCCGAGGAATTCATTTATCTTCACAGGATCAAATTCTACGACGGCAGGCTTATGATCGGAATGATCGCAGTCTATGACGGTATTCAGCACTTCGCCTGCTCCAAGTTCCTCAACAAGCTGGAAAGCTCTTTTAAGGCAGTACATACTGATAAGCGGATCGACGCCCTTTTCATAGCGCGCGGAAGCGTCGGATTTAAGCTTTAAAGCCTTTGAAGTGCGGCGAACCTGAGTAGGCTCGAAATATGCGGATTCAAATACTACTGTTGTCGTATCGTCCATGATTCCGCTGTATTCTCCGCCCATGATTCCCGCTACCGCAACGGGTTTCTTTTCATCTGCAATTACCAGCATATCGTCTGTAAGTTCGCGTTCAACGCCGTCAAGAGTCATTATCTTCTCGCCGTTTACCGCATTGCGCACGTTGATATGAGCACCCTCCACATAACGGAGATCGAAAGCGTGCATGGGCTGACCTGTTTCAAGCATTACGTAATTTGTAATATCAACAAAATTATTTATCGGTCTGACGCCGCTTGCACGAAGTCTTTCACGCATCCAGCGCGGAGACGGCTCTATTTTAACGTTTTTAACGATTCCCGCGCAGTAACGCTTGCACTTATCCGTATTGAGTATGTCAACCTTAAGCATGGAATTGATATCGCCGTCAATGCCCTTGAATTCGGGAATGGGAACATTAAGCGGAAGATCGAATGTCGCGGCAGTTTCTCTTGCAAGTCCGATAACGCTGAGACAATCGGGACGATTTGATGTGATCTCAAATTCCACGGAGGTATCGTTCAGCCCGATAGCGGACTGTATGTCCTGACCTATCTCGCAATCCTCCTGCATAATAAATATGCCGTCCTCGATAGCGTAGGGGAAATCGCGCTTGTCAAGTCCGAGTTCGCCGAGCGAGCAAAGCATTCCGTTTGAAACTACGCCGCGCAGCTTGCCTTTCCTGATCTTCACCCCATTTGGAAGCGTAGAACCGTCGAGCGCGACGGGAACAGTATCGCCTGCATTAACGTTTGAAGCTCCCGTAACGATCTGCACGGGTTCTTCCTTTCCAACCTCCACCTGACATACAACAAGGTGATCTGAATTTTCATGAGGAACTACAGACAGAATTTTACCAACAACAACATTGGAAATTTCCTTTCCCTCAACGTCGTAGCATTCCACCTTAGAGCCGCTCATCGTAAGCGCGTGGCAGTAGTCCTTTATCGGTACATCGACTTTAACGTAATCGTTAAGCCATTTCATTGATAAATTCATATTTTTTTCCTTTCACCAAAATTTCTTTGCTTTTCATATAATATTTTCGAAATTGAATCGCAATGCTTGTAATAATCTTTCCATTTTTTTACGCTTACTTCATACATAACATTGTTTTTATCGGTTATCGCAATAATTATGCTGTCCTTGATACCGTTCGTGCTGTGTATGATATTTTTGAATTCGTCAATGTACTGATAGCCGATGATCAGGTGTGACTTTGGCACGTAAAAATAATTTTCAAGCAAATAAAATGTGCCGTACATCATTTTGCCGTTTTCAATTTCATTTTCTATTTTTTTAGACGTATAGCTGTCGATCTCATCTAAATACCGCAGTTTCGCTTTATTAACGACGATTTTGCCCATTAAGCTTCGGATGCTGAAAAACAGATATACACCGATCGCAACAATAAAGACCAGAGCAAAATATATCGCAGATTCGGGAGATTCATCATGATAAACTCCGAATACGCAAAAAGCGCCGATGACAGCAATGACCGCCGCAACAATAATATGGATCATCGTCTCGATCTTTACGGAATTTCGACATTTCTTTCTTGCCTGTTCCAATCCGTACTTACACATCAGAACTGTTCAAGAAAACGCACGTCGTTTTCGTAAAGCAGGCGAAGATCGTTGATATCGTATCTTCCCATTACGATTCTCTCCAGACCGAGTCCGAATGCGAATCCCGAGTAAACGGAGCTGTCGATACCGCAATTTTCCAGCACTTTCGGATGAACCATACCTGCTCCGAGAAGTTCGATATATCCCTCGTCCTTGCACATCGAGCAGCCGCAGCCTCCGCAGTTGAAACAGCTTATATCAACTTCGCAGGAAGGCTCTGTAAACGGGAAATGATGCGGACGGAAACGAAGCTTGCAGTCGTTGCCGTAAAGCTTCTTCATAAGCATTTCGAGAGTTCCTTTAAGATCGCTCATCGTGATTCCCTTGTCGATAACGAGTCCTTCAATCTGATGGAAAAGCGGCGAATGAGTTGCGTCAACGGCGTCGGATCTGAATACTCTTCCGGGTGAAATAATCCTGATAGGCGGCTTCTGGGTTTCCATTATGTGAACCTGAACCGAAGAAGTCTGGGTACGCAGAAGAATTGTTTCATTCGTTCCCTCGATGTAGAACGTATCCTGCGTATCTCTTGCAGGATGATCGGGCGGGAGATTAAGCGCTTCAAATACGTGATAATCGTCGTCGATCTCCGGACCGTCGGCAATATCAAAGCCCATTCCCATGAATATCTCGCGGATATCGTTCTCACCCTTGGTAAGAGGATGAAACTTGCCCATGGGAGCAGTTTTGCCCGGAAGCGTGATATCAATGGTTTCCGCTTTAAGACGCGCCGCCTGCAAATCAGCTTTTAAAAACGCAAGCTTGCTGCCGAGAGCCTCTTCAATATCACTGCGTACTTTATTTGCCAACTGACCGATGACCGGTCTTTCTTCCGCCGAAAGCTTGCCCATCTGCTTCAGAATTGCGGTAAGCTCGCCTTTTTTTCCGAGAAATTTTATTCTCAGATCGTCCAGCGCCTTGATCTCCGTGCATGATTCCAACTCATGCTTTGCAAGGGCTTCAATTTTTTCCAACTGTTCTTTCAAAAAAATCACTCCTGTATATTATATATTATTTGTGTCAAAATAAAAAGCCTTGCCCAACAGGACAAGACTAACTTGCTATACCACCCATTTTCGGGAGAGCTGACACTCTCTTATCTTTAACGCAGATATACGTCATCGCCTACACAGCTTGGGAAATTTCGTTTCCTGCGCCTTCAACGCTGCCTCTCGTGAGTGAACTTCAATCCGTGCCGCTTCAAAATGCTTCCACCAACGCATCTCTCTCTTGGCAAGCTTCATCAGATCTACTTTCTCAGTCATAGAGTTTATAAATACATTATAGCTGAATCTTAAAAAAAAATCAAGTGTTTTTTGAAATTTTTTTCTTTCAGCCGTTGAAATTTTTTGAAAAATATGGTATTATATTGCTATAGAAGAAAATTTTATTTATGACAGGAGTACATTTATGGATAATTTTGCAGAACAGCTTGTAAAAAAAGAACTCACCAGCAGCGACAAAACTAAAAACACCCTCACTGTTGTGGGAGGCATTGCGCTGACTGTTATTTTTGCCGTCGCGTCGTTTATGATGCTTGGCAGTATTATTATCGCTTTTATAGGAATGATATTGGCTATCGCCTGCGGCTGCGGTACTTTTTTAATTGCAAGGAATTCAAATGTTGAATATGAATACACATTTACCAACGGCGAACTTGATATAGATAAAATAATTGCTCAAAGCAAGCGTAAGCCAATGCTTACAATTCAGATCAGTAAATTTACTGATTTTGGAAAATATGATGAAGACACTTCCGAGGAAACAGACGAAATGACTGTTGTAATGGCGACGGATAATATTGCTTCCAAAGAGTACTATGCCGATTTTCCTCATGAGGAATTTGGTATGACGCGGCTTATTTTCTGTCCTGATGAAAAAATGAGAGAGAACATTGCGAATTTTCTTCCAATGCCGCTCAGGAAAAAAATAATTTGAAATAGAAATAAAAATGTATAAAGCTCATGACTTGAAAAGCAATATATAAGGGATGTTAAAAATATGAAAAAAATACAATATGAAGGAAAAATATAAATTGCCCAATGTATGAAATTAGTACAGAGTTTAATGATCTTTAGAACTTGTGTTCATAGGTGGAGTATGCGTATTTTCAAGCATAATTTGTATGCTGACAAGGAAAAAACACGCAGGAATACTGTCGTATTGCAAGTGCTTTTGACACGAAGTTCAGCATACAAATTTGCCGAAAAGACGTCTGCTGAACCTATGATCACAAGCTCTTAAATATTAAGGAGTGATATCCGATGAAAATCGTAACAACCAAGCAAATGAACAGAGTCGAAGATCAGGCGGAAAATCTCGGCGTTTCCAAAAAAGATCTGATGCAGAAAGCAGGCAAAGCGCTTGCGGAACGCATCATGGAGATCAGTTGCCGAGAACGATCAAAACCCGAACATACCAACGTCGTTTTTATGGCAGGAAGCGGAAATAACGGCGGCGATTGCTTTGTGGCAGCGCATAGGCTTGTGTACCGCGGTTATAACGTCACGGTCGTGAATCTTGTAAACGCGCCCTCTACCAAGCTTGCAATTGAATATTTCGAACTTCTTCCCGACAGAGTAAAAATCGTTACGGGATATCGCAGCGAAAATATCGAAGCCGCAATAGAGGCTGCCGAGCTCGATTATATGACCATACAGGATAAGGATATCACGCCGCTGAAATCTAAAAAAGAACTCTCTGCCGTTGAAAAAATCCTTCTCCGCGAAAAACAGCGTATGACTGATATTCGTTCGGCTATAGTTTCCGCTGATATACTTATTGACGGAGTATTCGGAACAGGTTTCCACGGGCAGCTTGAAAAAGATCTTATGGCTATTTTTGCTATCGGCACAAGCGCATACAAGATAGCCGTCGATATTCCCAGCGGAGGCGACGGCTCTAAGGGAACGGTATCGCCGGGATGCTTTAAAGCTGATGAAACATTATGCCTTGGATGCCTTAAACTCGGCATGACTCAATATCCGCTGAAAAAATTATGCGGAAAAATAACAGTTGCTGACATAGGAATCCCATCTCAGGCATATGATATTCTTGACAGCGAAAGGGGTTGTCACCGACTTGACAGAAACAGCATTGCTTTCTTCCCTCCCAAAAGAGAAAGAGATGCGCACAAGGGAATCTTCGGCACAGTACTCGTTATATCAGGCAGTTCGTCAATGCGCGGCGCGGCTGCTTTTGCAGCTCTTGGCGCCCTTAAAAGCGGAGCAGGCCGCGTAAAGGTCGCTTCTGTTGAAAAATGCATAGATACCGTATCCGTTCTCGCTCCTGAAGCTACATATATCGAACTTGAATGCGATGATTACGGTTATATGCTCTTCGACAGCAGCAAAAAACTGCTTCTCGAAGCTATGAAGAATTCAGATTCCATCGTTATAGGTTCGGGAATGGGCGTAACAAACGATACTACCGAGATCGTGCGCTTTGTTGTGGAAAATGCGGAAGTTCCTGTGATCATTGATGCGGACGCAATAAACTGTATTGCTCAGGACATCGAGATACTGGTAAATAAAAAATCGGAAGTTATTCTCACTCCGCACCCTGGTGAAATGGCAAGACTTTTAAACTGCGACGCTGATACCATAAATAATAATCGTATTATGGTTGCGGAAAAATATGCGGAAAAATACGATGTTACCGTCGTATTGAAAGGCGCGGGAACTATTATTGCCGATCGATTCAATACAGCGGCAAATCATACCGGCAACGCAGGAATGAGCAAGGGCGGCAGCGGAGATATTCTTTCGGGCATTATCGGTTCAGCCGCAGCGCAGGGATTTTCACCTTATGATTCCGCCTGTGCAGGAGTTTATATGCACGGTCTTGCCGGAGACGCCGCCGCTGAAAAATTTGGTCAGGAGGCTATGCTGCCGCGCGATGTCATCGATTGTCTCTCCGACGCATTCAGGATTCTTAAAGAGAAACAAAGTCAGTGAAATTTAAATAAAGGACGTTTATAATTTAAAATAATAATCAAAGGAGATTTTATTATGAAAAAATTATTCACGTCCTTTTTTGCAGTATTTATGATATTTTGCTTTGCATCATGCTCAACGCCTATGAAAAGCACTGAAAAAAGGCAAAATAACCTTAACTGTTCTTTCAGTTCAAAGGCGTTGATCAGTCTTGACAAGCTGAATGCAGACGCAACTATAAAACGTCTGGGAGACGGTATGTGGGAAGCTGAATTTGAATCGCCAAATACTCTCAGCGGCGTAAAACTCACTTTTATGGACGGCAATGTTTCCGCCGACTATAAGGGTCTCAGTTTTTCAGTTCCGCGTTCCGCTCTTCCTGTCAAGGCAATGCTGCTGAATCTGATCGACGCCGTTGATGAAAATGCGCGCAAAGAAGAACTGAAGGGCAGTGAAAATGAGGGAATGCTTGAAATTCCGGGTTCTCTTGAAAGCGGCGATTACACTCTTTCTGTTGATGAAAACGGCTATATCGCTGCATTTTCAATGCCAAACAATCTGCTCTGCATTACTTTCAGCGAAGTTTCGCCCGATACTTCTTACACGCCCTCAACAGAACCTTCGTCCTCTTCCACCGCAGAAACAACAGAAATCGCCTCGGCAGCCGTTTCAACTGAAACTACCTCGGCGATCTCATAAACTCTATTCTTCGGGCGGAAAATAATAATCCAGAAGTAAATTTACCATGCGATTATAGCTTGCAATACCGTCTTCGACTCCATTGAGTTTCATGCTTGCGTCGGAAGCTGCGTCTGATACTGCTGCCACTGTTTCTGTGGAAATTATCTCTTTTTCCTCGTTTTCTTCCCAATAATTATCGGGCAAAAACCTAAACCAGTCGTTTCTGACCTGCGGAGAAATTTTTTCCGTCAGTTCATATCCCGAAATTATCTCATTGGCATATATCTGATTATGCACATATTCGAGAGCGTCAAGACATCCGCTGTAACGCACCTCCGCATTGTCGCTCCCCTGAGTTGCGATATACGATATGAAATTCGCCTCGTCTTCCTGCATAAAGCCTTTGAGATGAGCGTATTCATGACATACCACTTCCGGCATTACTTCAGGAACAATATCGCTGTTATACGTAGCCTCCATGGAAAATGGGAAATACATTCCTAATGTACCTGTCTGACTCATAAAATACGAAAACATTATCGGCTTAGGCTTCGGATAGTATCCTTTCAATTGCGGATACTTTTCCGACACCTTTTTCATTGCGCTTCTGCATTCCTCAACAGGGTCTATTGTAAGAACGAATCTATCATTTTCATCCCTCGGAACTTCTGCCGCCAATGAATTTGCTTCATCTATAAGCATCGAATACAACGCTTTTAATTCTTCGTTATTATGCTCGGTCTCCGTGAAAAATCGCTCGGAAAATCTTGTACAGCCATACAGTGTAAAGCAATTCATCGATTCCATAAAAAATGTAAACGCAAGCACGCTTAAAGCTATCGACAGCGATACAGAGACTATTTTTCTGCGTTTTTGCTTTGCGAATATCAGCATAACTATCATCGCGGGAATGCCGATAAAAATCAAGATCAACGCCGCGATTATCATTATTTCGCCTACAGATATGGGCAAAATTCCGCATAAAAAAGAATACGGTACCGAAATTATATGAAAAATATTATCACAGTAAAAATCCGCAAAACCTCTGAATAATCGCCCCATTATCATAATTGCCGCCGAAAATCCAATGACAATAATTGGGATAAGATGCCGCTTTTTCATGATTTTTTATCAGGAACGAGCGGCAGTGAATTAATAACTCCCGCGTCAAACTGCTGTATTACAAGAGCGTCGCCTGCCGTGACACCCGGAATGCCGTCAACGTCTGCATTATACAACCCTGCTTCCGTCAGGTTGTATTCGTCTTTATTAGTGAGATATTGCAGTATCAGAGTTGCGTCGGCAATTTCAACTTTACCGTCGTTATTTGCGTCGCCCATCATTCCCGTTTTCACAACTTTTACATACATTACCGACGCTCCAACTGAAGATTCCGCTGTAATCACTGCCGTTCCTTCGCCTACAGCAGTGATTTTTCCGTTTTTATCAACAGTTACGACGGAAGTATCGGAAGAACTGTATCTGATCTCTCCGCTCATTCCTGAAATATTTATTGCAGCCGTACTGCCGATTCCCCTGATGACTGTAATAGGGATTTCATCAGTTGATTTAAAATCAACATTTACGTTTACGGCATACTCAGTCCCGTCAACATTTGCAATAATCCGGCAGTTTCCGCTCGAAACTCCCACTATCAGACCGCTGTCAGATACTGTAGCGATACTGCTGTCAGAACTGCTCCACTTTATTTCAGCGTTATCTGAAACGTTTTGCAGGGTAAGTTTTTGAGAATTATTTTTAGCAGTCAGCGTAATTTCGCCCATCTCTATCACGGACGACTGATTCGGGTTGTATGTGGATTTGATCTCGATATAGCACAGATCGCCCTGAACTTCAACGTAAACACGACAATTTCCCGAACCTACCGCTTTCATGACTCCGCTTTCTGAAACGGTAACTATGCTTTCATCGGTACTGCGCCAATTTTTTATCTGATCCGGCGAAACTTCAAACTTAAGACTGTGCGTAGGATTCTGATTTGAAAATTCCAGTTCACACAAAAGCGACGCCTTGATATCAGGAACTGCGTTGGGATCGTATTCGGATACAACGTTTATAACATATGTAACATTTTCATAAACGGCAGTAATTATGCATTCGCCCTTATTTACTGCTGTAATAACGCCTCTCTTATCAACGACTGCAACGCTCGTATCGCTGCTGTTCCACACAGCGTCCGAAGCGTTGGCTCCTGTTAGTTCCACTGCCGCCTCGGAACGTTCATTTGTAAGCGTAACTGTTCCAACATCGACCGTCTTATCAGTCTCATCCTCAATTCCCAGAACGGTCACATCAAAGCGAAGCGTTTGCCCCGATAATACGGCATATACAGCTGTAGAACCCTTTCCCACAGCCGTAACTTCCGCAGATTGTCCTCCTGTTGAAGCAATAATGGCAACAGATTCGTCATCGCTGTACCATTTCGGCGTCTCGGAAGTACCACTAAGGCTAAGCGGTACTTTGTCGCCTATTTTATTAAGGGTTATTTTATTGGCATTCTCATTTTCAGCAGCATAACTGACATTTGCAGCGGCGTATTCGAAGCCGCATACGGCTGATCCGCCAATAAAGCATATCGCAGCGGCAAATGCTGCTATTTTTTTAATATTCATTATTATACATCTCCATTTAGCCAACACCGCGCAAAGCCGTCAGGCAAGCTTTGTGCAGTGTTGACTTTATTATTTAACCGCTTCCACAATCATATCGCCTTCATAAACCTCGACAGCGTTTTTAGACCCGATAATACAGCAATTTCCAATGTTTTTCAGATATTCTGCTGCTTCTGTAAGGTCATCTTTTGTAAGCGACAGCATACGCTGACGAACAGCTCGGCGTTTTTCCTGAGTAATCCCCCTGAAATACATATCATCGCAGGCTGAACCGTATTCTCCGTCGGACATCATGGGTTCGCCACGGGCAATGCTGCTTATAATAAAAGGAGCCAAATCATCGCTGCCGCGGCAAAACGCTTCAAGGAATTGAGACGCCCGATCATAAATTTCAACGCTTGATGACGGGGACGGATCGCGATACGAATGAAAAACAACTTCCCCAAGGCTGTTTACTCCTGCTCCCGTGCCGTATGCGCCGCCTTTTACTCGCACTTCGTTCCACAAATATTCATAGCTGAGAAGAGTTGTAAGAACATTCCATAAACCCATGTCTGCAATCGGTTTTCCCAGTATGCGGGCAGAATATGATACTCCCGAAGAGATCGTTATCCCCTGAGATTTCGGAAGATCAAGTGAAAGCTTCATGCGGGTCGGCTCGAACTTTTCACCCGCAGGAAGAATTTCTGCAATAATATCAGGAGAAAAATCGCTGACAGATGTAACGCTTGCCGTCAAACGATTTTTACAAAATATTCGATTTGATAATTTCCGAAGTTTTTCAATGAGCGGCGGAATTTTTTCTTCAATATTCACGGTAAATTCATGAAGCGATTTGTACCCTTCAAATCCGCTGACGATCTCCTTGACGGCAGATTCAGCCGACATACTTCCTCTTACTCTGCGCGATGCAAAAATATGCCCTTCGGAAATGATTTCCTGCTTCATATCTTCATCATCCTGCATGAGGATTTCGCTTATGAGTTCTTCTGAATTATAATCAGTCTCGGTTATGAGTTCCACTATCAGTTTTTGCGCTTCATCAAAATTACGCGTCAAAAAGCGAGATTTTATAACGAAAAAGGTTCTGCATTCGTCTGGTGCAGATTTATCTCCGATTGCTGTAATATCTGAACTTAAGCTGCCAAGAATCCCCGTAATCCGCTTTTGCAGTTCCGCTCCGCTGCTTTTCAAAGTCGGAAGTTCTGCGATAAGTTTATCCATAAAAACTGCGTCGCGAAGTTCGTCGTCCGTAAGATCGGATATGTCAAAATACAGGTTCATAGCTGAAATAAATCCGTCTTTTGCAGGATGCTTCAAAAGAATATACCCGTTTTTTTCTGTAACATCCGTTTCTAAAGCGATCGGTTCTCCGCTTATTTCTGAGATCGGAAGTTTCGGCAGCGCAGCGACGGATTCCGCAGTATCAGGAGTATGCTGCCATTTTTCAAGATCTTCATTAAGAACGATAAGAGATTTTTTTTCAGCGTCATTCATCGAATCGAGAATCGCGTCAAGCTTTTTGCGCTCACGAAGTCTAACTTCTTCACCAAGATCGCGTGACGGCAGCATATAAACAAGCGCTCTGCCGTTTTCATCAAGAAGCCATTCAGCAAGAAGCTTTTCAAAATAATCCGTTTCAGCCTTTTTACGCAGGTCATCAAATAGATTTCCACATTCTATGTAATAAAGGGGATCTCCGCCGTAAAGCCATGACGACATAGCGTCCATGCTTCGGATTATAGCTTTCGGTTCTTCCGATTCCCTGAAACGGAATTCGCAGCGGTTTATCGCAGAAATTATATTATCTTTCCCGATACCGTTTTCAACCAGATCTGATACGGTTGATTTTACAGCGGAAAGAATTTTTTCACCGTTCTCACGATCAATATTGCTTATTGTGAGAACGCCGTAAGGCTGCTGTATTCCGTCGGAAATATCAAGCGATACATCGAGACAAAGCCCCGTATCGAGGATCGCTCTCGATAAAGGAGCGTCGTTCGAGCCTGCAAGAGCTTCGCACAAAATTGAATATGCATATATTCTTTCTCTTTCATCCCAAGCCGCAATTATCTTGCCCAAAGCAAGATGAGTTCGGTTTTCTTCCGATTCTTCGGGCGAAATTTCATAATATGCATTTTTTTCGCACGTTCTCACTGAAGTCTGCATTTTTATTTCAGGCTGATACGGATCGGCTTCATATTCGCGAAGATATTCGTCGATAAGACCAAGGAGTTCATTTATATTCACATCTCCGTCAAGATAAAAATACGAATTCGACGGATGATAAAAACGTTTGTGCGCTTCAATAAAATCCTCGTATTTCAAATCGGGAATAGCTTCGGGAAGTCCGCCCGAAACAAACCGATAGCAATTGTCTGGGAAAAGCATACTGAGAATTTCTTCGTCTATACGTTCATCAACGGAAGATACCGCGCCTTTCATCTCATTGAAAACAACGCCTTTATAAATAGGTTCGCCGCTGCCTTTCCATTCGATATGGCAGCCTTCCTGATAGAAAATATTAGGCTCGTCGTAAATCGACGGATTAAATACTGCGTCAAGATATACGCGCGTAAGATTCATAAAATCCGCATTATTTCTGCTTGCAACAGGAAACATAGTCTTATCGGGGAACGTCATTGCATTGAGAAAAGTATTCATCGAACTTTTCAGTAAATAGAGAAACGGATCTTTCACGGGATAGCTTTTCGAACCGCCAAGCACGGAATGTTCAAGAATATGAAACACACCAGTATCATTCTCGGGAACGGTTTTAAAAGTTACGGAAAACAATTTGTTTTCTTCATTGTTATTCAGCCATGCAAGCCGAGCGCCAGTTTTATCATGACGCATTTCAATAAATTCTCCCACGCTTTCCTGTCGGATATTAGTTACAGAAAAACCGTGAATTTTTTCATTTTTATCCATATAATTCTCCTTTCAGCCAACAAGCAAAAGATGATTGCCGATCAGCAGCGTCAGCACACTCTAATAAATAATAGGTTCAACAAAAATCCCATCAGTGCTTCCGTTAGTTGAAAGAGCCGCGTAATAGGAAAGTATTCTTGAAGCGTCCGCCGGATCAATCTGCGAATTCATATCCACATCTGCTGTGAAGTTTTGCCTTGAATTAAAAATAAGCACGCCTGCTGTTGAAAGATTTGCGTATTCTCTGAGAGTGAGCGAAGCGTCGAGCGGAGAAATAAAGCCGTCATTGTTTACATCCCCCTGAAGCAGATAATCAAGATGCGACACAATATTTTTTTCATCACCGCTGACAGATACAATATCCATATCAGTAGGCGAATATATATCGTCGATCGTAAAGTTGTATGTAAGATTTCTGTAGCTGTCAGGATTGTCGTTGCCGTCAGGTATCTCAAATTCTTCTGTAAATTTCTCCGACGTAATATTGTATTTTCCGCCGGTAAGTTCAACCGTAAGATTATAAAAACGATAATCGCCGGCAGAATTGTCTATTCCCTCGATATCAAAGAAATATGTTTCACCGCCTGAAAGTTCAGCTGAATAATATGGTTCATTATCAACTTCCGGAGATGTGAATCCTATAAATACCATAGCTTTAGCATTGTCCGGCACGCTGATGATCACCGTGCCGTTCACGTCGTTTTCATTAAATTCGTTATATACGGGAGTCATTCTGCCATTCTCGTAAGAAACAGCGAATGCGCTGAGCTGAGGAACAGCGGCGATGACCAATGCAGCGGCTGCCGCTGTTGATTTCAAATGTCTCATATATTACCTCTTTGTTTATTCAATAGTATTTAGCGCTGACATACTGCGTCACCGTGTATTTGTAAGATTTCAAATAAGCCATCGATACGGCATAATACCCCATACTCAGATCGTAATTAAGCCATTGACCGTTTATATACACTTGATTCCAGTAATGAGCGCCCTTACCCTGAATGCTGCCGCAGACTATACGCGTATTATATCCTGCCTGTTTAAAAAGCAGATCCGTAACTGCCGCCATGCAGTAACATACAACATTCTTGTTGTCAAGCGCATAATTCGCAAAATAAGCCCAGCCTATCTCTTCTATCTGAGCAAGATCACGGTTTATAGCAATAGAATTGTAGCTGTTATGGCTGCGCACCCAATTGTAAATATTAGCAGGATCATTTCCTGCCGCGGCAACAATTACTTTAGCACGGTTCTGAACATCTGACAGCGGAACTGCGCTTCCGTCCTCAGTAAGATTATATTCTCCGACTATTTCGTTTGTCACAAGATTGCCGCTTATTTTGCTGAAAAAGTATTTTTTTCCGTCTATATCATGCCATCCCATATACATAATTCCGTCGTCGCCAAAATAATATCTGCCGTCGGAAAGATCGACCCAGCCGGTGACCATTGCTCCGTCATCGCCAAAATAATACCTGTTATTATCTATTATCAGTCTGCCGCTTGTCATGATCCCTTCGTCGTTGAAGTAATATTTCTTACCGTCGATCGCGCAAATTCCCGTGACAGCGCTTCCTTCCGGAGAGAAGTAAAACTTGCCTTCGTCAAAAGTATACCAGCCGCAGTACATTTTTCCGTCTGAATCAAAATAATATTTCCTGCCTTCGATCAGCAGCCGCCCTGTCAGCATTTCTCCGGAATCCAATGAAAGATAATAGGTATCGCCATTATATTCAACTTTACCCGTCATTGCATTTCCGGATTCGTCAAAAATATACGTCGAACCGCTATACTTCGCCATTCCGCTTGAAAGAGCATAATCATCGCCAAAATAGCGCAATTTTCCGTCAACAGAAACAACTCCCTTACAGGCTCTGCCTTGTTGATCCGAATAGTAAATTTTATTATTCAGCGAATTCATGCCATAAAGGAGCGTTCCATTATTTGAAAAAAGATAACAAGTGCCGTTTATCGCTGAAAGTCCCGAAGCGTAGGAACCGTCTTTGTAAAAATAGCGAACTTTATTGTTAACGGAAAGCCAGCCATATTCCATTTTTCCCGTAGTTTCAGAAAAAATATACTCCGCTCCGTTGATTTTCACAACGCCTGTAAGCATTCCCTGCTCCGCGTCAATATAATATTTATCGCCATTATTTTCAAATAATCCCGTAACAGCTCTTCCGCTTTCCGGCTCATAATAATAACGTCTGCCGTCTATATCGACCCATCCTGTTTTCATAGCAAAATCGTCGTTGAAAGCATATGGCAGTCCGTCTATAGTTACAACGCCCTTTTGCAGAACGCCGTTTTCGTTTACATAATAATAATCTCCGTCAAGGCTGACGATTCCCTGCTCGTTTAATAATTCGCCTTTTTCACCAAGAAGAACGGATTCTCCATTTTCATTTTCACAGATGCAGCAAGTAAGTTTACCGCCTTTCGAATCAGGAATGTAATACTTTTTTCCGCAATATTCAAGCCAGCCATATACGGGCTTTCCGCTTTCCGAATCGTAATAACGTCTTAAACCGCCTACTGTTCGCCATCCTGTTTTCAGAACTCCATTTTCTGAAAAAAGATACAACTCGCCGTCGATTTCCTGTTCACCAGTGAGAAACTCACCATTTTCATCATAATAAAAAAATCTGCCGTTCTCGTCTTTGTACCATTGCGCTGCATACTGCGGTATATCCGTATCCGAATCTTCCGCAGCTGCCGAAATTCCCGTATCAGCTTCCCAAACCGCAGAGATATCGTTTTCTGCCGCATACGAAGCCATCGGAACGACAGCCGCAATTCCAGCAGTAGCCGCCGCCGCACAGATCAGCGCTTTATTGATCTTTTTCATAAATATTCTCCTGTTGTTTTTAAGCAGCGATGAATTCTATGCCGCTCAATTATAGTCTATAATCAATTAATATTATACCCCATTATCTTAAAAAAGTCAACGAAATTTATGTAAGTTTTCACTGCGGTAATAATTACATATATCAGTTTTTTACCAAAAAAGTCAGAAATATAATATACATATTTATTGCTTAGCTGTAGAATAAATATAGTAAAATCGCCTGCATGATTTTGGTGGACAAATATTAGCACGTTTGACTAAACAAACTTCAAAACAGGCGTAACGATACTATAATATAATTATTCTGAGAGGGGAAATTTCATGAAAAAACATTCTTTAAGACGTTGTGCTGCGGTTATTGCGGCCTGTACAGTTATGGCAGGAGCTATGCCTGCTATTCCGTTTTCAGTTTCGGCAGCTGAAAATATTATCACAAATTCCACTTTCGATAACGGAACCACTGACTGGGGTACTTACAAGGAAAGCGGCGGAGTTGCTGCGCTTACTACCGAAAACGGAAAACTCGCTCTTAAAATCACTGATCAGGGAACGCTTAATTATGCAGTACAAATGTATTATGACATAGTTCCGCTCTATAAAAACGGCGTATATAGGCTTAAATATGATATTTCGGCTTCGAAGCCGCGTTTTGTTGAATCCATGATCCAGCAGAACGGCGGTACATACCAAGCTTATACTTGGAAAGGGGTTCATGTTACTACCGAACCTCAGACCGTGGATTATGAATTCACAATGGAAGAAGATACCGATATTATGGCGAAATTCTGCTTTAACTGCGGACTTCAGGAAAAAGAGGACGGCGGACCTATCGGCGAGCATACTATCTATCTTGATAACGTTTCTCTTGAACTGATCGACGACAGTAAGGTAGATTACAATGCCAATAAGCCGTATGCTCCTTCTATAATCACTAATCAGATCGGTTACAGAACCGACGCTAAAAAAACTGCCGTATTCAGAGATACAAACGGCGGAATATTCTCCATTGTCAACGCTGATACAAAACAGACTGTTTTCACAGGAGAAATGAGCGGCCCGATAAGTAATTCTTCAGCCGATGAAACTAATTTTAAAGGCGATTTTTCTTCCGTTACAACTCCCGGTAAATATTATGTTTCCGCAGACGGTCTTGACGATTCCTATACATTTGAGATCGGCGAAAACGTTTATAACAATCTTCTTGACGCTTCCGTAAAAATGCTTTATCTCCAAAGATGCGGAACTAAAGTTGAAGATGATAAATTCGGTCACGCTTCATGCCACGATTCGATAGCCACAATATACAAAACTGATCAGAAGATCGATGTCAGCGGCGGCTGGCATGACGCGGGCGACTACGGCAGATATGTTGTTGCGGCGGCAAAAGCGGTTGCAGATCTTATGTACGCTTATGAGGCTAATCCGGAAATGTACAGCGACAATATCGGAATTCCCGAAAGCGGAAACGGTACTCCCGATATTCTCGACGAAGTTCGCTACGAACTTGAATGGATGCTGAAAATGCAGGATCAGTTTGACGGGGGCGTCTATCATAAGGTTACGTGCGATACATTCCCCGGTTATGTAATGCCCGAAAAGGAAACAAAACCGCTTATTGTAATGCCAAAATCCACTACCGCAACAGCGGATTTCGCGGCTTCAATGGCTATGGCTGCCGAGTTCTACAAGGATATAGATGCAGGTTTTGCTTCAAAATGCCTTGACGCCGCAAAAAAAGCTTATAATTGGACAAAAGCCAACCCCAATGTGACTTATTCGAATCCTGCCGACATAGTAACCGGCGAATACGGCGACAAGGTTGTTGCAGACGAACTTTACTGGGCTGCCGCACAGCTGTATCGCGCTACAGGCGACGTTGGCTACATGGACGGAATTTCGGCTAAAAAAGGTCTTGACTGGGCTACTGTCGGAGATTACGGAAACATTGCCATACTTACAATGAAAGATATTGATAAGTCTTCTGATATTTATATTAATGCTGCGAATACCGTAAAAGCTCAGGCTTCAAATATGCTCAATATTGTAAAAGCTTCGCCTTACGGTTCTGCCATTACAAAATACGACTGGGGAAGCAATATGACAATTGCAAATGCAGGCGTCATTTTCGGTCTTGCTTATGATATTACAGGCGACAGCGAATACATGGACGCTGCAAATGCTCAGCTGAATTATCTTCTCGGTTCTAATCCCAACGGAGCAAGCTTTGTAACTGGATTCGGCACTGTTTCTCCTCAGAATCCGCATCACAGACCTTCTATGGCTGTAGGTTCGGCTATGCCCGGAATGCTTGTCGGCGGTGTTAATCAAAATCTTGAAGACAGCGCTGCAAAGGCTTATTGCAGATATAATCCGCCCGCAGAATGCTGGATCGACAACGCGGAAAGTTATTCCACTAACGAGATCACCATTTATTGGAACTCCCCCCTGACATATCTTCTTTCGCTTACAGAAGCTTCGAATTCCGTAACTCCGCCCGGTCCTACGAATCCTTCAAATCCCAGCGGAGTACTTTACGGCGACGCCAATGTTGACGGTAAAGTTGAGATCGCAGACGCTACGCTTATTCTTCAATTCCTTACAAACAAGGACGAATACAGTCTCACTGCGAAGGGAATGATCAACGCTGACGTTTACGATGTAGGCGACGGTGTTACCGCTTCCGACGCTTTGGCTATCCAGAAACTGGATGCAGGCATTTATAAAGAGCTTCCCGTAAGTTTCCTCGATCAGCCTCAGACTACTCCATCTGCCGAAACAACCACAGAACCTGCAAAACAAACAACTGCCGCTCCTGTAGTTACCACGGAAGCTAACGTTAATCCTGCAAACGGTATCAAAGACTATGGCACGCCCATGAACGTAAACGCAACTGCTGTAGAAGATTTTCGCGACGGTAATTCAGCGCTCTTCATAGCTTCGGACGGCTGGACTAACGGCAGCTGCTTCGACTGCGGCTGGTATAAGCAGAATACTTCCCTCGAAAACGGAATGCTCAGCCTTACTATAGACAAAGATCACAGCGGTCAGTATAATTATTCGGGCGCTGAATACAGAACCAATGATTTCTACAGCTACGGATATTATGAAACTTCCATGCAGGCTATAAAGAACGACGGCGTTGTTTCGTCATTTTTCACATACACTGGTCCTTCCGATGATAATCCGTGGGACGAGATCGACATTGAAATTCTTGGCAAGGATACTACGAAAGTTCAGCTTAATTACTACACGAACGGCGTGGGAGGCCACGAGGTCATGTACGATCTTGGATTTGACGCCTCCGAAGGTTTCCACACATATGGATTTGACTGGCAGCCCGATCATATCGCATGGTTCGTTGACGGTAAGGAAGTTTACAGAACGTCTGCCAACGAATCCGGTAATATTCCGAAAACTCCCGGCAAAATCATGATGAACACATGGCCCGGAATCACCGTAGACGACTGGCTTAAGCCTTTCGACGGAAAAACTCCCCTGACTGCGCATTATCAGTGGGTAACTTATGATAACAAGTAATTTTATATAGTGCATCTCTCTCTGAAAAATACTCCGCCCGTAAAAAGGCGGAGTATTTTTCAGAGCTTGTGTTCATAGGTGGAGTATGTGGTACTAAAGCATACGCAGATGAGCTGTCGCACCACGGGCGTTTCCTTCGGTCATATATCAAGTGTTTTTGACGAAGTTCAGTATACAAATTTGCCGAAAAGACGTCTGCTGAACCTATGAACACAAGTTCTCATTAGTGCGGAAAAATCACATCATGCGATGTTTTCTTTTGTATTCCCCCGGAGTCATTCCTTTGTATCTGGTGAATACCTTTATAAAATAACTTTGCGAACTGAAACTGAATAAGCTGCTTACTTCAAGATCGCTGTATTCTGAATAACGCAGCAGATTTGCAGCTTCCTCAACTTTTTTGCGGCTGACATATTCAGTAAACGTTACCCCTGTTTCCGATTTGAAAAGTCTTGAAAGATATTCCGGGTTTATATGAAGATAATCCGCAACGTCACGTATTTTTATACGTCCATGAAGATGCTCGCTTATAAATTCTATCGCGCATACGATCTGTTTGGAATATACTTTTCGCTTTCTTACAATCTTCATTTTATTTGTATATCCCTCGATCATTTCATAATGTACAGCGCGCACATCTTCGATTGAAGTACATTCGTCCGCTTTCATGATATAAACATCGCTTAGACTATATGCCTCTTCAGGCGTCATTCCGCTGTTTACGCAAAATCTCGCAACCAATGAAGTGGAAACTACAAAATGATATTTAATATTTCGCAGCGGATCTTTGCTGAGCGTTCCGCACCCCTCCGAAAAAAGCGGAGAAGCATACTTTCTTACAAGTTCTATATCCCCTGCGCAAATACTTGAATAAAACGCCATTTCACGGTCAAATGGAGCGTATTTGAATTCTTCCTCGCGATTGGAAAATAAAAGCGATGATAAATATATTTCAGTATTCTCGTTCATAATTTCACCTCGTTCAAATTATATCATAATAACTTATGATTGTAAAGCTTTTTCGAAAAGGTTGACATTTTTTAAATAATAATGTATAATAAAAATATATATTGTATACTCGGAGGAATACTTATGATGAATATCGCTGTTGCGCAGTCGGGCGGGCCCACGTGCGCTATAAATGCTTCCCTGCTCGGAGTTTTTCAGGAAGCTCTGAAAGAACCTTCAATTGACGCTATTTTTGGTTCTGTAAACGGAATTGAAGGTATTATAAACGATCATCTTATCGATCTCAAAACGCTGATAACTACCAATAACGATATGGAACTGCTGCGGCAAACTCCCTCTACTGTTCTCGGTTCATGCCGATTCAAGCTGCCCGACCGCGAGGACGACGAGACGCCTTACAAACAGATAGTTGAAACGCTCAGACAACGTCAGATAGGAGCTTTTTTCTATATCGGCGGAAACGATTCGATGGATACTGTTAATAAGCTTTCAGAATATTTCCGGGAACTTTCACTCGATATAAAGATCATCGGAATACCCAAAACTATTGATAACGACCTCCGTATTACAGATCACACGCCCGGATTCGGCTCTGCTGCGAAATATGTTGCCGCTACGATGCGCGAGATCGTTCGAGACAGTTCGGTATATAGTCTGCCGTCGGTCACGATCGTTGAGATCATGGGACGTCACGCAGGCTGGCTTACGGCTTCAAGCGCTGTTCTTCATGCACTCGGCGAATCGGCTCCGCATCTGGTTTATGTTCCTGAAGCGAAATTTTCACTCGATCTTTTCATGAAGGATGTTCGTCAGGAAATGGCTAAAAACAAAGCTGTTATAGTTGCAGTATCAGAAGGTATGGAAGTTCCGGACGGCGTTCAGTCGGGAGTTGTCGATAATTTTGGACATAAGTATTTATCCGGTATCGGAAAATATCTTGAAGAATGCGTCCGCAGGGAAATAGGCTGCAAAGTACGCTCTATCGAACTTAATGTAATGCAAAGATGTTCTTCTCACATCTGCTCGAAAACAGACATTGACGAATCCGAAGCTATAGGAGCGGCGGGAGTTAAGCTTGCTCTTTCGGGAGAAACAGGTAAAGTGATGATATTCCGCAGAATCAACGATATGCCTTACACTGTTGTAATTGATTCTGCCAACGCTTCCGAAATTGCCAATAACGAAAAGTTTCTGCCCAAAAACTTTATAGTTCCGTCAGGAAATAATATAAGCGACGCTGCAATAAAATATTTTCTCCCGCTTATTCAAGGCGAGCTTAATATAATTATGGAAAACGGACTGCCTAAGCATTTCACGATTCAGGAATCTTTGCTGCGATAAAAATAAAAACTGCCGCATCTTAATTGATACGGCAGTTTTTATTAGAGCGTGTTCAGATAAAATGAATGTGCGGATTTTCGAGCATAATTTTGGCGAAAAGACGTGCATTATATTTTTATGTGAACACGCTCGAAACTTGAAAACAGATCTATTTATTGAACTACACAATTAACTATCCCCTGATAAAGCGGCGCTGATTTACTTGCGAAATCATAGCCGAAATAGCCCGGATTGCGAACCTGCATAACGACTATGTAAGAGCCGTTATAATCGCTGTAATCAGTATATGAACCGTTTCCGTCGTCGTTGGCATTTTTGAGAACGCCTGTAATATACAGGAAATCACCTTCCCATGTTTCCGCAGTACCTGTTTTTGCATAAAATGAATAACCGGCAGGAAGCGAAATTCCCAGACCAGCTCCGACGCCGCTCATGCCGTCGAGAAGATTCTGGCGGTATTCTTTCGGAATAGTACCGATAACATCAAGAGGTTTCGAACCTGATTGCAGGATAGTATTAAAATCGTTAGTATCAACAATACTTTTCATTACAAACGGTTTGACCATGTCGCCGTATGCTGCCTCGCGTCCAAGAGCAGCAAGATATATGGGACAAGTCAATACATAGGATTGTCCGAATGCCGTTCTGCGAAGATCGTCGTTGCAGTATATCTCAACGTTATTGCTTATAACTCCAAAATCGCACTCTATAGGCGAAACAAAATGAAATATCGTGTCAAGATCTTCAAGAACTGCATCCTTCCCGATCGTATCAAAAGAACGTGCAAAGAATATGTTGCTTGAATTAACGAATGCGGAATTCAGGCTGCGCTGCATCGGATATCCATAATTAGTATCATGATCCCAGTTGACTATTGAAGTTCCGTCGAATTCCCATTTGCCCTCGTCATAAAGTGAATAGATCTCATGTTTGTCGGAAATTACCTCGGACATGATTTTAAAGCACGAGCCGGGAGGATAATTCTGAAACGCCTTGTTGCCGTACGTTCCCCATGCAAGATCTTCTTCGGTTTTAACGCCTTTGTAATCGTCGGGATTATATGAAGGATAATTGACCTGCGCCATAAGCGAACCGTCGCTTCTCATTACAACGGCTGATCCTATAATATTCTGCCCCGCCATGTAATCATATATTTTATTCTGCGTGTCAGCGTCAAAAGTAAGCTGTATGGATTGTCCGACATTACTGTCTCCGTCTACGGAAGATGGATTGGGAACACGAAGTTTCTCCTCAAAAGCAAGATCAAGCCCCTCTGACATTTCATTCAGAACATTTGCAAATGCAACTTTATTTGAATCGTTTGTCATGCGGTCTTCCTTGCCGTTAGCGTCAGTTCCGCTGAACATGAGAAGATCTCCGTCAGCGTCATACAGATTTCCGCGTTTTACCGGTTCTGTCGTAGTCGTGGTCGCCTCTGTAGTTGTCGCCGTAGTCATAGTTGTAGTCGTCTTGGTGCTCTGCTGCTTGTTTTCCTCTGAATTTGAAGAATCGTCCCGATTGATAGTATGCTGAGACGGTGAAGGATCAAGCTGTTTTGGAACTCCTCCGCACGACGGCAGTGAAAAAATCGTAACGGCGGCAGCCATCGCAGCAGCAATTTTCTGTCTTGTATTTATCATGATAATTATGCCCCTCTCTGATGTTCAGACAAATAAAATAAGTTTTATAAATTGCCTGTATATACATATATTATACAACATATTCGCAGATATGTCAACATTATTTGTATTTTAACTCATAATATCATTTTTCGCGTAAAATAGCTGAATTTTCCAATGTCATCTATACCGTTTCAGAAATATTTTACATTTATTTTGCATATTATTTTATACGAAACCAAGTGACTTAAGAGGAGAGATTTTATGAAGAAAATTATTTGTGCGGCTGCTGCCATGTTTATCCTTTCGTCGTGCGCAGTCAATAATGAGGAGAGTATTTTACCCGATATCAACAATTCCGAATCATTTTCCCAAGAGAAAGAATATTTTTTTTCGGCAGATGAAGACGACTATATACCACTGAATTTTACAAATCAGCACGGATTATGGCTGCCATACATGGATTTTGAAAATTATATGTATGGCAGATCTGAAAAAGAATATAGGGAATCTGTAAAAAAAATCCTGACCGAAGCCAAAGAGGACGACATAAATACAATATATTTTCATGTTCATCCAAATGGGGACGCTTATTATAATTCTCAAATTTTTCCTAAGGGAACTTTTTACGACGGAGATTACGATCCGCTGGAAATCATGCTGGATATCGCGCATTCTATGGGAATTTCCGTTCATGCGTGGCTCAATCCGTACCGTTTACAAACTATTGAACAGGCATATGATCTTCCAGATGATTTTATAGTAAAAAAATGGCTGAACGAGGGCAGTCCGATCGTCAAAGAGGTCAGCGGCAGATATTATCTTGACCCTTCATATCACGAAGTAAACGAACTTATTAATAATGCTGCCAATGAAATTCTTGAAAAATATAATGTGGACGGAATACACATTGACGATTATTTTTACCCGTCCTCCGAAGAGGACTTCGACCGTGAAGAATTTGAAAAAAGCGGAAGCAGCGATCTTGCTCAATGGCGGCGCGATAATATCAATTCAATGGTAAAGGGGCTTTACGATACCGTAAAAAGTCATGGAAAACGACTGAAATTCGGCATCAGTCCTCAAGGAAACATTGATACGGATTATAATAAGCAATATGCTGACGTCAAACTATGGAGCAGCGAAGAGGGTTATGCGGATTATATCGTTCCGCAGATATATTATGGATTTAAAAATGCCGCGCTGCCTTTTGAATCAGCTTTACAGCAATGGGAAAATCTGACTAAAGACAGCGGCGTTTCACTTATAATCGGGCTTGCAGAATATAAACTTGGAAAAACTGATCAGTGGGCAGGCGAAATTGGCGAAAACGAATGGATAGATGATCCGGACATTATAAAAAAACAGGTTGAACTTGTAAACTCATCGTCAGCAGATGGATATGCTTTTTATCGTTAAAACTTTAAATCAGAATAAAAGGAGATGAATAAAAATTCTTTATAGCGAGGCGGAGGAGGAAAACCGGCTGACGCCCGGTGACGACGACAACGCAGCTATGGAAAATTTTTATAAGCGAACTTGTTTTAATTTCAAGTAGGGCGATTATATATAAACTATTTCTTTTCCCTGTTTTTGTGCATGATCAACAAATTTTGCTGCGCCGCCATAGGAATGAGTAACAAATGCAATTATGATGTCGGCATGATTTTCCATCCATTTATTGCGATATGATATCGCATAGCGAAGAGGGACGTTTTCTATCCCCTCCGGAAATACCGTAGAATCGTATTTTTCGGAAGAATCGGAAAGATACGCTATCACAACGCTGTATCTTATATTCGGGTAAATTTTATGAACTCTCTTTAGCGCATGATAGGCCATTTTATCAAAATTCCCATGATTTCCTACGTAAAATTCAGTTGCATCTCTATTTTTGATCAGATCGATGATCGTGTTCTCCACCTGTTCGGAAATAGATTGCGGAGCGTCTTTATGACCGAAAAAAGTACAAATCACTTTTATAACCTTCCTTACATCATAATTATTAACATAAATTATAACATATATTATTGAGAGATGTCAAGTTATAATATATGTTAGAGGTGATAATTATGAGTGGAATACTTAAAATCAGCAAACGCTCAAATATCAAGGGCGACGACGGTTACAAGGTCTTTTCGATCCGAATACGTGAAAAAGTTGCAGAAAATCTTGATAATATTGCAAAAGAAACTAATCGCTCGCGTAATGAACTTATCAATCTGATGCTTGAATTTGCTATAAATAATTGCGAAATAACGTCTGCGGATGACGAATGATAAGTATGAAAACTCCCCCTGTATTTTCCATTACGGAAAAATACAGGGGGAGTTTTTTAGAATGCCAAGCTTTTCAGAATATTCTAAAAGTTGTTTATTCCCAATATTCATCGTTCCAAAGCTTCTGCATGAACATATAACCTCTTTACAGCCTTTGATCATTTTCTTTGCCAATTCAATTTTTTCTACGCTTATCGGCTCATAACTGCGCTCTGTTATAAGTTCCGAAGCAAGCAGTTTCGCTATTGGGTGATCAATATCGTTTTCATGTATAACGCCTGTCGCAAATGGAATACCCATACGCTGCAAACGGCGGTATACCGGAATTCCACTGCCTGCGCCGCCTATTACGAACACTTCGGCTTTTCCATAGACAGCTTCCATTTCCCGTGAACCGTACAAAACGCTGAAGCTTCCTTTTTCTATATCATAAAGAGAGCGAATGTTTTCATCTGTGAAAACGTTATCCGGAGTTCCGAAATCCGCTATTATACCGTTTTTTACACATACTGACGTATCGGAAATTTTTTGTGCAAGATCGATCTCATGAAGCGACATAATAACTGCAATATTCCGCTTCTGTGCAAGCATTTTCAGCATACTAAGCAATTCAAGCTTATGACGCTCGTCAAGAAATGAAGTTGGCTCGTCCAGTATCAGTATTTCAGGTTCCTGACATATTGCCCGTGAAAGCATTACGCGCTGCCGCTGACCGTCGCTGATCTGCGTAAAATCGCATTCCGCCAATTCTTCGGTATGCAGCAGCTTCATAGATTCCTCAACGCATTGCCTGTCCTTATCCGATAAAAACCCCAGCATTCCCGTATAAGGATACCTGCCGCTTTCCACAACTTCACGGCAATTCATCATTTCTGTCTGCAATCTCTCTGTAAGCATCACTGACATATGTTGTGAAAGTTCGCGTTCGCCAAGTTTATCCTGACGCTCTCCGCCTATGTAAACAATTCCGCCAAGCGGTTTCAGCTGCGCCGCAATACTTCGCAGCAGCGTTGATTTTCCCGAACCATTCGGACCGATAAGAGTCATTATCTCTCCTGACGATATGGAAATTTCAACATTTTCAATAATAATTTTTTTTCCGTACCCGACATTAAGTTTTTCAGTTCGCAAAAGTTCCATTTCAGTTTTTTCTCCTCGACTTCTGCCGCAGCATCACCCATATAACGACCGGCGCGCCTAATATTGCTGTGACTGTACTTATGCTGATCTCCGACGGAGCAAAGAGCATTCTTGCGGTAAGATCGCTGAACAGGCAGAATACCGATCCGCCCAGAAATGACGCCGGAATTATAACTATTGGCTTAGCCGTTCCAAAAAAACTTTTTACAAGATGCGGAACAGCAATCCCAACAAATGAAACAGGTCCTGCAAAGGCTGTAACGCAGGCTGAAAGCACGCTTGAAAGGAGTATCAGATAAATACGTAGACTTTTTACATTCACTCCCATATTTTCCGCATAGCTTTCGCCCATTCGATATGCTCCCAATGGTTTGGACAGCAGAAATGTGAATATCATTGCAGCGCCTATTGTTATGGAAATTACTCCAAGTTCGCGATTGTTTGCCGCCGAAAACGTACCCATTGACCAGTTATGCAGGTTTATTATGTTGGATTCATCGGCAAATGAAACGGCAAGCTCCGTTATTGCCGAGCATATGTAGCCGATCATTACGCCGCTTACCACCAGCAGTGACATATTCCGAATTTTCCGCGAAATAAGCAGTATCATTCCCATAGAAGCAAGAGAGCCTGCAAAAGAAGCTGCTATCATTGATGCTGAATTCATGGGGATTCCGCGGCTAAGCGCAAATATCATAGAAATTGCTACCGTCAGTTTTGCGCCTGATGAAATTCCGAGAACAAATGGTCCTGCTATTGGATTGGCAAAAAAACTTTGTAAAAGATAACCGGATACAGAAAGCGCTCCGCCAAGTATGGCTGCTTCTACCGCTCTGGGAAGTCTTATTTTGCAGATTATGGGATCGTTTTCAGAAAAAAGTTTTATCAATTCGGCAAGCGTATAATTTCCTGCGCTTCCCATGCAAATGCTAAAATAGAATAATATGATCAGCATTGCCGCCAATACAGCAAAGCAAAGAAAATATCTCAGCGATCTTTTCATAAGTTTTCTCCTATTCAAGACGATATAGATAAGTCGTCCGATCTGCCGCGATTTCGTTGATTATACTGTTTATATCGCATATCATATCAACCGCGCCTGTAGTTTGCTGGAACATATTCTGCTCCGTACACCAAACGTTTCCGTTCTGAACAGCCTTAAAATCCTCAAGCAGCGCGCATTTTTCTATAAGCTGATCTACGGAGTCGTACGATCCGTCGACCGTACTGTTGTAAATAAGTATATCGGCGTCTTTCGCAGCTTCATAGAAGGCTTCGGGCTGCATATTCATAGTTGAAACCGCGCTTTCTTCGCTGTTTTCTTCGCTCTTAATTATATATTCTCCGCCTGCAAGTTCAATCATTTTTGAAATATAATCACCGGGACGGCGTACATTGATATACCCCGACGAACTAACATAAAAAAATGCTGCCGTTTTCCTATCCGAACCCTGAATATCGGCAGATGAAACGCTGTTGAAAAGCGCAATTTTATCATCGAAAAACTTATCCGCTTCATCAGATTTTTCAAGAATCAGCCCATAAAGTTTTATCCATTCCATTCTGCCGAGAGGGTGAGTTTCGTAGCTTGAATGATCCACGATAACAGGTATTCCCAATTCTTCAAGCTGCTCCTTTATATCGGGATTGTGGTATATCATCGTATTTTCAATGGCTATTCCGCATTTTTCATCGACAAGAAGCTCAAAATCCGGGGCGCGATATTTGCCTGCATAAATAATTTCTCCGTTGTCCATTGCATTTTTTACTGAAGGAAGACTCCAGTCATCGCGGTCAGTGGAAACAAATTTTACTGAATCCAGCGAATCTATGCCGTCAAACAGATCAACTGACGCCGATGAAGCAACATAAAGATTTTCAAGAGGCTGATATAGCGGTACTATGCCGTCTGGGATTTCAATTTCGCCTGAATTTTCAGGAATAAGAAGAAATTTCTCTCCTCCCGTCTCTATCAGCGAGCAGCCGTTTTCAAGATAATCAACTGAAAATTGATCTGCATATTCAAGTTCCATATGCCCTGATACAGAATTTTCTGATAACTGAGACGATTGTTCGTCACTTTTACCGCATGCAGTCAGCAGAAATAATGCCGCAGAAAAAGTGAAAATTATCTTACTAAATCTCATCATTCAGCATTTGCCGGAGTGATCGTTGAAGAATCAAAATAAAGCGAATACTCGATCTCATGGGGAGTGCTCATTGCCGTTGTATCAGCTGAAATATTTATTTTGTGATCAAAACCATTGATCGGAATCTCAAAAACAGAAATTTCATCCATGGATACAGGCAGATATTTTTCACCTTCAACTATCATATAATCATAATTATTGCTGCCCCAGCGTATTTCCGCTGTAACAGTATCTCCGTTTACCGTAATCTTCGCCGGCGAATCTATCTTCGCTTTTCCCGAACCGCCTGACAATTCCACATCTGCCGTGTAATCTCCGTCCGCAAGCCCAAGATCGGCTGCCGTTACAGCTCCCGAATCGGAAAGTGCGTCCCCGGACAATGAATCTGCACGGAATACAAGCTGACGGTCATACCATAATTCCTTTCGCTTGCTGAATGCGGCGCAGTCAATAACGCTGTCCAAAGCTTCGACGGGTAATGTAAAAACATTCTGCCCTTCGGAATTTTCGGTATACGCAATAAAATCACTTTCAGCAGCGTTTTCAGCTTCATCAGACGTTCCTATGAAAAGTTTTTCATAGCCCGTTCCGCTCATTACCATATCTGCTGTCATTTTTCCGCCGCTTACTTTCAATTTGCATTCCACTATCTTGAACATAGACGAACTCGAATCAACATTTATAGAATATTCGCCGTCTGCAACGGAATCCCCGTAGATCGGAGTCATTCCCTCAAATCCGACAGATTCGGGAGCGACAGTGTTTTTTTCCGACGATTCGTCGGCGCTGATTTCGCTCATGGATGATGAAGAAGATTCCTCAATGCTTGTCTCATTATTGTCGCCGCATGAAACAGCGGCAGCGGCAATGAGCAGCGCACATAAAAATACATTTAATTTTTTCATTATTATACCTCGCTAATACTATTTTATTGAATCGACGGCAGATTGAGCGTGTTCAACGTAGATACTGCGAATCGCTTCGTCCTCGCCAAGTCCTTGAATAACGCATTCAACCTCGTATCCCTCTGCTTCAAGAGCAGTTTTCCATGAATCCTCATCGCCTGCCATGTCATTATTCGCGTGATCGCCCGCAACGACCATAAGCGGCTGAATTACAACGCGCTTGTACTCCCCTGCTTTTACTCTTGCGATAACGTCGTCAATGTCTGGCTTAGCTTCGACGGTTCCTATGCAGTAATTATCATAGCCGTCATTGTCAAACAATGTCTGAAGCTTCGAATATACTTCGTTGGAATCCGCAGTTGTACCATGACCCATAAAGCATATGGCTGTTTCGTCGTCGTTATATTTATTTGTCTGAGCGATCAGCGCCGCTTCTACCTTTGCGAAATCCTCATCGCTCGTAAGAAGCGGTTCGCCGATAGCAACTTTCTCAAACGCGTCAGAATACTGTGCAACAGCTTCTACAAGATCATCGTATTCAAGACCGTTCATAAGGTGAGTTGGCTGAATTACAAGTTTTTTTACGCCGTTATCGACCGATCTCTTTAAAGCGGATTCAACGTCGTCAATAAGTATTCCGTCGCGGTTGTTTACGTGATCAATTATTATATTCGATGTAAACCCGCGTCTTACCGAGTATTCGGGGAAAGCTTTTTCAATGTCGTTTTCGATAGCCCCGATATTTAATCGGCGGCTGTCATTGTAACTCGTTCCGAAGCTTATTACAAGCAGTTCATTCTCGCCGATATCGTCCTGGTTTCTGGGATTATCAAGGCTTGCGTCTCCTGTTTCATAATTTTCCTCATCATCTTCTTCAGAGGAACTTTCCGATCCGGAAGATTCTTCCGAAGTACCCAAACTTTCATTAGCGGAGGATTCAGATGTCGGAGCTTCCGAAGAACTTTCCAAAGATTCAGATGCGTTATCTCCGCAGGCGGAAAAACAGGCGAACATGGATAATGTGATTAATAAAGCGCTTAATTTTTTCATAATATTTAAAAATCCTTTCTAAAAAAGGCATTAAAAAAGCTTTCCTCGAGAGAAGAAAGCAACGCAAACAGACCCTTCTCAGAGTCCGAAAACGGTACGATCAATGCCTCGTGATCTGACAGCGAAATCTGTCTGTACCGATATCCGGCAGGTCTCCTGACTTACGTTCATCATACAGACAAGCCTTCCCCGATAACGAGTGACTTCACCTTGCGGCAAATAGTCTGCACTCCCGATCACAGTGACGAGATCGTACAGGATTTTCACCTGTTTCCCTATTATCCTTTGACTGCGCTCCACGCGCACAAAGGCACCGAATACCTATTTATGCCGATCCTTCCGCAATGCAGAACTGACCTGCGAATCTTGGCAATTTTTTGTGAATAATAACTCACTGTGACTTATTATAACATATTTATTCAGAAAATGCAATACTTTTTTACATGATTTGCAAAAGCCCACAAAGACATTTAAATCTTTGCGGGCTTTTTGTTAGACCTGTTATAATGTTGTTGAAAGTTCAGCATACTTTTGAAGAATGGCGGAGGAATCATCAGGAGCGATAACGCCGTCATTGTTATAATCGAAAATTGTAGAGTTAAATACCGGCTTTTTCTCTGATTTTTCAGTCGATAGCATAGCATAAGCCGAAAGCGCGATCGAGGCGTCGGCAGGTGTTATAGTTCCATCCAAATCGGTATCTCCGGGAATGATATTACTGCACACATAAGGGGCAACGTCAAAACTATACACTTTTGCTGCATCCAGAAGAGTCATTTCTTTTCCCGTAAAATCAGTGAGAGTGTTGTTTACGAAAAAGTAACCATAGTGAATCGGCTTTCCATTATATTCCAATGATTCTTTACCGCCAAACTGCATACAAATACCGCTATGCAGTTCAGGATAAGAAGCGAAATGATAACCATACTCACCTGATTTATAGAAAATGTCAACAATATCGTCTACACTTTTCAGACCATATACAATTATATCACAATAGTTTTTTCTTTCGTAGATGTCGATTTTGCAGTCATAAGGAGAAAACACATTACCATCTGAAGTAAAATAATCACAAAGTTCGTCAGTAGAATTAAAAACGTGAGTTTCTCTTGCATAAGCCGAAAACGAACTCATTCCCATGCACATCATGCCTGCTGTCAGAAAAGAGATTAATTTTTTCATGATATATACCTCCTAAGATTTTTATATTAACCATATATAAATTTCCATCTAAAATCATTATTACATATATTTCGTTCAGTTTCTTCACACATACGCTTAATCTCCAGCGCCTTTTTATCAGAATAATTTTCGTCAGCATATTCGATCTGCTCTGAAGGGTACAAAAACAGTGCTGTATTGCTTTGTTCAGCCTTTAATTTAAAATTATTTATTGTCTGATAAAAATAACCCGTTGCTTCTTTATATAGAATAAACATATCGCCTTTTGTATTTGGTTTTATCAAAGATATATTGTCTATTGTTTCAGTACTGTAAAAGGAATATGTTTCAAAAGTATTTTCAGTTAAATCAACATCAAAAACTATTTTTTTATTTTTGGAAGAATCAGTTCCGTTGAATAATACCTTGCTTCTATCAATAAAGCCTTCAAATTCTTCAAGATGAAAAATAGCGGGAAGAACAACATGAAAATCATTATCATTACGCTTGAACATAAAATATTCATATGAATTATCTATTTCCGCCTGAATGAAATAATAATCGTTTTCGATCAACAGATCAAAAATTTCAAACTCCCTATTATCAAAGAATTTATACAAGTCGATTTTTTCTTTTCTGCATGAACTATCATCCAAATTTATCCATATCAATTCTGTATTGTATACAGAATTTTCTATTGATTGCAAAGCCAAAACAACACTGTTTTCTGAATACGCCAACGTAACAGGAGACGTTGGAATATCGTTAAAATTCGAATGCCGGAATATTTCTCTCGACTCATTCTCGATCAAATCATAATATTTAACGACCCAATCCTGCGTATCTCCCTCATAATAAAAATACGAAAAGCCATTTTCTCCGATAGCTGTTATATATTGAACAATATTATGAACATTGAATTCATCCGCTATTCTAACAGTATTATTTTCAATATCATAAATTACAACTTTACATTTAGAGGAATTTTCTGTAATATACGTATTAACTGTTACATAATACCTGTCTGATATTACTTGCACATTGTTTTTATATGATGCAGTAAATGGCATATCAGTTATTTTTTCATAGTTATTGCTGTAAGGATCAAATACGCCAAGTTCCACCGAATCGTTTTTATCTTCCGGAAAAGATTCAATCACTATTTTTTCACCGACCCAATATGCGGATATTATTGTTCCTTTAAAAGTTTCATCAATTTGTTTCTTCTCAACAGAAATGTGCTTTTGTGAAATTTCCTTTAACGGAATGAAATCATCGTTTGTGACTGTAAGATTTACATTTGAAATATTCTCTAAGCTAATAGTATTTGTACGCTGATCAGGCACACTATTTTCACACGATGTAAAAAATGCGAATACAAAACAAATGAGGGTGATGATTAAGAATGATTTTTTCATGTGACTCACTCCTTAATTGATCAAGTGATCAAAGCAGTTGTTACATTATATGCATTATTTTGAGATACACTGTATTTTCCGCTTGCAATATTATGACCATTCAAAAACGGATCAACAACATAAATATTATGCGCGTTGGTAGAAGTATCATCAACATATCCTTCAAAACAAAGAAAATGTGCCGCAACAGAATATCTCCAATTTGTAGTGTTTGTATTTTCAATAAAAGCAACAGAAGGTTTATTCTGTGAAGCATCCTGTACTACATAATTAAATAAATTTGAAGCACTTGAAAAATACCACTGCGACGCATATGTTTTAGAAAAGTTAGAATTCAAATAATTTACTATGGGCTGAACATCCGTGCCAGCAGTAGTAGTTCCTAAAGCAGCCGCAATTGTATCTTGAGATGGTAATTGAGAAGTACCATAATAGTACCCTCTTACTTGCTGTACAGTAGCAGGTCCGCAATAATATGATCTAATTTGCGAACGAAAAGGAACACCTAATCTAACATTGGTTGCGCGTGGCATAATGAAAGATTCTCCATTGGCAATCGCCTCATGTTCTCTCATCATCTCTTCATATTGCGCAATCTTTTCTGGGGTTGCAAAATCTGAATTAATAAATATTTCATATTGTTCCTCCATAGATTTGTACTGTTCATGTTGATTTTTCGATTCTTCTGTAGCCATAGAATTCAATGGAGAAAAAGCGACAATAGAAGTAGTAGCCATAAGAGTTGCTGCAATTGTTGTAATAAGTTTTTTCATTTGAGATTCCTTTCCAATTGGTTTTACCAATCATAAAAATGTTGAATTTTACTTTTGAGTTAGAGATTCCGCGTATTTTAGAAATTAAATATTAACTTCTTTAATATTATTATATCACGTATTAATTAAAATGTCAAGATTTTCCTGCTTGTAATATTCCACAAAAATCTACATATTTTATTGTCAACTATTTCATTGCATATGTATTATAGAATATCAAATCTTTAAAAATATAAAGCAAAAACGCAAATTTTTTCAAATATTTCCTTGACATATTTAATAAATCGTGTTATAATATGATATGAGCAGACTATGCGGCAGCGTGAACATTTATTCACGAGGAAAGTCCGGGCATCATAGGGCAGGATAGCTGCTAACGGCAGCCAAGGGCGACCTTAGGGCAAGTGCAACAGAAATAAACTGCCTGATTTCAGGCGATGGTGGAAAGGCGAGGTAAGAGCTCACCGGAGTGCAGGAGACTGCGCTGCCATGTAAACCCTATCCGATGCAACGTCTATTGGTGCTGCATATCAACGCTTGCTCGGCGGATATGCAGTAATGACGGCTTGAACTTATCGGCGACGATAAGAGTAGATAAATTGCTGCACAAGACAGAACCCGGCTTATCGGTCTGGTCATATTTGAAAACGCCCGTTCAGGGCGTTTTTTCTTAGAATCTGCTTTAATGGATTTTAGAGCATAATTGAAAAACACGCTCTGTATTTGGGGAATACAGACTTTTAATATTCTATCCCCTTTCGAGCGGCTATGTTTTTGTCGTATGGATGTTTTTTTGATTCCATGACCGTTACATAATCGGCTTTTTCAACAAAAAAATCAGGTGCATTCCTGCCTGTCAGGATCAACTCGCAGTTAAATTTAGAGTTGCAAATCAATTCCGAAGCGAACTTTCTGTCCAACAAATTTTTATCATATGCGCCGAAGAATTCATCGATTACGATCATATCGGCAATTCCCGAAATTATCAACTCGCGTACATTTTCAAGAATTTTATTATGTTCAGCTTTTACCGCAGTTAATTCATCAGTATTCATGTTAAACGTGAATTTTTCGCATTGAGGAACATAACGAAGCTTTATCCCTAATTTACGAAGCATTCCGATCTCAGACGAACTTCCGTTTTTGAGAAGCTGCATAAAATAAACGTTCATTCCCGCACCCGCTCCGCGAACTGCAAGACCTATGGCCGCGGTGGTTTTACCCTTTCCGCAGCCGGTGTAAATATGTATCATAACCGCTCCTTTATTATTACTCATTTTGAAAACTCTTACATCAGTTCCACTTGAAATGGCTGTAGAACTTGTCTTCGCAAGATGCGGCGCGCGTCTTTTGATCAAATTATGCCGCTGACTGTGTGGAAAAATTTAGTACCGCATACTGATCTTTTGAAGACAGATTCTGACTACGGCGTTTTCCTTTATTTTTACTTTTAATCAGAGGTGAACTAAATGCGTTCAATAATTTTTTTCGATATTGACGGCACTCTTATTTCCGAGGACGAATTTATGACGATCCCCGAAAGCACTGTCAAAGCGATAACTCGTACGCGTGCGAAAGGTAATTTAACATTTATAAATACAGGGCGTACAGTTTTCAATGTAAGCCGCCAAATTCGCGATCTTGGTTTTGACGGACTAATCTGCGGATGCGGAACTTACATAGAATACGGCGGTGAAACTATTTTTTATAATAAATTAGATCAGCAGTTTTGCCGTGATATTTCACAGATTAACAGAAAATGCGGCGTTACGCCCGTTTACGAACACAAGAACGGATACTTTTTCGACGATTATTGCCCGAAAAATGCCGATCTCGAAGATTTCCTGAAAAATTTCGTTGATGATGAAATTGATATCAGCCGACGAGTCGAAGATGGGGATTTTATGTTCGATAAATTCGTAATATGGGAAAATCCCGATTGCGATATGAAAATGTTCAGGCGCGAGATTGGAAAATCATTTGAAATAATTGACCGAGGTCATGGATTTTATGAAAACGTTCCGCTTGGATTTACAAAAGCAACAGCAATAGAATATATTTTGAAAAAGCTGGATATCTCCATAAAAAATGCTTATGCTATCGGTGACAGCGCAAACGACCTTCCCATGCTGAAAACCGTTCCGAACAGTGTTGCGATGGGCGGCGCTGAGTCAATATATCCATATGTCTCGTACATTACTTCGCCTCTCCATCAAGACGGAATATTTAACGCCCTCAAACATTTTGATCTCATATAATGAAACGCCCTTGCTCAGGGCGTTTCTTAGAGTCAGTTTAGTATCTCATCATGCACATCTTTTCAGCAGATTATTTTGAATTTATCGGCAAATCGGTCTGTTTATAAATTCCTGCGTCTACCTGCTGGATAGTGAGAGCGTCCTGTGCTGTAACCCCGTCGCCATTATCATTAACATCGGCGTTGAGCATTCCCTGCGCCGAAAGATCATACTCGTCTTTATTTGTGAGAAATTGAAGAATAAGCGTTGCGTCGGCTATCTCAACTTTTCCATCGCAGTTCGCGTCGCCCCAGAGTACAGAAGAATCTTCGCTACCGCCTGCGGAAGTGCCGTCAGGTTCAACTCCCCATACAAGCTTGCCGTCTGCATAAAGCGTGATTTTTTCGGTTATCGCAGCGGCGTCGTTATCATCCTCAAAGCTTACAAGATCATCGTAGCTGTAGTCGTTTGAAGCGTCCCAAACAGTATCATATGTTTCGGGATTCATAGTGTTCAGCAAGCCAAACTGGTAAACTCGGCTGCCATAAAAGTCACAATTTTGCCATGAAATTTCAACATAATAATTGCCTTTATCATCATATTTTATCGGATCGGAGATTACAGCCTGATTTTTACCGTCGGTAAAGCTTGCTTCCTGATCGTAATCTATTCGCGTATAAATATAACTAATATCTTCTCCCTTAGCAAGCTGTTCATTGATATTAAAATAATAACGCGCTTTCAGATCGCTTTCAAATTTCGGCGGATTAACAGTTCGGTTATGAACGACGATCTTTATCTGCATTCCTGCGTCGGTTTCCTGAGCCTTGCCTGCGGAAATGAACAAACCCGTCGGAAGAGGATCGCCATTTTCGTCGATCTGATCAAATCCGACCGCATTTTCAGACATATTGAAATCGGGTATGATGTAATTCTTATCGGCAAGCTCTTTTCCTTTTGCGCCGTAGAAATTGTACAATCCAGCAAGATCGCCGCAGAAAGCCGCGTTATAATCATCCGTAACCTCGTTATAGATAAAGTCTTTCGTCTCGTCACGGTGGAAATCATCGGCGTCAGGACCGCCAACAAGCGCGCCCCAGAGAGTATGCACCTGAACTAACGGATCATCCATACTTTGTTTCGCGGAACAATGCGAAGAGCGATGATGTGCTTGAGAAGCAAAGTTATTTTCATATCCTACTTCATAAGCGTAACCCATCGGATTATTGCCAAGAATGTATTCCATTTGCCCCTTAGCCCAATCTGCAAAAGTCATATCGCCTGTTTCCTTGGCATACACCATTGCCTGAAGTCCCGCCGCCGTATTATATCTTGCTGAACCGTAATCGTTAAGCATCGCAAAACCGGCGGGCGTCTTTTTCAGCCAAGCTCCGTCGGCTGTAGGAAGATCGGCAATTTCGGCGGCTGTGATCTTTGTATTCCAGATAACGTCGTCCTGACCAAAATATTTATGAGATGTTACCGGAACGTCGAAATCGGCGGCAGCAGCGTCGGCTTCTGACATTCCCGACCAGAATTCAAGATTCCAGCGGAAAATATACCAGTCGCGAGAGATATTCGTAATAGGAGCGAGCTTTGCAAAAACTCCGCCCCAGACGGTATCCCAGCAATGTACCCAGATATTCTGCCAGCAATTTCCCGTATCGGTAATGATGCGCTTCATATAGCCTGTGTAGGGATGCGCGCCCATTTCGCCGGTTACAGTTTCGTCAACAGCGATGATATCGTCAATGTAACCCCAATTTTCCGTACAATAGTAAAGCCAGACAGCAGCCCACGCAAGCTCGTCGTAGTCGTAGCTTGAAGTATAGAAACCGCCGTCATATCCAAGACTTGTTGCCGTCGGAGTCGCTCCGGGTTCCCATTCTTCGGTATGCGTTGCAACGGCGAAATCGTAGAGAGCAATGGCGTAATCAAGATTTTTCTGCGCATATTCGGGATCTTTGTCCTTGAAATTAAGATAATTCACTGCAAGAGAAGCCGCAGCTCCCGCACATTGATCGGAAGCAGGCATTTCTGTAGTTGCGAAATAAGCAGGGCGTTTGACCGCGCATGAAGAAGATGCAACAACCGTATTATCAACCTGAAGTTCCGGAGGACACCAGTAGTTATGATCGTTGCTTCCCTCACCGACCTGATAGCAGTAAGCAACGACTTTTCCGTCGTCGTCGAGGAAAGTAGCTTTCATGAAATAATCATTGATCCACCTAAGTTCGTCCTCAACGTGCTTATCAAGACCAAGTTCTTTGTACGATTCGGGAAATTCGTAGTATCCCCAGCCAAGAGTTGAAGCGGAATAACTGCCCGGCAAACCAAATTTCACGTGATCCCCTGCGTCATGCCAGCCGCCTGTCAGATCAACAGAGCCGTTTCCGTCGGGATCGAGATATTTTTTATTTGCCTTTATGAAATCATTGGACATATTCACTCCGACATACAATCCTTCAGCCGCGCTTGCGCCGCCGTCGCCTTTGCCGTCGTATTCGCCCTTTCCGTCGTCATCGTCATCTTCTTTGTCATCCTTGCCCTTATTTACAGTCGGCATCGGATCCATTGGCTGAAGCGGGATTTCTGCATCTTTGATATGACAATCTCCGCGCCATGAGTAATATCCGTCTTCAGCAACTTCATCTCCGCATTTATTGGCGTCGTAAAAACACAATCCAAGCTGAAGCGCTTCCGCAAAGTTCTGATAATTATTGGGTTTATCAGGATTTATTACGGCGGCGTTGGAAGTAAATGCGGTGCTTGTGAGGAATAAGGCAGCAGCCGAGACGCCTGCCGCGCATCTTTTTAAAAGTTTCGGCTTTTTCATATAATTTCCTTTCACATATTCATTTCAATAATTTTTTTGCTTTCAGTCGGTCAAAAACTATATTGTAGCCGTCGCTTCCGTCCTGAAGCGAGCGGTTTACACGGCTGATAGTGGCAGTACTTGCACCCGTTTGCGTTACGATACTGTTATAGACCCGATGTTCATCCAAAAGCCGTGCAACGTGAAAACGCTGAGCAAAGGATTTCAACTCTATCGTAGTACATAGATCCGAGAAAAATTTGTAACAGTCGTCAACAGATTCAAGGGTAAGGATAGCTTCAAAAAGAAGATCCATATTTTCGGATTTGATTTTTTCGTTCATTTAAAAAACTCCAATCTGCCATAAGGCAAAATTATTCTCCTTTACTATTTTAACACAATAATGTGCAAAAGTAAATACCTTTGTATCAAATTCGAAAAAAATCACAGTATTGCCATATGTATATCATATCACAAAATCAACAATTTGTAAATAGAAAATATGTAAAAATTGTAAATTTGTGCATTCTGACCAATCAATTCATTTATTATATGTATCATTTGCCGAAAGATTTGTAATATTTTTGTTAAAGAAATTAATACTTGCATAAATCGAAAATTTGTGTTATAATTTTCTGGAGTAACGATTTATTATATATTAAGAAGGGATCAGAAAATGGCAAAGAAAAAGGATTACGGCAATGACAGCATAACAATGCTGAAAGGTGCGGACAAGGTTCGAAAACGTCCCGCGGTCATATTCGGCTCTGACGGACTCGACGGCTGTGAACATTCCATATTCGAGGTCATCTCGAATTCCATAGACGAAGCGAGAGCGGGATTCGGCAATAAAATAATCATCACATATTACAGAAATAAAGCTATAGAGGTCGAGGATTTCGGACGCGGCTGCCCCGTAGATTTCAACAATACCGAACAGCGTTACAACTGGGAACTTGTTTACTGCGAACTGTATGCAGGCGGAAAATACGATGCAGGCGCTGATTCATATGAATATTCTCTTGGACTGAACGGTCTGGGTCTTTGCGCTACCCAATTTGCTTCCGAATACATGGACGTGGAAGTTGTCCGCGACGGCTTTAAATACGAGCTGCATTTTGAGAAAGGAAATAACGTCGGCGGTCTGACGAAAACTCCCTGCAAAAAAAAGCAGACGGGTACAAAAACACGATGGCGTCCTGATCTTGACGTTTTTACTGATATTAACGTGTCAGAGGAATTTTTCTTCGATATTCTTAAACGTCAGGCGGTCGTTAATCCGAATATTCTCTTCCTTTTCCGATTCGAAAACGAAGCAGGCGGATTCAACGAAACTGAATTTATCTATGAAAACGGCATAATCGATTACGCTTCCGAGATCGCAGGTGAGAATGCGCTTACGTCTGTTCAGCACTGGACTGCAGAAAAAAAGGGAAAAGACCGCGAGGATAAGCCTGAATATAAGGTTAAATTAGACGTTGCACTGACTTTTTCAAATAAAGTCAAACTTACCGAATATTATCACAATTCCAGCTATCTCGAACACGGCGGATCACCCGAAGACGCCGTAAAACGCGCATTTACGGCGCAGATAGACAGCTACATTAAATCCGTGAACGGCTATCAGAAAAATGAAAGCAAAATCAAATACGAGGACGTTGAAGAATGCCTCATACTGATTTCGTCGTCGTTTTCAACTCAAACTTCCTACGAAAATCAGACGAAAAAGGCAATAACCAATAAATTTATCCGCGAGGCAATGACGGAATTCCTGCGGCATCAGCTTGAAATTTACTTTATTGAAAATCCTGACGAAGCGAAGAAAATTTCCGAGCAGGTGCTGCTTAATAAGCGAAGCCGCGAAAATGCGGAAAAAACGCGCCTGAACATGAAAAAGAAGCTCTCGGGTACTATCGATCTTGCCAACAGCGTGGAAAAATTCGTCGACTGCCGAACCAAAGACGTTACCCGCCGCGAAATCTACATTGTGGAGGGCGATTCGGCTCTCGGTTCGGTAAAACTTGCAAGAAATGCTGAATTTCAGGCAGTTATCCCCGTTCGAGGAAAAATTCTCAACTGCCTGAAAGCCGAATACACAAAAATTTTCAAAAGCGATATCATTACCGATCTTATTAAAGTTTTAGGCTGCGGAGTCGAAGTTACCACGAAAGCGAATAAGGAGCTTTCCACATTTGATATCAATAATTTCCGCTGGAATAAGATAGTAATTTGTACCGATGCGGACGTTGACGGCTTCCAGATTCGTACCCTTATCCTCACGATGCTTTACCGCCTTACGCCTACCCTTATCGAGCAGGGCTATGTGTATATAGCTGAATCCCCTCTTTTTGAAATTACTACTAAAGACAAAACCTATTTCGCCTACACGGAACATGAAAAACAACGTATTCTGGAGCAGATCGGCAATAAAAAGCATACTTTGCAGCGTTCTAAAGGTCTCGGTGAAAACGAGCCTGATATGATGAATCTGACGACTATGAATCCGGATACGCGCCGTCTTATAAAAGTTACTGCCGACGATATTCTTGAATCCGCCGAAGTTTTCGAAATGCTGCTCGGCGACGATCTTCAGGGACGTAAGGATTATATTTCGCAATATGGCGCTGATTATCTCGAACTTGCAGATATAAGTTAAGGAGAATATACATGGATATAATGGGACAATTTATAAGCACTGCATCATTTCTTCTGATCTTTTTTTCTTATCCGCTTGGTATGACAATACTGAACGCAGCAAATTTTTTCAGAAAAAAGAAAGCCCCAGAGATTATATTTGATTTTTTCGGCGTTTATCCCGGAATGCTTATGGCAATTGCAGCTTTTGAGTTAAGCGCAGGTTTAGAAGGCATATCATCCTATGACTACGATGTAGCTATAATTATGGGTGAACTTCATACGCCGCTGCACAGCGAATATGCATGGATAATATGGACAGTAATCGTTATCGGCTTGATCGGACTGCTTATTCTCGGCATTTTCAAGCCTGAAAAGCTGTCGCCGTTAATATCGGCATTTTCAATTGCATCTGTAATTCTCGGCTTGATCACGGGAATTTTCCTATATATTCAGCTTTACTATAACTGCACTGATATATGCTTTCTTTTCTGCCTGCTGTACCTTACAAATGTTATCATGATTGCGGCAAGGCGTATACGATTCCACATTATAGAACGCGTCTGCATTGCAAATGAGCGCGAAATCGCATACAGAACTAAATTCGGCGCTTGGCTCGGAAAAATTACGTCTAAGATCTCAACTATGACTTTATTTAGCTTTATGATGATTTTCCCGATCGCTGCCATAATTGAAATTCTCTCACTGATTTTCGGTCAGGGTGCGGACGGATTCATAAAGGCGTTCACGATGACTGCCGACTGGACTTTCTCAACTCAAATTCCTCCTCCGCCAATTGAATATGACGGGCATTATCTATGCACAGTCGCGGCAGGCGGTCATGAAAAAATAGTGAAGCCCATTCGTTTCGGAATGCGCCGTAATCAGAAAATAGTTGTCAACAGGCAGCTTCTTGCTGCTAATGCGTTTGAAGATCTTATCATGGAGAAGCTTCCGCGATTTCATAAAGCCGTGCGCGGATTTTACGATAAATACGGCTATCCCCTTTCGCGCCATATCACGACGCCTTTCCGCGCCGATGTTGTGTATATTTTTATGAAACCTCTCGAATTTATATTCGTTTTTGCACTCTATCTGTTCGACGATCAGCCTGAAAACCGCATTGCCATTCAGTATTCCGATTATAAAAGGAGAAATTTAAAATGAAAGACAAATTCATTACTCCCCCAAATCATATTAATTTTGAAGCCAAAAAATTATTTGATTCGATTGGAGAGATCATTGACGGCTCGATTGCATACTTGAGTCCCAACGGCGGAGGACCGCTTGAAAAGCATACACACTCACATGATCATTTGTTTATCGTTACAAAAGGCGAAGCTAAAATCATGCTTGATAACGAAGAGATCGTTGTGAAAAAAGATGAATCGTTTCTTGTAAAGGGTGAAATTCCTCATTCCGTGTGGAACAATATCGACGACGAAACTGTAATGATAGGAATTTCCATAAAATAAGGAGTATAATTAATGCCAAGAAAAAAAGAAAATTCAAAAAAATCTGCTGTGTTCAAACACGAAGCATACATCGAGGGTTCGGGCAGTGTCGTTGACGAAAAGATAACCGATACCCTGAAAAAGAATTATATGCCATATGCCATGAGCGTTATTATTTCCCGCGCGCTTCCCGAAATTGACGGATTCAAGCCGTCTCACCGAAAACTTTTATACATGATGTATAAAAATGGTCTGCTCAGCCCCGATAAGGAACGCTCTAAATCGGCAAATGTTGTGGGCGCGACAATGAAACTGAATCCCCACGGCGATCAGTCGATCTACGAGACAATGGTAAGACTGACGCGCGGAAACGAGGCGCTGCTTCATCCGTATATAGATTCAAAGGGTTCGTTCGGAAAGCAGTATTCCAGCAATATGAGAGCCGCCGCTTCGCGATATACCGAAGTTAAACTCGAAAAGATATGCGCGGAGCTTTTCCGAGATATCGACAAGGATACCGTTGATTTCGTCCCGAATTACGATAATACGATGCAGGAACCTACATTACTGCCTGCGACATTTCCCACGGTTCTTGTAAATTCCAATACGGGAATCGCTGTTTCCATGGCAAGCAACGTCTGCCCATTCAATTTGCAGGAAATTTGCGAAACGACTATTGCGCTTATGAAAAATCCTGATCATGACATTCTAAGCACACTTAAAGGACCTGATTTTCCGGGCGGAGGTTTCCTTCTCTACGATGAAGCAGAATTGAATAAAGTTTACGAAACAGGCAGAGGCAGCATTAAACTGCGCAGTAAGTATAATTACGACAAATCTTCAAACTGCCTTGAAATAACAGAAATCCCCTACTCCACTTCAATTGAAGCGATCATCGGAAAAATTGTCGATCTTGTTAAAGCGGGCAAACTCCGCGAAGTTTCGTACGTCCGCGACGAAACCGATATTGACGGTTTAAAGATAGCAATCGATCTTAAACGCGGCGTCGATCCTGATAAACTTATGCAAAAGCTTTACAGGCTCACACCGCTTCAGGACAGTTATCCGTGCAATTTCAATATTCTTATAGCGGGAACTCCGAAAGTTATGGGCGTGCGCGAAATACTGACTGAATGGACGGCTTTCCGCGAAGAATGCGTAAAACGCCGCACTTATTTTGATTTACAGAAGAAAAAAGAAAAACTGCATCTTCTTGATGCGCTTGCAAAAATACTGCTGGATATCGACAAGGCGATAAGAATCATTCGTGAGACCGAGCGCGAGGAAGATGTTGTTCCTAATCTTATGATCGGTTTTGGAATAGATGAAATTCAGGCTGAATATGTTGCAGAAATCAAGCTTCGAAATATTAACAGACAGTATATTCTTCGCCGCGTCGAGGATATCGAGCAGCTGAAAAAAGATATCACCGAGATGGAGGAGATTCTTAAGGACAAAAAGAAGATTCGAAGCATCATAATCAGGGAATTGAAAGACGTAATTAAAAATTACTCCCGTCCGCGAAAGACGATGTTTTTCTATCAATCTGATATTGCGATTGAAGAAGATATCGACGATACTCCAGACTATCCTATAAATCTTTTTGTTTCTGACAGCGGATATTTCAAGAAAATTACTCCACAGTCTCTCAGAATGAGCGGCGAACAGAAACTTAAAGAAGGCGATTTTATAAGTCAAACTTTCGAATCAACAAATAAGTCCGATCTCGTATTTTTTACGGATAAAGCGCAGGCGTACAAATCTAAAGCAAGCGCCTTTGAAGACGGCAAAGCGAGCATTATGGGCGATTATATCCCTGCAAAACTCAGTTTTGACGATGAAGAAAACCTTATGACGCTTGTGCCGACCATTGATTACAGCGGTCATATGATATTCTTCTTCGAAAATGGAAAAGCTGCCAAAGTACCTATGAAATCATATGAAACAAAAACAAACCGTAAAAAACTTACAAAGGCTTTTTCTGATAAATCTCCACTGATAGCCGCACTTTTCGTTGGTGAAGATTCTGATATACTTCTGCGAACCACAAGCGGTCACGCTCTTGTATTCAATTCGGCGATGATACTTCCAAAAGCAACACGTGATTCTCAAGGCGTTCAGGTGATTAATCTGCGCAAAAATGCAAAACTTTCTTCGGCCGAGATCGTACAGCCCGAAAATGAGGCGGATTTTGAAAAATACCGCGCAAAAACCGTTCCTGCGGCAGGAAAGCCTGCAAAAGAACTGGGCGATTCAAATCAATTAAGCTTCTGAATTTAAACAAAAACTCCTGTTCATTTTATCTGAACAGGAGTTTTTACTGCATATTCATGGCTTGGTTAGAATTATAGTATGTCTGCCTGAAATAAAATTTATAGTATTAATACTCAATTATCAGCATACACATTGTATCGTCGTTAGTGTATGTAACGCTTTCCGCAGAACTCATTTCATCGGTAAGTTCCCATATTTTGCCGTTCTCAAAAAGATCGGTCATCGCCATATCATAGGCTGCGCTGTTGGCAAACATTATTTCTGCACGGCGTTGAGCAGATTTGTTAGAAAGGATCTCCGCAACCTCATTTGAATTATAATTTGAAAGATAAGTTCCGTTTCGCATATAATAATTGTCGTCCATTGAATAACATTCGGGCAGATAATAACATTCGCTGTCGATCCCGCGCGTGCGCTTCAGATGTTCATCATCTATCAGAAAATACGAATGAATTACAGGAGTATCTATCTCTCCTCCGAAATCCGGATCGTCCCATGTAACGTCCAGCCAATAATATTTACCGTTCAGCTTTACATAATTCCACGCATGAGAACCGTTTATGCTTTCGCCGGTGCATACTCCGCACTCGATCTCCAGCAGATTCATGATATACTGAAACGCTTCTGCATAGCCCTGACAAACGGCGTTTCCCTGAACAAGACATCCGTAAGCAGTCCCCCATAATCCGCTTTTGCCCGACTGCGCCCCGATTTTATCGTAATCAGTACCAAGAACGAGTTTATCATGAACATACAGAATTTTTCCGTAATCATCAAGTCCCGACGGCATTTCCGAAATAAGACTATCAGCGGCATTTATAAGCTCACGATGCATTTTTTTCAATTCTTCAGACGAATAATTATTCATCGGATTCAATTCCAATTTGGAACTTCCATTGGATTCAGTCAGAACATAACTGTCCAGCCAAAATAAATCCGGATAATCATGACGAATTTTTAACATCGCTTCCTTGACAGTTTCCATGCCTAAATTCCCGTCGTATTCCGTGACGTTTTCATAATTATTCATGCTGTCCGACAAAACTGAATAAACCTCGTCTGCACTTACAACACATTTCTCATCATTTCGGTCGTAATAGCCTATATCGTCGATTCTCGCGCTGCATCCGGAAAAAATAATTCCAGCTGTTGATATCAAGGCGCATTTTTTTATATATTTCAATACAAATCTCCTTAGAGCCTGTTTAATATACAATTTCAACGGAATACATATTATCATTGCGGCGATAATTCATATCGGCAAGAACGATACCGTCCGCTTTTCTTATTTTATAATCTCCGAACAGACTGTACAATGCAGATTCATATGGTTCGAAATCAGAAAAAACCAAAGTACAGCTTTTTTCACCGGAACATTCGCTTATGTAATCAATAACCTGATCCTCATCATAAGTTTCAAAAAAACCGCCGTTCTGCACATAATAATTATATTTAAGCGATGTACATTCCGGAACAAATCCCTGTTGAAGATCAAATGAACGCGTGCGCAGAAGCATTTCGTCATTTATCAGAAAATAAGTATGACCAAGAGGATAGTCATCGTCATGATCGTCCCATGTTGCGTCAAGCCAATAATATTCACCATCCAGCTTTACATAATTCCAAGCATGATTCGATCCTGTGCAAACGCCGCTTTCAATATCCAGCATCTGCATTATATATGTAAACGCTGCGGCATATCCCTCGCAAACCGCTTTTCCCTCAACAAGACACCCATAGCTTGTATGACACATACTTCGCTTCGGGGATTTTGCACCCTCATAATCGTAGACCGTATTCTCCATAATATAGTCGTATACGAAAAGAATTTTCTCATAATCGGAACTGCTTTCGGGAATACTCGCCACCACATTGCAGGCAGCGTCGTAAAGTTCCAGAAACATTTCCGGAATTTTATCTTCATCGTCAATGAAATCCGGCTTGCTTATGGTTATCTTTGAACCGTCGGTAGTTGAAGACGCGCTGTATGAATTTCCCCTCCAGAATATTTCCGGATAATCACTGCGAAGCTGCTCCATTGCCTTTTTCAGGTCGCGGTTGCCGACCCTTTCGCTGACTTTAAAAGTTAATTGGAAATCCATAAGTTCTTCGCACATTTCATAATACCAATCGGTTTCATGAACAGCGTCGGCAACCTGTTCAACGTTTGGCATGACGTTGGATGTGGGTTTAACAGGAGGTTCGATCTCGTTTTTGATCACGGCTGCCGAACAACCTGCCAAAAATACAAATGCCGACGCTGCCGCCAATAATCTCTTTATCATAATTTCCCCTTTTTCTATAGTTTAAGCCCCTCAAAACTTTCTTCAAGAACCGCTGCCGAATTTCGGAATTTTTCCATTTCACTGTCGGTAAGTGAAAGTTCCAGTATTTCCTTGACGCCGTTTCTGCCGATTATACACGGAACCCCGATAAATACGTTTTTGCTTCCATATTCTCCGCAAAGCTTAGCGGAAACGGTAACAACGCTGTTTTCATCGCCAAGAATAGCCTTTACTATACGTGTTATAGCCATTCCTATGCCGTAATACGTAGCGCGTTTCGCCTCGATTATCTTATAGGCGGCAGTACGTACCTGCTCTTCGATTTTCTGCATATCATCAAGGCAATAGTTGTTCCGTTCATCCTCAAGAATTTCCGAAACGTGCTTAGTCGCAAGCATCATTTGCGAAATAGGCACAAATTCACTGTCGCCGTGTTCTCCGATAACATAAGCGTGAATATTCTTGGGATCTACCATAAAATAATCGCCGAGAAGATAACGAAGCCGCGCAGTATCAAGGGAAGTACCCGTACCAATAACGCGGGAGGCTCCAAAGCGTGAGAGTTCATAAGTTACGCGCGTCATGATATCAACGGGATTTGTCGCAACAAGGAATATCCCATCAAATCCAGATTTTACGACAGGTGTGATTATGGCGCGGAAAACCTCTGCATTTCTCTGAAGAAGATCGAGACGCGTCTCCCCTTCCTTTTGGGCAACCCCTGCCGCTATCACAACAATATCCGCGTCTTTGCAGTCGCTATATTCGCCTGCATAAATTTTCATATTTGATTTACCAAAAGCAAGACCATGGTTGAGATCCATAGCTTCTCCCATAGCACGTTCTTTATTAACGTCGATAAGCACAAGTTCGTTGCATATTCCTCCTTGATTAACAAGAGCATAAGCAAAACTCATTCCGACCATTCCCGTACCTATAAGCACGACTTTTCTGTTATCTGTATTCATTTCTCATTCTCCTTTTGAGAACCTATAAACAGCTTCTTAGCCTGTTTAGCGTTCTATTTTATTGTTTCTGCATTAAATTCCGCTATGTATGGAAGATTGCGGTAATACTCGCCGTAATCAAGCCCATAGCCCACAACAAAGATATCTTCTATTGTAAACAGCGAAATATCCGCATTAAAATCAATAATCCGGCGTTCGGGTTTATCCAGCAAAGTAATCACTCTCAGGGTCAGCGGATGACGTTCTTTGAACCGCCGGAAAATTTCAGAAAGAGTACGCCCCGTATCTATAATATCCTCAACAATGATAACATGATAGCCTGAAACCTCCTTTTTCAGATCCATAATTATATCGACGTTGCCCGAAGAATCAATGCCATCATAATAGCTTTGCGCGGCAATAAATGCAACTTCGCATGGAACGCTTACGTTTCTCATAAGATCGGAAAGGAATACAAAGCAGCCTTTCAGAATTCCGACCAGAAGAATAGGTCTGCCATCGTAAAGGCTATCTATGTATTTTCCTGCTTCAGAAATTTTCGTTTTTATCTCATTTTCATTAATAATGATACGCTTTATTCCCTTAACATATGAATCCTGCGTCATAATATCAATTCCTATCAAAATATATTGTTTAATACTCCTAACAATTTTGAAACGTCTATAGGCTTGGCAATATGTCCATTCATGCCGCATTTCAGCGCTTCCTGCTTATCTTCTTCGAAAGCGTTTGCAGTCATGGCTACGATTGGAATGGACGCCAAACGTTTATCTTCAAGAGCGCGAATCGCCTTAGTAGCTTCGTATCCGTTCATAACAGGCATTTGAATATCCATAAGAATAACGCTGTAATAATCCGCGCCGGCTTTTTTCAGCATTTCCACGGCTATTTGACCATTATTGGCAATATCTACGCAAAAATCATACGAAGAAAGGATTGCTTCCGCAATCTCTTGATTAAGTTCGTTATCCTCAACAAGCAGAATCCTTTTGTTATCAGAATCAACGCATTCGTTTTTCTTCGCAGCGACGTCAGAATTTATTATATCTTTCTCAGTATCAATGCTCTTACCAATTCTAAAAGAGAGGTTCATGATAACTTCCGTTCCCATATTCTGTCTGCTTCTGACATCTATAGAACCGTTCATCTGATCGACAATATTTTTCGTTATCGCCATTCCGAGACCTGTTCCCTGAATTCCACTGCTGGTAGTATTTCGCTCTCTCGCGAAAAACTCATATATATGGGAAATGAATTCCTCGCTCATTCCCCTGCCGTTATCCGTTATTCGGAATTCATAATCAGCATAATCATGCAGATTATTCGGCTTCTCGCTGACTTTCAGAATAACCTTTCCGCCTTCGTCCGTATACTTGACCGCATTGCCGATAACATTGAGCAGAACCTGATTCAAGCGCAATTTATCGCAATATATCATGTCGTTCATAACGCTCGCAGTATCTATTGTAAAATCAAGTTTCTTCTCACGAACGTGCTGTATCACAAAATTATTCAAACCGCTGAGAATTTCCGATAATCTGCACGGTGTTTCTTCTATCTGGAGTTTTCCGCTTTCGATCTGACTCATATCAAGAACGTCGTTTATCAGACTTAGCAGATGATTCCCCGACGTCATGATCTTGCGCAGATAATCTTCAACCTGATCGCGGTGTCCAACATTAAGCAAAGCAAGATTTGTAAATCCTATAATAGCATTCATCGGCGTACGTATATCGTGCGACATATTTGACAGAAAAATACTTTTCGCCTTATTAGCGCTGTTCGCCTGAATAAGAGCGTCTTCAAGAAGTTTTTTCTGTTCCATCTCGCGTCGAGTCTCTTCATCTACATTTCTGATACCAAGAACTATGCTTCGCTTTTCATTCCAGTTTCCGACACGAACCGCTTTTATCTCATAATATTGTACTTCTCCGTCGATAACAGCACGATAATTGGTATAATAAATATGTTTTTGAGTAAGCTTTTCAATCAGTTTTGCAGAATTAAAGACAATCCTTAGCATATCGCGATCGTCTTCATATACGGATGTGCATATATAACGCTCCATGCCTTCTGTAAAACGGAGTCCTTCTTTAAGCCCGAACTCGTCGTCGCTTTCGTCATCAGAACGGATAATAATTCCCGCTCCGGTATTGAGATCATACGAACATACAATGCTGTAATCTATACTGAGAGCCTGCATAAGTTCTGCATGATAGCGTTCTTTTTCTTTTTCCTGAAGCTTTTGAGCAGTACTGTCAAGCAGAAAACGCTGATAAAAAAGTTCGCCGTTTTCTTTGAGAAGCTTGACATTTCCCATAATATGAAGAATATCACCATTTGTATGTTTGACGCGATATTCGATACTTGCGCTGTCGCCCTCTTTTTTTAGTGAAGCTATCGCTTTTCTAAGTGATAACTTGTCCTCATCAATCACAGAATTGGCGATCATATCGAATCCGTCAGCCATAAGTTCGCCGCATGATTCGTACCCGAGAATTTTCAACGCGGTCTTATTAATATTCAGCACTTCCGATCCGTCAAGCGAATGGCAAAGAATACCGCAGTCAACAGCTGAAAAAACAGCTTCCATCATTGAGTTCTTCTTGACTATCTCCTGCTCGTAAGCGCGTTCACGGGTAATATCCATTCCGACTCCGACAGTTCCCATAACGCTTCCGTCGCAGTCGTACAAAGGCGATTTAAACGTAGTCAAAAGTTTCATACTATCGCCCGATTTCACAAGTTCTTCAGAAGTTATCGTCTTTTTTTTCTGCATGACTTCCATATCAGATTCCATACAATCATGGTCTCTGTTGGCTGGATCGTCAGGGTCAACGTCCCATATATAAAAATGATCGCGCCCCTCGACCTGCTGTTTGGTTTTATTGACAGTTCTGCAAAAACTGTTGTTCACCTTATGATGTATTCCATTTTTATCTTTATACCATATAAGGTTTGGAATACTATTTATGGTAGCTTCAAGATACTGAGAAGTCTGCCAATAATCGACAGATAATTTATAGTTATTCTGCCATCTGATAAATCTGAATCGCAGCTCCTCCTCGGAAAGCGGAATCGTCCATATATCAGAGATATCGGCAAGGCAACCACCAAATTTGCAGAAATTCTCTTTTGAAGTAAGCAGAATTATCTGAGTTTCAGGTGATTTTGCGCTGATGATATTATTCAGATCCGATGCATGATCGGTTTTCAAAAAAACAATGTCAGCATCGGCGATATCGTCCGTTTGCGAGCCGATAGTAAACTTGTAGAAAAAATGGTTTGGAACAGGGATAGATTGAATAATTCCGATCATTTTTTCAGTACATCCCCAAAAACAAAAATTCACATTACAATGATACATAATTATTTCTCCCTACAAATTTTTTTCAAGACAAAAGCCGTTGTACTGGAACAGGCTCTTAAAAACCAATAATTATTATATCATATTTTCTTAAAAAATTCAAGACTTTTACGGAATTTTTACAGAATAAAAAAGGCATTCAAATTTTAATTTGAATGCCTGAAATTAAGATTCTATATAGATAAGCTGTTATCAAATTGAATCATTATTTCATTATATTTCATCATATATATACCTTCTTCATACCTACCCACTTCATTAGAATTTACATTTCCCAAAAGGTTATTAACGATCAGTTTCATATGATTGCATCCTGATTCGTAGGCATGAGGATAACCACCGCCAAAACGCGGATTCACTTCAGAAATATAATATTCGCCATTAATATCAAAGATATCAATATCGATCTGTCCTCTATATCCCGCTTTCTTAACAAAATCAGTAATAAGTTCAAAGAGTTTTTCATCCTTAAAACTTACAGATTTATCAGTTTCGCCGGCTCGCATTTTCAACTTTTTCTTAGTAAAAACGGAAACGACCTCTCCAGAAATAATGTCGATATATACATCTGCACCGATTTCCTGCCCATCAAGAAATTCCTGTATCATAAGCCCATCATTATGCTCAAATAACAATTCTATTGTTTCTTTATCATACACTTTAGAAATTGCTATACTCGCGCTGCCTCTTGCCGGCTTAACGAATACAGGATATGTTATTTTCCCTTCCGCAACATCCGCATAAAACATTTCTTTATCCATATATGATTTAGCATATTTATAGTTATGCTGGAATAACCATTCAAACATCTGCATTTTGTCAAGAGACATTTCACAGAGATCATATGAAGAACCGATAATTTCAACGCCGATTGCAGTAAACTTATCACTGTTTTGGGCAAGAAAGGACAATTCAGGATCAATCAAGGAAAGAACACCGTTGATTTTCTCTTTTTGGCAAATATCAAGAATCGTATCAATATATGTATCGTCCGTCATTCTGGGAACAATGTAGTATTTGTCGGCTTCGTATATTGCAGGAGCTAAAGCGCTCATATCTGTTGCGATCACATTGCCTTTTCCGACCATTTCCTTCTTGAAATACTGAACAATTTTATTTCTTGTTCCAGCACTTAAAATTAAAATATTCAATTTCAACGCTCCTTTCTGTCCGTTATCTTTTGAATATCATCAAAAAACAACGGCGTTCCACCTGTGTGGATAAATAAAATATTCCTATTCTCAATTTTTCTGCTTTTCAAATATTTCTGCATTCCCAAAAAAGCTTTAGCAGTATATGTACTATCAAGCGGAATACCATATTTGCACATCATCGATTTTATAATGTTAGCTATCTCAACATTTTCTTTTCCATAACCATCCTCAATATAGTCATCGAGAAAAATTGTTTTTTTCTGAATCAATTCTTCATTTACATCTGGCAGAAAACTCTTTATACTTTCAATAACCACATTTCTTCCTCTTGGATTTTTTCGTGCAATACTGATTCCAATGATATTTCTTATATCATTTTTCATAATCTGTCCACAAACCAAACCTGCATGTGTTGTTCCTGTTCCGGATGCAAAGAAAATATAATCGAAATAAATATCGTTATTTTGTTCATACTCACATATCTCATTATAACAATTTACATATGCCCGAGTTCCGATATTCCCATGTCCTCCTCCAGGAATAAAATATGGATTTCGCCCTTTTTCTTTAAGTTCATGTAATTTGTGTTCAATCGTATCATGAACTTTTTCAACCGGTACAGTTATTATATCCGCTCCAAACAATTCCATAAAATCGCTGTTAAACGTAGCGTCCGATACTTCTAAAGGAGCAATTAAATAACACGGCATATTCCTTGATGCTGCCATATTTGCAATAACCCTGCAATGATTCGAATGACTGCTTCCATAAGTAACAACACAATCATAGCCGCCGCTGTCAATTTCCTCAAAAAACAAAAAACCTTTTCTTGCTTTGTTTCCACCAAAAGAATATGGAATCAAATCCTCTCTTTTGATAAATATTTTGTTTGCTTCATCATTAATTAATTGAATAGGAGTGTTCCACATAACAGCCTCCGCTTTTAAGATTGAAAATAATCGCTTTTTGTCAAGCCGTAAGCATACCTGTCAACAAAGCGTTCATGACTGATCATATCGTCGCGAAGTAATCCTTCTTTTACAAATCCGACTTTTTCAAACAATCTTTGAGCGATAATATTTTCCGATTCAGTGAAAAGATATATTTTATTCAAATCAAGAACAGAAAAAGCATATTCGATCAGCAGCTTGCTTGCTTGAGTGGATATACCTTTACCCTTAAATGAAATCTCCCCCATAGCAATATAATATTCTGCTTTTTTGTTTTTATTATCTATATTCAAAAGTCCGATCGTACCACATGGTACACCATCCGCTTCAATAATAGCATCATAGCGATCAGTTCTATCTGAAATACTATTAAACCATTTTTCGGTTTTGGTTATCTCAAGCGGAAGATCATAATGAAGGAACTGATTGTTTTTCGGATTGTTTATCCATTCAACTTTTTTAGGTATATCTTTATATTCAAACTTTCTTATTGAGACTTTCATACTTCACTTTTCTCCTTGCATCATCTAATCTGCCCACTTTAATTTGACTGCCTACCTGAATATCCGATCTTTTTATTACCTTGGCAATAGTCATAATAAAGACTTTTATATCGAAGAAAAGCGAGATTTTTTTTATGTATTCAAGGTCATATTGAAAGCGCTGCTCCCAGCTGTCAATTGCATTTCTTCCATTTATTTGCGCCCAGCCAGTCAATCCCGGTCTTACATCATGACGATGTCTTTCTTTTTTGGTATACCAAGGAAGATATTCGACCAAAAGCGGTCTCGGTCCAATAATGCTCATATCCCCTCTCAGAATATTAATCAGTTCGGGAAGTTCATCAAGCGACGTACTTCTGAGAAATCTGCCATATTTATTAAGACGAATGTCATCCGGAAGCAAATTTCCTTTTTTATCTTTTCGATTATCCATAGTGCGGAATTTGATCAGCTTAAAAATCTTCTCGTCTTTGCCGGGTCTATCCTGAATAAAGAAAGGATTTCCCCGCATAAATATTGTGCCCAAAACCGTTAAGGTCAAAAGCATCGGAAATAAAATTATCAATGCATAGAGCGAAAGAACAAAATCCAGTCCTCTTTTTATATATTTAGCGTACATTATCAAAACACCTCTTACTCACTTCGATAATATGATCTTTTCTTTCAAAAGAAACATCATCAAATACTTTTGAAATCATAAAAGAGCGTGCGTCTAAGATACACACCAATTATTTATAACATTATATCATCTTTTACAAAACATGTCAATAGGAAAATCCTGTGTTTTTTAATAAACACAATTAAAATTGTCAAACCATACAACAGTTAATGTCGTCAATCGAATAAAATAGATAATATAGTCGCCCTACTTGAAAATAACTGTTTGTAAAACGAATCCAGTTTTGCAGATCTGTAAAAATAAAATGCACGTCTTTTCGGCAAATTCCGACGACTACTGCGTTGAAAATATTTGACGAGCGTCAGCCCGCCTACATATTTTCAACGCAGTAGTCGTCATAATTATGCTCGAAAATTACGCAGATAACAAAATCTTTAATTTTTCTCATCTGCGTATGCTTTAGTACCGCACATTTATTTTATGTAAACACGCTCTATAGCATCATCAAGAATTTTCTTATCATAATACAGAATACCAATCTGTTCTGCCAACATTTGAGCCAGCTTATGTCTTCCGACGCATATTATTTTTTTCATATTTGTTTATCACCTTTCTTTTTAATGATTATCATATCAACTAATAACAGTATGGCTGGAAGAATAAAGACGACCATAATTACGGAACAAATCCCACCATATGCTATCATCATACAGGTCTGAGCTATTACTTCCTGAGTCATTATGACGCTTACCGTTAGACAAGTAGAAATAAGAATAAGAGATGATGTAAGAATGGTTTTGATCGAGCAATTCATAGCTTCGCCTATTGCATCTTTCTTTTCTAAAGTAAGACGTTTTTCACGATAATTATCAAACAATAAAATACCATAATCAATAGTTGCACCCATAAGAATGCACTGCACAAGAATAAGCGCAATATAATTTACGCTGTAGCCTTGCAGGCATACTATTGCTGTTGTAATAAATACAGCTCCCTGAATTACTGCAACCAATACTGCCGAACTTACCAGCGAACGGAATGTTATCAACACAACAAAAAGTATTGCAATAACAGTCAGGATAGTTACCAAATTTAATTCTTTTGTAAATCCCTCGTTCATTTCGCTTCCCATTGCCGAATCTCCGACTAAATAAGCCTTGTTTTCAAAACATTCGTCAGCCAAATCGCTTATTGAACTGATACATGAAAATGTACTTTCACCTTCTGACGGCTGATCAACGGAAATTATCATTCTATTATAATTTTTTCCAAGCATTAAATTGCGGTTTTCTTCAATTTGTCTTTCACCGTCAGCTATCTGAGAGCGCATATCTTCATCAATTGCAGCTGAGTAAGTTTCGTCTGGCATAATTTCATCAGTAATAAAATTCAGAAATTCCTCAAGAGTTAATGTATCGCTTTTCACGTCGAGCTGTGACATTCTGCGTATTTTCAGCATATCCTCAATATCCTTGATATCCTGCTCCATGACCTCTGAAAGTTCTTTAGAAGTCATTTTCTTTTCATAAACATCTTTACTCTGCTCTATTTGCTTTTTAGCTTCTTCGATCTGAAGCTTTCCGGCTTCAATTTCTGCTTCCTGTTCGTCAAGCTGTGCAGAAATCATTTCTTCTGTCATACCGGCAGATTCCATTTGTTTCTTAGCTTCATTAAGTCGACTCTCTCCGGATAAAAGCTGCTCTTCACTTTCAGCAATCTGACTTTCTGCATCTTCCAGCTGTTTTTTGCCATCGTCAAGCTCTTTTCTTGCATCTGAAATCTGCTTTATCTGTTCCGCGCTCATAAATTCAGCATATGACGGATTTTTAGCAACATTATCGTCCATATAGCATAATAGCTCATACATTGTGATTTTTTCAAATTCAGAATCATCACCATTATCCTTGTACATCTGATACATCATTTTTGCCTGTTCTTCAGTCATATCCATATCCTTGGCAAGTTCACCATATGTATATGATTTTCCAATAGTATTGGAATAATCCTGCACGGAATTAACATCTTCACGTTGTTCAATCAGTGAAATGAATTTCGCTATATTTTCAGGTGATTCATCATTTCTGTACATAATAACCGTCTGATTATCCATGCCAAAGGCGTCTTCAATAGCAGTCTGTTCGGCATTATCAAAAGTTTTTATGTATGTAACCCCAAGATTATCCTTTACCAAAAATGCGCCAACTGCCACAACAGCAATAAGCGGAACTGAAATAAATCTTATTTTACCTGCGATTTTCATAACAGGCTTCATATTCGGATTCAATGATTTTTTATGAGTTTTGGTCATTGCTTTATCAAACTTTACAACCAGACCCGGCAGAATCATAAAAATACAAATAAGGCTGATAAACACGCCTTTGGCAAGTACAATGCCCATGTCCTGTCCTATTTTAAAGCTCATAAAGAGAAGTACCAGAAGTCCTACAATAGTAGTTACAGAACTGCTTGTAATAGCTCCGAATGCATTTGCAAGAGCGTTTTTCATTGCGGCAGAAGGATCGGGATTTTTCAATTTTTCCTGATTATATCTGTTCATAAGCATAATGGAATAATCCATAGAAAGACCCATTTGCAATAAAGCGCCAACTGCGAATGTCATAAACGATACCGATGGCAGAAACGCATTGCTTCCCATATTGAACACTATTGCAATTCCGATACACACCATATACAAAAACGGTTCTACCCATGAATTGCAAAGGAGAAACAGTATCGCAAAAATTATAATGACAGCAATTATTGCAATAATTGGTATTTCTTCAACGAGAGTGCTTACCATCATATCGTTATCTACGACAGCTCCGCTGCAATAAGCCGAATCTCCGTATTTATCTTCAATTGTTTCAAGTACGTTCCGTGCCTCTTTGGAATAAGTATTTGCAGAAACCATAATCATATATTTAGAATGATTGTCTTTCTGATATGCTTCGTCGTCCTGCAAATAGACTACGGTTTTGACATTTTCAATTGATTCAAGTTCAATCTTTCGGTCAAGCTGTTCCTGCTCCGTAAGGTCGTTGAACATAACGGTTATGCTTGACATTTCCCCATATTCTTCAGACATAATCTCCATACCCTGCTTTACATCTGAATCCTTTGGAAGATATTTCGACATATCATAATTGACATTTGTCTGAAATATACCGAATACAGCCGCAGCAGTAAGAATTGCCGTGACGATAAACACCACGAATCTCTTGTCAACTATCCAGTTTGCAATCTTCTTCAATTAATATAACCTCTTTTCTTTATACTTGACAAATTTAAAAAAATCTGCTATACTATATTATAACAACAGTGTGTTGCTTTTGCAACCAACATTTTTAAAATAAGCGCTTTTAAATCAACATTTTTTATATCAACTGATGTGAACTCAAAATCTGTATGAAAAGATGTGGAAATTAAGGAGAGTATATGAATAACAAAGAAAATCAGCGTGTAAGACTTACAAAAATGCTTTTCAGAAATAGCTTGATTTCGCTGCTGAAAAAGAAATCTGTCTATCAGATTTCAGTTACAGAGCTTTGTGAAAAATCTGAAATGAATCGTTCAACTTTTTATAAATATTATGGAAATGTCCGTGACGTTTTCACTGAAATTGAAGAAGAAACTCTTAAACAGGGGCAAAAATGTATGCAGGAAATTGAAGCGTCAGGAATCAATTATGCAATACAGCCGCTTTATAGGCTTCTGTGTTATATTAAGGAAAACAAGGATTTATATAAACTGCTTTTAAACAATAGCGTTGACGACAACTTCTCATCTGTTATGATACAGGACACTATTGATTTCTTAAAATATAAATCTCAAAATATACTTGCTGATAATAATAATTTTTCGGATTATATCTTTCAATATATATTGTCCGGATGTATTCATGTCATTCAATCATGGATTGATAATTCTATGGAGGAATCGCCGGAGGAAATTGCACAATTGATTTATAATGCATCCATTAGTGTAATAGAAAAATATAAAGAATAGAGGTTCGCTATGCTTTTTAAATTTATCATCTGTTTTATTGCCGGAATCGGTGCAGGATTCGGCACTGGCTTTGCCGGAATGAGCGCTGCTGCCGTTATAAGTCCAATGCTGATAACCTTTTTAGATATGCCTGCATATGAGGCAGTAGGGATCGCATTGGCAAGCGATGTTCTTGCAAGTGCGGTCAGTGCATATACCTATGGTAAAAATAAGAATATTGATGTGAAAAACGGACTTGTCATGATGTTTACGGTTTTGGTATTTACCTTGGCAGGCAGTTTTATTGCAAGTCTTGTACCTAATACTGCAATGGGAAACTTTTCGGTAATAATGACTTTGCTTCTTGGAATCAAATTTATTATAAAACCTGTCATGACAACAAAAGAACGAATGCAGAAATTAGAACCTAAAAAAACGTCTGTTACAGTCCGTTGTCTGCGGTGTGATGATCGGATTGATCTGCGGATTTATCGGCGCAGGCGGCGGTATGATGATGCTTCTGATTCTTACAAGCGTACTTGGCTATGAATTGAAAACCGCTGTCGGCACAAGCGTTTTTATTATGACGTTTACAGCTTTGACCGGTTCTGTCAGTCACTTTGCTATCGGAGGGATTCCCGATTTATGGTGTATGCTTTTTTGTATTATGTCAACGCTGATGTGGGCAAGAATCGCTGCTAAATTTGCAAATAAGGCGTCACCCAAAACTTTAAATCGTGTTACGGGCGTTGTGCTTGCCGTATTGGGCAGCGTTATTTTGATTGTTGACCGTTTAAATATATGAACTCACGTAAAGGTGATTGTGGAAAAATTACAGCAGAAAAAGGAAAAACTTAAAAACAGGAAGAAAAATAGTATACAAAGTTTAAGAGCCGTTTTTTTGGTATCTCACAAAGTAGAGAAACCTATAAAAACGGCTCTTTTTGTTTTAAAGGAAGACGATGAAATGAATAACGATAACAAACTTATGATCAAGGCTGCATTGCTCCGTAAAGAATCTGAATACCATTATGGGGAAGTCCCGTCAAAGCTGTAGCTTTGCATTTCTTGGTATTTTACCGTATCAAGGCTCATTCCCCAGTAGTAAATAGGGGTTACAATCCTCAAAAAATGCGGGAAAACGCTTTGTTTTGCGGAGTTAGCTGCTCATTTACTTGATTTTTACAGTAAAAATAAAAGTCAAGGTAATTACAACAGACATAATTTCCGCAGTAATAATGGAAAGCCAGATTCCGTTTATTCCGAGGAATATCGGGAGTATCAATACTGCTGCAACTTGAAAAACAAGCGTTCGCAAAAAAGAGATCAACGCGGAAACAAGTCCATTGTTGAGCGCAGTAAAGAAAGATGAACCGAAGATAGATATTCCGGCAAATAAAAAAGAGAATGAAAAAATTCTGAATCCGCCAAAAGTCAGCTTCATAAGCGCTGAATCATAGCCAACAAATATTTTAGCCAGCGGATAAGCAAGAATTTCTGCAAGAACGAGCATACTTACTGAAGTTACGCCTATGATGACAAAACTTTTCTTCAGAATGCTCTTAATTTCGGCTCTGTCGTCCGCACCATAATGATAACCTATGATCGGCGCTGTTCCGACAGAATATCCGATAAATACCGCCAGAAAAATCATATTTACATACATAAGCACGCCGTATGCCGCAACGCCGTCTTCGCCCGCATACTTCATCAATTGAGCGTTATAAAGCATACTGACGATCGACATCGAAATATTAGTCATAAGTTCCGACGAACCATTCGTGCAGGCTCGCATCAGAGCTTTTCCGTCGAATTTTGTTTTGGTCAATCTAAGCAAACTATCATTTTTACGAGCAAAGTAAATAATAGGGATACTGCCGCCCACGACCTGACTTAAAGCAGTCGCCAAAGCAGCTCCCGCTAAATTCCATTGAAACACCGCAACGAGTAATGCGTCAAGAATTATATTTGTAAAACCGGCTGCCAACGTTACAGCAAGACCCAAATTAGGCTTTTCAGCGGCGGCAAAAAAGCTTTGAAATTCAAATTGAAGCATATAAAAGGGCAGCGCGCACAGAATCAATCTGCCGTACAGAACGCAGTTTTTGAGCATTTCTCCCTCTGCTCCGAGCAGTATGGCAATAGGTCGTATAAAAACGATTCCCAGAATTGCTATAATAACGCCGCAGATCGCTGTTGTGTAAACGAAAAGCGAAAAAAGGCGATTTGCTTTTTGGCAGTCTCCCAGTCCCATGGTTTTAGAAATCAGCGCACTTCCGCCCGTACCGAACATAAATCCGACAGCGCCAAGTATCATAAGGAACGGCATAATAAAATTTACCGCGGCAAAAGGTGTTTTTCCAACGTAATTGGAAACAAAAAATCCATCAACAACGCCGTAGATCGATGTAAAAATCATCATAATAATAGATGGAAATGTGAAGCGGAGCAATTTTTTTCCTGTAAAATGTTCCGAAAGCTGTATATTCATTTTAATTCCTCCATTCAGAATAGATATTGGAACCTGTCTTCACAAGATGCAGCGCACGTCTTTTCGGCAAATTTTGCCGATGACTGCGTTGAAAAAGTTCACCATATATCAAGTATGCTTTCACTTTTTCTCCTTGTCATCGACAAAATTATGCTCGAAAATCCGCACACTGATCTTGTGAAGGCAGGTTCTTATATTTGCAAAGACAAGCTCTGAAATTTATGTTGACAAATCCTCGAATAGATCAGCATATTGTCTTAATGCTTCTATCATCATTTCAACGCGTTTGCGTCCCATTTTTTCAAGAACTTTATTCTCGTATTCAAGAAGAGGTTCAACGATAGAATCGGCATATTTTACGCCTTCTTCAGTCAGTTCTATAATCTTGCTGCGCTTATCTTTTTCATCCGGGATAAGCCTGATATAGCCTTTTTTATTCAATTCTGCAATTACAGTGTTGACCGTCTGCTTCGGCATTCCGTAAATATCGGCAATATCTTTTTGCTTGTTGATTCCGGCTGTACGCAGCATATACATTATATTTAGCACATAATTGCTGACGGAATGATCCTTTGCCCATTTCGAGTAGAGATAGTCCGTCTTCATCATAACGCTGTTGATTTTTTTGATGTATTCATTATAATTATTCATAAAAACGCCTCCAATTAGTCCGCTTAAAGACTATTATAGTACTTGTTCGGACTTTTGTCAAGAGGTAATATGAAAAATTTTTATTCAGCTTCTTTAGTTCCAATTTCAAGTAGAGTGACTATACAAAAGAAAAAACGGCTCGAATTCATATCATTCAAGTCGTTTTTTTCGATTTATCCTTTACACCCTTACATTGAGCTTTTCCAAAAAAGCTCTTTCTTTTGATTTATTTGCAATGCCGCAAGTGCAGATGCGGCTAACTGCCAAATTATTTAACAAGTTCGCTTCTCATAATGCAAAGATCATAAACGTCAATAACATTATCTTCGCACATATCGCCTGCTGCCCAGTCATCTATTTTACCTGCTCCGAGCAGCCATTCTTCCATCATAACAAGATCCGCAATATCGAATGTTCCGTCTGCATTAACGTCGCCTCTTACGCGGCTAATTTCTCCAATAGGAACGAATTTTCTATTGTAGATCCTGGCATAAGTTTCGGCGGACGAATTTGTATAGCCATAAATCACAGCGTTTGGAAAAATTGTATCTTCATCGCCATATATCAGGCAATTTTGGGAATATACCGTTATCTTTTCAAGAGTCTCGCAGCCTGAAAACGCGGCATAATCCATATATACCGTACTTTCGGGTATTTCAGCTTCTTTGAGGGCGATGCAGTATGCGAATGCGCCCATATCTATATATGTCAGATTTTCCGAAAGCGTCAGCTCGTTAAGCGACAAGCAGAATTCAAACGCCTCGTCATTAATAAAATTCACGCTGTCGGGAAGCTTTACGGAAGTCATTTCCGTGCATTCATAAAACGCAAGTTCCGAAATTCCTTTTGTACCGTCGCGAAGATCGGCAGATTTAATAGCGCTATCGGCGTCGACTGCCCATGAATCAACATATTTAACTCCGCCAACAACCTCCATAGCTGCGAAGCAATTATCAAACGCAGCCGCTCCGATATGAACAACGGAATCAGGAATTACAGGAGCAGTAAGGTCATCGCAGTTTGCAAAAGCGTTATCGCCTATTGAGATGAGCTGTTCTGAAAGCTGGATTTTTTCAAGTGCATAGCAGTCGGCGAATGCGGAATCTCCGATATACTCTACTGTATTCGGGAGGATCATTTCCTTGAATTTGCCGTGATTGAACGCCATATCTGCAATTCCTCTGACATCTTTGGTTATATCAAGGGCTGTTTCATATGTACCTCCGAATCCAACGATCCAGTCGTCGACCATATATATATTATAATCATAGGTTTTATAACAGTTTGAGTCGGAAAACGCCGAGCATCCGATTTTTGTAATGCTGTCGGGAATATCCACGGGATACTCATAATCAAGTCCTCTCAGACCAAAGAATGCATATTCGCCGATTTCGAGAAGATTATTCGGAAGTTTAAGCTCGGTAAGTCCTGTGCAGTATTCGAAAGCATGAGCGTCAATATATTTTACGCTGTCGGGGAACGTTACGTTTTTCAGCGATTTGTTGGAGGAAAAAGCGTTTTCACCTATCTCGACTACAGAATCGGGAATAGTATAGCTTTCGTCGGTTTTGCTTTGAGGATACAATATAAGGCGAGTCATATCCTTGCTGAAAATCACACTGTCAACTGCACAGATATCGGGATTATCCTTTGAAACAGTAAGTTCCGCCAATTTAGAACCATAAAAAATCGGCTGACAGATATATTTTACGTTAGAGGGCAATTCTATGGAAGTTTCGCCCAAATACAATTGGGAGAATGCAAATTCGGCAACGCCGACAGTTCCCTCGCGGACTTTAAATTTATTTTCCCACGAACTGTCGCAGCCGACCGCCCATTTTCCGATATATTCAACTCCGTCCACAGTTTCTTTAACTGCGTCCGTTGGAATAGCGTATGAGCCGATATATTGTACGCTGTCTGGGATTTGAAAATCGGTTATACCGGTATCGTAGAATGCACGATTATCAATAGTTAAAAGAGATTCTGGAAGTTCTATTTTTTTGAGAGCGCGGTCATAATCGAACGCATTGACGCCAATATAAGTAAGAGTATTATTCAAAACGACCTCTTTCATGTTGGAACAGCCTTCAAATGCGCTTTCTTCAATCCTTACAACACCCGGAAGTACAATATATTGAAGCATCTGGCAAAAGCTGAACGCATTTTTTCCGATAACTTCAACAGAATCGGGAATGTATGCTTCAAGAAGATTGCTGTTGCTTTCGAATGCACCCTCGCGTATTTCTTTGACGCCCTCAGGCAGTTCAACGTATTCCAGTTCACAGTTGCGAAAAGTCCGCTCGTTTATTACTGTTATTCCATCGGGAATTTTTATCTCCGCAAGACCGTCGCAGGTATCGAACGCGCCTATTCCGATATTTGTGACAGTAGAGGGAATCTGCGCCGAAATAAGCTGCCGACAATATGCAAACGCATTGTTTTCAATAGAAACTATGCCCTCCGTCATGGTTACGGTTTGCAGTTTATTATGATCTATAAAGGCTCTGTCGCCTATAGCCTTTACTGGAACTCCGCCTAATTGAGCGGGTATATTAAGATTTACCGCATTTTCATCGCAGCCTGTTACAATTGCCGCGCCGTCGGAAATGATATAGCGTATACCCGTTCCGGCGTCAACGAGATCGTCAGCTCCCGATTCTGCATATGATGACAACTGTACCGCATTTCCGCTGCAAATCATAGGAATTCCGCAGAATGAAACGGAGATCGCGGTTGCGGCTGCGCATATTTTATTGATAAATTTCATAATTTACTCCTCCTGATATTGTAATCTGCTTTATTACGAAATATATCTTATCACTTTGGAATCATTTTGTAAATAGTTTCCTCTGAATTTCGTATGTATCAATAAATTTGCGAAAAATAAATTTCTGAAATTCGTTTAAAAAATTTTGAACCGTTTCGCCTGATTTTGTGTTATAATAAATACAGACTGAAATCTGCAAATATATGAGAATTTGTGTTCGTAGATTCTGCGTACGTATTACAGGACATCTCCCTGCACTGTGGGGAGTCGCCTTGCAATACAACAGTATTCCTGCAAACTTTTTCTTTGCCGGCATAAAAATTATGCTCGAAAATACGCGCACATCACAAAATCTGAATTTTTTGGAGGAAAAATAATGAATGATATAATTACAAAGGCTCAAAAAGGAAATAAGAAGGCTATGGAAACCCTTTACCGTTCCACCTGCGACGAACTTGCCTGCTACTGCATTCAGCTTTGTGGAAACGAACAGGACGCGCAGGATCTTATGCAGGATACATATCTTGCGGCATTTGAAAAATTGTATCAATATCGCCGCGACGATAATTTTAAAGGCTGGCTGCATACGATAGCGCGCAATAAATTGTATAATAAGATACGCGATGAAAAGCCGCAGATGCTTATAGAATTAACCGAGGAAGTTATTGACGACGAAGAGGAAATCTATGCTCCGGAGGGTTATGCCGAGCGAAAGGATGTTCAGCGTATTCTTGATGAAATTATTACGGGTGAGTTGTCCGAAAGTCAGCGCATTACAGTTACGTCGTATTATTATGACGAAAAGAATATACATGAAATAGCGGAAGAACTCGGCTGTCCCGAAGGAACGGTAAAAACCCGCCTTTATCACAGCCGCAGAATAATTAAAACCGAACTGATAAAACGAGGCTTCACCGTTGGCGGCAGCGTTATACTGGTCTCGGCAGTTTTCAAGGCGAAAGCGGCGGTATTTACTGCGTCGGCTGCTTCAACGGCTTTAGCCGGCGAGATCGTAAGGCAAAAAGCGACTTCGGCAGCTTCGCAATCCATCTTCGCTTATGCAAAAGGCAAGCTGATAGCGGGAGCAGTCGCAATTGCAGTCGCAGGAGGCACGGCAGGCGTAGTATATCTGTCGTCGAATAATAAAGATCAGAAAACGCCCGTATCTGATTTTCCGGAAACTGTTGCCGCGATTTCCACAAAAACGGCTGTTACAAAATCTATACCGACAGCTGTTACAATTGCCAAAAAAACTACCAAAGCAGTTGTTACGGAAGCCGTCACCGAACCGCCTACGGGAATTTCAGAACCCGGCGGAGATCCTGTTGAATATAATTTTGATTCAATGCGAATGACGATGATGATCCCTGAAACTTATGAAGTTAAGGAATATTTCAAAAGCGGAACTGAGGAAAATGGCTATATATTTACAGAACATACCATTATGGACAGAGAACTCGAAAACAGAACTTTCATAGGCGGTCATGTTAAAGAGATTCTTGTTTTCAGACCAGATGATTTCAGCGGCGATGAATTTATACTTATGAGGCGCCTTGAAGAACCTGAAAATGTCGATGTCGGCGCAGGTCTTGCCGACCTGTACGATAACGTTGAGTTATCGAAATCGGAAGATATCGTTATCCATATGGATAATACCAATTCCCCTGATTCCCCTACAGAAAGAACAGGTCTGCGATTCAGTTTTAAAGCTGACGACAATGATAAGATAGTCAAAGGAACTGCGATAATTTTCCGTGGAAATATGAATAAAACTCATTTTTTAGTGTTCAGCGATTGCAGTGGAATACGCGGCAATGAATATAAAAGTATCATTGAAAGCATCACTCTCAGTTTTTCCGATCTTAGCTGGAAGGATAATTACAGAATTCCTTCACGTAATGAATAGTCTTCGAAAAATTTCAAAATTCCTTATGAACAGTATATCCAAAGTGAAGGGAGATGTGCTTGCAATCGTTCTGAAATAGTATGCTTTCGATTTTTCTCCTTGCACTCGTCAAAATTATGATCGAAAACCCGCACACAATTTCTATGTGTACAAGTTCTAATTTATTAAAATCCCTTCAACTGAGTTGAAGGGATTTTTGCTTTCTTTCATTAAATTTGTAGTACGCACCGCCGTTGCTGCACAAATTCAGATATCACTTTTATCTTCTGATTCATCGGAGGATTCCGATTTTTCAATTTTAGTTTTTGGCTTTCTCTTTTTAGTGATCAGTATAGGCGGATCAGGACGGTAGTCGTCAGTAACTGTTGAAAGTTTTTTCTTCTCCAATAAATATGAAATATATTCATTGATCAAAGAATAAATTACTGCAAATATCGGTACGCCTAAAATCATCCCTGCAAATCCGAATAGTCCTCCGCCCACCAGAATTGAGAAAAGTACCCAAAATGATGAAATTCCGATAGATTGCCCCAATATTTTAGGTCCGATGACGTTTCCGTCAAGCTGTTGAATTATGAAAATGAGTATTAAAAACGGTATCACCTGCTTAGGCGTGGAAACAAGAAGCAGTATAGCGCTTGGAATGGCGCCGATAAACGGACCGAAAAATGGAATTACATTCGTAACAGTAACAATCACAGAAATAAGAACAGCAAAATCAAGTTTCATTATGGACATACAAATGAAACAAAGCATTCCGATAATGATAGAATCAATGATTTTTCCGGACATAAAGCCGCTTATAGACGCATTAGTCTGAGCGCAAACTCTCATAAATCCCCTTGCTGCGCGCTTTGGAAGTATAGCGTTTACTATTTTTTTCAGCTGAGCCTGAAAATGTTCCTTATCAAAAAGAAGATATACAGCAACAATCATTCCAATAAGCACATCTTTTATTGAAACAATAAGACTCATTGTGCTGTCTGTTAGCTTCAGCATAATATCGCCGATTTTCGGAACGATATTATTGACAAATTCCATGAGGGCGTCTTCGATATTCTGAATCTGGTCGTTTACTATCGTCAACAGCTTAGGGTATCTTTCCAGAACGCCGTCTATCCATTTTTCAAAATTATTAATATACGCTCCTATATTGTTGAATATTCCCATTATACTGTCAATGACTTGCGGCAGAATTATCGAACACAAAGCTGCTGCTGTTGCCAAAAACAAGATCATAGTTACTAAAAGCGATATAGTTCTGGTTAGCTTCGGCAACGGTTTTTTTCGCTCAGTAATGCCTCGAATCCGCAGTTCTATCCACATCATGATCGGATTAAGTATATAAGCGATCACCAATCCCCATACAATAGGAGCGAGAACTGTAAACAACGATTTTATTACGTCACCCAAAACCGTGAAATTAAAGATAACAGTGTACACGATAAGGCAGGCTGCAAATGTTAAAACAGTATAAACGGAAATTGTATTGTACTTGGCGTTCCATTTTATTTTCATATTTTATTTATCTCCTCGCCTTAAAGGAAGCCGCACAAAGACTATTCCTTGTGCGGGATCTTTTCAAATTTACAAAACTCGCTTACTTAAAGTATGCAACTCCGCTTTCAAAGATCTTCTGATCCTTACAGCCCTCAACATTCTTACAGATATAACTTCCCTTACGCTCTGAATGTCCCATTTTACCGAAAACTCGTCCGTCGGGAGAAGTGATTCCCTCGATAGCGTCGATAGAAGTATTAGGGTTGTAACGTATATCCATAGTGGGAGTTCCGTCAAGGTCAACATACTGAGTAGCGATCTGACCATTTTTTGCAAGCTGCTGTATCAGACTTGCAGGAGCAACAAATCTGCCCTCGCCATGTGAGATCGGAACGCAGTGAATGTCGCCGACTTCCGTGCCGTAAAGCCATGGACTCTTATTTGATGCGATCCTTGTATTTACCATCATGGACTGATGACGATTGATCGTATTGAACGTAAGCGTAGGCGAATTATTGTCCATGTCGACGATCTCGCCGAACGGAACAAGACCCAGCTTTACAAGAGCCTGGAATCCGTTGCATATACCCAGCATAAGTCCATCTCTATTTTTAAGCAGATCATGAACGGCGTCTTTGATCTTCGGATTTCTGAAAAATGCAGTAATAAACTTACCGCTTCCCTCCGGTTCATCGCCGCCGCTGAATCCGCCGGGGATCATGATTATCTGCGATTCTCTGACAGCTTTTTCGAAATAATCGACAGACTGCTCGATATCGCCTGCTGAAAGATTTCTGATAACGACCGTTTCCGCTATCGCGCCCGCCTTTTCAAACGCTCTTGCGGTATCGTATTCGCAGTTCGTTCCCGGGAACACCGGAATAAGCACTCTCGGCTTCGCGAATTTCTCCGAAGAAGTTATCTTTGTTTCGCAATTATAACTGTAAACCGCAGGCGTAGCGTCTGTAGTCCTTATTCTGCATGGGAATACAGGTTCAAGCTTACCCTCCCATATGCGCTGAAGATTATCCATATTGACTGTGTAATCAAACGTACAGATCTTGTAGTTGTCAATAGTTTTACCAATAACGTTTTCATCGTCGGAAGGCTCTCCGTTAAGTTCGATAATAAACGAACCGTAGCAGGGCTTGTACAGTTTATCAGCTCCGATCCTTGCTGTAAATTCAAAACCGAGTTTGTTTCCGAAGCACATTTTAGCGATGCCTTCAGCAATTCCCCCATATCCGGAAGTCCATACGGAAGCCGCTCTGCCTGCCGAGATTATATCCTCGACCTTGTCAAATACAGATTTAACGCTGTCGAACACAGGGAGACCATTTTCATCATATTCAGGTTCGATATAAATTACCTTGCTGCCTGCCTTTTTGAATTCCGTGGAAACTACCTTGTCAGCCTTTGCAACAGATACTGCAAATGATACAAGCGTTGGAGGTACGTCGATGTTTTCGAAAGTTCCCGACATCGAATCCTTTCCGCCTATAGAGCCGCAGCCCATTTCCATCTGAGCCTTGAATGCTCCGAGAAGAGCCGCCATCGGTTTGCCCCAACGCTTCGGATCATTCTTTGTACGCTCAAAATATTCCTGGAAAGTAAGCCAGCACTTTTTATAAGTACCGCCTGCCGCAACTACCTTTGCAATAGATTCAACAACAGCCAGCAGCGCGCCGTGATAAGGACTCTTTACCGATATATCGGGATTATAACCCCATCCCATAAGCGAGCAGGTGTTTGTCTCGCCCTTGAGTACGGGTATTTTTGCAGCCATTGCCTGAGAAGGAGTCATCTGATAAATTCCTCCGAAAGGCATAAGAACAGTTCCCGCACCGATGGTCGAATCGAATTTCTCTATCAGACCTTTCTGTGAACACACATTAAGGCTGCCCATAAGTTTTACCCATTCTTCGGCATTATCGGCAATACTCTCGCTTTCGGCAGAATCGGGAATATCAACGACGATATTCGTATATTTCGGAGCGCCGTTTGAATTCAAGAATTCTCTCGAAAGATTTACTATCGTTTTGCCGTTCCAGTTCATTTTTAATCTCGGTTCGTCAACAACGTCTGCCACGAGAGTAGCTTCAAGATTTTCCTTAGCAGCTTCAGCCATGAACTTATCAACATCTTCAGGCGCAATTACAACAGCCATACGCTCCTGAGATTCGGATATAGCGATCTCCGTGCCGTCCAGACCGTCATATTTTTTGGGAACAGCGTTAAGATTTATAACAAGACCGTCGGTCAATTCTCCGATAGCAACAGATACGCCGCCCGCTCCGAAATCGTTGCAGCGTTTGATCATACGCGTAACTTCAGGATTGCGGAAAAGACGCTGAAGCTTTCTTTCTTCGGGCGGATTACCCTTCTGAACTTCCGCGCCGCAGTTTTCGAGGGATTCAAGCGTATGCGATTTTGAAGAGCCTGTTGCGCCGCCGCAGCCGTCGCGTCCTGTTTTGCCGCCGAGAAGAATTACAACATCTCCTGCAACAGGTCTTTCGCGTCGGATATTTTCAGCCGGAGCCGCTCCAAGAACCGCGCCTATCTCCATTCTTTTCGCAACATACCCGGGATGATAAACTTCGGAAACGTGACCCGTGGCAAGACCTATCTGATTTCCGTAAGAACTGTAGCCGTTTGCCGCGCCGACCGTGATCTTGCGCTGCGGAAGCTTTCCCGCTATAGTATCCTCAACGGGAACAAGGGGATTTGCAGCTCCCGTCACGCGCATCGCCTGATATACATACGAACGTCCCGAAAGCGGATCGCGAATCGCTCCGCCAAGACAGGTCGCAGCGCCGCCGAAAGGCTCAATCTCCGTCGGGTGATTGTGAGTTTCATTTTTGAACATGAGAATCCAGTCTTCGGTCTCTCCATCGATATCGACCTTGATCTTCACCGAACAGGCGTTGATCTCTTCGCTTTCGTCAATATCAGGCAGCAGACCGTCAGCCTTCAGTTTCTTAGCGGCGATAGTACCGAGATCCATAAGAGTAATCGGCTTATTCGTTCTGCCAAGCTCCTTGCGGACATCAATGTACATATCGTACGTATCCTTGATGTAAGGCGTAACAATGCTGACGTCTTCTATATTTGTCAAAAATGTTGTATGACGGCAGTGATCTGACCAATAAGTGTCGATCATGCGAATTTCTGTGATAGTGGGATCGCGATGCTCTTTATTGCGGAAATAATCCTGACAAAATTTGATATCATCGTAATCCATAGCAAGTCCGAACTTGTCCACAAAAGCATGAAGGCCTTTTTCGTTCAGATTGATAAAGCCCTCAAGAATTTCAACAGTAGTTGGAATTTCGTAGTTTGAATCAAGAGAATCAACCGTATCAAGCGAAGCTTCACGGCTCTCAACAGGGTTGATTATGTATGATTTCAGTTTGTCGAATTCCTCGTCTGTGATATTTCCGTCGATAATGTAAATTCTTGCGTTTCTTACACGGCATCTCTCCCCTTGTCTGAGGATCTGAATACATTGTTCGCAGCTGTCTGCACGCTGATCAAACTGCCCCGGAAGATATTCAACTGCAAAAATTCTTTCGCCGTTTTCAAGCTTCGGCAGTTCATCATACACCACGTCTACGGAAGGCTCTGAAAAAACTGTATTTACAGCCGCCTTAAAATCTTCTTCGCTGAGTCTGTCAGCGTCGTATCGGTTCAGCACTCTTATGCCATTGATATCAAGGCGAAGAGCGGTTCTGATATCGCTGAGAAGAGAACGTGCCTCGACAGCGAATTCCGGTTTTTTTTCTGAATAAATTCTGAATACGGACATTTTATTATCTCCATTCCTGATCGATAATTCTGCCGAAGCAATGATCGCCGCGGCTTTCTTCTATTATAACATAAAAAATAGAATTACGCAAACTTTTTTTTGAATTTTCCCGAAAAATTTTTATAAGGGAATAATCGGAGGCGCGGCCTTGATGAAACTCTTCCGAATTTTCGCGCTCAAACAATACGGGAACAATTTTTCCGACAAGGCTCTGCAAATAATCAGCCGTAAGTTTTTCTCCTAATGATTTCATACGTTCTGCACGTTCCGCTTTGATATTTTTGGGTATCTGTCCATTAAGCTGCGATGCAATCGTGCCGTTTCTGGGAGAATACTGGAACACATGAATTTTTGCAAATCCAACTTCTTTAACAAAATTCAGCGATTCTGCAAATTCTTCTTCTGTTTCCTGCGGAAAACCTACCATAACATCAGTAGTAAAAGAAGCGTCCGGGAAAATATTACGAATTTTTTCAACGAGAGTCATATATTCTTCCGGAGTATATTTTCTGTGCATTCTCTGTAAAGTCCGGCGGCTTCCGCTCTGTAGCGACAAATGGAACTGAGGACAAAATTTCGGCTGACGCGATAGTCTTACTAAATCGTCATTTGAAATCATTTCCGGCTCAAGCGAACCAAGCCGCACTCTTTCAATTCCATCAATTTTACAGCATTCCTCAACTGCGTCAACAAGCCGTAAACCATATTCCTGTCCATAAAAAGCGAGATTGATTCCGACAAGTACAATTTCCTTGTGACCAGATTCGGCAAGCGACTTTGCCTCTTTTATAAGCGAAGCCATTGGCTTGCTTCTGCATCGCCCACGGGCATATGGTATAATGCAGTATGAACAGAAACAGTTGCAGCCGTCTTGAATTTTAAGAAACGCTCTTGTTTTTTGAGTAGATTGACATGAAATATCCTCAAAAACATCATTTGCAGTATATTCATGAATATCAACTATGCGACTTCTGTTTTCAATCGCCTGTAAAACAAGTGCCGGAAGTTTTTCCCTTTCCTTTGTACCAGTGATTATGTCGGCTTCTTTACATTTTTCTGCCGATTTCGGCGAAGCCTGCGGAAGACAACCTGTTAGAATGATCACAGAATCCGGATGATCTCGACGCAGTTTTCTCACAGAATACAAAGATTTGCTGTCTCCGCTTCCGGTAACAGTACAGGAATTCACAACAAAAACATCGGCGTTATTTTCCATATCGACAATTTCAAATCCGCTGCTTTCAAAACAGCTTTTGATGCATTGTGTTTCATATTGACTTACCTTGCACCCAAAGGTTATAAAATAAATCTTATACATAATTTCACCTCTTTATTATAATTTAGCCATGTTGATTTTGCACAAAATCGATTATTTTTTTTGTGCAGTATAAATAATTATTCTTTATTCCCAAAAAATAACAGCAATTGAACAGTATAGTATACCAAATTGACGAATTTATAAAAATCCCTTGACATAGCCGTTTTTTAGTGGTATTATATAGGTGCGGCAAGGAAAACCGCATGGAAGAAAAGATAAACAAGAAAAAACCACACACGGAACATTATCAGGAGGTAATGACTATGACTAAAACTACAGTTTTGCTTCAGGCAATAAACGATGTTAAGGAGTTTGTCAATATCGTTATGAAATATGAATTCGACATTGACCTCGTATCCGGCAGATATGCAGTTGACGCAAAGTCTATCATGGGTATATTTAGCCTTGATCTTTCCAAGCCCATCGAACTTAACGTTCACACTGATGACGCCGACGCTTTCTTTGCTGAGATCGACAAGTACATCGTTAAGTAATTATAAAAATAAATTCCCCGTGAAAGCTGCTGCACCGCATTTCACGGGGCGTTTAATTTTTCCAGATTTTCACTGAATAAATCCAACGATTTTTGCAATAATATTTTCAGGCGTTCAAACGCCGTGAAAAGAGGTGTTCACTTTATGTGGGACAAAATTGCACTTATTCTCCTGATCATCGGGGGCATCAACTGGGGATTAGTCGGAATTTTCGAACTTGATCTGGTTGCATGGATGCTTGGCGGTGCAGGAAGCCTTGCCGCAAGGGCAGTCTACATTCTTGTAGCGATCTCGGCGGTATGGTGTATTACTCTCCTCTTCCGAAAAAACGAGGAACTCGCAGTAAGCGCCGCAAACAACAGGCAATAGCCACTATAAACGCTCCTGATCTTATGAAGATAGATGCCGCAGGAGCGTACATAAAAAGGGAGACCTAAGTCTCCCTTAAATATTTTTAATCGCTAACGTAAGGAAGCAGAGCGATCTGTCTTGCTTTCTTAACTGCAACTGTAAGTTCGCGCTGATGGAATGCGCAAGTACCTGTTACACGTCTTGGGAGGATCTTAGCTCTTTCAGTCATGCACTTTCTAAGCTTAGCGAGATCCTTATAATCTATTCTCTCAATTCTGTCTGCGCAGAACATACAAACCTTCTTGCGCGGCTTTTTTGAGGGACGGGAATTTCTTTCCTTTTCCATGACAATTTCTCCTTTCGTAATAATGATTCAGCGATCAAAACGGTATATCGCCGTCTCCGAGTATTTCTTCGAAATCGTTGTAAGATCCGTAAGACATATTCTCATTATTTTGTGCAGGCTGCTGTGGCGCTGCCGCAGGCGCTTGCTGAGGAGAAGCCTGATAATTATTAGTATAGTTATTTTGCGGTGCAGAATAACTATTTCCGCCATAAGGATTAGTTTCAGCTTTCGAACCACAAAATTCCCAACGATCGACAAAAACGTCCGTTGTAAAGTGCGTCACATCCTGATACTGCTTGTCCTGATAGCTTCCTGTTCTAAGACTTCCTTCAATCATTATCATGCTGCCTTTGCGGAAAAATCGATTGATATTTTCAGCAGATTTATCCCATGCAGTGCATCTGATAAAATCAGCCTGTCTTTGTCCGGTTGTTTTATCAACAAAAGGTCTGTCCACCGCAATAGAAAAACGGCAGGTAGACATACCGGTCTGAGTTGATCTCAGATCAGGGTCGGCAGTAAGTCTGCCCATTATAATAACTTTATTCATCTGACAATCTCCTTGAAATAATGGAACACGGTTTATTCAACGACTGTGATCATTGAACGAAGAATACCGTCTGCGATGTTAAGACGTCTTGAAAGTTCAGCAGGATAATCGGGCTTAGACTCGAATGTGTAGATTACGTAGTAACCCTCTGTCTCGTCGTCGATAGGATATGCAAGCTTGCGCTTACCCCAATCCTCGTTGACTTCAACAGCTTCGGCATGACGCTCGATTCTTTCCTTGAACTTCTCAATAAGAGCTTTCATAGGCTCTTCGCCGTTTTTAAGGCTGAATACAACCATTACTTCGTATTTAGCGGATACCTTTGCCATTTTGTACACCTCCTTCTGGATTTCGCCCTGCAACTTTCCGAGGGCAAGGATAATAATACCGAGCAACTGCACGATACTTGTAAAGTATACCATACCCTGAAAGTTTTGTCAAGACTTTTTTGAAAAAAACACAAAATTTAAATTATTTGCCTTTTTGAACTGCTGTTGCATTACAATAAAAATTATGATATAATAAGTATGTAAATTCTATTTTAAAGGTGATAAAAATGAATAATTACAATAATTTATCGCAATTTTCCAAAGACGAACTCATTAAACTTATCGAAATTTACTCAAAAAACTGGCTGGCAATGGACGGCGTATGGTTTCAGTCTATAGAGCAAAAATTCGGAATGGATGAAGCGATGTTTCATGACGCGGAGGCTTGGAAACGATTCACAGTCATAGAAGCAGGCAGAATAAAAAAATTCCTCGGTCTTGAGAATAATCCGGGAATTGAAGGGCTTGCCAAAGCGCTTTCTCTGCGATTTTACGCCAATATTAATGACAACTCCATAGAAATAAATGGAAATACTCTTACATATTCAGCCATTGACTGCCGTGTGCAGAGTGCGCGTAAACGAAAAGGAATGACGCTTCACCCATGCAAATCGGTAGGAATTATTGAATACAGCGGATTTGCCAAAACTATCGACGACCGTTTCGAATGCGAATGTTTAAGCTGTTATCCAACGATAACAGATGATTCATGCTGCTGCAAATGGAAATTCACTTTGCATGAATATAATTTTTATGGTTGGGAAAATGCACTCGTTAAACCGATCAGCAGCGACTTTCCGGATAGTTTGTCGCCAAGAAAACTATACGATATTTTATCTGAGGTCTGGTCGGCAGAAACCTGCGCTCCGCGTATGCGTCACAACTGGTCTGCCGAAAACAAAACCCTCGGTCAATGCTCTGTCACGGCTTTTCTGGTGCAGGATATTTTTGGCGGCAAAGTTTATGGGATTCCGCGTGAGGGTGGAAATTTCCACTGTTACAACGTGGTCGGAGACTGCGTATTCGATCTTACAAGCGAACAATTCGGCGACGAGGCAAATTCTTTGATTTATGAAAATAATCCAGAACAATCGCGGAAGATACACTTTGCAAAGCAAGAAAAATCAGAACGATACGAGTTGTTGAAAGACGAATTAAAAAAATATTTTTCAAAAAACATTTAGCTATATAACCATTCCCCCGTTTACAGCGATAATTTGTCCTGTTATGTATTCGGCTGACGGCGAAGCCAGAAAAACTGCTGAATCCGCAACATGACGCGTTTCTCCAAAAATCCCGAGCGGGATTTCTTCTCGTATCGCTTCCAGATCTTCCTCTGATAACCGACTGTTCATTTCTGTCATAATAAATCCGGGCGAAATACAGTTCACCCGAATTCCCGACGGTCCCACCTCTTTCGCAAGCGCTTTTGTAAAGCCTATCATGCCTGCTTTTGAAGCCGAATAATCAACTTCGCACGAAGCCCCCACCTGTCCCCACATAGAGGAAATATTAATGATACAGCCATGCTTTTCCGCGATCATCTCCGACAAAAAAATTCTTGAACAATTCATTGCGCCAATAAGATTAGTTTCCATTATGTTTCTGCTTTTTTCAGCTGAAATTCGGGTAAAAAGTTCTATTTCTGAAACTCCGGCATTATTTACAAGAATTTCTGCATAGCCTATCCTTTGCGAAGCAGCTTTAATGTCATCATATTTTGTTACATCAAGTTTTATAGCTTCGCCGCCTATTTCTGACGCGATCCGCACGGCTTTATCTTTGGACAATGAGTACCCAACATACACAAAACAGCCTTGTTCAGCCATTTTTCGGCATATTGCCTCCCCTATTCCCCCTGAGCCGCCGGTTATTAATGCTTTTTTTATCATGGTTTATTCCTCCGCAAATTAAATTTTTTCATATCAAATGCTATTATACCACATTTTGTCATTAAAATCCATATTGTCAAAATGCACAATTATAGCTTGCTAATTCAGTACATAATTACCAAAGCGACGAAAATAATGACAAATTAAAGATAATTCGAAATTTGACTTGAAACTTTTGATTTTCTATGATATATTAGTATATATCATAACTCAGACTTGTTTGCACCATAAAAATACATTTTATAAGAACCTGTCTTCACAAGATCAGTGTGCAGATTTTCGAGCATAATTTTGTAGATGACAAGGCGAAAAAGTGAAATCATACTTGATGCGCCACGGGCATTCCCTTCGGTCATATGGTGAACTTTTTCAACGCAGTCAGCGGCAAAATCTGCCGAAAAGACGTGCGCTGCATCTTGTGAAGACAGGTTCTAACAGCAGACAAAAAGTTTGCCTGACTTTAACGGAGGGATCAGAATGACGGAAAAAATAAGATCATTATGCAAAAAAATTGAGGTGAAAATCAGGAAATTTAACGAAATCCGTGAGAAAAACAGCGAAAAATTCAAAGTTTTAAATACGGCTATCATGATAATATTCCCCATATTTATAGCCTGTATGGCTGAGATCAACCAATTCAAAAAAGTTGGATCATTTTTGAATTTTGCTTTAGATCGTCCTACAGTACTGCTTTTTAACTTTGCAGCTTCAGGACTGATATTCGCGCTGCTGACCGCAGCTTTCCGGAAAGGCTGGCTTTCCGCCGTAGTTCAGAGCATTATTTATATGGCGCTGAGTATTACGGAATTATTTAAATACAACACCAATGGTAACCATCTGATTCTTTCGGATATGAAGCTTTTCAAAAGCGTGAAAAGTCTGAAATCCTTTGCCTACATAAAAATAACGCCAGGTCTGATAATTTATTGTCTGATAGTTCTGGCTTTTCTTGCTCTTATATTTTACTTCAATCCAAAAATTCCTCGTCATAAGCCGGTAAAACGCGCTATCACCGCTGCTGTCTGCACAGCGATCGCTCTTTGCATGATCGTATTTCCCGGATTTTACAATCCCGTTTACAATTTCTTCAAACTTGATACGACAGCCGCAAATAACACATTTCTGCTCAACGAAAAATTTGACAACAACAGTTTTCTTGCGTTTCTTGTTCAGACAGCTTCTGAAAGCTATGCGAACCGACTGGTTGAACCCGACAATTACAACGAGGAATACGTAGACGGGATCACAGCGATCAATGTTGATGAAACTTCTGATTTCAACGGCGGGAAAAAGCCGAATGTAATTGTCGTTATGAGCGAATCTTTCGCTGATTTCCGCGTTTTTGACAAGCTGAATGTTGACGATTCCTATTATGCGGACTTCGACAAAGCCTGCTCAGAAGGTATCAGCGGAAAAATAGTTACGCCGACTTACGCAAGCTACACGGTTCGTTCGGAATTTGAGCTGATGTTCGGCTTGCCGGTGCGCGGATTGAACGCGCCTAATATGCCTCAGCGTGAACTTGCAGAGCGTGAACAGCCTGCTCTTGCTCAATATTACAAAAGCTGGGGGTACAGCACAGCCTATGTTCACCCGTTTCAGAGTTCATTCTACAGCAGATCGCGTATTTACAGCGAATTCGGATTCGATAAAATGATTTTCCACGACGATATTGACGGCGTAACCGATTTTACCGTTCCTGTTGAACATTATGGTACATATGTGGATGACAACACGGTTTATAATCAGCTTCTTCAGTTGATTGAGACTACCGACGATCCAATGTACATCCATACTACTACGATGCAAAACCATCAGCCTTACGATCAGGGTGAAGACCCCAACGACGAATTCGGCAATTACCTTACATGGATACAGCATAGCAACGAAGCTATGACGGCATTTCTGAATAAACTTAAAGAAATCGACGAACCCACTCTTGTATTTTTCGTTGGCGATCATTTTCCGTCGCTGCGAGGAGAAACAAGCGTTTACAATCAGCTTGATATTTCCGGAGATCATTGTAAGGAACTTTATGAACAGACATATTTCCTCTGGAGCAATTATGACGCTGATTTCTCAACTGTTCCCACCGAGAAATTCTCATTCTTCTACGTGCCTTATGTAATAATTGACGTTATCAATGCTCCCCATGACGCTTTCATTGAAAAAATGGACGATTTCATGAAGAAAATTCCCGTGTATTCAGTTGATTATGACGACGGAACGCCCGATAATACGGAACTTGACGTTTTAACTTACGATCGAGTTGTCGGCGATGTTATGTCGCCGTGTCCGATACCGGAAGAAATCCTTGAAACAAGCAAAGGAGATTAATTATGAAAGATATTATAACAGGAATCAGCGGCAAAGCAGAAGCTGAAGTTTCCTCCGATAAGCTTGCGTCAGCAATGGGTAGCGGAAGTCTCGACGTATTCGCTACGCCGGCCATGGTTGCGCTTATGGAAAAATCAGCCTGCAACTGCCTTGAAAAATTTCTCGAAAATGACGAAACAACTGTCGGAACGGAACTCAATATCAAGCATACTTCTGCTACCCCCAATGGAATGAACGTTACTGCTGAAGCTGTTCTGACAAATATTAATGGCAGAGAATTTACTTTCGAAGTAAAAGCTTTTGACGAGTGTGGTTTGATTGGTTGTGGTTTGCATAAACGTTTTCTTGTATACGATGAAAAATTTACAGCAAAAACAAATGAAAAACTTTCACAGGAAAAAAGAGCATAAAAGGACAGGTAAAAATACCTTCAAGAAAAGCCAGCCCCGGTTTCGTAAACGGAATCGGGGGTTTTTGGTTAATTTGGCATCACTTTTTGAAAAGTACAGTTAATATATTGTTTTCAGTACATAAGATTTATACCCAAAAGTTGTCAATACTTTATTTATACTTATTCACAACGTAATCCGTATGCCCCGTATATTTTTTTACAAACAGACAACGGATTGCATTGAGAGCTTGTGCATTTATTTTATATGAACATCTCATATCTGAAATCGAAGACTCTTACTTACGTGACTCCCACAGTATGGGGAGATGTCACTCAGGGACAGGGGGGACGGTTCCCAGTTCGTGAAAATTTCTGTACTACACCGCATCTGTATGAACCCGAAATTTAACAAAAGTTTCTGAACGCTTTTGCAAGATATTGCGGATATAAAGATGTGGTTATCAGGAATTGCCAGTTTGTATTGAATCAACTAAATTTGCAAGACGAACACAATATTAAGTTTCAGACAAAGTTTGACGAAATCAATCAACAGCTGAAAGAATATATAGAAAGTGACAGGAAATGCTGATTACAGCGAACTTAATCCACTATGGTATTTCTTTTCAAGGACGGTACGGAAATCAAAATCTGAATAAATAAAAAAGTCCCTTAGCAGTGAAAAGTACGCTGTTAAGGGATTTTTTGTTTATAATAACAAGCAGAACGCTTGCAGGCTCGTCATTCGGGTCTTGCGGTACGAGTTTGCTTCTGATTGCAAGGTTAAAGATTTTCTGCCTTAATGCTTTTGTATTCATTATCCGTCTACCTCGCCAATCAGTTTTTCCAGTTCTGCCACTGCATTTGCAATATTTTGTGACTTTGTCTTGATTTGCTAAAAGTTCAGATAATGTATAATCGTCGCTTGTATTCACTGACTTTATCCAGCTGATGTCAAGACTTGTCTTATCTCGCTCTAAAATATCATCATAAGTGTATTTACGCCATCTGCCGTTTGGATTATCTTCACTGTACGTTTTCTGCCTTGCTGTTATATCCTCAGCGTAATAACACTCCACAAATTCATCAAAATGACTTTCTTTCAGCGGATTTGTCTTGCCAAAGGACGGCATTTCAGAACGAAAGTCGTAAATTCTCATCCGCGCTCTCTCCGATCATTTTGATTAAATTGGTAAGCTGATTATTTTCCGCTTCGGAAGCTTCGCCCGACAGTGCAGCCTGAACAATTTTTGTTATTTCTGTTTCGGCGGAAATAAGTTCCGCGTTTTCCTTGATAAAAGCATAAAGTTCAAGATGCCGCTTTTTGATGGGCTGACGTTTCCTCGCATCCCGGTTTTACCTGCAATACGTACATCATTTTTATCACCCGTCTTTCATTTCCGATTTGACGAACTTCTTCACCTTTTTGAGCAGCTCCGGATCTTTGACAGACATAGTCTCGTAAATGTACGACATGAACTGATCTGCTCCGTTTTCAAAAACGTCCTTGCTTTTAACTTCAATTTGTTTCTTGTATGCCGCTGCTCTGGTAAGTGCGATTGCGTTTTTGAAAAGCGTTTCAAAGTTAAGTTCTTCAAGCTGTTCCTCCGGAAGCTTATTAATAGCTCCGAGAATCTGATTGCTTAGTAAACGCAAAAGACCGTCAGTTATATCCAGATTAGGATATTTTTCGGTTTCTTCCATAATTGCACGAAAATTCTCCTGTGCAAGCCTAAGAGACTGCAAAGTAACTTCAAGTTTTGAAGCGTACCGCTGAACGGAACTTATCGAAATGTTTACACCGTTTGATTTAATGTAATCCACAATTTCATGATAAGTGAAATTCGATTTTATCATCTCATGCCTTTCGGGCGATACACTGGGAACGTTCTGCATTGCGCCGAAAGACGGGAGTTTTTCAGGCTGCCGTATGCAGGTTATCGTCGCAAACTGCCGATCTCCGAAAGTGATCTCGATATGCAGGGAATGCGCGTTATCGCAGGGAATTTTCCGTGTGACGCTCACAAGCGAAGATACAAAATCGCTTGGCGAGGGAGTATATACGCTGCATTTC
>CAJTLC010000004.1 GCA_910576995.1 uncultured Ruminococcus sp.
TGAAAATTATGTAACTGAGTATAATTATAATAACGCTCAGGGCAATTATACGGCGCTCCTCCAGAAAGAAGTTAAGACCGTTCAGGATGAAAATAACGCTCTGAATAATAATTCTAATGTTAAGCAGACAGTTTACACTTACGACGCTAACGGCAATCAGATTACAAAGACTGCTGACGGAAAAACTGAAACCAATACTTACGACGGTCTGAATCAGCTTATCGGCTTTACCGATGGCGAAACAACTGCAAGCTACAAGTACAATGTTTCGGGTCTTAGAATCGAAAAGGTTGTCAATGGTCAGCGTATCAATCATGTATGGGACGGCAGCAAACAGATCGTTGCAGATGTTATTGAGGGCGACACGTATAACGCAAACTGCTATATCCGTGGAACAAGCCTTGCTGCAAAGTATAAGTTTGTAAACGGCGCTAAATCTGAATATACTTACTATATACAAAACGCTCATGGCGATGTTGTTAATCTTACCGATGAAAATGGCGGTATTGCCAAATCTTATACTTACGATGCTTTCGGCGTTGAAAAGAATATCAATGATTCCGATACCAATCCGTTCCGTTACTGTGGTGAATATTTTGACTCTGAATCTGGTACTATATACCTTAGAGCGAGATACTATAATCCTACTACTGGCAGATTCATTTCACGGGATTCCGTTACAGGTAAAATTGAAGATCCGCTTAGTTTGAATCTTTATACTTATTGCCATAATAATCCATTACTTAACTTGGATCCAAGCGGGCATTTTATATTATCTTCAATTATTATTGGAGTAGCAATTGGGGCTGTTGTATCCGGTGGAATGTCTTTATATAAAGAGTCAAAATCTGTTGGTGGTATTTCAAATATGACCTCTGATAATTGGAAAAAAGTCGGAAAAGACACTATTATTGGTGGCGTGTGCGGTGGCGTCGGCGGTGGATTTGGTGCATTAGGTGCGTCAGCAGCAGGTTCACTTATAACTTCATCAGCAACGAGTTCATTAATAGTTTCGTCAACCACGAGCTCGTTGGGATATGCTGTGGGGACTGGTATGGTAGGTGGAATGGTAGGAAGTTATACATCCACTATAACAAAACAAGCTTTATATGGTTATAATGATCCAAATGAAATTATGCAAAATACTGTTTATGGTGGTATTATTGGTGGCACTTCAGGAGCGTTATGCTATAAATTAATAAATTCCTCTTACCCATCTCAAAAAGTTAATACAAGTTTCTACAAAACATCTTCTAAAACAGGAAGAAGTTTAGATGCCAAAGGTGAACCCAATACAAGGGTGAACTTATATGATGAGCAAGGAATATTTAAGCAATCAAGATTTTATGGTGAAGATGGAAAATGTTTTTTGGATGTAGATTATGCACATAGCAACGGAGATAATTCACATCAATTTCCTCATACACATGAATGGGATTGGACCAAAAATCCGCCAAGGCAAGATGGTAAATGGTGAGTGTAACTGTATGATTTTTAATATTATTGACAATCAGGAAAGTATTGATTACTTGATGAACCAATTCAATGGATTTCACGATTCATGCATAAAAGAAGTTAGGTATGTTAGTGGAGCATATGTAAGTCAAAATGGTGCTATAAATCCGTTCGATTCTACAAAAACATTGACAATTATTTTCCAAAGTCAAGGAGCCAATATAAGAACAATAGAAATGAAATTTGATGGAATTGTCAGATTTAATCTTTGTCCTAAAGGTGAAATGGAAGATGCTGTTCTTTATGGAGCCTCTATTTTATATTATAATGGATTAATTTATTGGAGCAGTTTATATAATGTAAAATTATCGGAACTAGAAGATTGCGATTCTACTTGGGTTTCTTCTGAAAGAATCAGTTGGAGAGCATTAGATAATTGTTTAGGAGATAAAATTATATATTAACTGTAGGTGCCTTTAAAAACCTTATTTTTTAAAACACACTAATGCATTTTATAAGTTCTTTAGCAAAAAAATATAAAATGATAGGTTTTTAGGGGCACTCTGCAATATATATATATATATATATATATATATGGGATATTACTTTTGTTGTATAAGTAGATTTAATAAAAAATCAAATCCTTATATACCCAAAGCGAGGATTGGGATATTATATATAACATTAATAGAAATTGTGATTCATTAAGAATTGATTTTAAGAGATTTATTACGATATATGATACCAAATACTTTGATTTTCTATTTTTGTGATATAATAATTACTAAAAAGACTGACAATTAGCTATGTCTTAAACGGCAGCAAACAAATCGTTGCAGATATTGTCAAGGGCGACACGTATAACGCAAACTCTTATATTCGTGGAACAAGCCTTGCTGCAAAGTATAAGTTTGTAAACGGCGTTAAATCCGAATATACCTACTATACTCAGAACGCTCATGGAGATGTTGTAAACCTTACAAACGCTGACGGTGAGGTTGTTAAGTCCTATACTTATGACGCTTTCGGTGTTGAGAAGAATATCAACGATTCCGATGCTAATCCTTTCCGTTATTGCGGCGAATATTTTGATGCTGAAACAGGTACGATTTACCTTAGGGCGAGGTACTATAATCCGACTACTGGTAGGTTTATTAGTCGTGACAGTTATGCCGGTAAGATTGAAGATCCGCTGAGTTTGAATCTTTATACCTATTGTTGTAATAATCCTGTTCTTAGTATTGACCCAAGTGGGCATTTTGGTATTTTAGCAACCGTCCTAATAGGAGCAGCGATAGGCGCAGCTATTAGTGGAGGAGCAACTCTTTATACTGAAGCGAAAAATGCTGGCGGTATTTCCAAGATGAATAAAGATAATTGGAGTAATGTCGGTAAGGCTGCATTTGTAGGAGCTGTTGGTGGTGCGGCTGGTAGTTACGTAGGATGTGCCTTAGGTACATGTTTTACTGCTGCAACTTTAGGTAATACAGTTGGAATGGGTATGATTAGTGGAGCAACTGGAGCATATGCATCTGAGTTAACTAATCAAGCTCTTAACAATACAGTTGATTATAACAGATTATCTCAGAGCATTTGGAAAGGTGCTTTATGTGGAGCTACTTTGTCAGCTGTAACCTATGGAATTCTTAATTATAATAAAGGTTCAAATGTAGCGTGTTCTGAAACTGGAAATGTAAATGGAGCCACCCCAGCATCAAGGGCGGCAGATGTTCTTCAAGCGGAAGGTGCTACGAAAAATGGTGTTAATACTGTTTCTGTATTAAGAACAAAAGCAGGTAATGAATTTACTGGTGTTAATAGTGAAGGTATAACAAATGAATATTTGAATTCCGTTCTTCAAGAAGTTGGAGTTAATCAATTTGGGGGTGCCTGTGCAGAAATGAATGCTATAGCCAAGGCATTAAATAGTGGAGTTAATTTAAATGGTGCAACTATATCTACCTCATATGTTCGAGGACCTTATAGTACATCTGGTTTACATGGTACAAACCATATAGCATGCGATACTTGCGCAAAGGTTATTGAAGAATTAGAGATAACTACTTGGGAGGCTAATTTGTTAAATTTTGACTTGATTGATAAGAGAATAATAAGCAAATTGCATGACATGGACTGGCAAAAAGATAAAACCAAAGACATTACGCTTATGCGTAAAGAGATGGAGAATGAAGGATTCATTCCATTTAAGTATGCATTAGATATTTTATCGCATTTTCAAGGTATAAGTATTTCATATTCATATGAAGAATTAAAAATGCTAAATGTCAAAGCTAATAACTATTATGGAAACATACAATTTGATGCCTTGATGGCATCTGGATTATATGATTTTGTTGAAAGTAGAATGAATTATCTACAAGAAAATCTATTTCCAATTGGCTTTTTAAATGGTCAATTAATGTTATGTGTAGGAGAAACGGAACGGATTTACACATTTAATCCGCTAGAACCGATAGTTTTAGGCGAAAACATAATTGACTTTTTAAATAAAATATTAAAATAGTGTAGTACTCACTACTATTATGATATTAAAACAGATAACATTTTTGTTCTGAGAAAAGACATTACGATGCTGATGCTAATCCGTTCCGTTACTGCATATTATGATTTAAGTAATGTTATTACGAAGCATGAAAGTGAATTAATTTAAAGTATCTATATTTTTACGGAGCAAAACAAGCTTTTAAAGCAAGTTCTGCTCCATATTTTTTACCTTGTTTCATAATAAAAGTGAAACAAGAATTTTTAATATTCACAGGATTTATTGATGTTTACCATTCAATGTCAAAAAACGACATTTCAGTGCAAACTTATTGAAGTTACCTCAAATTTATGATATATTGAAAGTACAAACTCTCGAATAAAAAGAGAATTTGTATTTTAACCGAAAAAGCTGTAATTTTGAGAATTACAGCGGATTATTAAAGGAGGTACACTATGTCACAATCAGGAAAATTAGCTGCGGATTTGAGCACCGCATTAAGATGCAGTGAACTTGTAAACGACAGCAGCATTTACTCACGGGGAAGCAAGTACAGAAACAACAGTGAATACGAGAAGCTATACGGTTAATATAAGTTATACAAAAATCATATGGATTAAAAGCTAAAAACACAAAAGAACAGTAAAGTGGGAAAAAATAAACGATGATCTATGCAACTGATTTCGGTCAGTTCATATCCGAAAAGAGAAAGGAGTTCTCATTGACATCAACTGAGTTAGCGAAAAAAATCGGTATTTCAACGGGTTATCTTTCTCAGCTTGAACGCAGCAAAAGGGTAAATCCCGATATTCAGCTTCTAAAAAAAATGATTATTATATTCGAACTTGATGAGGACGAAATCGTTTGCTTTTATGAATTGTACAGTAAAGTATCAGGAGTATTTTGTCCAGATATATCGGAATATATTCAATCAAGAGAAGCTGTAAAAAATGCGCTGAGATATGCAATGAAAGTTGATGCATCTAATGAGGACTGGAAGAAATTTATAGAATTTCTTTCCCGAAAATGAACAATAATTTTGCGGTTTAAGCCGCAAAATTATTGAGATAAATTTTAGCTGTTCAGCTAAAAAGAGGCGATAATGATAATGTGAAAGAAAAAAGCAGAAATCACAGTATCAGGTGCGCTGTCCGATATGCAGCGGCAGATTATTTGATATTGTTATAGATGAAAATTTGATAAATCGGCATAATGTATCATGCGTAGTAATGATAAAATGTTGGAAATGTCACAAGGAAATTAAAATAATATATTCTGACTTAGTACAGACACCACGTATATGAAAAATATAGAGTAGGAGTTTGACAAGCAGCTTTTAAAGCTATATTGTCGACTCCTATTTTTTTGACTCCAATTTGCTTTAAAAGCAAATTGGAGTTTTTTATGTATATTTGCAATTTTTGGCAATGCTTTATTGCCGAATATCCATAGCCTTCGTTTGATTTCAAATTGAACGGAGGTGAATAAAAGTGAGTTATAATCATGGTTTGGAAGAAAGAATATTTGAAAAGCAGTGGAAGAAAACAGCCGAAGAATATAGAAAATCAGGAATGACAGAAGAACAAATAGCGGCAATTTATGAATTTGATCGTCAAGTTTTTAATTCAGATCGCCGCTATAGAGAAAGAACAATTGAGCTTTATAATAATCCGAGTGTTAAAAAAATAAAAGTTTATGATGATTACTCAGAAAATAATCGTTACGGCTGGATCGATAATATTTCAGATCCAGAGAAATACAAAAAAATAATGTCTCTCCCAAAAATTTGGCGCGATGCATTCACGATGTACTTATACGACGGCTACTCTCAAAAAGAGATTTCGTCAAAACTACTGAAACCACAACAAACAATATCATATTGGATTGTAAAAATCGCTGAAATTTTGTGCTAAGTTGGTAAAACAGCCATTTTCGTCGGCTACATGATTAGATAGATTATTACATCATTCATATGTTATCAATATAACAGGAGATTCATATAGGATAAAAGATGTAATGTCGCAAATGGAAAATATTAACAATTCCACTGGATATCTCAGGCTCGGTATTTTCTATCTGTTCTTCATCTGTTTTTGGAAACTCGTCTGCTTTTTCATTCCTTTTGTTTTTTTCCTCCGTCATAGCCCTATGCTGTTTTTACACTCTGCGAATCTATTAACGCATAGCTTGGCTCTGCATCTCTTCCTGCGTTCACACGAGTTTCTTTCACAAGAAACTGCATTACTTTTTCCCATCTTCCTTTCCTCATCGCACGGCTGTAAAAATTATATACTGTGGAGTATGGCGGATAATCATGCGGCAATGCTCGCCATTGGCAGCCTGTCTTTACTACATACATTACTGCCTCTACAAGATTTCTCTTGTGATGTTTACTTTTATTTCCTGACGGGAAGAACTCAGCTATCTTTTCCCATTGTTCATCTGTCAAATCGCTCGGGTATCCCGTTCTTTCTCGCACAAGTTGAATAAATGGTGTATACTAAAATCACTAGAAGGATACTTGATGAAGGGAGGTTGTTCTTGTGAAATAATTTATTAAAAAACATTCTGGTTTCTTAGCTGCACTGGCACTTGTAGTAACAACGATGACGGTAAATTCTACCTGTATTTTTACAATGCATCAGGATGAAGTTCCGAAAACTGCCAAGAAACTCCGTAAATTCTGATGTTTTATAAAGCATCAATCTACATAGCAAACATTCTTGAACAACAGAATAAATTTACATCGGAGGATAAGGAAATTTATCGCTATGGAATTCAACAAGGACTTAACCTCGCATTGAATATTCTGACAACGATACTTATAGGTGCCTTGTGTGGTATGTTATATCCAAGCATACTATTCCTGATATGCTATATGCCGCTGCGGAGTTTCTGTGGTGGGTATCACGCTAAGACACATATCCGCTGTTATATTTATTCTGTTATAATGATTACCGGTATTCTTTTGGTTGCGAAATATTTAACATTTAACATTTTAGTGTATGAAATTCTTGTTTTGATGAGTCTCATAGCAATTTTTTTGCTTGCTCCTATTGAGGACAAGAATAAAGTACTTGACAGTGATGAAAAGAGAGTATTTCGTAAAAGATCGTGTATTATTGCAGTCTTGGAAATATTGATATATCATATTTTTGTTATCACTCATTTTACAAACAGTTACAAAATATTATCTACAGCACTATTTTCGTTATCAATACTTATGATTATAGGTCGAATCAAGAACTATATTCAAAGAAGAAATATGCACGTTAGTATAAATCATTAATCTGCAAGTAAACAGTATCAGGAGAGTGAAATGAAAAAAACAATTTTAGCAGTCCTAACAATATCTTTGATTTCCATGAGTTCATGTAGTAATAAGCAGGAAATTTCTGCTCCTAAGGTAAAAACAGAAATATACGGAACTACTTCAGATGATACATCAGAAGAATCGTCTGCCTACGAAAAAAGTGAGCCAATCACGCTTAACTATGCCGTAGTCGGACAAGTCGCACCAGAGGAATACGAGCTGATAAAGAAATTCAACGAGGCTGATAATGTATATGTCATAGTAACAAAGGACTATTCAGAAATTGCTGGAGCTGATGAAAACGGTCAAATTGTATACGATGCTGATAGACAAAGTTCTTTAAAAATTACACTTATGCAGGACATATTCTCAGGAAGAGGTGCATTCATCGACTTGTATAAGTTCATGGAAAAGGATTCGGAAGTGAACACCGCAACTCTCAACAATCATGTACTTGAACTTCACGAGACTGACGGGAAACTCTATACTTTGCCAACGTATTTTACAGTTGAAACTCTCATTGGTCAGGCACAATATGTCGGAGACAAGGAAGGCTGGACACTGGATGAACTCATTTCCCATTGGGAACAGATGCCGGAAGGCTCAACAATTGAAGGGCATACAGAAAAGGATTATGTTTATTATGCTATACTCCGTGGAATGTTAGATTCATTTATCGACTACAAATAAGGGTAGGCGATGAGGTAAAAGAAGTATATACTGAACCTGTTGGATTCCCTATTAATTTGAAAGTGTATGATGAAATTGCAAAAGACTCCATGAATGGAGAATATATGGATAGCACCATTACGATGCAGGGAAATGAATATGAAATTGGACAGCTTACTCAGGAGGAGCTTGACAGGCTGACCAATTACATTAATCAAATACAAAACCTGACCGTCGGAATTGACAACGATCTTGATAAGATAATCAATGAAGAAATTATCGCCTACTTTAATGGCGAAATTTCAATCGATGAATGTATTGATTATATACAAAATAGAACCGAGATAATGGTTTCGGAAAAACAGTAAAAATAGAAAGGAATTTTATCATGAAAACAAATGCAAAGAAATTAATGTCTATCGTAGGTGCGGCTACTTTATCGCTCGGAATGATGGTTTCTATTTCAGCAAATGCGTCGAGTAGTGACACATATTGGAGTTCTGGAAATAGCTACACTCGAGACAAGGATAATGCTTCTTCTGTATATGTACAGAACGTCTCTGATTATTATTATTCATGGGTCACTGTATATGGCAGAAAATCAGGGGTTAACACTGATTATGAGGTCAATTATAATCCTGCTACAGGTCAAACTTTGACTGATAATATTGGAAATAAGTAGTAGAAGAGTTTAGAGTACACATTATCGCAATCCCAGCCGATCCACATAGTAAATGCATTTGTAATTGGGGAATATGGATTTTGTCCTTTTTCTGCAAATTCGGACAAACTTTTAACTATGTTGTTGTATTCTGCTATTTTATTATATGAATGAAGAATTGCAATAATAATTCCGAATATACAAATACATATAAAATATTTATTTACTATGGAGTGTTTTATTTCTAATCTCATATTTTTTATCCTCGAGTGATTAGATTTTACCCCGCACTCGTGATAAGTACGGGGTACATTGTATCAATTAAAATGAAGTGGAATTATCTAAAATGCTATTGTCAGTTGGCATATGTGTAAGTTCCATCGCAATCAGGACTCCACCAACCAGAACCGCTACCGGAAAAGACCACTTTAGCCAATCGATAATCATTCTCGTAAGCGGTTCCTTGCTTTTTTTATGACTTGACCAAGAGTTTCGGTATTATTATGCACTTTCAGTTCACCCCTTCAAAGAATATTATACAATGTTATTAAGATAATTTTAATGGCATAGCAATGCAAATTTGATGAATCTGTAATTCATATAAAGAATTACCCGTCAAAAAAAATGATTTTTTGACGGGATTTTGATGTTGGTATAAACTCCTTCAGTCTTATTTCGGTCAGACTGGAGGACTTTTTATTGCTCGTAATACGCAGTTTTTTCAATATACAGCATGGCAAAAACAATGATTTTATGGTAACTAACATCAGCTACTGCATTATCAACAAGAAATTCACCAGTTCTTTAACTGTACTTTCAGTTCATAATATATATGACATAATAGCACTTATCAAATGCCTGAACGCAAACGATAAGTGCTATTTTCTTTTATACTTGCCGCTATTGCCAGCAATACGGTAATGATGATATCTATATTTTCATATAACTGGCTATGCATAGCCGCAAAATACCCATAGACCTTCGTTTTGATTCAACAATAAAAATCAAAACGGAGGAACGATAATAGCATATAATCATGCAGCAGAAGAAAAGAAATTTAAAGAACAGTGGGAAGAAAATGAACGAATTTATCGTGAGACCGGAATGACTGATGAGCAAATATCGGCTATAAAAGCATATGATGAGCATATTTTCAAACTCGATCGAGCTTTTTACAGAAGAACGATGAAGTATCAGGATATTTACAGCAGGAAATTTCATTAAAACTATCAATACCACAACAAACAATTTCATATTGGATTGTTAAAATTGCTGAAATTTTAAAGTGAGTTGGTGAGAATACCTGTTTTCGTGGGCTATGTTTATGTAGGGGAATATAGACTCCTGAACAGTAGCTTGAAAACAGAATATCAGCGACAAGAATACGTTAATCCTGTGCCGAACTAAAATTTGGCAGTCAAAGAAACCATACGCTTGCGATAAATATGACGTTTCAAAATGCAGAGCAGCTCTCTGCAAGGCGATGAAAGCAGGAGGATAATGATACTTCCGTGATAACGGTTCTATGCGAACCATAGAGGGATCGAACTTCCATGAGGTCAGCGGCTACTGATCGTTCTTGTTGTTCCGGCGTGACGGGGCGAGCGCGATATGTACTTTACCGAAGATGTAATGCCGCCAATCATAACTCATGAAATATTTGAAATTTTTCAAAAGATGCATAAAAATGTACAGCTCGCAACAGGTCATAACAAAGGCGCTGAATATACATTCAGTGGTAAAATAAAATTCTTACCAAATATAGTTGACTATTTCTACAAAAAATGCTATAATGTTTATAGTGTTTTATTTCAATATTTCTTATGCAATTTGTAATTTTGATTAAGAAGAACGGAGTGAGAAAATGGCAGGAAGAAGGAATGATATTCCGAAAGGAATGCCTAATTACAGTGACCTTATAAATCCTACGCTTGAAGCACTGCAAACTCTTGGGGGATCAGCAACTATTAATGAGATTTATTCAGAAGTTATTAAAAATATGCAGTTATCTGAAAAAATAATAGATTTTCAACATTCAGATAAATCAAGTCAAACAGAGATTCAATATAGATTGGCATGGGCAAGAACATATTTAAAAATTTATGGAATTATCGAGAAAACACAGAGAGGTGTATGGGCAATTCTGCCTAAGCATAAAGAGACTAAAGCTGTTGATGTTGATGATTGTGTTAATATGGTACGAAATCAATCATTAAATAAACAAGATAATCGCATTGATCCTAAAATGGACAATAATCTTGAGGATGACGGCATTGAGTTGCCTGATGAAAACAAGCCATGGCGTGAAAGATTGCATAGTATATTGATTTCTATGAATCCGCTTGCTTTTGAACGCTTGGCTCAGCGTGTGCTTCGTGAATCAGGTTTCTATGAGGTTGAGGTTACAAAGAAAACCAATGATGGTGGCATTGACGGATATGGACGAGTGAAAATCAATGGTATGTTTAGCTTTAAAGTCGCTTTTCAATGTAAACGATATAGCGGAAGCGTTCCTTCAAGCGACATTAGAGACTTTCGTGGATCACTGACTACAGATATAGAGAAAGCTTTATTTATTACAACAGGAACATTTTCAAAACCAGCTTTAGATGAAGCAATGACACCAGGAAAAATTCAGATTGACCTTATTGACGGGGAGGAATTAATTAGCAGACTTGCAGAATATGGAATAGGAATAAAACCTATAACTGATTACGAAATTGATGAGAAATTTTTTATGCAGATTTAAATGAGAGATAAAAAGCTGCTCTACCTATTTATAATGACAGATGAAATACTGACAGTCTCAATAATCAACATAACGAATACATTAATTCCAATCCCGAATGGAAGCTTGCAGGCATATTTGCGGATGAGGGAATAAGCGGTACTCAGACTAAAAACAGGACTGAATTCAACTGCATGATAAAAAATGTGCAAAAAGAAAAACAACGCATACTATCGCTCAAGCTCTTAATAATAATGGCTATCCTACACGCTCGAAAAGTGGAAAATGGAATGCTATACTTGTGAAAAGAATCTTACAAAACGAAAAATATGTTGGTGACTGTCTGTTGCAAAAGACTTATACGGTGGACTGCATATCCCATAAAACCGTCAAAAACAACGGTGAACGTGAATGTATTATGTCAGCGATTGTCATCCGGCAATTATTGATCGTGATACATTTAATATCGTTCAACATGAGATCGCTCGGCGCAATGCAAAGCGAAGTGTATGCACTAAAACTACCTCCGAACATGGACGGAAGAACCACTTCACAATGCCATTGTGAAAGCTATAAACGAGTTTTTCAATTGTAGTGATGATGTTGCAAATATACTGAAATCCGCTGCAGATGCGGTACTTTTGCAAAATAACAGTGATGAGATCCGGCACATAAAACAGCGGCTAAAAGAAATAGACAAGGCACGGAACGACTTCATAAACCTTATAGCAACAGGAGCTTGCGCTTCAGACTCCCTTGACGATGAATTTGCAAGGCTGTATGACGAGGAAGAAAAACTCAATCAGAAACTGCTTTCACTTAAAGCACAAACCGATACTTCACAGAATGAACTTGCCGATGAGATAAAGGCTGAGATCACTGATTAAATACGATAAACAACGCTTGCAGCCGCAGACGTTGTTTTTTATAGATACAGCAGAGCCGAAAACGGCTATTTTTTGAGTCTATCAAGCGAAATAAGGTGAATATACCACAAAGACAGCTAAAAGCCGATACAGGCGATTTGTGACGGCTTTGTGGAGGTATAAACACCAAAAACAAACAGCAAAAATATTTTTCATTTTCAAAACAGTTGCTTTTTTTGATGATATAGGGTATAATTAAAATATAGACAACCGAAAGTTGGTGTGGTAATGGGAATATACCTTAATCCTGATAATATAGATTTTCAGATTGCTCTTAATTCTAAAATATATGTAGATAAAAGCGAGATGATTAAGCATATCAATGCGCAAATATATACAGAACAGCGTTTTATATGCGTCAGCCGACCGAGAAGATTCGGAAAGTCAATGACTGCTAATATGCTTGTTGCCTATTACAGTAGGGGATGCAACTCAAAAGAAATGTTCAGCAAGTATAAGATTGCATCTGACTCATCTTTTGAAAAGCATTTGAATAAATATAATGTTATTCATATCAATATAATTGATGAGTATGCAGGGAAAATACTTTTGGTTGGGATAAACTATGATACAGAAAATAAAAAGCATTCCTGCGTAATTGAAAAGGTAACAAAATAATTGAACGCCACTGAAATTTGAATGATTACATTCATTTTCAGTGGCGTTAATCATATACAAGCCTATTTTAAGGCAAATAAAAGAGTGGTCTATTTTGTATAGTCGCCCTACTTGAAATCAAAACAAGTTCGCTGATAAAAATTTCCCATAGCTGCGTTGTTGTCGTCACCGGGCGTCAGCCCGCTTTCCTTCTCCGCCTTGCATTTCATTGCTGTGCCAATTTATTTCAGAAAATTTCAGGTTTACGATATCAATACCTCTTAACCCTGTTCTCGCCGCAAGAAGCATCATCGCTGCATCCCGTTTGCCCATTGAAGTGTTTTTATCAGGCGTTTGCAGCAGTTTTTCAATTTGCTGTTTTGAAAACGGCATTCTTACCGTTTTGTGAAGTGTTGGTTTTACGTTGAGGATAACAGCCCAATCTTGATTGTAAATCCCACTGTCATCAAGCATAATACAGAATTTTCGTATGATCAGCAAGGTTGAAACAATGCCTTTAGGCTGCCTTTGAGATAATTCAAACAAATATGGACGGATATCGTCCGGTTCTACCGAGTTAAATGTCTGATGTCCTTTGTTTTGAAGAAAATACAGAAATTTTGAGATCATCTTTTTTCTGGAGTAAATAACATGAGAAGAAATAACTCCACGCCGGTGTTCTGTTTCTAAATATTGCGCTACAACATCTTCAAAAAGTTTTTGAGATTGGCGCGCCCAAGAATCGGAAGCTGAAAATACTCAATCTTACCATTATTGTAGTATTTTTTTAGAGCGTGTTCACATAAAATAAATGCTCGAAAATCCGCACATTTATTTTATGTGAACAGTCTCTAATAGAGAGTATGCACAAAAATGGAAGAATTACTTTAGAGAAAATTACAAATTGGAATCTTCGTACTCCCAAAGAAAAATTTGCAAAAGTTTCCACCATACGCAGCGCTGTAAGACATTTTATGTTTGGTTTGGAGGACGTTTCTTACACAGAAGTGATTATGGTATATATTTTATTTTTTCAGGAAATACTATACTTACATAAAATAATTAACGCAAGTTTTGAATCGGAGGTTTTATATGGATCTTTTTAAATTAATATTGACATCGTTTTTATCCATAATCACACTATTCCTGTTAGCTAAATTAATGGGACATAAGCAAGTGGCGCAATTGGACTTTTTTGATTATATTAACGGAATTACGATCGGTTCGATCGCCGCCGAACTTGCTACTGATCTTGAAACGCCATGGAAGTCTTTGGTTGCTATGCTGATCTATGGTTTTACCGCTGTTGGACTAAGTCTTGCAACTAATAAATTTCCCAAAGTCAGAAAATATGTAAATGGTTCTCCCACCATACTTATGAATGGGGGAAAAATCTATCGCGAAAATATGAAAAAAGCTAAATTAGATTTAAGCGAATTCCTAACCATGTGTCGGGAGCAAGGGTATTTTGACTTAAACGACATTCAGACAGCGATATTCGAATACAACGGAAAACTGACCATTTTGCCAAACAGCGCCAATCGTCCTGTTACGCCTGCCGATATTGAACTTAATCCAGAACCTGATCATATTAATACTGAAATAATTATGGACGGACGTATTATGGATGAAAATTTAAAAAGAATGGGTCTTGATTTAAAATGGCTTGAAAAACAAATTAAGGCGCAGGGTTATCATAATGTCAAGGAAATTTTTCTTGGATTATGTGATAATAATAACAAACTTTCCTTATTTGAAAGCTGATCGTGTTTTGAAAGGCGAAGTTTTCAACATCGCCGCTTGGATATGTTGAAAACTTCGCCTTCAGAGCCTGTTTAATATATTATAAGTTCTTTTCCATCAAAACATAATTATACCGAAACTGCGATAATTCGTTATTATAATAATTTCCAGTAACTTTTCCCTCATGTATAAGCGCGCTAATTGATGAACATTTCTTTTCAACAAGGGAACGCTTTATCGATTCCGCAAGCATACTGCCCAGCCCGAGATGATCAGTTCCGACGCCCATATACAAGTTAATAAAATGCTTTGGAAAATATTTATTACGCAAGATCTTTATTAATTTGATCAATGTTATTTTTCCGCAGGCTGCATTTCCAAAATCAGGAATACTAATAGAAAATCCTGCAAGTTCGCCGTCTTTGTAGGCTAATTTCACCAGATCATAATTCAGAGCATACTTTAAATTCGAAAACATTGCTCCAAACTGCTCTCTATCTATCTCGGTAAAACACGGAAATCTCGAATAAAGTCTTATAAGCAGCGAATAAACCTCATAAAGCTTTTCGGTAAAATTCTCACGATTCGGGGTCATGATAGTATATCCCCTTTTAGTCATGGTTTCAAATCGCTGCCTGCATTTTTTGTTTTCATCACTTTTGAGAGGCGTTCTTATTTGATTTGAAAAATACCTTTCACAAATTTTAAATCCCAATTTTTCCCATAAATCTGCATAATATTCCTTATTATACGGCTCGCAGGCATAAATTTTCCTATTAAAGTTGTCGACCTTAAATCTATATTTCATCCAGAATGAAGCGTCTACCGGGCCTACGATCTTACGCTTATTATGCTTTGCGGCTAATCGAAAGACTTCCTCGAACATAATTCCGCAAGCCTCTTCATCGTTTATGCATTCAAAAAATCCAAGAAATGCGTCTTCACGATTTTTATAACAGGTAAGCGCGCATCTTCCGACTGCTCCGCCGTTTTCATCGACTGCGACAAACGGATAAAAGCTGAAGCTTTTACTTAAAATATGAGTTCCCGACAATATCTGACGTTCCGTATTCTCATCCTGAGTTATTTCGGATCTTGAATATAATTTTCGCGGTAAAGATAAAAAAAGTTCTGTAATTCCGCTTCCGCTTAAACATTTATACTTCATTGCAACTCCATTTCACGGCGAATAACGAACCCATTATCCGCGTCCAATAAAACTTTATCCCCTGTTTTCAGTATCGACGCTGCGTGTTTAACATTTACTACAGACGGCTTGCCCAATTCGCGGGTAATTATTGCCGTATGACTCAAAAGAGAACCTTTTTCCGCAATGATTCCGAGGGCGTTTTTTATCAGAAACACCCAAGAAGGATCTGTACTAACTGTAACTATTATTTTTCCCGTCGTATCAATATCAAGGGTCGGCGATCCTATAACCAAAACTTCACCCTCAACTTTTCCACGCGACGTGGGAATCCCTCTCAATTCTGTCTCTGCTTCGGAAATTCCGCATTCCGCGCATAACACGTCGTGATCAAACACTCTCCCGGTATAAACTAATCTCCCGAACACAGGCACGGAATTATAATTCTCATACTGTATTTTTCGCCGTCTTACGATTTCCCTAAGATCATTCCTCTGCAATTCGTTTTCATGAAGATAAAAAACGTCCCGGCTATCGTCAATTATTGATTTTTCCGCAAGATTTATGCCTATTTTTAGCATTATTTCTCTTGCAAGTCCAAATAATTTACTTCTGTTAAGGCGCGATATCTCTCGGTTTGATATTCCAAGTTTCGCTCTTTTGACAAAAAAATTTTCCCCGACATTTTCTTCAGGAATTTTTCTTATCTGTACTTCATCATTAATATGAAGAGTTACATAATCGTCCAGAAGTTTCGGAGAAGTTCGATATGTGGCTGTTTCAAGCTTTAATTCGCCGAAACATCTGTCGCCGTACCCCTCGATATAAGCGTTTCGCGCTCTATAATATTCATCGCTGTCCAATGAGAATTTCCGCGCAGTTTCAAGCAGTTCCGCCATTTTTAAAACAGGTTCAAGGCTTTTCAGATCAGAAATATCGGAAAGCTCTTTTTCATGATTTTTTTCGGAAATCGCCGTAAAAATAAACGCGTACATATCGTTTATCAGCGTAATATCCCATTTTCCGGCTATCAGTTCAATAAGCTGATGATACAATTTCAAAAGCTTATCAACGTCGGCTGTACCGGCGATCTGCCGCCTGTATTCCGGAAGACGGCGCTCAAATTCTTCATTAAGTTCCGACATATTTTTCGGAGTATTTTTCAGAAGATGAATAAACCTGAACGCAATTACAAATTTTTTTACCAAGCTGATCTTTACTGATTTTTCGGGGATCGTCTTAACGCTTACCCCGATCATTCGCTGCCAGACTGAAATTATTTTCTTCGAAAACGGCAGCAGTTTCAAAAGCGAATACCAGTTTTCAATGCGGTAATAAAGGCTGCCGTCCGCTGAATCCACCATATTTCTCAGTAAATTATCAAGCATTTCAGCCGTATCGCCGCCAATAATTCTGTTGACGCAGCTTTTGAATACACGATAATAAATTTCTTTTGCAAAATCATGGGTAAGGGGAAGAGTGCGAGACGGATAACTTTCAGAAATATTGCTGTTGTCCAGAATCTTAACTTCGGTATCATCAAACGCCGTTATAGGACGCGCCTGCAAAATATATAATTCATTCTCTCTAATCGCAAATTCAATATCCATAGCTCTGCCAAAAATATTTTTTATTTTCAGCCCGTTTTCCACCAGTTGAGCAAGCATTTCCGACGAAAGACGTTCCATATCGTCGGGAAGCGTATAAAAATACTGCTCGTCATCGCAATTGTAATAATAATTCGCCGTTTCAATTTTATCCTCAACAACGTTATTCCCTGCGCCTTTTCCGATAACAATAACTATCTCATTTAAAATTCCAAGCGGATTTGAAGTAAAGATTACCCCTGAAAAATCGGAGTTTACCATTTCCTGAACGATTATTTTCTGCCGTTCATCTGAAATGTCAGCCCTGTAATTCTTCTTCGAATAGCTGCGAAAAACTTTCTCGGCAGCCTTTGAAATTTCATCCCGTTCAACGTTAAGAAGCGTTTCAAACTGCCCTGCATAAGAAGCCTGCTCCCCGTCCTCCGCGCTGTATGACGAACGAACTGCAAATTTTTCCGACTCGCTGAAACTAAGATCAATTTTTTCAATTTCTTCCACTATTATAAAATCGGGAATCTTTATCCCGTTTTTCTTCATAATCTCCAAATTTTCAGCTTTTGACATATTGTACTCCTATTGCTTATCGCGTAATAAGATATCCCGCAACTGTGACTATCATGATGCTTTCCTGTATATACGTGTAAATTTCGATAGCCGAAACAAGCTTGAATTTTTCGGGATCTTTCTTGAATTTCATTATCGCAAGTATCACCCACACAATATTTATAGTAAGCGCAATGACTGAAATTTTGCTAAGCTTCCAGACAAGAATATAATTCGTGATTATATCCATGATAGTTACGATTATTACGAAATTACAGGCTTTTTTATATCCAAAAAGCTTCGAATACGTTACATATTCCGTTTCATTTTTCGGCGCTCTTATCTTTCGTGCAACCTCCCATATCAGCGCCGGAAAATACAAAGTAAAAACTGCCATAGCATTCGTAAGATCAAAAGCCGTGATCCCATATTTTATAATAGCAAAAGATATTACATAGATATTCAGTATCATCTGCACGGGATTATGCGTTATAAGCGCCATGGGAAGCGATTTCTGAATTTTATGCTTCTGGAAAAACCATACCGCCATAAGCGAACCGTAAGTATACAAAATCAGGCAGAAGATGAAATTATTCATGAAAATAAAGTTTATCAACAATGTAAACGCGATCAAAATGCTTACGAAAACCGCCAGATCTTTTTTCTTTACTCTTCCAGACGGAAGCGGTCTCTCCTTAAACAATCGGCAGTCCAGTTCGTAATCCTTAAAATCGTCGGCTATTCTCAGCCAGCATAAAAAACTAAAAACCGTAAATGCACATACGCATTCCTGAATGCCAATATCGAATTTTGTAACGCCGTGATTCAGCAGCACAATAAAATAGATTTCCAGAAAAACCATTGCGCCGAGTATCAATCGCGGAATTATCGGATACATTTCTTTAAAATAAATATGAAGCCTTTTAATTGCAGATATCATAAATAATGCCCTCCTATAAATTTTTTCTTATTTTAAGCCCGTAAAGAGCCGCATTTACTGAAATATGTGTGATTCCGCCCAGTAAAATGTACAACATATATTTCGCAAAGCTTATTCCCGACGCAAAATATAAAATCAGCATGACGCCTATAAGCGAATCTATCTGGTCGATAATAAAAAATATTTTTCCCGTTATCCCCTGCGCGGTTTTTCCCGATGGAATGCCTATTCTGCGTTTTATAAAACTATTTGGCAGTTCCATTATCATATACGCCGCCCCCAGTAGAATACCGATGATCATATTGTAAAACAACATATTTTCATGACGAAGATAGAATTCATTGCGATAATCAATATCGGAAATTTTGAGAATAATTCCCTCCGACAACTGCGAAATACAGCAGAATATTATCATTGAGAAAAAGCCCGCCCAAGTCTTATTATCTCCGAATATCCGCTTTCCGTCCCTAAAATTTCTGCCGCCGTCCATAGGCTTTTTCAGTTTTTTATAGACAGGCGTTTTAGTGAATACCATATTCATAATGCCGCCAATGATAACGGGCAGCATCGTTATATACATATTTATTACCATAGAAATCTACCTATAATAACGGCTTCCAGAACGAAAAAAACTATTCCCCACACAAGTACTCCGGCAGCCGCCACATCTTTTACAATTTTTATTTCGCTGCTGAAATTTCCGTCAACTTTATCGGAAAGCCGCTCCAGCGATGTATTTATAAATTCAGCGGAAAAAACTCCTCCGCATATAGTCAGAAACATCATATGCATCGTTAGTTCGGCGCGGCAAATAAGGTTTATTGTGAAAAATATCACTGCAATTATTATATATATCCCAAAATTTTTTTCGCTCTTAAATGCGTGTTTCATTCCCTGCACAGCACATTTTATACTATCCAAAAACGTTTTATTTTTCATAATTTTAACCCTCTCTTATTATAATAATACCATATTTCTCAAAATATGTAAAGAGACAGTTGTAATAAACGCAATGACATTTGTAATATTTTAGAGCCTGAGAACCTGTGTTCATAGGATAAACCGCAAATCTTTTCCTATGAATACAGGTTCTGAAATACAAAAAAATGCTCCTGCAAATGCAGAAGCCTAAGTCAATGAATACTGATTTGTCGTACTGATCACGCCGGATCAGTCAGCCGCCTCGTCGGACTGCAAATTGCTACTTTTGCCATCCGACTTGCGGCTCCCCCTCGACTGTTTATATTATAACACAGCCAAAGGATTTTTTTTACCCCAATTTTCCGTGAAAATACCATAAAATTACGTTATTTTTCAAACAATCCCTAAGAAGATCATAATTATCATAAGCAGGCTGAAATTTACGGCTGTAAATACCAGCATATATTTTCCGGAACGCGCTCCATCGGAACTTCTGTAATACTGAAACGATATCAGACTTGCAAGCGACGCAATTATCGTTCCCAGACCGCCTATATTTACTCCCAGCAGCAACGATCTGCCGTTTTCCGTGAACTCTGAAAGCATTACCGCTGCCGGAACATTGCTTATTACCTGCGACAGCAAAACCGATACTATCATCTCCCGATTCGCTAAAACTTCCGAGAAAAATCCGCGTACATCTTCGATTCTTGCTATGTTTCCAACAAATACGAAAAAGCAGACAAATGTTGCAAGCAGATAGTAATCAACTTTCAAGAGCAGCCGCCAATTCAAAACTGCGATAATTACTATCGCCGCAATCAGGCACACCCAATCCGGTATAACACGGAACACGGTCAGCAGACACATTAAAAACAGCGCGATATACGCTCCGCATTTTAATTTTGAAATTTCCTGATGTTCATTTATTTTCGCGGCACATTTACTTTTCGGCAGCATCAGACATAACAGCATCAATAAAATCAAACTGAATATTCCAACAGGCATCATCGTTCCGAAAAAATCTCCGACGCTTAATTTATACATATCATATAAATACAGATTCTGCGGATTTCCGAAAGGCGTCATCATGCTTCCGAGATTAGCCGCAGCGGTTTCAAGAACGATAGTGAAAATACGGCTTTTTTCATCAGGAATATAACTGTACATCAATAAAGTCAGCGGTACGAACGTTATCAGCGCCACATCGTTGGTCAGCAGCATTGACGAAAAAAAGCATATCAGCGTTAAAATCACGCCCAATCGCCTGACTGTACCCGCCTGTTTCAGCAAAACGGACGTTGCTTTTTCAAATAATCCTATGCTGCGAAATCCTGCAACAGCCGCCATCAGACAAAACAACTGGATAAGCACTGTCCGATTGCAATAACCTAAATATTCCGCGTCGGGCGGAATTATAAACATCGTCACAACTGTTGCCGCAAATGCGATCACAAGCGTAGGCTGCGCCTTGATAAATTTCATAATTTTATTCATTTTCTCAACCTGCATTTCTGTTTCTATTTATGTTTATAATATATCACATTCCCCTCCGTCTGTCAAGAATGTTTCACATGAAACATTTCAAAACATGAGCAATATCGTTATAATTATCATTATTCCCCCACTCCCCTGCTCGAATTATTGCTTAAAATTCGGCAAGCAATATAGTTCGGGGGAGTCGGATTTCCAAAGGAAACAATAAAGTGGAATTGCTGTAAGTATTATGATATTAATTAAAAAAAACAGAAATTGTTGCAAAAGTCACTTTTATTTTCTTCAATTATATGGTATAATAAAAATAGAGTTTTAATGGAATGAATATTTCAATCTAAAATTCAAATTATATGAAATGAGGAAGTTCAAATGAAGAATGTTACAAATGATATTTTTTACATTGGCGTAAACGACCATGAAGTCGATCTGTTCGAAGGTCAGTTCGACGTTCCAAACGGAATGGCGTATAATTCATACGCGATCATGGATGAAAAAATTGCCATAATGGATACCGTTGATATAAATTTCGGTGAAGAATGGCTCGCCAATCTTAAAGAAGTTCTCGGAGACCGCAAGCCAGATTATCTCATCGTTCAGCATATGGAGCCTGATCATTCCGCAAATATAGATAAATTTATCGCTGAATTCCCCGACGCTGCCGTTGTAGGAAATGCAAAAACATTCGCAATGATCAAGGCTTTTTTCCCCGATCTGGAATTGAAAAATACTCTCACCGTAAAAGACGGTGAAACGCTTTCGCTCGGAACTCATACGCTTAATTTCGTATTTGCTCCTATGGTTCACTGGCCGGAAGTTATGGTCACATACGACAGCTTGGACAAGGTTCTTTTCTCGGCTGACGGATTCGGAAAATTCGGCGCTCTCGACGTTGAAGAAGATTGGGCTTGCGAAGCCCGCCGTTATTATTTCGGCATCGTAGGCAAGTATGGCGTTCAGGTTCAGGGGCTTCTCAAAAAAGCTTCCGCTCTTGATATTCAGACTATCTGCCCTCTCCACGGTCCTATCCTCAGTGAAAATCTTGATTACTATCTCGGTCTGTACAATACCTGGTCAAGCTATGGGGTTGAATCGGACGGCGTATTTATCGCCTATACTTCCGTTTACGGAAACACTAAAAAGGCCGCAGAAATTCTTAAGGAAAAACTCCTGGAAAAAGGCTGCCCAAAGGTTGCAATCGCCGATCTTGCGCGCGAAGATATGGCTGAATCAGTAGAAGACGGTTTCCGTTACGGCAAGCTGGTACTTGCAACTACCACTTACAACGGCGAGATCTTCCCGTTTATGAATCAGTACATCGACTGGCTCATCGAGAGAAATTACCAGAATCGCACGATCGGTATCATCGAAAACGGCACATGGGCTGCCACGGCTGCGAAGTATATCAAGAATAAATTCGAAAAATCCAAGAACATTACATGGCTGGATACAACGGTTTCGATCAAATCTGCTGTAAAACCTGAGAACATCGCTCAGATTGATGCGCTTGCCGAAGAACTTATGAAATAAGGTGATCAATATGAAAGTTACTCTAAATCCGGACGCGGAAGTTGTTGCACGTTTAAAGGACGGCTTGAAACGCAAAGACGGATATTGTCCTTGTAAAATTGCAAAAATTCCCGAAAATAAATGTATGTGCAAGGAATTCCGCGACCAGATAGCAGATCCCGAATTTGAGGGATTCTGCCATTGTATGTTGTACTATAAATCTAAGGAGGCATAATATGGCTGAAATTACGATTACAAAGGAAAACTTCGACGAAGAAGTTCGCAATTATAAAGGCGTCGTGCTGCTCGACCTGTGGGCAGGCTGGTGCGGTCCGTGCATGATGATCGCTCCGAAAATTGAAGAAATTGCTGAAGAATACAGCGATAAGATCAAAGTTGGAAAGATAAACGTTGACGAACAGCCCGAACTTGCGGCGGCTTTCCGCTGCGAAAGCATTCCCATGCTGGTGGCTGTCAAAGACGGAGCAGTTCACAATGTAGCTGTCGGATACCGCGAAAAAGATGATATCGTAAAGATGTTTAACAGTTTGTAAAAGAATAACGCCTCCCGTTTCAGGCAATACTAAACGGGAGGTGATTTTTTTGATTAATTTTTTGATCGGAAGTATGTTCGGCGGAGCAGTAGGCGTGGTAACAATGTGTATGTGTACCGCAGCTAAGTGGAGTGAATGATGTAGTGGCTATTCTGAAAGTAAAGCGGCAATATTCTCTTGAGCTGCTTTATCTGGGACGATGTTTCCCCTAAATCTCCACTGTATAAAGAATAATTCCTATTATTCATGTTAAAAGCCTTATGTATCCCTTGTGGATACATAAGGCTTTTAAATTTTGGGATGCATAAGGGTCTAAGTTCCATTATGCCGAGGGGGTTCAGGGGAGGCGGTGCCTCCCCTGATAAAGCAGCGCAAATAAATATTACATCTTTACTTTTCAGGAACAGAAATTACATCTTTTCGCATATAAGGACGCAGAGCCTCCGGAATTCTGATACTGCCGTCCTCGTTAAGATTATTTTCGAGGAAAGCAATAAGCATTCTTGGCGGCGCAACAACGGTATTATTAAGCGTATGAGCGAAATACTTACTTCCGTCCTCGCCCTTAACGCGAATTTTCAGACGGCGAGCCTGCGCGTCGCCCAGATTAGAACAGCTTCCGACCTCGAAATACTTCTTCTGACGGGGAGACCATGCTTCAACGTCGATACTCTTCACCTTGAGATCGGCAAGATCGCCCGAACAGCATTCCAAAGTACGAACAGGAATATCGAGCGTGCGGAAAAATTCAACCGTGTAGCTGTACAGCTTATGGAACCAATCCATGCTCTCTTCGGGCTTGCAGACAACAATCATTTCCTGCTTTTCAAACTGGTGAATTCTGTAAACTCCGCGCTCTTCGATACCATGTGCGCCAACTTCTTTTCTGAAACAAGGCGAATAACTTGTAAGAGTTTTCGGAAGTTCTTTCTCATCAATAATAGTATCAATAAACTTACCAATCATCGAATGCTCGCTCGTACCGATAAGATAGAGATCTTCACCCTCGATCTTATACATCATGCCTTCCATTTCCGCAAAACTCATAACACCGGTTACAACATCGCTGCGGATCATGAACGGCGGAATATAATAAGTAAAGCCTTTGTCGATCATGAAATCGCGCGCGTAAGAAAGAATACAGGATTGAAGCTGCGCAATATCGCCGCAAAGATAATAAAAACCGTTGCCGCTTGTCTTTCTCGCACTGTCAAGGTCTATTCCATTGACCTTTTCCATGATATCAACGTGATATGGCACTTCAAATTCGGGAACGAAAGGCTCGCCGAAACGCTCAACTTCAACATTTTCGCTGTCGTCCCTGCCTATCGGTACGGATTCGTCGATTATATTTGGGATAACAAGCATTATCTCACGGATATCAGCCTCCAGTTTAACTTCCAAAGCCTCCATTTCAGCAAGTTTATTGCCTATCTCCGCCACTTCAGCTTTTACGCGCTCGGCTTCATCTTTCTGACCTTTCGCCATAAATCCACCTATCTCCTTGCTTTTCACCTTACGCTGATTGCGGAGATTATCGCATTCAACCTTTGTTTTTCTGTACTGCTCGTCCAGTTCAATCACCTTGTCAACCAGTTCAAGTTTCGAATCCTGAAATTTCTTTTTAATATTTTCCTTGACAACATCGGGATTGCTTCTTAAAAATTTAATATCTATCATTTTAAATTACTCCTTATCTATTTTTGCCTGTATTTCAAGAGAAATTACTCTTCGACAAGCTTTTCGGCAATGCTTCGAAGGTCGTCTTTGTCGTAAAATTCCAGAACGAGGACGCCTTTATTTTTGCCGTAATCAACTTTAACTTTTCTGCCGAGCCGTTCGTTAAGCGAAATTTCCATTTCCGTAAAGTAATTGTCAATTTTTTTATCAGCATTTTTATCAGCTAATTCCTCTGATTCTGCTGATTTCTGCGCTAATTTCTCAACCTGACGAACCGTCATTCCTCCGTCGGCTGCTCTGTTGGCAATGGCAATCATCATTTCCTCATCGTCAAATCCAAGCAAAGCTTTTGCATGACCTGCCGAAATATCGCCGCATTCAAGCATTTTCAGCACCCTGTCGGGCAGCGCAAGAAGTCTGACCGTATTTGCTATAGCAGAACGAGATTTTCCAACCATTTTTGCAACTCTGTCCTGAGTCATTCCGTATTTTCCAATCAATTCATCATATCCGCGCGCTTCTTCTACCGGATTCAGGTTTTCACGCTGCAAATTCTCAATAATAGCAATCTGCATTGTCTCAAGATCGGAAATTTCCTTTATATTTACGGGAACCTCGCTGAGGCCAAGCATTCTTGCCGCTCTCCAGCGACGTTCTCCGGCAACGATCTGATAGCTGCCGCCCGGAAGAGGACGAACCAGAATCGGCTGCAATATGCCATGCTCGCGAATTGATTCTGCAAGTGCAGTTATGGCTTCATCGCTGAAATATTTTCGAGGCTGATCGCGATTCGGCTCGATCTCCGAAGTGCGGAGGGTAGATTTTACTTGAATCGCGCTTGAATTATCGCTGAATAATGAATCGAGACCTGCGCCTAATCCACCTTTTGACATAATTATCCCCCCTGTTTATCTGCTGAACGTGAAAATTCCGCGCCGCTTCTTTTGAGGAAGCACTACAGGTTCCCCAAGAACTTCCAGACCAAGCAGAGTGTAAGCGTCCGTACCTTTTGAAGTTTTATCGTAGTACATTACAGGTTTTCCATGGCTCGGCGCTTCAGAAATGCGAACATTTCGGGGAATTTTAGTTTGAAAGACCTTATCGGGGAAATATTTTTCAACTTCAGCGACAACATCATTCGCAACGTTAAGTCTGCCATCGAACATTGTGAAAAGAATCCCCTCAATATCGAGAGCAGGATTGTAATTATTTTTTACTATTTTTATTGTATTAACAAGCTGGGAAAGACCCTCAAGAGCAAAAAATTCAGCCAGCATCGGCACAATTATACTGTCGCTTGCCACCAGGGCGTTTATCGTCAGCGATCCCAAGGCAGGCGGACAATCGATCAGTATATAATCATAGTCGTCTTTAATTGCGAGAAGCTGCATTTTCAGCCTGTTTACGCGGTTTTCCATATTTATCAGTTCTATCTCCACTCCTGCAAGATCTTCCGTAGCAGGAATAACCGAAACATTTTTGAATTCCGTAGAAACGATCGCGTCCTGAATCCGCGCCTTGCCAACAATAATACTATAAGTAGAAATTTCAACGCCGCGCTTTTTGATACCGAAACTTGTTGTGGCATTACCCTGAGCGTCGGAATCGATGCAAAGCACCTTTTTATCGCGCGAACCAAGGTAAGCGGCAAGATTTACAACAGTCGTCGATTTGCCAACGCCGCCCTTTTGATTAGCAACAGCGATTATTTTCCCCATCTAATCATCCTTTCTTTATAAAGACACAAAGATTACTGATTTGTCAATTTTAGGCGCTGTCACACAAAAATTCCGGCGCAGCGCTTACATTATTTATTATATCACTTTTTTTTCGGTTTGTAAATACTGTTTTCCTTAAAAATCACAAAAAATGTTTCACATGAAACACTTTTTGCTGTTTCACGTGAAACATAATTAGTTATCGTTCCACTGGAATCCTAACACGGTATTCTATATAGCCTTCTCCTTGAATTTTGCGTGAATCCGCAGAAATTCCTGCCGCCTGCATTGTTTCAACGGCGCGATTTATGGTATTTACAAAAATTTTCACATTCTGAAAAACTTTGGAACGTTTCTGATAATTCTGATGTTCCTTGACGCGACCTATGTAATCGTCAACCAAACGCTCGGTTTTCTCAACATTCAGCTTGTTTTTAATAATTTTTTCCAGCATAACAGCCCTATCTTCGGGACTTGCAAGACGCAAAAGCGTTCTGGAATGACGCTCCGTAAGACCATATTTGGTAATTAATTCACGCTCATCTGCTGTAAATCGAAGCAAGCGCAGCTTGTTTGCAACCGTACTCTGCGCCTTACCCAGTTTCTGAGCTGCTTCCTCCTGCGTTAGACCATAGTAACTTATTAACTTTTCAATCGCAGCCGCCTCGTCAAAAAAGGAAAGATCCTGACGCTGAATATTTTCCACCAGCGCAAGAATTGCTGATTCACGGTCGCTCATTTCATGGATAATACACGGAACAGCCTGAAGTTCACACATTTTTGCTGCCCTGAGACGGCGTTCTCCTGCAATCAGCTCATAAGAGTCATTCACCCTGCGGACTGAAAGCGGCTGCAAAATCCCATTTTCCGCAATTGAATCCGCCAATGCCGAAATATCCGACAAAGAAAATTCAGTTCGCGGCTGATTGGGATTGGGGATTATTTTTCCAATTTCGATTTCAACGACCTTATTGATCTGCTTTTCCTTCGTAAAATTTAAAAAACCTGCCATAAAAATTCCTCGCTTTAAACATATTTTAAGCTCTCCAAAAGCTGTATTCTAATTTTAACACAGGTCGGAAATAATTTCTATTAAAAAAATCCGACGTTTCACATGAAAACATCGGATTTTTTTAGATAATAATTTAAAATTACAGCGATTTCTTCTTGATTTGACTGCTATTACGCGGATATTTTGTCGAAGTGCGCGATATTTTTTTGATGGAAATAATTCTGCGCCTGTCTCCACCAAGATCATAATCGGAAATTTTTGAAATTTCACCGCCAAGCAGCTTAATTGCATTTTCAGAAGATTCTATTTCCTCATTCGGACCTTTCATTGCAATAAAAATTCCGCCAACATTCACAAAAGGCACGCAATACTCCGATAGAACCGATAGATTCGCAACTGCCCGTGCGCATGAAAAGTCGAATTTTTCCCTATATCCAGCCAACCTTCCAATATCTTCGGCACGTCCATGAATGAAATTTGCTTCAATATCAAGTTTTCCGCACAATTTTTCAAGAAATGTAATTCTCTTTGCAAGACTATCAAGCAGCGTAAGATTGATATCGTTTCGCATGATTTTAATTGGAATCGATGGAAATCCCGCGCCAGTTCCAACATCAATAATTGCCGAATTTTTGGGAACATCCACAGATTTTAGCGCAATAACGCTGTCGATGAAATGCTTTATAAGGATATCATGCGGTTCGGTAATTGCTGTTAAATTAACATTTTTATTATACTCGCAGAGAAATTCCGCATACAAATCAAATTTTTCATACTGCTCAGCAGTAAGTGTAAAACCGAATTGTTTAAATTTAGAGCAACATAATTCAAAATCAGGCAGCATAATTAGTTTTTCTCCTTTTTAAGCCATACGATGAGCATTGAAATATCGGCAGGTGAAACTCCTGAAATTCTCGACGCCTGCCCGATCGAAATAGGCTGAATCTTATTTAATTTTTCAGCAGCTTCAAGTCTTAAGCCTCGAATTTGGCTATAATCCGTATTCTGAGGCAGCATCTGATTTTCCAGACTATGCGCCTGCTTGATCTGATCGAGCTGCTTTTCTATATAACCTTTATATTTAATTTGCAGATCCACCTGTTCGCACACGTCATCCGGAAGATCAGGTCTGTTACGATCAAAGGGAGCAATATCGTTATAATTTAGCTGCGGACGGCGAATCAATTCAGCAATTTTACATCCTGATTTCAACGCGGACGTTCCCTTTTTCTCCAAAAATTCATTAATTTCCGCAGAAGGAGCAATTGTTTCACGTGAAACACGCTTAATTTCCGTCTCAATCTGCTCAATTTTAGCATTAAGTTTATCAAGCCTATCCGGAGAATTCAATCCAACCCTGCATCCGATCGGGATAAGCCGCTGATCGGCGTTATCCTGGCGAAGAATAAGCCTGTACTCGCTGCGTGAAGTCATCATTCGATATGGATCGGAGCATCCTTTCGTTACAAGATCGTCGATCAGTGTTCCGATATAAGAACCCGAACGCTCCAAAATCAACTCGTTCCTGCCAAGAATTTTCAACGCAGCATTAATTCCGGAAACAATCCCCTGTGCAGCAGCTTCTTCATAACCCGAACTGCCATTAAACTGACCTGCGCCATACAAACCACCAATCTTCTTAAATTCAAGCGTCGGCTTTAACTGCGTCGGATCGCAGCAATCATACTCAATAGCATAGGCAGGTCGCATTATTTCAACGTTCTCCAGCCCCTTGATAGTTTTCAAAAACGCAAGCTGAACATCTTCCGGAAGCGACGACGACATTCCCTGCAAATAATACTCATCTGTAGTCAATCCCATCGGCTCAACAAAAAGCTGATGACGCGGTTTATCGGAAAACCTCACAACTTTGTCCTCTATAGACGGACAGTAACGCGGTCCGACTCCCTCTATCCTTCCGGCATATAACGGTGATCTATGAAGGTTATCAAGTATCACTTCATGAGTATTACTATTTGTATAAGTCACATAACAGCTAACTTTATTGCTGAGATCATCAGCCGGCGTTTCAAATGAAAACGGTACTATTTCAGAATCGCCATCCTGCTTTTCCATAACGTCAAAATCAATACTCCGCTTGTGAACTCTGCATGGAGTACCGGTTTTAAATCTTCTGAGTTCAACACCATGCTTAACAAGGCTTTCAGAAAGAGGGCGGCTGGGAAGCGCTGAATCCGGTCCTGACTCATAAGAATATTCTCCGATATGAATTTTTCCCTTTAAATAAGTACCTGTTGCAATTATGACTGCCTTGACCTTATATTCAGCGCCAAGAGATGTGATAATTCCAGATATTTCGCCATTTTCAGTGATAATTTCAGCCGCCTCGGCTTGTTTCACAAACAAATTTTCCTGATTTTCGCAAACCTGTTTCATGTAATTATGATACATAACACGATCAGCCTGCACGCGCAAACTATGAACGGCAGGACCTTTTCCCTTATTCAGCATACGACTCTGAATAAAACATTTATCGGCAGCTTTACCCATTTCGCCGCCCAAAGCATCAATTTCGCGTACAAGATGCCCTTTTGCAGTGCCGCCTATCGACGGATTGCAAGGCATATTAGCAATTTGATCCAAAGAAATTGTAAACATTATCGTTTTACATCCCAATCTTGCCGCTGCAAGAGCAGCTTCAACGCCTGCATGACCTGCACCGACGACCGCGACGTCAAATTGTCCCATAAAATATGACATAACTAAACCCTCTTTAACTGTTTCACGTGAAACATTATTTTCCAACACAAAAATGAGAAAAAACCTCATCAACAACAGCGTTTGTGATCCGCTCCCCTGTCAATTCGAGCAAGAATCCCTCCGCTTCATCAATAAGAACATTTACAGCGTCAAGCATTTCTCCTGATATTATTGCTTCTTTAGCACTTTCAATACACAGCAGAGATTTTTCAATACATCTTTTTTGTCTTTCATTTGCTGCGGAAACATTTGCAAAACTATCAGGATCAATTTCAAATATCTTCTTCACAGCTGATTCCAGACATTGAATATTCTCATTTTCTTTCGCCGAAATATATACTATTTGTATAAAATCATTCTTTAAAAATTCATATCCCGGATCCGTTCCGACGTCTGTTTTATTGATTACGGCGATAGTTTTTTTATCATTTAATCTATCAATTAAGTTAAAATCGTCCGCCGTAGGTGGACAGCTTCCGTCAAAAACAGCAATAACAAGTTCAGCCGAATCAATAGCTTTTTCTGCAATATCAATTCCTATCCCCTCAATAATATCGTCTGTATTATGGATTCCCGCCGTATCCGAAAGGCGCAGAACAATATCTCCCAGCCTGACCGTTTCCTCTACAACGTCTCTGGTAGTTCCTGCAATATCCGTAACAATACTCCTCTGAAATCCGCTAAGGCAGTTGAAAAGCGTGGATTTTCCGACGTTTGGTCTGCCGACGATCGCTGTAGATATCCCTTCGCGTATAATTCTGCCATCGTCATAAGAATCAATAAGAGAATGCAGTTCTTTCGCCGTAAAATCGAGAGTTTCGAGCATATTCTGCGGTTCTACCTCTTCAATATCCTCGTCGGGATAATCAGTCCACGCAGCCAGACCGCTGAGCAGCCGAAGCAGTTTGCCAGAACATTTCTTTGCTTTCTTAAAAATTGCGCCTTGACGCAGATTTTCAGCCATTTTCAGTTCAGCTTCCCCTTTTGCGGAAATGACATCCATAACCGCCTCCGCCTGAGTCAGATCAAGCTTGCCATTAAGGAACGCCCGCTTTGTAAATTCGCCGCCCTCCGCATTTTCCGCGCCATTTTTCAAAGCCGCACGAAGAATTTTCCGAGAAACATAAAGCCCGCCATGGCACGAAATTTCCGCCGTATCCTCACCCGTATAACTATGCGGAGCTTTAAAAACGGTGAGAATGCAGTCGTCAATCCGCTCCCCGTTTTCGCAGGCAATGCCATAAGAACAGGTATAACCTTTCATTTCAGCAACTGGAACGCCATTGAAAGGCTTAAAAATTTTTGCCGCAACATCAAGCGCATTCTCGCCCGAAATGCGTATAACAGCTATTCCGCCGACAGCATTCGGAGTTGAGATAGCCGCAATTGTAGACATAAAAATCACTCCTAAAAAAACAACGGCATTAATGCCGCTGTTTTATAATCGCCCTACTTGAAATTTTTATCAGCGAACTTGTTTTGATTTCAAGTAGGGCGACTATAATATTAAAATTCGATCTTTCCGTAAAGACCGCCCTCCATCGAATCCTCCGGCTTTGGCTTTTTGTAATCCTTTTCAAAGCTGGTTGAAAGATCGATAGCCTTAGGCTCAAAAGTCTCGCGATTTGCTCTCGAACGTCTGTTTCTATCGCCGCCCTTTCGGTCGTCGCGTCTGCCGTTAGGTCTGCGCCTGCCGTTATTTTTGGGATTATTCGAGGAAATAATTATCTTTCTGTAAGGCTCTTCGCCGACTGAACGTGAGGAAACGCCCTCGATCTCGGAAATCGCTGAATGAATAACGCGTCTCTCATAGGGATTCATCGGCTCAAGCTGCTGAGATCTGCCGGAACGCAAAACAGACTTAGCAACCTTAACTGCAAGCTGCTGGAGAGTTTCCTTTCTCTTGCTGCGATAACCGAGACAATCAATAGTGATGCGGAAATAATCTTTATCGCCCTTGTTAGCGATAATCGAACAAAGATACTGAATGGAATCGAGCGTTTCACCTCTTCTTCCGATTATCGTGCCGTTATTGTCGCTTTCAATGTTGATTATCGCGCCTTTTTCATTCTGATAAACGGAAAAATTAACGTCGATCTCCATAGCGTTCAAAATAGATTTTATGTAATCTCTCGCGATCTTTACCTTTGGCTCGATCTTTGATTCATCCTCAATAAGTTCGTATTTTTCCTCTTCTTCCGAATCGTCTTCAGTTTCAGAAATTTCCTTAGTTTCAGTTTTTTCTTCAATTTCCGAAGTTTCCACAGCCGCAGGATTCTCCACGACTTTTGCCGCTTCTTCAACTATAAGCTTATCTTCAACTTTCGCAGCTTCTTCAACTACAGGCTTCTTCTCCTCAGCTTCGGGAGTGTTATCTGCCTCAGCCGCTTTCTCAAGCGCAGTTTTTTCCTCAGCCTTAGCGGCTTTTTCAACCGCAGGAGTTTTCACGGCAGCTGCCGGCTTACCCTTTACAGGCTCATCATAAGTAGCCTTAACCGTCGCGTCGGTCTTTCCGATACCGAAAAAACCCTTTTTGCCTTCGTCAATTATCTCGAATTTAATATCCGAAGCCCTTTTACCAAATTTTTTGACAGCCATAGCCTTAGCTTCTTCAACTGTTTTAGCTGTAAAAATCTCTGTCATATTTATTCCTCCAATCTAATCATTCATCATCTTCATAAGAATCGCCGTATTTTTCAGCCATTCTGCGCCGTGCCTCGTTAATTGCGTCGCGATTCTGCTTATTCTGCTCGGAACGCGACATTTTCTCACCGGAAGCAGATCGTGCCGAACCTCCATTCTGCTGGTCGAGCAAAGCCTGCTGTTCAAGCATACGCTGCATAAACGTTTTCTTTTCGGGGTGTTTTTCCGCATAAATACGCGCTTTTTCTTTTTCTTTTTCGTTTATGGCAACTATACGGTCGTGACTGAAATATTGATTCAGTCCGAAAGTTATAAAGAATGTGAACAAGGATGACCATATCCAATAAAAACCTATACCGGCAGGAACCTGGAACGCGAACCATATCGACATAAGCGGCATCCCAAGCATCATAACTGTCATGCAGCCGCCGCCTGCCTGCTGAGCGGCAGGATTGGTTTTTCTCTGATGGATAAGCGAATAGAAAGAAGCAAGAAGCTGCGCGATACCAGCCAAAAACGGTATGATCGCAAGAATTATCGCTTCACTCGTCCATGCGCCGGGATGAAGCGTGGGAGTTTTGCCGAGATTTGCGCCGAAAATAGTGAAATTGTGCGAAAACTCGGAAACCGCCTGGCTGAAATTTTCTGCAAATCCGCTGAAATCGTCAGGATGCTTTTCCATAACCTCCATAGTAAGAAGTTCGTTTCTAAGATTTGAAGCGTCAATTTTATTTCCGCCGTTGACGTCTCCAAATTTTATACAAAGCTCGGAAGCCTTTTCAATAGCGGCTGTACGGACGTTTTTTCCGATATGCAGAATGTGGGTGATCGGCTTGTAAACAACGTCGATAATACCGAAAAGGAGTATCATCTGAACGAGGCTGGGGAGGCACGAACCCATAGGATTTACGCCCTCTTCCTGATAAAGTTTCTGCTGTTCCTCCGCAAGACGCTGCTGATTATTCGCAAAACTCTTCCTCAGCTTTTCCATTTTCGGGTTAAGAAGCTGCATTCTCGCCGCGCCTTTCTGGGTCTTGTAATTGACGGGGAAAAGCAGAATTTTTGTAACCAGAGTAAAAATAATTATGGCGATAGCATAATTAGGTACGACCTTGTATATGAAACTCATAAGATAACCGAACGGTATGCCTACGATATCATACAGCATATTAAATAAACTCAATTTTCATATCTCTCCTGTCGGAATAATAATTAAATATATTTATGACATATAATCGTCATCATCAATATCATTTTCAGCTTCATCATCTTCATGAAGCTTAGTATAATCAAACTTTTTAACTTTAAATGTAAATTTTTCAGGAACATAGTCAACGCCGCCCATCGACCACGGATTGCAGCGAAGAATCCTCCAGCAAGCCAGCGCCGAACCTTTCACAGCGCCAAAACGCTCTACAGCTTTAAGAGCGTAACAGCTGCACGTCGGGTAATATTTGCATGTCGGCGGAAACAGGGGCGAAATAAATTTCCTGTAAAATTTTATCAAAAAAAGCGCTGCAAATTTCATTTTTTATTCAGAAACTTTCTGATATTCTTATCGATCTCCTTAACGCCGTATTTCTTGAAATACCCACAGTATTCATCGGATTTTATCCCAACAATACCCGATCTTGCCACGATAACGATATCAATGCCGATAGGCAGCATTATCTCGCAGTCCCTGTAAGCGACTCGGATTATACGCTTCGCCCTGTTTCTGCAAACAGCGTTGCCTATTTTCTTTCCGGCAGTTATACCGAATCTGTTAAACGGTCTGCCGTTGGGTTTAACATAAATAACTGTATATTTCGAGACGATATACCGTCCTTTTTTATACAGGTTAAGGAAATCTCTGTTATCCTTGATAATTGTCGTATAAAGCATAATTAATAACCCAAAACTGATCTGTAGAAAAAATAACGGCAATACTGTACAAATACCATAAAATATTGAATTTATTTTTATACAGTATCGCCTAGGGCTTGTTTGAAAAATAGCTATATTCGGAAAAATGCACAGAAATTACTGTATGCTAGGAGAGAATCCGAAGGCAGGCTGTCGCCTGACGAGGATTTTCGACGACGCAGACAGTGATTTATGGGCGTTTTGGCGAATGTATGGATTTTTCAAACAAATCCTAATATATAAGATTCTTATCTCATATTGCCGCAAGATATACAAAAAAGACCACAAAAACGTATTTTTGTGGTCAGCGTCGTCAGTGAGTTAATCTTGCTCTGCCCTTAGATCTTCTACGAGCTAAAACCTTTCTGCCGTTCTTTGTAGACATTCTCTTCATGAAGCCATGCTCCTTCTTTCTATGGAGCTTCTTGGGCTGATATGTTCTTTTCATATTCAGTATCCTCCTCTCTTTCATGGTTATAATATAGAACCGGCTGACGCCAGCCCCGAATGGCAAATAACTGCGTACACCCATACCCATTGTATACACATACGCATGATACTATATGATTATACTTCAAAAATCCGAATCTGTCAAGGGCTTTAAGAAATTTTTTTCTGATTTTGCAAATTTTGATAATTTTAACCAATACTTTCCAGTAGAGTAAGCAGAAGTTTTCAACAATTGATACATTATAGCGTGTTCTGTTAAAGTCTGCAAAAAGTTGAACGTCTATATGTTGATAAGTTTGTTTAGCTGTTGAAAAGTTGTCGGCGAAGTGTGAAAACGATATTTTTCAACACTGTTCGAGTTTGTTTGCTATGCGGAAACAAACAGTTTTTCTACAATGTTAAGTTAATTCAACATAGTTTTCAACAATATGTCAATTTGAGTGTTGAAATTCAGTTTATTTTCTAAAACTTTGATAGTGAAAATTGCTTGCATTTTTTTTCAAAACGTGATATAATTATTGTATATTATGATAGGGGAATATCGCTGTCCCGATCGGCGCGCATATTTTTCAACAATTTATGCGTTAAAAAATGCGATAAAAAAATACGAAAACTTTCTGATTACGGAGGTAAATAAACAAATGAACTCATTCGAAGAAGTATTTGAGAGTGTTAAGAAATACTGTCTTGAAAACAATAAGATCCCATCTCCGGGTATAAAAACCTGGATAGATCCGCTTACTCCGGTGAGCTTCGACGGCACAAACGCAATTTTCGAAGTTGGCACGGAATTTCAGCGAAATATAGTTATGTCTACATATGCCGGAATTTTAAAAGACGCTTTTACGGACGTATTCGGCTTTCCCGACGTAAAAATTATAATTAATGTTGAGTCAGATGATAAAGTCCCAACTCAGCCTCCGACCGACGCTGAACTGGAAGAAAAAAATGCCGAACTTGAAAAAACATACAAATTTGCAAATTACGACTACACTTTCGATACTTTTATAGAAGGACCTTCAAACAGTTTTGCTCTCGCCTGCTGTAAATCCGTGGCGAAAAACTGCGGAGAACGCGAGATTTCCGGCTATAATCCTCTGTTTATCTACGGACCGTCGGGAATGGGAAAGACGCATCTCATCACGGCTATAGCCAATGAAGTCAGAAAAACCCGTCCGGAGTTCAATATAGTTTATATCACCAGCGAAACCTTCGGAAACGACCTTGTTACGGCTCTCAAAACAAATCTCATCTCCGATTTTCAGGAAAAATACCGCAATGCCGATATACTTCTTATAGATGATATCCAGTTTTTCACTGGCAAGGAGCGTATGCAGGAAGAGTTTTTCCATACGTTTTATAAGCTTCATCAGGAAGGAAAGCAGATCGTTATCACTTCCGATAAACCGCCGAAAGAACTCATTACTCTGGAAGCGCGCCTCCGCACACGTTTCGAAGGAGGGCTTATCGCCGATATTTCCGCACCGGATTATGAGACGCGTCTGGCTATTATCAACAGAAAAAGCGAATTGCTCAGTCTGAAAATGCCGCCCGAAGTTTCGGAATTCATGGCAAACCGCCTGAAATCGAATATCCGTCAGCTTGAAGGCGCTGTCATCCGACTGAAAGCCCTCAATCATCTTGCAGGCAGCGCGATAACTATTTCAATGGCGCAAAGCGTGATCCGCGACGTTCTTACAGACGAGCAGCCTATCCCGATAACAGTCGAGAAGATAATTTCGGAAGTTTCGACGGTTTACGGAGTTTCGCCGGAAGATCTCAGATCAAATAAAAGATCGCAGCAGATCTCTATCGCAAGAAAAGTAGCAATATACGTGGTTCGCGAAATAACGCAGATGCCGCTTGCTTCGATCGGAACGGAATTCGGCGGACGCGACCATTCCACCATCGTTTATTCGGTAAACAGCGTTACCGAGGCTATTCAGAAAGATTCCAGCGTTGCGAACCTTGTTAACGATATAATCAAAAATATCCGCGATAAAAGCAAGACCTGACAGCTATTCAATTGGACAATAAATATAAAATTTATCCGCATCGATCAAACGCTATACTTAACTCTATTGCAAAATGTCCAAAGAATGCTGAACAGAAATTTCGTATGTCAAGGCGGAGGAGGAAAGCGTGCTGACGCACGATGACGACGACAACGCAGACAGACGGAATTTATGTCAGCATTACTGGATAGTTTGCAATAGAGGCAAGTATATATCAACTGTTGAAAATGTTTATATACAGGTTTTCAACCGAGTTTTAAACAATGCGTTGAAAACTCAGTTGAAAACAAGATCGGCGAAACTGCGCATTATAAAATGATCTTACAGACTGTTGAAATCGTTTTTTGAACTTAGTTCACTTTTCAACATTCGACAAATTGTGAACTCAAGATCAGGTATTTAGTAAAATTAAATTACATTCCACCGATTTGTCAACTTTTCTTCAACTTCAACTCCACAATTCCCAACAATATAAACAGCATTTTGAGCGATATTCTGCGGCTTCAACAAATACCACAATTTGGCAACATCGCCTTGTGGATGATTTTTCGGCTGTTTTCAGGCAAATTCGGCTTGTCCTGACTTTTCAACCGTCCCAACTACAACTACAATAATATATTTATATCTTATTATATTTTATCCTGATTTTTTCTTTTCTTATCATAAATTTTCCTTCTCGAAGTTCAGCTTAAATCACTTAAAATTTAAGCTGAGAAAACATATGAGAATTCATATGCCGCAACTTGGCAAACAACAGCCATATACAAATATATATGGCGTTCTATACGGAGGTATCTGTCAAATGAAATTTATCTGCAACAAAACCGAACTCAGCGAAGCTATTAGTAACGTTTCGCGTGCTGTTCCTCAAAAATCTACTATTCAGGCTCTTGAAGGCATAAAAGTAAAGGTTTCCCCTGACGAACTTGAATTAACGGCTTATAACCTTGAAATGGGAATACGCACAACAATTTCAGCCACCACGCAGGACAACGGCGAATTTGTAGTAAGCGCAAGACTGTTCAGTGAATTCACAAGAAGAATGTCGGGAGACGATATTACTATTGAAGTTGACGAAAACAATGTAGTGCAGCTTTCATGTGTAGCTACGGAATGCAGCTTTTCAGCGATCTCAGCTGATGAATATCCCGATCTTCCTATCGTCGACGCAAGGAGCAGTTTTTCTGTAAAGCAGTCTCTCCTCCGTTCGATGATAAATATGACGAGTTACGCTGTTGCTCAGAATGAAAGCAAGCCGATATTTACGGGCGAACTTTTCGACATTGAGAACGGAAAATTCACTCTTGTGGCTATTGACGGATTTCGTCTGGCTATCAGAAGCGAAGATACTGAAACTTCCGAAAAATACAGCTTCGTAGTGCCGAAAAAGGCTCTTACGGAGGTTTCTACGCTTATACGCGACGATTCCGATAAAAACTGCGTTATCAGCGTAAACGACAGGCATATAATATTTGAGATCAACAATGTTTTCGTTATTTCAAGACTTCTTGAAGGCGCGTTCCATAATTATAAACTCAGTATTCCGGACGGCTGCAAAACGGAGATTTTCGTCAATAAGAAAGAATTCTCAAATTGTCTTGAACGCTGCTCCCTTATAATCGACGATAAAAATAAGTCTCCTATTCGCTGCGAAATTGGCGGCGGAGTAATGAAGATAAGCTGCAAAACGGCTGTAGGAAAGGTAAACGACGCCATATCGGCTGATATTTCCGGGGAAACTGTAACCATCGGATTCAATAACAGACTGGTTCTGGACGCTCTGCGCGCAGCCGAGGGCGATAAGGTAAGAATTCGTCTGAACGGCGCGATGAAGGTAATTGAAATTCTTCCGCCCATGGGTGAAAATTACATCTTCCTTGTAATGCCTATTCAGTTAAAAAATTAAAGAGGTAAAAGAAAATGCCTGAAAATAAAGTAAAGATTACTACCGAATTCATAAAGCTTGACGCTCTTTTGAAATTTGCTTCCATGACGGGTTCGGGAGGCGAGGCGAAAATGCTTATTCAGGACGGTCAGGTCACGGTAAACGGAGAAGTATGCACGATGCGCGGAAAAAAGATCCGCGCCGGCGATAAGGTAGCCATAATCGGCGAGTCAGAGGTGGAAGTGTGCTGATCACTTATGCCGAAATCGATGGATTTAAAAATCTGTCGAATATCTCGTTCGCGCCCGATCCGAAGTATAATATAATCGTTGGCGCGAACGCTCAGGGCAAAACGAATCTGCTGGAGGCGATGTGGATATTATCAGGCTGCAAAAGTTTCCGCGGTTCGAAAGAAAAGGATTATATCGCGCTGAACGGGTGCAAAATGAAGTCGGGCATAAAATTCCGCGACAGTATTCGGGAACAGAAGATAAGTATCGAAATGACAAGATCGGCGAATTCCGGCAAAATTATCGAACTCAACGGCGTGAAGCAAAAGGGTACGGGTTCGCTTTTCGACGTGTTCAAATGCATCGCATTTTCTCCCGATGACGAGGACATTGTGAAAGGCTCTCCCGAAAGACGGCGTAATTTCATTGATATGGCGGCGTCTCAGCTTAATCCGCTGTTCGTCGCCCATATCAATAAAAGCAACGCCATTACCAATCAGCGCAACGCTCTTCTGAAAGCTATCATGCTGAAAGAGGCTTCTTCCGACATTCTGGAGGCGTGGGACAGGCAGGCTGCCCGCGAGGGCGCGCTTATATCGTATATGCGTGCAGATTATATAAAAAAGATCAACGAGATCAGCAGCAGGCTTTACAGCGCGATAACTGGCGGAAATGAAACCATGGAGCTGGATTACAGATCGAATGTGTATCGTCCCGATGATTTCGAACTCCCCTGCGACGAGGCTGCCGTCAACAAATATTATATGCGTTTACGCGAACTTGCCGATTACGATATACGTACCGGAGTTACTCACTGCGGCGTAAACCGCGACGACGTGTTTATCAGGATAAACGGCGTCAGCGCAAAAGAATTCGGCTCTCAGGGGCAGAAAAAATCCGCGGCTCTCGTTATGAAACTGGCGCAGGCGGAAATTTACAAAAAGCGCAGCAAGGAATCTCCCGTGGTATTTCTGGACGACGTTATGGGCGAGCTTGACGAAAGCCGTCAGAGATTTATCTTTGATATCATCAAGGATATGCAGGTATTTGTCACGACTCCCAACGAAAGCTCGCTTCTTCCCGAAATGAGGGGAAAACTGCTTCGTATGAGCAAGGGAATGATAGTTAATGAATAACGCGGTATATCTGCATATCGGCAATAATTATTCCGTGGATGTGCGTAGTATAATCGGAATATTTGATATAGACAATACTACCGTTACGGGCGTCACGAAAAAGCTTCTCGATAAAGCCGAAAAGGAAAAACGGCTGTTTTTAGCCACGTACGAACTGCCGAAAACTTTTATTGTGACCTCGGAAAAAATATATATATCCCAGCTTGCGGCAAGCACTCTGAAAAAACGTCTTTCAAACGGTGGAGGATTTGTATAAATTGGAATACTATGCAAATCAATTTTTACTTGTGCTGCATCATGCAAGGGGACGCTGTCCCCCTGCCCCCCCTGCAAAAGGATGCTTCATCCTTTTGAAACCCAATATTTCATATTTCTTGCTCCCTAAAGGGAGCGCGAAATATTAGTAGAGCTACAATAGAGTAACATCTTTGCGGGGAATACAGAGGGTCAAAATCTCCTTATATGATGCACAGTAAAAATTAATTTCCATAGCAATAACGATTTATATGATTTGCTATACGGATGTATTATGACATTTTACAAAGATGACGACAGTTATCTTGTTAAAATATACTGATTGACAACTAATTATCAATTGTCAATTATTAATTACTCAGGAGGTAATTATGAGTCAGCAGAATAACAATTACGATGAAAACGACATACAAATTCTTGAGGGGCTTGAAGCCGTGCGCAAGCGTCCGGGAATGTATATCGGCTCTACAGGTCCGAGCGGTCTTCATCATCTTGTCTACGAGATAGTGGACAACTCCATCGACGAGGCTCTTGCGGGCTATTGTACGGAGATCAAGGTCGAGATACTGAAAGGAGATATTATACGCGTTTCGGACAACGGACGTGGAATTCCCGTCGGAATTCATCCCAAAGAGGGAATTTCCGCGGCTACCGTAGTTTATACGATACTTCATGCAGGCGGAAAATTCGGCGGCGGCGGATATAAAGTTTCGGGAGGTCTGCACGGCGTGGGCGCGTCGGTCGTTAACGCTCTTTCGGAATGGCTGGAGCTTACGGTAAAGGACGGCGAAAACGTCTGGTTTCAGCGTTTTGAACGCGGCAGCTACGATGAAGAACTAAAATCCGTCGGCAAAACCACGGAAACAGGAACAAGCGTTACTTTCAAGGCGGACGGAGAAATTTTTGAGGATACCGTGTACGATTACGAAGTTCTGCTGAAACGTCTCAGAGAGCAGGCGTTCCTAAATGCGGGCATAAAGATAAACTTCTCCGATCTTCGCGACGACGAGAATATAAAGTCGGAAATTCTTCATTACGAGGGCGGTATAAGGCAGTTTGTAGAGCATATTCACGAAACGCGCGGCTATGAATCTCTCAGCGGAGACGTTATCTATTTTTCGGGAACTCAGGGGGATTCTTTTGCGGAGATCGCTTTGCAGTACAATGACAGCTATAATGAAATAATACTTTCGTTTGCAAATAATATTCACACCAAAGACGGCGGATCTCATGAAACGGGTTTCAAGAATGCTCTTACAAAGGTCGTGAACGAATACGGCAAAAAAATGGGACTGTTAAAAGAAAAAGAACGTCTTACGGGCGACGACGTCCGCGAGGGTTTGACGGCTATAATTTCGGTAAAGCTTACGGAATGTGAATTTGAGGGACAGACAAAAGGACGTCTTGGAAATCCTGAAGTAAAGCCTTTTATAGAAAAACTTATCATGGAAAAGCTTATGAATTATCTGGAGGAGAATCCTGCTGTTGCGAAGATAATTTTCGACAAAAGCGTTTCCGCACTGAAAGCGCGTGAAGCCGCCAAAAGAGCGCGTGAAGCCGAGAGAAACAAGACTTTCGGAAAAACCTCGATGCCCGAAAAGCTTGCGGACTGCGCCGAGCGCGACAGCCGTTACACGGAAATTTACATCGTCGAGGGAGATTCGGCGGGAGGTTCGGCAAAACAGGGACGAGACAGACGTTATCAGGCTATCCTCTCGCTCTGGGGCAAGATGCTGAACGTTGAAAAGGCGCGTATTGATAAAATTTACAGCAACGAAAAGCTCGTCCCCGTGGTAACTGCTCTTGGAACGGGAATCGGCGAGGAATTCGACATTGAAAAACTCCGCTACGGCAAAGTTATCATCATGGCGGATGCCGACGTCGACGGTATGCATATCAGAACTCTTCTGCTGACGTTCTTTTTCCGCTATATGCGTCCGCTTATCACCAACGGCAACGTTTATATCGCGCAGCCGCCGCTTTTCAAGGTATGGCGCAATAAGGAAGAACGCTATGCGTTTTCCGATGAAGAGCGCGATAAATACACTGCCGAATTGTCGGAGGACGGCAAATATAAAGTCGAGATACAGCGATACAAAGGTCTTGGTGAGATGGATCCCGACCAGTTGTGGGAAACTACCATGGATCCCGAACGTCGTACTATCGTTAAGATAAGCATGGAAGACGCGTTAAAGGCGGACGAAGTATTCACCATACTTATGGGCGACAAAGTTGAACCGAGACGAAAGTTTATCGAGAAAAACGCAAAATTCGCACAAAATCTTGATATATAAAAATAAAGTAAATTAATTTTTACCTGTGCTGCATCATGTCAGGGGACGCTGCACGAACGTGCCGTACCCTCGTCCTGCGGACATCTCCCTACCCCGTAGGGAGTCACCCGACACCCCTGCAAAAGTGCTTCACCCTTTTGAAACCCAATATTTCATATTTCTTGCTCCCTAAAGGAAGCAAGAAATATGAGTAGGGCTGCAATAGGATAACATCTTTGCACAGGATGTAGGAGGACATTGTCCCTTGCATGATACTGCATAGTAAAATTGATTTATGTTATTATAAACAACAGGAGCATTAATTTGGAAAATAATATAAGGATTGAAAAAAAATACACTATCCCTATGGATATTTTTATCGAAGGCTACAAAACATATCAGAAAAAATACGTTTATCCCAAAAATTATATTTTTATGGGTATCTTCATAGTTCTTGCGGCGAATTTTGTATACGGAGCGGTAAAATCCCCCGATAATCTTATCGCCTATCTGCTTATCATGATATGCCTTGCAATGGCGTTCCGCGAGTGGTATAATCCGCGGAAAGTGCGTCAGCGAGTAACCGAAATGGTGAAAGAAATGGGCGAACCCGTTTATAAGATTACCGCCGGAGACGATTTTATTGAATTCTCCACGGAAAACGCAGGTTATCTTGAAGACGGCGATAATGATTTCGATAAAGAAGAGCTTCCCGAACCTACGCGGTTTAACGCCGATGAAAATCTGAAAATTATGGAAAAGCAGGATTACTTTCTGATAATATACGGAAAATCAGTATTTTATATAGTTCCTACGGGTGGAATGACAGACCAGGAAAAAGAAATTCTGAGGAATTTTGATAAAAACGCCGCTTAAAGGAGGTAATAAATTTTGTTGTATAATGACAATTCTAAAGTTATAAATTCGGAACTTGTTGATGAAATGGAAAATTCCATGCTTCAATATGCGATGTCCGTAATAGTTTCCCGTGCGCTTCCGGACGTAAGAGACGGTCTGAAGCCGGTTCACAGGCGTATTCTTTACACGCTTCACGAAAACGGACTTACTCCCGACAAGGCGTACAGAAAATGTGCCGATACTGTCGGTTCGGTTCTCGGACGATATCATCCTCACGGCGACGCTTCCGTATACGACGCGCTGGTTCGTCTGGCTCAGGATTTTTCAATGCGCTATCCTCTTGTTGACGGTCACGGAAACTTTGGTTCTATCGACGGAGACAAGGCAGCCGCTTACCGTTATACCGAAGCTAAAATGGCGAAGATCACGCTGGATATGCTTCAGGATATAAACAAGGAAACCGTCGATTATATGCCCAACTATGACGACCGACTCAAAGAACCCGAAGTTCTGCCGTCGCGTTTTCCGAATCTTTTGTGCAACGGCTCGACGGGTATCGCTGTCGGAATGGCTACGAATATTCCGCCGCACAATCTGGGCGAAGTTATAGACGCGCTTCAGCTTCTTATCGACGACCCTGACTGCACTCTCGAACAGCTTATGGAGCATATCAAAGGCCCTGATTTTCCCACGGGCGGAATAGTTATGGGCAAGGCGGGAATACGCGCCGCATACGGTACGGGAAAGGGAAAGATAATTCTCCGCAGCCGTACTCATTTTGAGGAATTAAAGGGCAGAAACTGCATTATAGTTGACGAAATACCGTATATGGTAAATAAAACGCTCATACTTAAAAATATTACACAGCTTTGCAAGGACAAGCGCATCGACGGAATTTACGATCTCCGCGACGAGTCGGATAAGGACGGAATGCGCGTAGTTATCGAACTTAAAAAGGACGCCGTGCCGCAGATCGTGCTTAATAAGCTGTTTGCGCTTACGAAATTGCAGGATACTATCGGCATAATCATGCTTGCGCTTGTAAATAACGAGCCAAAAGTGCTTACTCTCAAGCAGATGCTGTCCAATTATCTGGATTTTCAGGTCGACGTCATTCAGCGCAGAACGAGATTTGATCTCCGAAAGGCACTCGAAAGGGCGCATATACTTCAGGGATTTATGCTTGCCGCCGATTACATCGACGAGGTAATAGCAATCCTCCGCGGCAGTAAGACCATTCCCGAAGCAAAAGCGGCGATGATAGAGCGGTTCAGTGATACGGATATGTCTAATCTTCTCGACCGCGCCCAGTATGACCTTACGAATCTTCATCATCTCGAGCATAATAAGGGACTTTCGGAGGAGCAGGCGGAGGCTATCGTTCAGATGCGTCTCGGAGCGCTTACAGGTCTGGAACGTCAGAAAATTGTCGACGAATTATACGGACTGCTTACAAAAATTTCTGATTTTGAGGATATACTTGCCAATATAAATCGTGTTTATGAAATAATAATGGACGATCTCAACAAGATAAGAAAGAAATTCAGCGATACGCGCCGTACGGATATTGAATCGGTTAGCGGAGAAGTTGATATCGAAGATCTTATCCCCGTTGAAGACTGCGTGGTTACGCTTACAAATAACGGCTATATCAAGCGTATGCCCGTTACGGAATATAAGACCCAGAAGCGCGGCGGACGTGGAATCAGCGGAATGAAGCAGCGCGAGGAGGATTTCGTGGAGGAGATGTTCATCTGCGGAACTCACGACAATATTCTTTTCATCTCCAACAAAGGCATTATGTATAAGCTGAAATGCTATGAGATTCCTGACGGTTCAAGAGCTTCGCGCGGATTTAATCTCATAAATCTGCTGCCGCTGACTGAAAACGAAAAGATCACGGCAATGATAAAAACGACAGATTTCAGCGACGAAAGATTTATTACTATCGTTACCAAAAACGGCAAGATAAAGCGTTCCAATCTGTCGCTTTACAAGAATGTGCGCAAAAACGGACTTATCGCTATCGGACTTGACGAGGGCGACGAGATAGCCGGCGTCCGCATGACAAACGGCAGGGAGCAGATATTTGTTGCGACAAGAAACGGTATGGCTATCCGCATCGAAGAGGAAAAGGGAAGATCAATGTCGCGTTCGGCTCACGGCGTTAAGGCTATCAAGCTGCGCGACGGAGATTATGTAGTCGGAATTGCAAGGCTGCGCGCAGGAGAATCCACAACGCTTCTTACGGTCACTGAAAACGGCTACGGAAAGCGTACCGAGATCGACAGCTATAGAATTCAGAATCGCGGCGGTTACGGCTTGACAAACTATAAGGTTGACGAAGTTCGCGGTCACGTATGCGGAATCAAGATAGTTGACGAGACGGACGATATTATCCTTGTTTCCAGCGACGGAATCATAATAAGGATTCTTGCGAGCGACGTCCGCGTTATGGGCAGAATTGCCAAGGGCGTGCGCGTAATGAGAGTCGGCGAGGGAGCGAAAGTTGTAGCGTTCACGCGCGCCGAGCATGACGATTCGCAGGAAACGGAAAAAGTCGAGCAGCTTACGGAAGAGCAGATTCGCGAAGCGGAGAAGGAAGCTGCCGAAGCTGAAAAGAACGAAGTTGTTGTCGAGGCTGAACCCGACGACGAATCCGAAGAATGATAGACTGAAAAGTGGTTATTTTTAGCGTAATTTTAGTCATAATTGCGGCGTCGTTCACGATTGATCTTGTCATAGAAAACAAATTCATGCTCAAGACGCGCCGTGAAAAGCCTGTCGGAAATGTTAAGATATTTCATTTATCCGACGTTCATAAGAGAAAAAATATCGTTCATAAAATTTGCCGCGCAGCTGAAAATGAATCTCCCGACCTTATATTTATCACAGGAGATCTCGTATCGCGTTCGCAGACAGATTTTTCGGAGATCGATATGATGCTGGGGAATCTTTGTGAAATTGCGCCGGTCTATATGTGTTTCGGGAATCACGAGCAGAGCCTTCCGGATGAAAAACAACGCGAATTGCTGGAAATACTGCGAAAAAATCAGGTTCATCTTCTTCTGAACAGATATGAAGAACTTGAGTTCAAGGGCAGGAAGATAAGGATTTACGGTTTGATGCAGAAATACTCTACGTATAAAAAGAACGGCAGCTATCGTAATCTTGACGGATTTACGGTGAAAGAGATGGAGCAGCTTATCGGAAAAGTTCCGGACTGCGAGACGTTTTTGCTTGCACATAATCCCCTTTTTGCCAAGGAATATGCCGAATGGGGCGCTGATCATACGTTCAGCGGACACGTTCACGGCGGCAGCGTAAGACTGTTTGGAATCGGTATACTTTCACCCGAAAGGCGATTTTTCCCGAAATATTCCAAAGGAGTCTATACTATTGGTAAAAATCAGATTCACGTTACAGCAGGTATAGGAAAGCTGCGAATGTTTAATCCGCCTGAAATTGTGATTTATAATATATAGCATTATATAGAATATATTAGCTGCTGACAAATTCAAAAATTGCAAATGCGATCAGCATAATTCCTCCCAGCCATGAGAGATCGTGGTCAAGGGAGGAGATTTTTTTCCCGAAAACGCTTCCGAAAAACATTGCGGCAAATCCTGCTATAAATACAAAAACTGCCGATAATATTGGGTTTATGTTACTATAACCACAGCTTAGACCCGTCGCCGCAGAATCAAGCGAACTTGCAAGGGCAAGCGCGGCGGCTTCAAATGGCGAGAGAACTTTCGAGCAGTCGAAATCCGCAGCCGTATCGTCAAGATAAAGTTTTACTACGATTCCGCTGCCGCTGTGTTTGAGCGAAAGTTCGCCGCGTTTCGAAAGTCTGCGTATCAATCCTCTCATCAGGCTTTTGAATACGGTTATTATTCCCATTGCGGTAAGTACGATAAATCCCGCTATTCTGCAAATTTCTATGTCGATGATCTGTCCCGCTATCTCCGACAGAACAAGCGAGATCCCAAGTACAAACGTACAGATAAAATTAATGATAAACGCCGAAACCGGCGGTATTCTTATGTCGCTGCTGCGATATGCCGCGGCAGCTAAAAAAATATCCGCGCTTACTATCACGGCAAGAAATATTTCACGATACAACTATCATCACCTCCGCTGTATAATATGGCGATCTAACATAAAATGTGAATTCTTACTTGTGCTGTTATATGTCAGGGGACGCTGTCCCCCCTGATAAATCAGCACGAGTAGGATTTATTTTTATGGAAAATGACATATTGACAAATGTGATTGAAATTGATATAATTAATATACGTATAATTAATTCAGAGGAGAAATAAAAATGGCTAAAGATAAAAAAATGGTTACGGCAATTACTTCCATGGACGAAGATTTTGCACAGTGGTATACTGATATATGTAAAAAAGCGGAGCTTGTCGAATACACAAGCGTAAAGGGCTGCATGGTCATTCGCCCCTACGGTTACGCTGTATGGGAAAATATCCAGCGTATTCTTGACGGTATGTTCAAGGCTACCGGACATGAAAACGTTTGTATGCCTATGTTCATTCCCGAAAGTCTGCTTCAGAAAGAAAAGGATCATGTAGAGGGATTCGCTCCCGAAGTTGCGTGGGTAACTCACGGCGGTACGGAAAAACTTGAAGAACGCCTTTGCGTCAGACCTACTTCCGAAACGCTGTTTTGCGAGCATTATGCTAATATAGTTCATTCTTACCGCGATCTTCCGAAACTCTACAACCAGTGGGTAAGCGTTGTAAGATGGGAAAAAACTACGCGTCCTTTCCTCCGTTCAAGAGAATTTTTGTGGCAGGAGGGTCATACTATTCATGCGACCGCCGAGGAGGCTGTAGAAGAAACGGAGCGTATGCTCAACGTTTATGCGCAGTTTTGCGAGGAATCGCTTGCTATGCCCGTTGTAAAGGGCAAAAAGACCGAATCCGATAAATTTGCGGGAGCGGTTTCTACATATGCTATCGAGGCTCTAATGCACGACGGAAAGGCGCTTCAGGCAGGTACTTCCCATTATTTCGGAGACGGATTCGCGCAGGCGTTCGGCATTGAATATACCGACAAGGAAAACAAGCGCGTATTCCCGCATCAGACAAGCTGGGGAGTAACTACGCGTCTTATCGGCGCAGTTATCATGACTCACGGCGATAACAACGGACTTGTTCTGCCTCCTGCTGTCGCTCCCGTTCAGGCTGTTATAATTCCTATTGCTCAGCATAAGGAGGGCGTTCTCGACAAGGCAGGAGAACTTTACGATCGTCTGAAAGCCTCAGGAATCAGAGTTAAGCTTGACGACAGCGAAAATTCACCCGGCTGGAAGTTTGCCGAGTACGAGATGAAAGGCGTTCCGATTCGCGTTGAGATCGGGCCTAAGGATATCGAGAACGGTCAGTGCGTTATTGCATCTCGCTGGAACGGCGAAAAGACCGTTATTTCTCTGGAAGATCTCGAAAAAGCTGCCGCAGAAAAGCTCAAAGAAGCTCACGACGGTATGTATGCCAAGGCTCTTGCGAATCAGGAGAACAGGACGTATGCCTGCGCAACTATGGACGAGATAGTTAAAATTCTTGAAGAAAAGGGCGACGGTTTCATCAAGGCAATGTGGTGCGGCGAGGAAGCCTGCGAGGACGAAGTCAAGGAGAAAACAGGCGTAGGATCGAGATGTATTCCATTCGATCAGGAGCAAATTTCAGACGTATGCGTGTGCTGCGGAAAACCTGCCAAGCATATGGTTTACTGGGGAAAGGCTTATTAATGAAAAAATTTGTGAAAAAGGCGGCGAGCATTTTTATAATGCTGCCGCTGTTCATGATGATGATAAATATTTTGCCGAATGTAAATTCATATGCGGCGATTTCGGCGGTATGGCCTCTTGACGAGGAATTCAGCGATATCACAACATATTTCGACGCGCGCAGAAACAACGGCGACAATTCCGCTTATCACAACGCGATAGATATTCCAGCAGACTACTGCGCAAATATTTACGCGGCTTATTCGGGCGAATGTGTTTCCGCCAGCTGGATGGATGACTATGGCTATTTGATAATACTGTATCATGAGGATATCGACAAATATACGTTTTATGCGCACTGTACTTCCACGGCAGTTTCTTCGGGATCTTCAGTAATGGCAGGTCAGCTGATCGGCTACGTCGGAAGTACGGGAACTGCAAGCGGAAATCACCTGCATTTCGGCATTTGCGACGATCTTTTAGCTGGCTGGCCAACGGTAACTTATTACGATCCGCTGACTTATTTTACATATAATGCGTCGGGTGATCCGGGCAATAATAATTGCGGATGTGATATTAGCTATTGCGGAATTTACACGACAACTGGAGTTTCCACTTATCTCAATATCAGAAGCGGACACGGCTCGGAATTTGACGTTATAGGCGAGATTCCGCCCGAAGCTGAATTTACGGTAATAAAGGCTGACGGCGAATGGGCGCACGTTGAATATAACGGAATTTCGGGATTATGCCATATGGACTATATAGAAAAAATCGCTGATATTGAATCTGAAATGACGTTGACTGGCGTTTCCGTGCCGAGTGGAAAATTGGCGGAAGGCGCAGTTTTCAGCTTGACTGGCAGGATAGAATCCACATTGGAAATTAGCAGAGTATGGGGCGGAATTTACGGAGCGGACGGCGAAACTGCCTTGATGACGACAGAAGATTCACCGACAGGAAACGAATATGATTTTGCCGGAAAATTTGACGGGGAAATGCATTTCAATAAGCTTACCCCTGGAACATATGTTTACTGCGTTCAGGCTGAAGATTCTTCGGGAGCAGTGTACACGCTCATAAACTCCGTTTTCTACGTCGGCGATGGCATAACCGAAAATGCCGGCGATATTAACGACGACGGCGAAGTAAATATCTCCGACGCTGTGATTTTGAGCGGATTTCTGATAAACGGCGAAAAGTTTTCGCTTGATAAGTATATTCGCGCCGATCTCAATAAGGATTCCGCAGTAGACGTTTATGATATGATTCTCATGAGAGAGCTGCTTATTTCATAATTAAGGAGTATAAAATGTTTTTGGAGAATCTTCGGTTTAGTCTTAATGCGACTGTGCCGGTGTTTCTGATGATGGTATTCGGCTGGATATGTCGAAAGATTAATCTTCTGGACGATCATACCACATCAAAATTAAATAAATTTACATTTACTGCAACTTTGCCTGCATTATTGTTTTCAGACTTATCAACCGCTGATTTCCGCGCGGTATGGGACGGAAAATTTGTGCTTTTCTGCATCTGCGCTACCCTTTTGAGCGTTTTTATCGCCGTCGGATATTCGCTGTTACATAAAGAGAAAGCGGAACGCGGCGAAATAATACAAGCCTCTTACAGAAGCAGTGCGGCTGTATTGGGAATAGCTTTTGTAAAAAATATTTATGGTGAAGCGACAATGGCTGCCCTGATGATAGCGGGAACAGTTCCGCTTTATAATATCATCGCGGTGATATCATTATCGCTGACTTCTCCCGAAAAGCGATCGGGCAGTAAAAAAGAGCTGTTCCTGAACACGCTAAAAGGCATTCTCACAAACCCTATAATTATCGGAATTGCCGTGGGAATGACATGGTCGCTGCTGAAAATACCGCAGCCCGTGATACTGGAAAAATCCGTATCATATCTCGGAAATATGGCGACTCCCCTTTCTCTGATAGCGCTGGGAGCGTCGTTCAAAACAAGCGATGCGAAAGGAAAATTACCCGTAACTCTCGGCATTGTATTTATCAAGCTGATACTGTTCTGCGGAATTTTCCTGCCGTTTGCGGTTAATTTCGGATTTCGCGGAGAAAAACTCATTGCAATTCTCGTAATGCTCGGAAGCGCGACAACAGGAAGCTGTTTTGTAATGGCTAAAAATTTCGGACACAAAGGCACTATTACGGCGTTTGCAGTCATGCTGACAACGCTTATGAGCGCATTCACCTTGACGGGGTGGCTGTTTGTGCTGAAAACATTTGATTACATATAGCTATAACACCGTATTTTCTGGAGGAATACGCTATGAGTTTTATTGATTCATATAAAAGACTTGAAAAAATATGTAGCGAAATTTATGGAGATAACCATGGTCTATCAATTTATATTGATGAAATGATCGGTAATCCGAACGGCTCCGATTATGTGTCAGGCTGGAATGAAGATTTAAGGCAGTTAAAACATTATCGTTGGGTAAGAAATCAAATCGTACACGAACCAGAGTGTACCGAAGAAAGTATGTGCGACCCCGATGATATTCAGTGGCTTGATAATTTTTATTCTCGTATCATGTCAACCAACGATCCGCTTACGTTATATAGTAAAGTTGAAAACCAACTCAAACCGCAAAAATCTAAAGAAGTGAATTTATCAAATTCAACTATGTCAACCAACGATTTGCTTGTGTCATATCATAAAGTGGAACATCAACGCGGAGAGAAAAATTTTAATAAAACATATTCGTCAAATCAAAGTAGTTATAAGCCTAAAAAACATAGTAAGAAACCATCTAAAAGTACAGAGTTGTTAATAGTCTTAATGGGAGTAATTTTTTTATTTGCTGCGGTGATTTTTATTTTGATTATGTATCGCTAATCTATAGGCAATCTATGAAATCTGCATTTCTTTTTGAAATGCAGATTTTTTATGCGACGAATTCCTTAATTGAATTAAATATTTTCTATCTATTGATTTTCAAAAAAAAGTGTGTTATAATTAATCGTCCGTGTATTTAGACTTGTTGTTTTATACATGGGTAATATATTTTAAAGGAGATTGATAAATGGAAAACATTGTCAGCCTAAAAGATATTATCGTGGAATTTGAGGACGGCGAGCGTATCCTCAAAAACATCAGCCTTGACATCAAGGATCATGAGTTTGTAACGTTTCTTGGTCCTTCCGGCTGCGGAAAAACTACCACGCTTCGCATTATCGCGGGTTTTCTCGAACCCAACAGCGGAGACGTTCTCTTTGAGGGCAAGCGCATCAACGGTATGCCGCCCCATAAGCGAAACGTCAATACCGTATTCCAGCGATATGCGCTTTTCCCACATCTGAATGTTTACGAAAATATCGCTTTCGGTCTGAGAGTAAAAAAAGTTCCCGAAAAGGAAATAGTACGCCGCGTAGGCGAAATGCTGGAGCTTGTCAACCTCATGGGGTATGAAAAGCGATCTGTAAACCGATTGTCAGGCGGTCAGCAGCAGCGTGTCGCAATTGCCCGCGCTCTCGTAAATCACCCGAAAGTGCTGCTTCTGGACGAACCTCTCGGCGCTCTCGATCTGAAACTCCGAAAGGAAATGCAGATAGAGCTGAGAAAGATCCAGCAGGAGCTTGAGCTGACTTTTATCTATGTCACCCACGATCAGGAAGAAGCCCTCACCATGAGCGACAGCATCGTCGTTATGAATAACGGCTATATCCAGCAGATCGGATCGCCTACGGATATATACAACGAGCCGAAAAACGCTTTCGTTGCCGATTTTATAGGAGAAAGCAATATCGTCAGCGGCGTTATGCCCGAAGACTGCGTTGTGGAATTCTACGGCAGACGTTTTGAATGCGTGGACAAGGGATTCGACAAGGACGAAGAAGTCGACGTTGTTATCCGTCCCGAGGATGTGAAGATTATTTCCGCGGAAAAGGCGAAGCTTACGGGAATCGTCGAATCGGTGGTATTCAAGGGCGTTCATTACGAAATGGTGATCGATACAGCCGAAAGCAAGTGGAAAATACATTCTACAAAGGCGGAATCCGTCGGCTCTATGGTTGGCATGGCAGTTGATCCATTTGATATTCATATAATGAAGAAAGCGGAGGAGTAGCAATGAAACTGAAATATTTTTCCGCTCCGTATCTTGTATGGATGGTGGTATTCATACTCGTACCGCTTCTTATGATAGCATATTTTGCTTTCACAAATGATAACGGAAGCTTCACGATCAAATATATATCCGACGTTGGACAATATGCAAATATATTCGTCCGTTCGATATGGCTTTCTCTTATTGCAACGGCTATCTGCCTTGTTATCGCGTATCCCGTTGCATTCATGCTGTCGCGCATGGATAAGCACAAGCAAGGAACGATGCTTATGATAGTTATGCTGCCCATGTGGATGAACTTCCTGCTGCGTACATATGCATGGATGACTCTTCTGGGCAATAACGGTATTATCAACCACCTTCTCGGATTGATAGGTCTCGGACCGTTCAAGCTGATAAATACGTCGGCTGCGGTAGTACTGGGAATGGTCTACAATTATCTGCCGTTTATGATACTTCCGCTGTATTCCGTAATGGAGAAAATTGACAACAGTATGTTCGAGGCGGCTTCCGATCTGGGATGCAGCTATACAAGCACTCTGTTTCGAGTTATAGTTCCGCTTAGTATGCCCGGAATAACTTCGGGTATAACAATGGTATTTGTTCCTGCAATTTCCACATTCATTATTTCCAGAATGCTGGGCGGCGGTTCTAATCTTCTCATCGGCGATCTTATCGAGATGCAATTCCTTGGAAACGCCTATAATCCGCATCTTGGCGCGGCGATCTCGTTCGTTCTCATGGTCATAATCCTCGTGATAATGACGGTAATGAATCAGTTCGATCCCGACGATCAGGTGTTAATGTAGGAGGGCGCTGACATGAAAAAACTCGGTAAAATTTATATGGCTCTGGTGCTGATGTTCCTGTACGTGCCGATTTTCGTGCTTATTGTTTTCTCGTTCAACGAAACGAAGAGCAGAAGCGTTTTCAGCGGATTTACATTCGACTGGTACGTCAGACTTTTCCATAACAGAATTATTATTTCATCGCTTATCAACACGATAATCATCGCCTGTCTTGCCAGCGTCGTATCGACGATTCTTGGTACGCTGGCGGCTATCGGCATAAACAGTATGCGAAAAGTTCCGAAGGCTGTCGTTATGAATGTGACGAATATGCCTATCATCAACCCCGAAATCGTTACAGGTGTTTCGCTGATGCTTCTTTTCGTATTTTTCGCCGCAAGAATGAATCTGGAATTCGGCTTTGTTACGCTGCTTATCGCGCATATAACATTTGACGTTCCTTATGTTATTCTTAACGTAATGCCAAAGTTCAATCAGATGAATCCGCATATTTACGAAGCGGCGCAGGATCTGGGATGCAGTCCGGTAAAGGCGTTCCGCAAGGTAGTTTTGCCTGAAATCATGCCCGGCGTTATCAGCGGATTCCTCATGTCGTTCACCTATTCGCTGGACGATTTCGTAATCAGCTATTTCACCAGCGGCTCGACGTCGCAGACATTGCCTATCACGATATATTCAATGACGCGCCGAAAAGTTTCTCCCGAAATAAACGCTCTTTCGACTCTTATTTTCATTGCAGTAGTGATCGTTCTGATTGTGAAGAACATACTGGAAAAGAGAGCTTTGAAGAAAAGCGGAGCAATGTAAGGAGGCTGACATGAAGAAATTTTGGTATTTGCTTACTGCGGCTTTATTAAGCTTGTCAATGCTTGCCTCGTGTGCCGATTCAGAAAATTCCGACGATGAAGAAGAGGAAGAAGCTTATCAGCAGACGCTGACAATAGCCGATCCCGACTATTACACGCGATTCAAGGGCAAGGGGCTTTCCATAAACGTTTACAACTGGGGCGAGTATATCTCAACGGGCGCGGACGAGGGAACTCTCGACGTTAACGGCGAATTTGAAAAGCTGACGGGCATCAAGGTAAATTACACCAACTTTGCCACCAATGAGGAGCTTTACGCGAAGCTTAAGGGCGGCGGAGCGGCGTACGATGTTATTATCCCGTCGGATTACATGATCAGCAAAATGATTGACGAAGAGATGATACAGCCTCTCGATTTTAAGAATATCCCCAATTTCGAGTACATCATGGATAATTTCCGCAATCAGGATTACGACCCCGAAAATGCGTATTCTGTGCCGTATACATGGGGAACTGTCGGAATCATTTACGATACGACTATGGTAGATATTCCGCCCGAGGAGATTGACTGGGATCTGCTCTGGAATGAAGATTATGCCGATCAGATACTAATGTTCGACAATCCGCGCGACGCATTTGCAATTGCGGAGATCATGGAGGGATTCTCTCTTAATACTGAAGATTTTGACGAACTGGAGCAGGCGGCAATGAAGCTTCGCCGTCAGAAAAATATTGTTCAGGGTTATGTAATGGACGAGGTATTCGATAAGATGGGAGCAGGCGACGCGCTTATTGCGCCGTATTACGCAGGCGACGCGCTTACCATCATGGATGATAATGAAGATCTCGACTTTGTAGTGCCGAAAAGCGGAACGAATCTTTTCATTGACGCGATGTGCATACCAACTACGGCTCGTCAGAAGGAAGCGGCTGAAATGTATATAAATTTCATGTGCGAACCTGATATTGCATATTCGAATATTGATTTTATATGTTATTCGACGCCGCATAAGGCTGCATATGAAATGCTTGACGAGGAAGTGCAGAACAGCCATGTTTCGTATCCCGATCAGGAATTTATCAGTGCGAATACTTCGGTTTTCGTAAATCTTTCCAATGAGGCGAATCAGAAAATGCAGGATCTCTGGACTGAAATGAAGTCTGCGGAGGACGAGAACACCAATAAATGGATAGCGCCGATATTCCTGGTGTTCTGCGTACTGCTCATGATTTTTGTGCTTATCCGCCGGTATATCAAGAAGAAAAAAGATATCTTTTAAATTAAAACAAAAATCAGTATCGTTTAATCGATACTGATTTTTTTGCCTATTTTAGAGCCGTATTTCACAACGGTTTCGATACCGTGAGCGGAATTTTCAAGAATATCGCTGTCAAGAGTTATCCTGTCCTTTTCGATAAGTATTACGATAGTCGAGCCGCCGAATTCAAATTTTCCCTTTTCCTCGCCGCGATGAAAATTATATTCGCCGTGACGATTGCAAATTCTGCCGACAAGCATCGCGCCGACTTCAATCTGCACAATATCGCCGAAATTTTCGGTATGAAGCATAGTAAATTCGCGGCTGTTCTGCTTGTAAATATTGTAGCGTTCCAGCGCGATCGGGCATACGGTATGAAGAACGCCCGAAATAAAATGATTCTCCCCTTTTCTGCCGTTATCAATATAGCAATAACGATGATAATCGTCCACGCATAATCTAAATATCAGACAATATCCGCCTTTATAGCGTTCGGCAAGCTTTTTGCTCTGTACGAGATCAGATATACGATAGTATGAATCTTTAATTTTAAAAATGCTGCCGCTGTCTATCTTATACACTGCCAATTTGGAATCGCACGGGCTTATAAGATGATTGGGAGTTTTATCCACGGGGCGAAGCTGCGGCTTAATTTTTCTTGTAAAAAATTCGTTATACGATGAGAATTTACTGTCGCGATACTGCTTCATATCAATATTATTTTTAGCGATAAAAGGATTTATCAAGGGTATTGATAAGGGCGAATCCATAAAGATTCCGGCAGCCTTTGAAATTATAGGCGCGGTCAGGAATTTAAGAATAAAACGACCTCCAACCGTGCGGTACAAACGCTTTAAAATGCGCTGCTGACCGCCATTTTCCATAATTATATTACCGTTTCTGTCCTTTATCATGTCGTCACCTTTTAGCGTTGATAAGCATAAGCTTTATGCGGTTTTCCTGATTTACGCGCGTCGCACCGGGGTCGTAGTCGATAGCGACAATGTTTGCGTTGGGATTATCCTCTTTGATCGCGCGCGACATTCCCTTGGCAACTATATGATTGGGCAGGCAGCCGAAAGGCTGAGCGCAAATGATGTTTTCAACGCCAGACTGCGCCAGAGCTGCCATTTCCGCAGGTATAAGCCAGCCCTCGCCCATAACGACGCCCTGACTTATGTACTTGTCAGCCAACGAGCGAAGATGCTCGAAATCATGAAGCGGCTCGAATTTTCCATGTTCTTTCATAATTTTGATAAGCTCTTTCTGCTTTGAGTAGAGCAGCTTATATACCAACTCGTAAATTCGCGTCTTAATATTTCTGGTATCGTAAAGTCTTGCGTTATTAAATGTATCTGTAACGGTATACATTATAAATTCCAACAGCGACGGCACAACGGGTTCGCAGCCCTCGGAAAGCAGGAAATCCTCAAGGTGATTATTTGCAAGCGGCGAATATTTCACATAAATTTCACCGACAATACCGACTTTGATCTTCTTCTCGCCCGTTAATTGGATACTGCCGAAATCGTCCAGAATTTCACGGTAAATCTTCTTTGTAGCCGTGTAATGTTTTCCGATGCGGAACATATTGCCGATAATATTCTGCCATTTTTCCAGCATTTTTGCGGATTCGCCCTTATTTTCCTCATAAGCGCGGCATTTATTGTAGCAGGTCATAAGAAGATCGCCGTACAATACAGCGTACAGCAGTTTGATGAAGATAGAAGGCGTTATCTTGAACGCGCTGTCTTTTTCGAGACCGCTGAAATTAAGCGAAACGACGGGGACTTGCGGAAAATTACGTTCTACAGCCTTACGCAGAAGGTGAATATAATTAGAAGCGCGGCAGCCTCCCCCTGTCTGCGTTATCAGCAGAGCTGTTTTATCGACGTCGTACTTGCCGCTTTTCAGAGCGTCCATAAACTGTCCTATAACGAGAAGCGCGGGATAGCAGGCGTCGTTATGCACATTTTTGAGACCCTCGTCGACGACGGAACGGGAATCGTTTTCCAGCAGCTCCATTTTATAGCCCATCGGCTTCATTATCTCGATGATAAGCTTGAAATGAATGGGCAGCATATTTGGTATGAGGATAGTATGCGTTTTTATCATATCTTCGGTAAATTTTTTATATTCAGCCATTTGAATCCTCCTTTTAATATAGACGCACGGCTGCTTTATTTAGGGGAATCCGTTCCCTATGCACCTTTCATAAGAACCAGTCTTATGATCTATTTAAATTAGCAGTATTACCCCTCGTGGGTAATAATACTAATTAATATTGGGATTCATAAGGGACTGAGTCCCTTATGCAGGGGGTAAAGGGGGACGGCGTCCCCCTTAAATAAAAGTAGTCTAAGCGTCTTTGCCCATAGCTGCGATAAGGCTGCGAAGTCTTATTCTTGCTGCTCCTAAATTATTTATTTCGTCAATTTTCAGCTGCGTGTAAAGTTTGCCGCTGTTTTCCAGAATCCTGCGCACCTCGTCGCTTGTGACGGCGTCGATTCCGCAGCCGAACGAAACAAGCTGGATAAGCTGCATATCGGGCTGAGTTGTGACATATGCGGCGGCGCGGTAGAGTCGGGAATGATAAGTCCATTGATTGAGAACTTCGAGTTCTGGCGTACGCGCAAGATGAGCAATGCTGTCCTCCGTTACAACAGCCATTCCGAGACTTGTTATAAGCTTATGGATACCGTGATTAATTTCGGGATCGATGTGGTACGGACGTCCTGCAAGCACGATAATGCTGCGATTTTCCGCGCGCGCTGTTCTAATGATTTCCGCCGCTTTATTGGCGATGTCAGTCTGATGAACGGCAAGCGCCAGATAAGCCTTTTCAACAGCCGCAGGAATTTTTCCCTTGATATTATAATTTTTAAGGCAGTCTTTTATAACCCTTACAACGTTTTTCCGCACATTGAGATCCATGTATGGATAAAGGAAATTTTTCGCATTAAGTCGCGGATTATTCGCCGCAAGCAATTCGGGATAATATGCGACGATCGGGCAGTTGTAGTGATTATCAGATTCGCCCTCGTCGATATTATAGCTCATGCAAGGATAGAATATAAAATCAACGCCCTTGTCAAGTAAATCCTCAATATGACCGTGAATAAGCTTTGCAGGGTAGCAGACAGTATCCGATGGGATAGTATGCTGACCGAGATAGTACATATCGCGTGAACTTTCGCTGCTGAAAACAGTCTCAAAGCCGAGTTCCGTGAATAAAGTATGCCAGAAAGGCATCAATTCGTAGAAATTCAGAGCGAGCGGCAGTCCTACTTTGCCAATGGGACGGGTGGGCTGATTATTTTGCTTCATCATCGCGATACTCTTGTATTTATACTCGTAAAGATTGGGAATATTATTCTTTTTAGCCTTTCCGCTGCCTTTTTCGCAGCGATTTCCAGAAATAAAATTCCTGCCCTTTCCGAAATTAATTATATTAAGCTGACAATTAGCCGTGCAGCCTCCGCATTGCGCCGATTTCGAAGTATAGCTGAATTCAGCCAAAGCTTCGCGCGATATCAGCGAAGATTCGCCCTTTGAATGCTCTTTGGCATACAATGCGCAGCCGAATGCGCCCATAAGTCCCGAAATTGCGGGGCGAATTACGTCTCTGCCCATTTCTTTTTCGAATGAACGCAGAACGGCGTCGTTTAAGAAAGTTCCGCCCTGAACGACGATATTTTTTCCGAGTTCGTCGGGAGAATTGGCGCGGATGACCTTATATATGGCGTTTTTGATTATTGACGAAGACAATCCGGCTGAAATATCCTCAACCGTCGCGCCGTCTTTCTGAGCCTGCTTAACGGAACTGTTCATGAAAACCGTGCAGCGTGAACCGAGATCGACGGGATGCTTTGCGAAAAGTCCAAGCTGCGCGAATTCCGCAATATCATAGCCCATAGCCATTGCGAACGTCTGAATGAAGCTTCCGCAGCCAGACGAACACGCCTCGTTGAGCATAATGCTGTCGATGCTGTGATTTTTGATCTTGAAACACTTGATATCCTGTCCGCCGATGTCGATTATAAAATCAACTTCGGGGCAGAAATGCGCCGCCGCCTTGAAATGCGCGACCGTTTCAACGATGCCGTGATCTATCGAAAGTCCCGATCTTATGAGATCCTCTCCGTAACCGGTAACTGCCGCGCCCATGATTTTTATATCGGGATTCATGGAATCGTATATCACGCGAATCTGCGCGGCAATCTTATCGAGGGGCTGACCTTGATTGGAAGAATAATGATGATATAAAATCTTGCCGTCCTCGGTGATGAGAACAAGTTTGGTGGTAGTCGAGCCTGCGTCGATGCCGAGATATGCGCCGCCTTTATATGTACGAATATCTGCATAACCTAAATCATGCTTTTTATGGCGTTCAATAAATTCGTCGTATTCGCCCTGAGAAGCGAAAAGAGGCTCGCCGGTAACGATATTGTCTGTAGATACGGCATTTTTCAGCTTCAGAAGTATCTCGTCTATAGTGAATCTGTCGTCGTTTTGAGCTGCATAAAGAGAGCAGCCAAACGCTACGAAAACGGGTCCGTCATCGGGGAAAACCGCATGATCTTCATCAAGATCGAGAGTTTTCACGAAGGCGTTTTTCAGACCGCTGAGAAAATGAAGCGGACCTCCTAAAAAAAGCACTTTTCCCTCGATAGTTCGTCCCTGCGCAAGTCCCGACACAGTCTGATCGACGACTGCCTGAAAAATACTTGCAGCAATATCCTCGCGCATTGCGCCCTGATTGAGAAGCGGCTGTATATCGGATTTTGCAAAAACTCCGCAGCGTGAAGCTATCGGGTAAACTTTTTTGGCTTTCAGAGAAAGCGCGTCGAGCTGGTCGGCAGTGATTCCGAGGAGCGTCGCCATCTGATCTATGAACGCGCCTGTTCCGCCTGCGCATGAACCGTTCATACGCTGTTCGACGCCGCCGGTCAGGAAAATTATTTTAGCGTCCTCGCCGCCGAGTTCGATAACCGCGTCGGCGTCCGGAGTTTTTTCCTTGACAGCCAGAAAAGCGGCATGAACTTCCTGCACAAACGGTATTTCGGCAGAATTAGCCAGTCCAAGACCTGCCGAGCCTGTTATGCAGACCGTGAATTTATCATTCGGATATTCGCCGCGAATGATGGCAAGCTGTTCCGTGACAGTTTCCTTGACTTTCGAAAAATGCCGCTGATATTTTGAATAAATAATGCGGCTTTCCTCGTCGGTAATTACTGTTTTTACCGTAGTTGAGCCTACGTCGATACCAAGCGAAAGTTTGTTTACCATAATTATCCTCTTAAAATTAATTTTTTGAATCTTCGCATTCCGCGCAAATTCTGCTGCTTTTTCTATTATACTACATTTTTCGAAAAAAATAAAGTATTATTTTTTATTTAATTTTTTTTACACATATTACCTGAGCTGTAAATTTCAAAGAAGCATCCTCTTAAATCTCTGTATAGGAATTAGTCTTTATCATCCCTGTCAAATTTGAACTGCATAAGGGACTGAGTCCCTTATGCAGGAGATTTTTATGGGTGACTCCCTACAGTGTAGGGAGATGCCTGAAAGGCAGAGGGTACGGCACGTTCTTGGGCGTCCCCTTAAATCATACAGCACAAGTAAATGCCGTTTCAAGTGCAATTTCCATCATATCGCGGAAAGTGGTCTGACGTTCTTCTGCGGTAGTTGAAAGTCCTTTCAGCGGACAATCTGATACGGTCAGTATGCAGAGAGCGTTTTTGCCTGCGCGCGCGGCGTTCATGTAAAGAGCGGCGGCTTCCATTTCAATTGCGAGAACTCCCATTTTGCGCCATTTTGAAAGACTTGCGCTGTCGTCGTAGAACGTATCGCTTGACAAAATATTTCCCGCGTGGAATCTGCATCCTTTTTTATTGGCGGCATCTACTGCGGCGGAGATCAGATTCCATGAAGCCGTGGGCGCGTAAGTTCCGGGGAGAGCGTACTGGGCGGCATATGAAGAATTCGTACTTGCACTCAATCCGATTATAACGTCGCGGAGTTCGACATTATCGGCTATCGAGCCTGCCGTTCCCACGCGGATTATATTTTCAACGCCGTATTCGTTAAAAAGCTCATAAGAATATATGCCGATAGAGGGCATTCCCATTCCGCTTCCCTGAACGGAAACGGGGATTCCCTTATAAGTTCCCGTAAATCCGAGTATTCCCCTTACTTTATTGTAGCAGACGGCGTTTTCGAGATAATTTTCGGCAATAAACTGCGCTCTCAGCGGATCGCCGGGCATAAGAACGGTTTTTGCGATATCGCCTATATTGGCGTTGTTGTGCGGCGTTGGCATATGAAATCCTCCTTTATGCAGTTTTGGAACTGCGCTTTTTTAGTACTTTGTGCATGGTCGCTTGAAGAGCCTTGAAATTGTAAGCAATAACAGCGGCGCAAAGCGGAATGAGCCACAATCCCCAGAGTTTGGGCGACTTAATTATAATTACGCACATAATTATGATGACGGCGGTATTTACAAGAGATCTTGTAAAATTGACCTTAAACGGCACATAGAATCTTGCGTCTACCATACGGATGAGGAAGCACATGAAGTAACTCAGGAAAGTTGCGATAGCCGCCCCTTGGATTCCCCATGCGGGAATCAGGAAATAATTAAGGATCAAGTTTGCAGCACAGGCAAACGCGCTTGTCCAGAGGCTGTTTTGAGTGTGCTTAGTGGCAGTGTAAATTCCGCCGAGAAACTGATCAAGCGACAGGAAAATTGCCGAAGCCACAAGGATAGGCGCATAAATGTAAACGGTGGAATATTCTTCGAAGTTTGAGGTATTATTCAAAAACGCCGTGACAGGCTTTATAAAGAGAAGCAGTCCTGCTGAAGCTATGAATAGTACGGCTTCGTAGGCGTTGTAAACCCGCTCGTAAAATTTGCTTCGGTCGGCGGATTCATTTTCGGAAATTGCGGACATATTCCACGCCTGGAAGAATATTGTAGATACCATTGATATTAGATTAGGAACGATGGCTGCCAGACTGTAAATTCCCGCCATATCAAGACCGAGCTGAACGCGCGAACTATGCATATTGGAAATAAAAAGGCGGTCGGAAAGGCTGGTTATAGTCCACATTACAATAGTCGGAATAAGGGGGATAGAATAGTTCATCATTTCCTTTGCAAGGGAAATTTTGAAATGCTTAGGGCTGACGAATTTGTAAAGTTTTGCAGCTAAGAACAGAAAGACCGACGAACAGAGATCGGAAAGGATAACGGCGAGCATGAATCCCTTTACGCCCATATGAAGCCATTCGATAAACAGCAGGTTGAAGATGAGCAGCAGCAGAGTCGCTAAGATTCCGTCGAGAGCGAACAGCTTTACCATATCGCGGGCGCGCACAAATTGAGCGCACAGCATTCGCAGCGAGGATGTGCAGACGTAGACAGAAAGAAGCAGGGAATAGCCCTTTATAAAGCTGAGCGTCGAAATAAACCGCAAGCCGGGTACGATAATGATCACCGCAGCCATGCCGGCAGCCGTGATTATTGAAGAAGTTGTGAATACGTCGCGTTTGTCATAATTTTTATCAAGTCCGAATCTTATCAGATATTCCTGCAACGCAAAGGTGAATATCGGCTGCAAAAACAGCGCGGTCATTTCAAGCTGACTTTTTATTCCCATGCCTATCGGATCAATATTTTTGGTGTAAAGTCTTGTAAGAAGCAATACTAAAATTTTCGAACCAAAGCTGCCGATAGCAAATATCATTGTATTCAGCGCAAGTTTTTTATATTTATTCATTTTACTGATTCTCCATTTATTTTATGATTCTGCACAAATTCGCTTCGCCGGAAGAGAGTATGAATTCTTTTCCGTTGTCGAGCATTATCCTGAGATTTGCATTATCATCTACGCCCTCCGCAAATCCTTTTATTGTCTGATTTCCCATATTAGCCGTAATAGGATTTCCCGTAAGTATTTCGCGGCGTCGGTATTCATCGAGATGAATGCGGTCTTTGATTCCGTCGAGGTAAAATTCCAGCCGTTCAAGAATAAGAGCGCACAATTCATTGCGGCTTATTATCCTGCCGGACGCGTCTTCCACCGTTGTAACGCGGCTTTTGAGTTCCTTTCCGAAATCAAAACTGCGGACATTGACGCCTATGCCAATTACGGCGAAATCGAGCATATTCATCTCCAGTCCGAGAGAAGCCTCCGTAAGGATGCCGCAGATTTTTTTTCCGTTCATATAGAGATCGTTCACCCATTTTATGCCGACGTCGCAGCCGCAAAGCTGTTCAACAGCTTCAGCGGACGCTACAGCGGCGACGGAAGTTATCAGCGGCGCGAATTCAATGTGAAATTCGGGGCGTATGATAACGCTCATGTACAGTCCGATTCCGGGCGGCGATTCAAATTTTCGTCCGAGTCTGCCTTTCCCCGACGATTGTTTTTCGGCAATAACGACCGTACCGTGAGCTGCTCCGTTTGCAGCAAGTTCTTTCGCATAATTATTTGTCGAAGAGATCTCGTCGAGTATAATTATTTCAGAACCGAGTTTTTTCGATTTGTTTTTTAAAATTATTATCTCTTTTGACAAAACGTTGCTGTCAGAAGATAATCTATAACCTTTAGCTGTAACGGAATCAATTTTATATCCGTCGTTTTCAAGTGATTTAACGGCTTTCCAGACCGCGTTTCGGCTTACTCCAAGCTGTCGGGCGAGTTCCGAACCTGATATATATTCGCCTCCGGCGTTTAAGAGTTCAATAAGCAGGGTTTTTTTAACGTTCATGGCATTCTCCCATTATAAAATATATAATAATTATACCACATATTTACAATAAATACAAGTTATTATTTGAAGTTTCTGAAAGGTATGTAGGGAGTCGCCTTACCATACGTTAGTATGATTTCGTCGTATCCTTGATAAATTTGATTTTTGGCTGCATCTTTCGGCAAGGTTTAGTTGGTGGAGGAATACTCCGTTTCAATCGGCTGAATTTATGCAGGGTTATGCAGGGTTGAAGGGTATTTTCTATCCTATCATATAAAAAATTTGAAAAGAAAAAATATATAGTATATAGAAAACGGTGCAAACCCTGCATAACCCTGCATACGGGAGGTGACAAACCTAAGAAAATACGGCTTTGATAACAGCTAATATACGTTTTTTGATACTTTTGGAGTATACGAGTTCTGCGGCTTTAGCCGGGCGGTTTGTGATGATATTATCGACGCCGAGAGCGGACATACGCTGAATATCGTTAGTATTATCCACAGTCCAGACAAATATCCGCTTGCCGTTCTGGTGGGCGTTGTTGACTACGGAAGAATTAACAAAAAGATGATTCATGCTGAGAGCGTCGATATATTTCGATTTATTGATGGAAGAAGCGGAAGTATTTGCGATAAGTCCTGTTTTTATATCTGGCGAAACAGATTTGACCTTTTTCAGCACGCTATAGGAAAACGACGTTATATAGCAGGAATTTTCCAATCCGAATTCTTCTATCGTCTCAACTGTTTTAGCAACGGTCAGATCTGTTCCGCCGTAATCCTTTATCTCGACATTATACAGTATATTGCCTCCAAGTTCTTCAAAAACTTCGGAAAGCAGCGGTATTTTTGCGTCTGCAAATTCGCCGCCGAATTTAACTCCTGCCGATAGCTGCTGTAATTCAGCATAGGTATGATCCTTTAATTTTCCCTTGCCGTCGGTAACGCGGTCAAGTTTTTCATCATGGAATACCACAAGCTGACCGTCGGAAGTAAGCTGAACGTCAAGTTCGATATAATCCGCACCGCTTTCCGCAGCAGATCGAAAAGCGTACATAGTATTTTCAGGTGCAGAAGAGGACGCTCCGCGATGAGCCGTGATCTGAGTTCTGGTGATTATTCCGACATTAAGGCTTATATTGCCTTTGTATATTGATTTAAGATAATTGTAATTTAAAGTAATGCTTACTGCAAAGGTTGTGATGATTATAATAATTTTCGGCAGCAGTTTCATTTTCGGTTTCGGATCGTAATTAAGAATTTCGCTTTCTGATTCGGGTAATATCGCAAAAAACTGTCTCGTAAGACAGCATATTATTGCAGGAGCGATCAAAAATGAAGATATCGCCGAAAAAACGTCTCCAGCGTAGCGTAAAACTTTCAATGCCGACAAAAAAGCCCTCTGCGGACTGGAAAATCCTTTGATAAAGAGCAGTATCACAAAGCTTATGACGAACGTTGCCGCCGCGGCTGCAATGAACATACATATAATCCATAATATTACCGAAAGAGCCGTATTCAGGCGTTTTCCGTCAACAAGCTTCTTACTGTCCGCGGCGCATTGTTTGATAGATCTGTCGGTTAGTATAAGATAATGGAGGCTATAGCTGTAATTAATTATCAGCGATATAAAGATTATCTCCAGTATAATAAATGCTGCTATGGCAAGACTGCCGTTGATATTTTTGAAAATTCTCTGTAATATCGGCATAAGCGGAATCATGAATACGCCTGACGAAATGGTAAATTTCGTAAGAGGCATTATCATAAGCGCTTTTATGCCGCCGCGGCTTCGGAATGCCTTTCCAACCGCGCCTATTCCTGCCCGAAACATTCCGCCGGTGGTTATAGCGCCGCCCTTGGCGCAGCATATGAAGCAGGATGTCAGCGCGGAAAGTTCGATAAGCGAGAATATCGCTGAAAAAAACAGCACTATAACTACTACGGCGAGAGTTGCAGGATGTTTTAGGTATACCCATAATTTTTCGTCGGAAATATAATTTACCTGCGATATTTTCATTGTCAGGCGCAGAAGCAAAGTGAGTATCGGCGCGCCTATCGCCGTCATAAGCAGTTTAAAAAGCAGTTCGAATAATATAAAATTGGGAAATGCGCGCCAGAAAACGCCCATTGACCTGAAAAAATTTTTCTTCATTTGTCTCTCCGTAACAATGGTAATTATTATTATTATTATACAATTAATTTGCATGTATGTCAAATATTTTTTTGAATTTTATAGTCTCCTTACTTGAAATTGGAACGACTATATACACAAGCAAAAAAATACTGCACAAAAAGTGCAGCATTATAAAATAAATATAGAAGGGGAATTGGGGGATATTTCAGACAGCAGCGTGATTGCCGACCGCACCGCTGTTCTGATCCTTTTTTATTATATACGGTAATCCTTAAAATAATCTTAAATTATGCAACAAATTTTGCCTTTATGATCGTATATCCGTAAGGCGCAAGAGTTACGCAGTCGTTTTCAAATTTTCCGCAGTACTGCTCAAAATTCGTGAATCTGTCAAGCTTTGCCGAAATTTCGTCTACATTTACCTCGTCGCCTGTTCTGTTGACGAAAATTATATAGTCGATATCGTCGCCCTGACGTGTAAATGCGATGATGCGATCGTCAATTACCTGACCGTCGTTTATAACGAAATACGTTCTGCCGCTCTTCATATTGGGAATGGATTTTCTTACCCTGCTGAGTTCCGAAACATAGGAGATAAGTTCCTGATCTTCGCTGCCCCAAGGATAGCAGCGGCGGTTGAACGGGTCTTTATAGCCCTGAAGTCCCGCTTCGTCGCCGTAGTAGACGCTGGGAACTCCGGGCAGGAAGAACATCAGTGCCATTGCGGCTTTCAGCATATTCTTTCCCAGCGTATACTGTTCGGGAGTTAGATAGCGTTCCGCCATCCAGTCCTTGCTCTTATCGTCGCAGTAATCCCCTGCAAGGCGGTTTATAGCCCTTTCAATATCGTGGGTCGATACGAAATTCATGAGAACGTCGATCGACGGCTGGGGATAATTTTCAAGTATAGTCATTATAGAATATATGAAATCGCGTGGAGTGCCGCCCTTCACGAAATTGATTATTGCTTCCCGGAACGGATAGTTCATAACGGAATCAAGCTGATCGCCAAGCAGATAACGTCTTTTTATGCCGTAGCTTTCCTTATTGGAAGCGTCCTCCCAGACCTCGCCGATAACGATTTTGTCGCTGCCGTAAGATTTTACGGATTTGCGAAGATTATTCAAAAACTGATCGGGCAGTTCGTCGGCAACGTCGAGTCGGAATCCTGCCGCGCCCTTGCTGAGCCAGTAATGAAGAACGCCCTCGTCTCCACAGATAAAATCCGTGTAATTTTCATTGTTTTCCCAAACGTTCGGCAGAGTGTCGATCCCCCACCATGCTTCGTATTCGTTGGGGTAATTGATAAAGCTGTACCATTCATAATATTTGCTTTCTTTGGACTGATATGCGCCTGATTCGTCCTTGTATCTTCCGAATTTATTGAAATATCGGCTGTCCGCGCCCGTATGAGAGAATACGCCGTCGAGGATAACGGAGATACCGTATTTTTTAGCTTCCGTACAAAGTTCTTCAAAGTCGTCGTTAGTACCCAAAAGAGGGTCGGCGTTCATGTAATCAGCCGTATTATAGCGGTGATTTTCATGGGATTCGAAGATAGGGTTCAGATAAATGCAGGTAACGCCCAGATCGCTGAGGTATTTCAGCTTTGAACGTATTCCCGCGAAATCTCCGCCAAAGTAGTCGTTGTTCCAGACGTGACCGTTGTGATCGGGTTTATACCAAGGAGTTCCGTCCCAGTCCTCGCGGAGAACTCTTCCGTCAGGAATATTCTCGTGGGTTTCGCCGCTTTTGCAGAATCTGTCGGGAAAGATCTGGTACATTACGCCGCCCTTGAGAAAATCGGGCGTTTCGTAATCATGAGCATAGACGGTAAGCTGGAATAATCCTCCCTCGCATTCCGCGCCCTCATGGCAGTTTATTTTCTTGATGTAGTGTCGCGTACCGCCGCTTGTGTAGGAAAAATAGTAGTAGTGTACGTCGCTGTATTGCGGAGTAAATTCGCAACTGTAAACGAAGCAGTCCTGTTCCTCCGCGGAAACGCTCATGGGAAGAAAGCGTTCTTTGAACCCCGTGCGGAAAAGTACCAGTACAGGCGGAAAATCGGGACGGATATCCTTTGAAAGGCGGATGGAAAAGCGGCAGGTCTCAAATTGTCTGACCGCTCCGAAAATGGACTTATAGCCCAGATTCCATGTATCATAAATAGGTTTCATAGTAAACTCCTTAAATTATAGATCAGGATAGCGGCGGTCCGTGCAGTATTGAATTATGACTTTTTCCGTAAAATCAGTCCGCAGGCTGCAAAAAGTCCTGCAATACATATCATAACTGCGGAAACTATAGTCGTTGAAACATCGTCGTTTATCGTGATCGAAAAATTAACGTTTTGCGGCAGAAAATGCAAAGCGATTTTTTCTGCCGATAAAAGCCACACGGCAGTCATGGCAAGAATCGCGGAAAATTTCAGCATAATATTTATTTTAGCATATCGTATGACCGCAAAAATCGCCCAAGCAAGAATCAGGCAGCATATCGCGGCAGCTATGCCCGTGATAATACTTTCTTCAGAACCGTATTTAAATGTGCCGTATATTACTACGGCAAATATCATAAACGAATCGGCGGTCATGCATATAAGGGCTTTATTATTGCCGAGATACCTGCTTATAACTTCGCTGCGTAAAATAAACGGCAGAAAAACTATGAATAAGCCCAGAGTTACGGACAAAAACGCCATGATGAACCAGTCTCCGCCGCTGTAGATATTTCCCGAAAGCAAAAGCAGGCAAAGCGAAACATAAGAGAACGCAAGCGTGATAAGTCCCTTATTTTTCGTCATTATAACGGGAACGTTCAGTATCGAAGCCGACAGCATGAGCGAAGTCAGGAGAATACAGAATTTCGGCAGATCATGCTCCTGAATGACGAAAATTATGAAACATGGTATAATTGCTGACAGATATCCAAGAGCAAGAACAGCGTTGTATATTATCATGAACAGCCGATATTTTTTTGCCATTTGTACAATCTTACGCTGATTTTCATCGTCGCTTGCCGTACAGAGTTCATGTTCCGTAATATTGAGCGCGTCGCAGATAGGAGATATCATGGTTATATCCGGATAGGAAAGACCTCTCTCCCATTTGCTGACTGCCGATTCCGTGACATAAAGTTTTTCCGCGAGAACTTTTTGAGAAAGTCCGGCTTCCTTTCGTTTGGTCTGAATGAATTTTCCTAATGTAATTTTATCCTGCATATAATTTTCACCTCATATCAGATTTGGACGTTGCAACTTTCCATAAATTCATTATAGAACAGGGGCTGCATAATGTCAATAAATTTCGGTGAAAACAGGGGTAGACTGTTGGTCGAGCGGCTTAAATACGTCGTTTTAGATAAAAAAGGGAACGAATTTTATCCGTTCCCTTTTCGCTGAAAAGTCTGAATTATCTGAGATGCCAGATATTGTCAGCGTATTCCGTAACAGCACGGTCGGCGGAGAAAATTCCTGCGCCTGCGATGTTATTAAGGGACATCTTAGCCCACTTCATCTTGTCGTTGTAGCACTCGGTAATATAAGCCTGAGCGTTTCTGTAGCTGTCGAAATCAGCAAGAACCATATAAGGATCGCGGTCTTTAAGCGAATTGGCAACGTCGTTGAACGTGCAGCCGTTGATTCCGTGATACATACGCTCAATAGCGTCCTTGATTCTTCCGTCGCCGTTGAAGTAATCTATAGGATTATATCCTCTTGCCTTGAGAGCGTTTACTTCGGGAGTCGTCATGCCGAAGATAACGATGTTGTCGTCTCCTGCGGCTTCCTTGATCTCAATGTTAGCGCCGTCGAGAGTTCCGAGAGTTACAGCGCCGTTAAGCATGAACTTCATGTTGCCTGTACCGGAAGCTTCAGTACCTGCAAGAGAGATCTGCTCGGAGATATCGGAAGCGGGCATAAGCTTTTCGGAGAGCGTTACGCAGTAATTTTCGAGGAAGATGACCTGAAGTTTCTGGCTGATCTTGGGATTTTTTCTTATTTCTTCGGAGATCGCCCAGATCATCTTGATGATCTGCTTTGCAAGATAGTATCCGGGAGCAGCCTTTGCGGCGAAGATGTAAGTCTTGGGAGTAAAGGGCGCGTCGGGATTTGCAAGGAGATATGAATAATCGGCAAGGATATTCATAACGTTAAGATGCTGTCTCTTATACTCGTGGAGACGCTTTACCTGTACGTCGAAGATCCTGTCCGTATCGAGAACGATACCTGTAGACTGCTTTACATACTTGGCGAAGCTTTCCTTGTTTTCTTTCTTGACAGCCATAAGTTTGGTGAGAACCTGCTCGTCGTTTTCGAATTTTCTGAATTTTTCAAGTTCTGCGCCGTCTTTGATGAATTTCGTGCCGATAGTGTCGCTGAGAAGCTTTGTAAGTCCCGGATTGGACTGATAGAGCCATCTTCTGTACGCGATGCCGTTAGTAACGTTCTTGAACTTTTCGGGAGTATTATTGTACTCGTCGTTAAATACGGATTCTTTGATAATCTCGGAATGAAGCTTTGAAACGCCGTTTACGCTGTGAGAAGCCGCAACGCAGAGAGTCGCCATGTGGATCATGTTGTCCTTGATAATGGACATACGCGTAGTTTTTGCGCTGTCGTAGCCGTTTTTCTCCATGAGAGACTGGCAGTAGCGGTTGTTGATCTCGACGATAATAGAGAAAATACGCGGAATAACGTGCTTTACAAGATTTACGTCCCATTTTTCGAGAGCTTCAGCCATAACGGTGTGATTGGTGTAAGCGAAAGTCTTTGTAACGATATCCCATGCCTTGTCCCATGTGAATCCGCAGTCGTCGAGGAGAATTCTCATCAGTTCGGGAATAGCGAGAGTCGGGTGAGTATCGTTGATGTGGATAGCAACCTTTTCAGCGAGGTTTTCGAGAGTTCCGTAAACCATGATGTGATTGTTTACGATATCGCCGATAGAAGCCGCGCAGAGGAAGTACTGCTGTCTGAGACGGAGACTCTTTCCTTCGAGGTGGTTATCGTTGGGGTAGAGTATCTTCGAGATAGCGTTTGCGGTAGCGTTCTGAGCGAGAGCCTTGGCGTAGTTGCCTTCGTTGAATTCGCTCATATTGAAGTTAGGAGCTTTTGCAGACCAGAGACGAAGAACGGAAACGCCCTCGCCGCCGTAGCCCGATACGTACATATCATAGGGAGTAGCCACAACAGTATTGTAATTTACGTGAGAGATATAGTGATAGCGGTCGTCCCAGTATTCCTGAATATCGCCCTCGAAGTGAACGTCTACGGAGAGTTCCGGTCTGGGAACGAGCCAAACGCTTCCGCCGGGCAGCCAGTTGTCGGGAAGTTCCGTCTGCCAGCCGTCCTCAAGCTTCTGCTGGAAGATACCGTATTCATAGCAGAGCGAGTATCCCATTGCGGGGAATCCCGTTGTAGCGAGACCGTCGAGATAGCAGGCTGCGAGACGTCCGAGACCGCCGTTTCCGAGACCTGCGTCAGGTTCGTGATCGAAGATCTTGTCGAGATTGATAGTGTGCTTTTTGAGGAAAGCGCGCACGTCGTCGGCGATCTCCAGATTGTAGAGACTTGTTTTAAGGGATCGTCCCATGAGGAATTCCATAGAAAGGTAGTAGATCTGCTTGCCGCCTACGGAATGAGTATGATTGATGAAACTCTGTCTTTTTTCGCCGAGGATCTCAACGATAATTGAGGAAAGAACCTGATAAACCTGCTTATCGGACGCTTCCTCCGGGGTAACGCTGTAAAGCGACTGAAGCTTTTTCGGAAAATCATGTTTGATTTTTTCCATAAGTTGGTTTGTGTTTGTATTACTCATAAAAATCTCCTTCTCTGCTCTGCCTCGGCAAAGCGTTATTACTGCAAGTATATTTTCTTGACTGTTCTACATATAGATAACGACGTAATACCGTTTATCAATTTACGAGCAGTATTTATATTATTGTACCACATTTCCTGACTTATTTCAATTGTATATTTTCACAAATATTTACCAACAGATTATACATATTACTGAAAAAAATCAAGGCTGATGGTCATTTTGTCAGATTACCGATAGATTTCTTTGTGAATTACGCTGTAATGATGAAAAAACGCAGCGTATTTTTGTGCAATAATACCGTGAAACAATATGGTATTTTGACGAATTCTTGTTTAAAAAATAAAACTTTATAAATTTCGGAAAAAAAACGAAAAAATATTGAAATTTTCCTTAATATGTGTTATAATACTTAATAAGAGTATTTTTTGAGCCTGTTTAGTATCCTGGCGCGTGCGGAAAATTCTCTTGATTACAGAAAGAACAAAACGAAAGGAAATTCAACTCATGGAAAGAAAGAAAAGATTTTCGATACTTAAACTGCTTATAGTGATCTTATGCGTTACGTCTATTATTGTGTCCCTTGCTGCAAATATACTGTTCAGAGGAAACAACGTTCCGAATCTTTTCGGCAGGGTGATCTATGTCGTTGAGGAGGATAACCCCATGTCCGGCGATATTACGACGGGCGCGGCGCTTATTTCCAAAGAAGCCAAAGATATCACCATAGCCGCGGGAGATATAGTTCTTTGCTATCCTGCCGACGCTCCCGAAACTCTTTGCCTCAGAAGCGTCAGCTATGTTATGGAGGCAGAGGACGGAACGGAAAGATATTTTACGAAGGATTCCTATCATGAGGATAATGTGGATTCGATAACCAAAGATAAGATAGTTTCCGTCTGCACGGGTTATCCAGAAAGCAAGGAGCTGGGCAGATTTATTTCCTTTGCCGTTAACGTCAAGGGAATACTCATTCTTCTCGTTGCCGCAAGCGTTATCCTTATCGCGCTTATTATTTCAGCCGTTGTAAGGGCGCGCGGCGAGAAGGACGAAGAGGAAGAAGATTACGAATTTTACGAATACGACGATGACGAGGACGCGAATGAGAAGAACAGTAAGAATTCTCACGCAAAATCTTCCGATCCCCTTTTCGAACCTAATCCGGAGATTCAGCCCAATCCGGAACTTGAGCGCAAGAAGATGTCTATTGCGGAGAATTTCAAGCCGAAGCAGGTAAATCCCGACTCGCCATACCAGAAGGAAAAAGAACGCACCATGCAGTTCAAGGCTCAGCGCGGAAGCACCATGTCTTTCTCGACGAGTTCCGCGGAATCTTCATTTGCGGCAAGAAATCAGGGAACTCAGTCTTCGACCGCTCCCACGGCGGACGCGCTCCGCGAAGCAATGCTCCGCAAAACTGCCGAAGCAGAGCGTACAGGCACGTTCAATATCAAAAATTCCAATTCCGAGCCTGTCACGGATAATACAGGCGTTCTTTCAAAGGCTCAGGTGGCAGAACTTTCAAGAGGCGAAACTCCGGCGGCGCGTTCCAATGCGCAGCGCAGTACTGCTTCCGCTCCGCGCAAGAGCAATTCTCCCGATATTTCCGATATTATAGGAAAGAGCAGCAGTTCGCGAAGATCAAAGAGCCCTTCCGATATGTCGGTCGACGATCTGCTTAAGATGATCGAAGATGAAAAGAACAGGCTCTAAGAGCTTGTGTTCATAGGTTCAGCAGACGTCTTTTCGGCAAATTTGAATGCTGAACTTCGTCAAAAACACTTGAAATACGACAGTATTCCTGCGTGTTTTTTCCTTGTCAGCATTCAAATTATGCTTGAAAATACGCATACTCTACCTATGAACACAAGTTCTAAGAATTTTTAGAAATTTTAAGGCAGCCGCCTTTATAAGAGATTGTTTAAGAGAAAATTTTGAACAGGCTCTGATGCGGCTGCTTTGTTTTGAGGAGTAATAAATATGAAACCAAAGGGAAGAATAAACAGGAAGCTATTGATGTTTGTGCTGATACTCGGCGTTCTGATGCTCGTCATGACGGTCGTGCTGCTTTATTTGACATTGCAGCAGGAAGAGAATAACCGCGCTATTACTATCGACCCCGATACTATGGAACTGGTTCAGCTTGAACCTCCCAAAGACGGCGATCCTATCGCTGTGGTCGATACTTCTCTCGGCGAATTCAGATTTGTGCTGTATCCTGAATATTCCCCTGCCGCCGTTAAAAATTTTATTGATCATGCGGAAAGCGGATTTTATGACGGAACGTATGTTTTTAATTCCGAAAGCGGAGTATATTCTTATGCCGGAAGCAAGAGCAGAAGCGGCGATATGACTGAAGCAAATGATGAAGCGGGCGAGAGGATAGAACGCGAACTTCATCAGAATTTGTGGCCGTTCAAGGGCGCGGTTTGCAGTATTCCCACGTATTCCGAACGCACATTTAAACAAAAACTTCTGGGCGGCGGTACTTATTATAACGGTACGCGTTTTGCAGTTTTGAACAGTATTGAATTTGACGGCGATACAAAACAGGAACTTCTTGATAATTCCGCCAGCGAAGAACTCGGACAAGCGTTTATCGAGCAGGGCGGAATCCCTAATCTTTCGCAGCAGATGACGATAATCGGTCAGACATATGAAGGAATGGATGTTGTGGAAAAGCTTGCGTCTCTTGAATCCGAAAATAACGGCTATTATAAGATACCGAAAGAAGACGTCATGATCAATTCCGTGACGATTTCGGAGTACGGAAACGAACAGGATAATAGGTAAATAGATATAATTATTCTTTGACTTTTTACAATGCTTTTTCCGATTATATACAAAATTATTGAGAAACTATTTACAAATCGGATATTATGTAGTATAATGAATTGGTTGATAGGATAATTCCGCCGATTTTCGGCAAAAATATATATAAGAGGTAATTATTATGATCAAGAAAAAATTGCTTGCCGTCATACTTTGCGCTATGATGGTATCGTCTGCGGCTGTAAGCTGCGGTAAAGAGACCGAGCTGGACGGTTCTTCAGGTTCCGAAAGTTCTTCTGCCGACGAGCAGACTCCTCCCGAAAATGTTGATATTGCCAACTATACCGCTCCCGAAAAGGGCGAAAAAATAATCGAAATGGATATCCGCGGCTACGGAACAGTCAAGTTCAGACTTTTCCCCGAATATGCCGAAAAGGGCGTTGAGAATTTCATCGGTCTTGCGGAGGACGGTTATTACGACGGTCTGACGTTCCATAGAGTAATTCAGAATTTCATGATTCAGGGCGGCGACCCTCTTGGCGACGGTACGGGCGGAAAATCCCTCTGGGGCAGTACTTTCGACGGCGGTACTGACAATCACCTTATCCATGCGGCAGGCGCCGTAGCATATGCCAACAGCCAAGGTCCCGCTACAAATAAGAGCCAATTTTACATCGTTACCGGAGAGCGTGAGTTAGGAGACGATATCTTTTCTGCTCTTTCCGCAAAAGGTTACGAATACTCCGACAATGCGAAGGCTTTCTATAAGGAATCCGGCGGCTATCCGTTCCTTGACGGCGGATATACCGTTTTCGGTCAGGTTTTTGACGGTCTGGATATTATTTTTAAAATTCAGTATCAGGCTACAAACGCTGCCAATAAGCCTTTTGACGATGTTATTGTAGATAAGGTGCGCGTGACTGAATACAACGGCGAGGAGCTGAAATGGAAGATTTCCGATTACGATTGGGACGACCCTATGAAACAGCCCGTCGCTAACTTTACAGAACCGGAGATCGGCGACGAGATAATCTGTATGAAAATCAAGGACTACGGCACTGTCAAGATCAGACTTTTCCCGGAATATCTGGAAAAAGCGTGTGAAAATTTCACGGAACTTGCTAAAAACGGTTATTATGACGGTCTGACTTTCCACCGCGTTATCAATGAATTTATGATTCAGGGCGGAGATCCCAAAGGCGACGGCACGGGCGGAGAATCCGCGTGGGGCGGTCAGTTCGACGGCGGTAAGTATTACAATCTTATCCATGCCGCAGGCGCGCTCGCTTACGCAAATTCGGGACAGTACGGCAATTATACGGCTTCCGACGGCAGTCAGTTCTTCATCGTTACCGGCAAGACGGTTGATGAGGCGGAACTTGCTTCTTACAGCCTCAGCGACGGCGCAAAGGAAGTTTACAGGACGGCAGGCGGCTATCCGTACCTTGACGGCGGATATACCGTTTTCGGTCAGGTCATAGACGGACTCGACATAGTTTTCGATATTCAGAAAGTAAAGACAAACAGCGACGATAAGCCCGAAGAGGATGTTATCATAGAATCAGTGACAGTTGAAGAATACGACGGCAGCCCGATTCGCTGGTATATCAGCGATTACAGCTCCGATCAGGAAGAATCATCGTCCGGATCAGATGAAAATGACAGTCAGGAGGCAGGCACGGAAGCTGCCGGTACAACCTCAGCAGAATAAACAGAGTTCATAAACTTTGGGATAATTTTGGAGATCCCGAAAAATAAGGAGAGAATTTGCTTTGGATAAGTTTATTATTAAAGGCGGCAGACGACTTACAGGAGAGGTAACGATAAGCGGAGCGAAAAATGCCGCAGTTGCCATACTCCCTGCCGTTATTCTGTCTGACGAGCCATGTATCATCGAAAATGTGCCTTCTATTAGCGATGTTAATATTTGCCTGCGCATATTAACTGAAATGGGCGCGGAAGTTACCAATATCGGAAAAGACATTTATAGGATAAATCCCACAACTATCGAAAATTTCTGCGTTCCCTACGAGACTGCAAGAAAAATGCGCGCTTCATATTATTTTCTTGGCGCTCTTCTCGGTAAATTCAACAAGGCGCGCGTTTCAATGCCCGGCGGCTGTCCTCTTGGCGATCGCCCTATAGATCAGCATCTTAAAGCTTTTGCCGCTCTCGGCGCAGAATATACTTTGAGTCAGGGCATGATCGACCTGAAAGCCGATAAACTTCGTGGAAGTCAGATCTTTTTCGACGTAGTGACCGTCGGAGCAACCATGAACGCAATGCTCGCCGCCGTTAAAGCGGAGGGGCTTACGATTATCGAGAATGCCGCCAAAGAGCCGCATATCGTCGATCTTGCCAATTTTCTCAATTCCATGGGCGCTAATATTATGGGCGCAGGTACCGACGTTATCAAAATAAGAGGCGTGGAAAAACTGCGCGGCTGTACGTATGCGGTTATCCCCGATCAGATAGAAGCAGGTACGTTTATGGCGGCTATTGCCGCTACAAAGGGCGACGCAGTTATTAAAAACATTATTCCGAAACATCTTGAATCTATCACCAAGAAAATGGAGAAGATAGGAGTAAATATCGAGCAGTACGACGACAGTCTCCGCGTATGGGTAGACGGTCCGCTTGTTAAGGCGAATATAAAGACGGCTCCGCATCCCGGATTTCCTACGGATATGCAGTCGCAGATCGCTACGCTCCTCACTCTTGCCGAGGGGACAAGCATTATTACCGAAAATATTTGGGAGCAGCGTTTCCGTTATGTGGACGAACTTCGGCGTATGGGCGCGGATATTACCGTAAACGGCAAAGTCGCGCTTATCGAGGGTTCGGGAAAGCTTATGGGCGCTCCGGTTAAAGCCTGCGATCTTCGTGCGGGAGCTGCTCTTATAATTGCAGGTCTGGCTGCTAACGGGGTTACGGAGATAGAGGATATTTTCCATATCGAGCGCGGTTATGACTGCATGGAGGGCAAGCTTCGCGCTCTCGGCGCGGATATCGAGAAAGTAAGCGTTCCCGATAAGCCGCAGATAAAATCTAAGGATAGTAAAACTGCATAGAATTATTTTTTACTCGTGCTGAATTATCGGGAAAGACAGCGTTCCCTGACATAATACAGTACGAGTAAAAATTAATATTATGAAATTTTACTTCAGCTATTGACAAAATCATGATTATGTGATATAATTATAAAGATGATGAATGCTAATGTGGCTCAGTCGGTAGAGCAGCTCACTCGTAATGAGCAGGTCGCCCGTTCGAATCGGGTCATTAGCTCCAGAAAGCCTCTTGTTTTTGGGAGGCTTTTTTGTTTATGTTTGCTCGTAATAATCTGTGTGCTGAGGCTCTCGGCTTCGAAATGGGTCATTAGCTCCAGAAAGTCTCCTGTTTTTGGAAGTGTTTTTTTGCTTATGTTTGCTCGTAATAATCTGCGTGCCGAGGCTCTCGGCTTCGAAATGGGTCATTAGCTCCAGAAAGTCTCCTGTTTTTGGAAGTGTTTTTTTGCTTATGTTTGCTCGTAATAATCTGCGTGCCGAGGCTCTCGGCTTCGAATCGGGTCATTAGCTCCAAAAAGTCTCCTGTTTTTGGGAGGCTTTTTTGTTTTTTATTTTATATTATGCACACTCATAATGATCTATATGCCGAGGCTCTCGGCTTTGAATCGGTGTATCAGATCTAAGAAATCGTCCGTAACTTGCTGCTTTTTTGAAATCCGAAAAAATTATGGAGAAAAAATGAAACCTTTTCCGCAGTCGTGACAATATGTATACAGAAGATAGAAAACGGAGGTGCATCAATGACATCAAATCAATTCGAGCAATTGCTTGAACAACATGGAAATTCTATCTTTGGCTTTTGCTGCCACTTGACTGAAAATCTTCACACGGCGGAAGATCTTTATCAAGAGGCGATTCTGAAAGCGTTCGGACAGCTTGGGAAAATCGACTGCGAGAGAAACGAAGGATTTATGACGGCGAGGAACTACATCATAGGTATTGCGGTAAAGCTTTACAAAAATTACTCGCGTAAAAAATCCAACAGGAGCAGCTTTTTTATAAGCAGCGACGACGCGATGATGAATAACCTCAGCGACAGTACGGATATTGCTGCGGAAGCCGAACAAAAGGAACTTTTTAAAAGCGTGCGGAGGATAGTCGGACAGCTTCCCGAAAAATTGCGTCTCGTTACGTATATGTTCTATTATCTGGATATGAGCGTTAACGATATCGCAGCCGAACTGGATATCCCTTTAGGCACTGTTAAAAGCAGACTAAGCCGCTCGCGAAGCCAAATCAGAAAAGAATTGGAGGAAATCAATAATGAGTAAACTGGACAAACTTATTAAGAATTCTTTGCAGAACACGCCAAACGCCGATCCGAAGATCAACCGCGATCTTGCTGAAAAGTTTGCGGAAAAGGCGTACACGCACAATTCCGAAGCCGAAAGCGAATTCGAGGTCAGCGTTAATCATGTTGAGTGTTACAAAAAGCCGGGTATTTTCAAACGCATGGGAGCAATGGCTGCGGCGCTTGCGGTTATTGTGGCAGTTGGCGGAGGCGGAGCTGCGGTATTTAAAAATATGCTGCATTCCGATGAATCTTCTCAAGTCGAATCCCCTGCCGACGAAGAATCTGCCGAAACTCCTGATATTCAGGAAGAATATGTCGATACCAACAGCTATGATATGACCACTAAAGAGGGAATCTACGCGAAGATCATCAACAGCGTCTATTTCTACGATCAGGTGTCGGCAAAGGTGGTTGAAGATGAGAATTATAAGGAAAACGTCTGCTCTGTTACCGATTTTCAGATTGATCTGACGAACGGTAAAAATTATGCGTACTGCTCGAGAGTGAACTATGAAAATAACTTCGAAGATATTCTCAAGGGCGAGCCTGTAATCGGAGAAGAAGACAACTATGTCAGCAAGGGCGCGTTCTTCGGTCACATGACTCTATACAGCGACGGCGAGCAGTGCGTTTGGCTTGATGATGATAATATGATCATGAATAATATTTATTCAGAGAATAGTTCTGTAAGTCACGGCAGAACCGGAAATCCCGTAAATTACGAGGCAATGTGCGCTTTTATGAATGAAGTTGAAACTGAATCCGGCGACGATGATCTGGAGAATCCGAATCCCTTTGGAGAATATTCGAACGGTATAAATACTTGCCTCGGTACAGCATGCCTGCAAGCACATTGGACTCTGGTGGGATTGGAGTTTCTTTGGAATTTCGATAAGTGGGATATAGTCGGAGACGTTGAGTTTAGCGGCAGAGAATGCGTAGAGATACAGTTTAGCGAAGAGATCGGCGCAACCATGTACATTGATAAAGAAACGGGATGTATGCTTTATTATATGTACTGTCCCGATGGGCAGATATCGGAATACCTTGTAGTTGACGAGATTCACTTCAACGAAGACGCCGTTTCCGTTCCCGATATTGATCTGAGCCAATATTCGTATCCGTCTGAGGTTTCCGATGACGAACCCAAGGAAAACAGCCACGGCGAAACTTATGGAGGAGCAGGCGGCCACTTCTGTGAACAGTATGACGAAGAACTGCCCGATCTTATCGGATTTGGCGAGGGATTTGTAAAGAAATCGGAGTTCTTTGAGAATATAGGCTGCGAAACTCTTACTATTGATTTACGTCTGGAATCTAATAAGCTTGAAACGGATGTACTGATAGCCGAGGTCAATATTTACGATGTAGAAGGTGAAGCGGTACTCGATATTTTAAAGTATTATGGAACTCCTGAGCAGAAAGAAGCTTTTGACGCTGCAAAAGGAAAGCACTGCGATTAATTATTTTTAATTAATACAGACAGCATTGTTGTGACATTATTACTTGGCATCTCTGTTTGACATCATGGTCTTGACATATACTCCGCTCTATTATTGCAAATACAACTTATCCTGCTGATAGGAAATTCGTCTGTCTGCGTTGTCGTCGTCACTATATGACAGAAAGGAATGCCAGTGGCGCGGCAGTATGCTTTCCTCCTTAGCCTTGACACACGAATTTTCTACTCAGCATTATAAAAATAATTTGCAATAGAGTGGGTCATAAAAATCTATCTTCTATTCATAAAAACGCGGATCTTCGGTCAATTCTGAAGATCCGCATTTTTTGGAATAATTCTTATCTGTCGGTAGTGGAAGAGGAGGAAGAAGTCGAGGAAGAGTTGTCGGAGGATTCATCGCCTGTAACGCCGTCTACGATGTCGTGAGCCGCGTCTCCGCCGCCCTCAATAATATCGTCGGCAGCGTCTTCAACGCCGTCTATGGCGTCGTGTACGCGGTCTGAAGCGGAGTCGCCGGCAGATGTTTCTCTCCCGTGATCTTTGGTGGTATCGGCTGCGTCGGTTGCGTTGGAATTGCCGTTCCCATAATCATATGAATCGAAATGCGAGTTGCCGTCGGGATCGTTATTCTTATCCGCTCCGCATCCAACGAATGCACAGGCGCACATAAGCAATGCAGAACCTATTGCTAAAATCTTTTTCATACAAATCAAATCCTTTGCTTGAATTTATTGTGGACAAGTTTTCCACAATACTTTTTTATTGTTTCCTCGTTTTCCTCAATTATTCACCAAGTTTTCAACTTTTTCGACTTGTGAAAATCTTCATTTTACGTACTTTTCCACATTCTCCACAGAGTTTTCAACAGTCGTGGTTAATAATCAACATCTGTTTCAACAGTGTGTTGAAAAACTTTCGACAGCGATGTGAAAAGTTTTTTGTACTATATTGCTCTGGAATTTATATAAAATCGAACATATATTTTTTAGAATCATCCGCAAATTTCAACAATAGATTCCGCCATAATTTCGGCATTTTTCAGCAAATTATCCACCGTAATGAACTCGTCGGGACTATGCATACGGCAGTCCTCATCGGGAAACTGCGCTCCGAATGCCACGCCGCCCGGAATTTCATGGACATAAGTACCGCCGCCGATCGTCAGGCACTCCCCTTTCAGACCGCTGACGCGCTCGTAAACGCGAAGCAGTGCGCGTACAAAATCGCTGTTTTCGTCGGTATAATGGGGTTCTACGCCCTCGCAGGAGTCAATTTCAAATCCTGCCGCGCGAAGTTTTCCGCAGATAATTTCGCTGACCTCGGCTTTTGTGCGCTCCATTGGAAAGCGAATATCTACGCCGCCCTCGATAAAAGTATTTCCCAACTTTTCCACAGTTTTCAACATGGATAATACACAGCTGAAATTCCGCGAATTATCGCCGAAAACTGCCTTTCCTTCAACATCGCGGTGTTGAAAGTTCTGTTGAATACTTTTCAGAAGCGGCGATTCGTCTGAAAATTTGTCAAGGAAGAGCGTTATGGCATTTTCGCCTTTTTCGGGTGTGGAAGCGTGAGCGGCTTTACCGTGAATAATTCCCGAAATATCGGGATTTTTAAAGGAATATTCGCAGGTTTCGGGTACGGCGTTTATAACGCTGCCGCCGTTTATGTGAATTTCTGAATCAAAAGGCGAGGAGAAATAAATTCTAAGCATTCCCTTTTCGCCGTTGATAAGGGGATATTCACCGTCGGGCGTGAAAATCATCGGCGGGAGAGCGCGTTTTTTGCGATAATATGCCAGATCCGCAGATCCGTTCTCTTCATTCGTGCCGAATATAAGACGAACGCCTTTTTTAAGCGGGATTCCCAGCTCCTTAACGGCGCGCAGAGCGAATACAGAGGCAACAGCGGGACCTTTATCGTCAATAGTTCCCCTGCCCGTCAGACGGCATTCTGAACGCCTCAGTGTGAATGGATCGCCGCTCCAGCCTTTCGGGTCGGCAGGCACGACGTCGAGATGAGTGAGGATTCCGAGTTGGCAGTCCATATCGGGAAGTTCAGCCGAGCCTGCGAAGTTTTCAACATTATCAACAGCAAAACCGTATTCGCTGCATTTTTTCAGCATAAACTTTAACGCCGCCGCAGGATATTTACCGAAAGGGCAGCCCTCTTCGGGTTCACCGAGAACGCTTGGAATCGCGACGAGTTCCGTCAAAAAGTTGATCATTTCATTTTTATGCTCTTCGAGATAATTTTTAATTTCGTTCATAGTATTCTCCAAAAAAATAATTTTATTATAAATAAAAAGCCAAAAAAGCAAAAAACCGCAGAAAACTGCGGTTTTTGCCTCCCGCCCTTTTTATCGGGCAGGCAGAAAGAAAGGATAAATATGAAAAGTGAATATATCAGTTAACAATAGACTTTTCTGTTTCTTTGTCGAAAATGTGGATTCTGTTAGGATCAATAGCAACCTGAATATCGTCGCCGGGCTTGGCAGTAGTTCTGGGACTAACTCTTGCAGTAAGGCTGTTTCCCTCGCAAGTGAGGTAAAGATAAGTCTCAGCGCCCATCATTTCTGTAATTTCAACATAAGCGTTGATGATACCTGTTGTAGCGTTGGAGAGGTACATTTCCTCATCGTGTATGCTTTCAGGACGAATTCCGAGAACGATCTCCTTACCAACGTAGTTAGGAAGCTCGTCGTTTACCTTAGATTCGGGAACGATGATCTGGTACTTCACGCCGCGCTGGGTTTTGGAATCTTCCGAGCCGAACTCAACGATAAACTGACCGTACTCTTCTTTAAGTACAGCGTCGATGAAGTTCATCTGAGGCGAACCGAGGAAGCCTGCAACGAACTTATTAACAGGATTCTCGTAGAGGTTCTGAGGAGTATCGACCTGCTGAACGAAGCCGTCCTTCATACAAACGATTCTGTCGCCCATTGTCATAGCCTCGGTCTGGTCGTGAGTAACGTAGATAAACGTTGTACCAAGCTTCTTGTGGATCTTTGAAATTTCGGTTCTCATCTGCGCACGAAGTTTAGCGTCGAGGTTGGAGAGCGGCTCGTCAAGGAGGAATACCTTAGGTGAACGAACGATACATCTTCCGAGAGCAACACGCTGTCTCTGACCGCCTGACATAGCCTTAGGCTTTCTGTCGAGGAGGTGAGTCAGGTCGAGAATCTTGGCAGCCTCGTTTACCTTTCTCTCAATCTCGTCCTTAGGAACTTTGCGGAGCTTGAGTCCGAAAGCCATATTATCGAAAACGGTCATGTGAGGATAAAGAGCGTAGTTCTGGAAAACCATAGCGATATCTCTGTCCTTGGGAGCGATATCATTAACAAGACGGTCGCCGATGTAAAGTTCGCCCTCCGAAATTTCTTCAAGACCCGCGATCATACGAAGAGTTGTAGACTTACCGCATCCGGAAGGTCCTACAAGAACGATGAATTCCTTATCTCTGATTTCCAAATTTACATCTGTAACAGCCACAACGCCGCCCGGATATTTTTTATAAATATTTTTAAGTGTTAAGCCTGCCATTTATTTGTGTCCTCCAGTTCAAATTTTCTTTGCCGATCTGCTTCGGTTTCAACACAGTATCAGCTATAATAATATAATAACACTTTTCGCAAAAAATTTCAAGATACTAAATCGCCAAAGTTACATTTATTTGTTTATCACAAATGCCTAAAAATCGCTAAAGAATTCACTGCAAAAAACTTCAAAATCGGGCGGAACGAATAAGTTTTCAACATCTTTGTGCAATAATTCCAAACACTCTCCAAATCCCAATGTTTTGGGAAGAATCAGTCCTCCGACCGTTAAGCGCGTCAACTTTTCAACACGATTTCCAGAAGCCGCAAACATTCTTTTAACTTGATGATATTTACCTTCATGAAGTTCGATAAATGCCTGTTTATTGCAGTTTTCGACAGCTTTTACACGTGCCGGCATACAAAGATATCCGTCGGAAAGTAATATACCTTTTGCGAATTCGTCAACATATTTATTTTGGAACTTTTCAGCAAGTTCAACAATATAAATTTTTGGCACATGATTTTTAGGGGAAAGCATTCTGTGAGCAAGGTCGCCGTCGTCGGTAATAAGCAGCGCGCCGCAGGAATCCTTATCCAGTCTGCCGGCAGGAAAAAGACCTTTCGAGCGCAGCTGCGGCGGAACGAGAGCAAGGACGCTCGGTCCGTCGTTTTCTTCGGTAGAGCAGACATAACCGCATGGCTTATTCATCAGAATATAGCGGAACTTCGCATTTCTAACCGTTTCCCCGCAGATCGTTACGGCAGCAGATTCGGAATTTATCTTGGAATCCGATTTTCTGACAATGCATCCGTCAACAGTTATTTCTCCCTTTGCGGCGAGGTTTTTTATGACGCTTCGGGTATATTCGGTTCTCTCTGATATAAATTTGTCAAGTCGTATTGTAGGCATTTTTTTCTCCTTTTGGAATATTTTTACTTTTTGAGAGAATACTATTAGTGAAGCTATTTAGGTCTTGTTTGAAAAAACTATACATTCGTCAAAACGCCCATAAATCACTGTCTGCGTCGTCGAAAATCCTCGTCAGGCGACAGCCTGCCTTCGGATTCTCTCCTAACATACAGTAATTTCTGTGCTTTTTTCCGAATATAGCTATTTTTCAAACAAGCCCTAGAAATTTACGCACAAAATTTTGTAGCATTATACAAAATTAAGGTTAAAACTTTGTGCGTTCATACAAAATTTACGGAGGGTTCAATATGTCAAAAAAGTTCATGTTCGGTATGATAACCGCCGCCGTCATAATCGGCGCAATAATACTGATTTTCCCCGACAATAAGGGCGAGAAGGAGATTCCTAAAAGTTCGCCCGTAGACGCTTCGTCGGTAAGCAGCAGGATAGATTATTTTGCGGCGCACGGCTGGGAAGTTGAAGAAATATCGGGGAAAAACGTAATAATTCCCACTGATTTTTCGGCTGCATACGAAGAATATGCGGAGATTCAGGATAAACAGGGGCTGCCGCTTCGGGAATATGCAGGGCGCGACGCAAAAATTTACGTGTACGAGGTAAAAAATTACCGTCCTCAGAATGAAAAACTCATGGCGGAACTTCTTGTATGCGACGATACGGCGATAGCTTCGATGATTTACAGCGGCGACGGCGGCGAATTGAGACTTGCGGTAGGGTGAATTTTACTTGTGCTATATGATGTCAGGGGACGCTGTCCCCCGACACCCTCTCCCCTGATCATACAGCACGAGTAGAATTCCCCCTATCGCTTTTCGATATCGCTGATAGCGGCGATGAAGCTTTTGACGTCGGTGAAATCCTCATAAACGGAGGCAAATCTGATATAAGCGATGGCGTCGATCTCTTTTAGCTGCTCCAGCACAAGCTCGCCGATCTCTTTGGAACGCGCCACGTTTTTCAGCTCGTTTGCGAAGTGATTTTCGACGTGATCGGCAATTTTTTCGACTTGTTCCATAGTGACAGGTCTCTTTTTTATTGCACTGAAAATGCCCGTGATCAGCTTATTCCGATTGAATTCTTCATAGCTTCCGCTTCGCTTTTCCACCATAAGCATAGGCTTTTCGACTATCTCGAAAGTTGTAAATCTTGCGCCGCATCTTACGCATTCTCGGCGTCGCTTGATCCTGTCGATCTTCGGGCGCGAGTCTATCACCTTAGAATCGGGAAATTTGCAAAAAGGGCATATCATTTCGACACCTCCTGATATGGTTCGAGCATTTTAGTTAAAATATTATATCCTGATATCAGATCGCTGATTCCGTTAAAACCGCTTCTGTAGAGTTCAAGAATAACGTTGGCATGGGGATTAAGAGCGTATAATTTATCGAAAAATCGGCGAAACTGAAAGCTTCCCCTTCCGATCATCAGACAATCGCCGCGTTCGCCTGAATCGCTGATATGTACATGAACGGTCTTTTTTCCCGCGGCGTCGAGGAATGCCATTGGATTTTCGCCTGCGCGGAGAGCCTGCTTCGTATCGAGTACGAATGCGAATTCATCGCCAAGCATTTTCGAAATATCGCGAATAAAGGCGGTTGACGCACAGGTGCAGCGGCTGACGTTTTCGACAGCTACGGTCACGCCGAATTCCCTGCCCAGCCGAAAGAGTTTTGAATAGCGTTCGCAGTAAAATTCGCGGCTGATGTTGCCTTTTCCGCCGTGAAAAACGAAAACATCCGCGCCGACAATGTTCATTAATCTAAAATACAATCTGTAATATTCAAGAGCGTCCTCAAAGCGTCTTTCGTAGTCGGAGAAGAACATAAGCTGTTCCAGTTCGCAGGTGAACGGGTGAACAGCAGGGCATTTCACCTCAAATCGCTTAAGCATATTTGCAAGTCCGTAAACGTAGCTTTTTTTCAGTTCCGAGTGTGTATTTACGAATATTTCGGCGCATGACACGCCGTTTACAGCCAATTTGTACAAGCTTTCCTCCAGTGGTTCGGGATATAAACAAGCAGTGGAAATTCCGGTTATCATCACATTCACCTCCAAATCTTAAAATATACGATGTGTATAAAACAATTCCCTCCTGAGATTCAGAAGGGATATAACTTATTCAATTGTCACGGAAACCTTGAGGTCTTTTTTAGCAGCGCCGGCTCTCATAATAGTTCTGAGCGCTTTGGCGATTCTGCCCTGTTTGCCGATAACGCGTCCCATATCGTCGGGAGCTACCGAGAGATGGAAAACGATAACACCCTCTTCGTCAGGTGCGTCTTCAACGATTTTAATAGCAGACTTGTCCTCAACGAGACCTGCTGCAATTGCATAAAGTAAATCTTTCATAAATCCTCCATGGGGGTGAAAAAAGCTTTGGAAGCAGAGGCTTGGGGCAATGCCCTGCCTCTCCCTCAGCGAAAAAATTAAAGAATGCCTTCTTTTTTCAGGATAACCTTAACTGTATCTGTAGGCTGCGCGCCCTTAGCTATCCAAGACTTTGCCTTATCTGCGTCGATCTTGACAACAGAAGGCTCCTTAGTAGGATCGTAGTAACCGATCTCCTCAACGAATCTTCCGTCTCTGGGATATCTTGAATCAGCAACGACTACACGATAGAAAGGAGCTTTCTTAGCGCCCATTCTTCTCAGTCTGATCTTAACTGCCATTATGATTTCACCTCCACGTTAAATTTTTGTATATCAAGCGTTGTTACACGCATGAGATCTTTACATTGGCGGCAGATTTCCTCCGCCCTTGCCTGTCATTTTATCGAAATTCATTCCGGCAAGCTGTTTTCTTGCTTTTCTCAGGTTCATTTTTCCGCTTTTTCCTGTGAATTGCTTCATCATTTTCTGCATCTGGTCAAATTGTTTCAGCAGTCGGTTGACTTCTTCCACTTTAGTACCCGAACCGGCAGCGATACGCTTCTTGCGCGACGGATTAATGATCGACGGCTTTGCGCGTTCCGCATTGGTCATTGAAGTGATGATAGCTTCGATTCTGTTAAGCTGCTTATCGTCAACGTCGACGTCTTTCAGTTTATCGCCTACGCCGGGCAGCATTCCGATGATAGATTTCATCGAACCCATTTTCTTGATCTGCTTCATCTGATCGAGCAGATCGTTCATATCAAATTTGTTTTCCTTGAATTTTTTTGTAAGTTTTTCAGCGTCCTGCTGGGACATAACGTTTTCAGCTTTTTCAATAAGGGTGAGAACGTCGCCCATTCCGAGAATTCTGGAAGCCATGCGTTCGGGGTGGAACTGCTCGAAATCATCAAGTTTTTCGCCCATTCCCACATATTTGATAGGCTTTCCCGTAACCGAAAGAACCGAGAGGGCGGCGCCTCCGCGCGTATCGGAATCAAGCTTTGACATAAGAACGCTTGTGATACCGACGGCGTCGTCAAAAGCCTTGGCAACATTTACTGCGTCCTGACCCGTCATAGCGTCCACAACGAGCATGATCTCATGCGGGGAAGTAAGTTCCTTTATCTTCTTCAGCTCGTCCATAAGCGCTTCGTCGACATGGAGACGGCCTGCCGTATCTATTATAAGCACGTCGTGACCGTAGTCCTTAGCATGGGCGAGAGCTTGTTTTGCAATGATAACAGGATCGATCTGTCCCATTTCAAAGACCTTGACGTCTGCTTTCGCGCCAACGACCTGAAGCTGATTTATAGCGGCAGGACGATAAATATCGCAGGCGGCAAGCAGAGGCCGATGACCTTCTTTTTTCAGCATTTTTGCGAGTTTAGCCGCATGGGTGGTCTTACCTGAACCCTGAAGACCGCACATCATGATTACCGTAGGCGGTTTCGAGGCGAAATTTATACGGGAATTGCTGCTGCCCATAAGCGAGCAGAGTTCCTCGTTAACTATCTTAATGACCTGCTGAGCGGGGGTAAGACTTGCAAGGACTTCTTCGCCGACTGAACGCTCGGAAACTTTTTTAACAAAATCCTTTACGACCTTATAGCTGACGTCGGCTTCAAGCAGAGCGAGTTTAACTTCGCGCATAGCCTCACTGACGTCCTTTTCCGAAAGTTTTCCGCGTGATTTCAGCTTTTTAAATACATTATTCAGTTTTTCGGAAAGTCCCTCAAATGCCATGCCTAACCTCCATGATCAGATCAGTTCCAAGCCTTTTTGGACTTCTTCGCCGATCTTATTTTTTATATTTATATTGCTGTCCGGCAATTCGCCGGCAGCCTCGGTAATATTGGAAAAGCAGGTGCGCAGTTCTTTCAGACGCCGGGCGAATCCCAGCTTATTCTCATAATTTTGCAGAATATTTTCCGTGCGCTTGATAAGGCTCAGAACAGCCTGTCGAGTGATGCCCAGCGGTTCGCCGATCTCCGACAATGAAAGATCCTCGAAATAGTAAAGTTCCATGGCGTTGCGCTGTTTTTCGGTAAGAAGTTCGCCATAGCAGTCGAGTAGCATAACGAATTTCAGCTCTTTAGGCATCATTCTACCGCCTTTCGTAGGTGTAATGGAAAATCACTTTACACATTATACACTATTATTAATAATTTGTCAAGAGGAAAAAATATATTTATTTTATTTAACTTTATGGCGGCGCCACATCAGAAAATATATAATAGTTAGATAAAGAAATATATATAAAAATTATAAAATCTGCTTGATTATTTAAAAAACATATGGTATAATTAATTTGAATATATATAATGCGATTTGTGCGGTGTTGCCTTAGAGCCTGTTTAAAATCTCCTAACGCACGTTTTTTCGGCAGATTTTTTGTCTGAACTTCGTCAAAAAACCTTGAAATGCGTCAGCATTCCTGCGGATTTTTTCCTTGTCAGATCAAAAATCTGCTCGAAAATCCGCACGCGCCGAAATTTTAAACAGGCTCTTAAACAATAGATCGCGTCACAAAAGGTACGGGAGTTATAATTATGAAAATACAGCAGTTGGAATATATAATAGCTATAGCGCAGGCAGGAAGCATAACGGCCGCCGCGAGAAATTTATATCAGGCTCAGCCGAATATCAGCATAGCGCTGAAAGATCTGGAATCGGAAATAGGAATGCAGATATTCTGGCGTACTCCCAACGGCATGGTGCTTACTCCGGAGGGAGAGGCTTTTTTGACAAGGGCGAAGGACATCGTGGAGAGTATGCATAGTCTTGAGGCGGATTACACAAATCGCTCCGAGGACGGGATATCGCTGAAAATAGCGCTTTCTCGTTCGTCGTACATTTCATCGTCAGTTGGCGCATGGGTGAATACCCTTGATCAGGACGAACGCGTTAAGATCTCCATTCACAATCTCAATACGAACGGAGTGATCGACGATGTAAACAGCGGAAAGGCTGATATCGGATTTATAAGGCTTCCCGAGTCGCGTCTGGAGATATATGCGGAGCAGCTGAAAAACCGCAAGCTTATGTATAGAGAACTTATAAAATTCAAGTTAAAAATACTTGTTAGTTCAGATTCGCCGCTTGCAAAATTCAGCACGATACCTATAGACGAACTGAAAAAGTATATAGAAATAGGTCATGGCGACGATGAATTGAGTTCGGCGGGACGAACCTTTATAAATTCGGATTATGACTCGCCGTCGGATATGCATAGGATAAACGTACAGGATATGGGCAGCAAAATTGTTTTGTTGGAGCAGATCCCAAATTCTTATATGTGGACGCCGCCGACAACGATGGATTCGCTCTTGGCGCATAACCGCCTTGTTTTGCGGGAAAGCGATTATCCCAATGTCGATATTTGCGACTTGCTGATCTTCAAAAAGAGTGCGGAAACCAACAGGGTCATAAAGGCTTTTGTAGATTTTGTTGCCGATTATTCGATTGAAGTTGCCCAAAAAGAAGGGTATATTAAATAATAAAAAATGAGAAGTCCGAAAAAGACTTCTCATTTTTTTCTTTAAAAGAACATATAAAGGATGTTTCAATCCACATACTCTTGTCAGGGCATGACATTAAATAGTATAAACTATACTATCCGTATTGCCTCTTGTCAGTGTGGGATATATGCTCGCCGCTGAAGTTATGAAGCAGAAACCCTCCGCCTATAGAGGCGGGGGAAATTATGCTCGAAAATACGCATACTCCACCTATGAACACAAGCTCTTATTTTTATCGTTGTATATAGAATTCTGGTATGATCAATGATTTTCCTTTATAGCGGTTTTTGCTTTAGAAACGATAGTTTTGTCGTTTTCGTATGAAAGAATATTTGCGGCGTAAGATATATCCACCCATCGAATTTCGGCGATCTCGTCTTCCTGACGGTGAAAATCCACATTTTTAGCTTTTGCGAGAAAATAAACGACGACTTTCATGGTATCCTTTCGCGGAGAATAGGAAACCGTTTCCCGAAAAGTGGGGTCTATAATAACGTCGATATCGGTTTCCTCCTTGATCTCACGAATCGCAGTTTCGATCTCGGTCTCCCCCGATTCCACATGACCTTTCGGGAATGACCAATGACCGCTGTTGATATGCTTTATCAGCAGGATCTCCGTGTTGCCGTGATATTTTCTGTATACGATAGCTCCGCATGATTTTTCGTGAAGCATATTTTTTCCTTTCTTGCCGAAAGACCGGCATATTTATGTACCGCAGGCTTCATGGCGGCGTAGTTTTATCCATATAATTATAGCATATTTTGTTTTTTTTGTCCATAGGGAAAAATGTAAAAAAAAATCCTCCCGCTAAATGGGAGGATTTTTTAATTTTAGAACCTGCGTTCATAAATTTATCGTACTTTATTGGATATATCATCAAGAAGTTTGCCGATAAGATCGTTTTGCGACATAGAACCGAGATCGCCCTCGCGTCTGGACGTTACGGAAACGGTATTTCCGTCGACTTCCTTATCGCCTGCCGTAATCCAGATCGGTAGTTTTTCGAGACGAGCGTCGCGTATCTTCTTGCCGACCTTTTCTGCGCGGTCGTCGATTGAGCAGCGGATTCCTGCGGCTTCCAGTTTATCCTGCAATGCGTGGCAGTAATCGAGATGACGATCGGCAACGGGAACGATGCGAACCTGCTCCGGAGCTATCCAGAGCGGCATTGCTCCGCCGTATTTCTCGATCATATAAGCAAGCGTGCGCTCATAGCAGCCGAGAGAAGTTCTGTGAATGATATAAGGTATCTTCTTAGCGCCGTCGGCGTCAACGTATTCCATGCCGAAACGCTGTGCAAGAAGCATATCTATCTGGATAGTAACCAGTGTATCTTCCTTGCCGTAAACGTTCTTGTACTGGATATCAAGCTTCGGACCGTAGAATGCGGCTTCGTCGATTCCGATAGTGTATTCAACTCCGAGGTGATCGAGAATCTTGCCCATTACAGCCTGAGCCTCTTCCCACTGTTCGGCAGTACCCTCATACTTATTCTTCGGATTTGCGGGATCCCACTGCGAGAAGCGGAATGTGCAGTCCTCAAGCAGACCTACCGTGCCGAGCATTTCCTTGGCGAGTTCGAGACAGTCCTTGAATTCCTCCTCCAACTGATCGGGACGGAGAACGAGATGACCTTCCGAGATAGTAAACTGACGAACGCGGATAAGACCATGCATTTCGCCGGAATCTTCCTTACGGAAAAGGGTGGAAGTTTCGCCCAGTCTCATGGGGAGATCGCGGTATGAACGCTGTCTGTTGAGGTAGACCTGATACTGGAAAGGGCAGGTCATCGGACGAAGTGCAAAGCATTCGCTTTCTTCATCATGCGGATCGCCGAGAATGAACATACCGTCAAGATAGTGATCCCAGTGACCCGAAATTTTATAAAGCTCTCTCTTTGCGAGATAAGGCGTTTTCGTAAGCAAATAGCCATGCTTCTGCTCAACGTCCTCTACCCAGCGCTGAAGGGTCTGGATTACTCTTGCGCCCTTCGGAAGTATGATGGGAAGTCCCTGACCTACGCAGTCAACGGTTGTGAAATATTCAAGTTCGCGTCCAAGTTTGTTGTGGTCGCGGAGTTTAGCCTCTTCACGCTGCTTGATATCGGCTTCCAGTTCAGAGGCTTTCGGATATGCAGTCGCGTAAATTCTGGAGAGCATTTTATTTTTTTCCGAACCGCGCCAGTATGCGCCTGTGCATGAAAGCAGTTTGAACGCCTTGACGGGAGCGGTCGTCATAAGATGAGGACCTGCGCAGAGGTCGACGAATTCGCCCTGCTTGTAGAATGAAATAGGCTCGCCCTTGCCGATATGCTCTTCGCAGAGTTCAACCTTGTAAGGCTCGTCCATTTCCTTAAGTTTTGCAACGGCTTCTTCGGGAGAAAGCTCGAACTGTTCAAGCGCGACGCCCTCTTTAACTATCTTCTTCATCTCGACTTCGATCTTGTCGAGTTCCTCCTGTGTAAACGGCTTTGCAACGTCGAAATCGTAGTAGAATCCGTTATCTATGGCAGGTCCGATAGCAAGTTTTGCTTCAGGATAAAGTCTCTTTACCGCCTGCGCAAGAATATGTGAGGCAGTATGCCAGAAAGTTTTCTTGCCGTCGAGAGTATCGAAAGTGCAGACTTCAAATTCGCAGTCGCCGTCGATAACGGTGCGGAGGTCTTTAATCTCGCCATTAATCTTAACGCAGCAGGCGGCTTTGTAAAGTCCCATGCCGATTCCCTTGATGATCTCTGCGGCAGGTGCAGCCGATTCTATCTCGCGGATACTGCCGTCTTTTAATGTTAATTTTATCATTGTAAACAACTCCTTTATTCAGAATAAGTCTATTCACGCAAATCATTTTTTACTTGTGCTGCATTATGCAAGGGGTACTCTGTCCCCCCTGCACCCCTCTGCAAAAGGATGTTTCACCCTTTTGAAACCCAATTTTTATGTTTTTCTATCCCATAAAGGGATAGGAAAAATATAAGATTGACTTCAATAGAGTAACATCTTTAACAGGTGATACAGAAACAAAGTTCACTGCATAAAACAGCATAATAAAATTGATATGCATGGGGTTATTCTTCGCTTATGATTTCGAAATCGCCCTCATAAAGCTCGATATTGATATCTCTCATATAGCCGTCGGCGCTGGAGAGGGTAAAACACGCGACTATTTCATCCTCGTCAATGTCAAGATAAATACTTTTCATGACAAGTTGTTTTGCAAGAGTCGCAGCCGCTCCCTCGTATCTGCCGCTGTCGGCGATAAGGGAAGCAAGCTTTTTGCGGCTGCCGTTGATAGTTTCGAGAATTTCGGCGATACGTGACAATTCCGACATGATAGCCGCTTCGCTTTCAGCGTAGAATCGGACGGTAAGCGATTCGTCCCAGAGCTTGTACGGCAGTTCGTAAGCTTCCTGTTCTTCATTGTATCTGATGTTGCTCATAAATTCACCTCTTAAAAATAAAGCCCCCTATGCCTGAAAGGCATAAGGGACGATAATGATCGTGGTTCCACCCTGATTCATGCGGATTATCCGCACCTTTAACGTTCAACGCAGCGGAAAGCTGTATTGACCATGCTCTGTAACGGGAGCATCCGTCGCTTATTGGGCGCGCTCCGAGGCGGTATGCCGAGCCTTGACTTCGCTGCCTTGCACCGAACGGCAGTTCTCTGAATCGGTCGTATTTGGCTAAGCCTTCCTCATCATAGCTTTACTGAATATACTAATATTATCATAAACAGAGCGTATTGTCAAGAGTTTTTGTAAAATTTACTTTCTTTTCTTCTTCTTTTTCTTTTTGGGAGACGGAGCAGGCATATTTTCGACGGCTTTTCGCATTGCCTCTTCGTCTAACGTAAGATTTGAGGGGATTATTTCGTCATCGTATTCGTCAGCAGGCGAAATTTCTCCCGATTGCAGCTGCGGAAGTTCCACGAGGCTCTTATCTTCGCTTTCCTTTGGAGTATCTTCTTTTGGCGCAGCCGGATTTTCTTCTTTCTTCTTTGGAGTTCCAGCCTTTTTAGTGTTCTGCGGTTTTTTTCGGTCGGAAACCGTAGTTTCCGAGCCGTCCTCGCCGGCAGTTTTTTCGGGTTCTCCCTTTTTGGCTGTATCTTCTGCTTTTTTAGCGTTATTAGCCTTGCCCTTATCAAGAATTGCGGAAACGGGTATCTGTCCCGATTCCTCCTGCTTTTTAGCGTTGTGGATCGCATTGAGAACGGGATTATTCTTCCTGTCATAGAGATAGAAGAGAATTATCGCCGCAATGCCGAAGATCAGCAGGATCACGCCGGTTTTGAATCCGGGGGGAGAATAAGCCATTTCTATTGTATGATGACCTTCCGTAAGGCGAAGTCCCATAAGAGCGTTGAGGATAACGACCTGACCGTTGCCTGAATTTGCGGTATTGCGCATAAGGCTTGTTTCGATTCCCTGATCTGTCTTCCTGATTTCCTCATAGTAGAATTCATCAACCTTTTTGCCGTCTACCTTTACCGTCCAGCCGGGTTCGTAGGGGATAGAGGTGTACATGATCTGACCTTCCTTAGCGTCGATCTCGCCGACGATTCGGTTGCTCTGGAGCTTGTCCATATCAATGTTAAGGGGACTTGCCTGAAGAGTCTGGATATCCTCGTGGAACATATCGTAATTAAAGTGATAGAACTGGAAATCCTTGACCATGATATATTCGTTCGCGCCTGTTTTATCCTGCTGGATAATAGTAAGGCGGACTTCGATTTCCCTGCCCTCTGGGAAAGAGCCGAGATTCACGATAGAATAGTCGTAACCGTCGTAATAAGAGCCGTAGCTTACGAAATCTTCATATTCGCCTGTTTCCTTATTCTGAGTGGTCGATACCCAGACGTTGCATTTTTTCTGATTGTTGGATTTCAAGTACATATAAAGATTCTGCTCGCTCTGAGGAGTGATGTGGATTCTTACTGTAGGGTCGGAAGCGTTCGGGAGAGCGTCGTAGCAATGCTGACCGTCGTAGTCGCGCTCCGTACATTCGTTCAGTTCAACTTCGGGGTTCTCTTCAATTCTCCAGAAATATTCCTTGGGCTGGAGAACTCCGTCATAGCTTGGGGTATTTCCCGTCATCGAACTGAGGAAATTATTCATGCTGTTGAACGGATTGTCGTTGCCGAGGAAGCTGAGTCGGAGAATATCGTCGTCCGCCATGAACGCGATTGGAAGCGCGTCGTTGTTTCTGTAGATATCGATAGGCTTTTCGCCGTCCTCGGTATTGTATGTCATCGAGCGCACTTTTTCATAATAGGGGCTGAGAAGCGTCTTTTTATTGGATTCCGGATTATATTTCGACGGGTCGTCGATAACGTATTTTATTCCCAGCAGAGAATCCGCAAGGGGCGTATTTCCGTCATATCTTGTTTCATAGCTTTTTGTGGAATAACCAAGAGTTTCGATGAAATTGATTATCTTCGTATTCATTACGGAGCTTGAATGCGAAAGTCCCTTGAAACCGTAAGCCTGATTATCGTTAACATTGCGGAAGAAAGTTTTTTCCGTGCGGTAAAGTCCGTCGTCGATGCTTTCAAGTTCGGCTGCGACCTTTGGAGCGTCCATTATAGCGCTGTAAGATTTTTTGGAAGAGTAGTAAACTTCCTTGTCGATCTTGAAAATAGTATCGAAAGAGTTATATCCTGCTTCGAAGATGACGAGAACGCCCATTGCAACCGAAATAACGGTTTTGTGCGTCTGCTTTTTGGCATGGCTGTACATCCATACGAACGCGAGGTAGATCGCCGCGAGAGCCGCTCCGAAAACAAGCGTGCCGAGGAAGAGGTGATTTCTGCTTTCTCCGTTGATAGTAACGTTTTCCGAGTATGGCGCAATGGCAACATATTTGTATCGGTCTTCATTATAGTTGAACGTTTTCATGACGCTTTCGAAGATGAATATAAGCAGCATGAGAACGCCGAAAACTCCAATGGGAGGACCGGCTTTCAGTTTATAGCCGTCGAGGTTGGCGAAAGTTTCCGCCGCCATCGAAACGAGAACGAACGATACGAGGAATGAATATCTGTAGGGCAGCCAGTTAGGGTCTTGTCCGCCGTGCCACATCATGTTAAGCGGCTTTATCCACATACTCAGGAACATTATCGCCATAAGCAGGCTGTATCCTATTTTGCGGTTGGTCTTGATCTTGCTGTTGAAGTAATAAAGCGGTACGAGTATCAGCGAAAGTACGCCGCAGTAAATTTCCGGTCTGCCGTACATTCTCGTTCCCTCGTCAACGTTTACGGAATAATACTGGTTTGGAAGAAGCGTCGCGATAAGTTCAAGAGGATTGAACATCGTCTTGAACGAGTAATCGGGCTGCGAGAAGTCGAATTTACCAAGCGCAAGAGCTTTATACACGGGGAATATCATGATAAAGCTGCACATCAGCACAACGCCCGTTGCGAGAATCATTCTGCCTATCGTCTTAAAGTAGTCGAATGTTCTGAACTTGTTTTTTGCGCCAAAGAAGAGATAGTAAACGAAGTATATGGCGACGAATATGGCAATCATAAAGCCGATGTAGAAGTTTGCGATAAACATGATGGCAAGCGGAATGATATAGTTTATTTTTCTGCCGTCGTCAACCAGATATTCCAGTCCAAGAATTACAAGAGGAAGGAATATCGGACCGTCTATCCACATGGGGTCGATAAGCTGTATCGCCACATACGCCATAAGCGCGTACATTGTGGAGAAGATGACTGCCTGAAGATGAGGCACGCCCTTTGATTTTACGGCGTAGTGATAGAAAGTAACGCCGCACGCGCCGATCTTGCAAAGCTGCATTATCATAAGTGCTTCGATGATGAGGCTTCGCGGCATCAGTATCACTATAAATGTGAATGGGCTTGCGAGGTAATATCCGATAACTCCCTGATAGCCGCCGGAAAGGTTTCTCGACCAGCTGTAAAGCGGATTTTCGCCGCTCCAGAAAGCGTCGCGGATATTCTCAAAGTAGTAGACGTACTGACCGTTGAGATCGAGCGTCAGTACGGAACGTTCTCCGAAAGGATAAACTCCGAAGATAGCGTACGCAATAAACATCAATGCGGCAGGTATCAGGAAGGCTGCGGCGTAATAAAGCGGTTTAAGCCTGACTTTGACCTGTTCCGCAGGCATAGCCGCTGCGTAAGACGGCCTGCTGACTGCTTTTGAGTTGGACAAGGTTGTTCCTCCTTTGTTTTACGGACGTAATATCCGATTATATTATCCTCTATATTATACAATATAATTTTAATTTTTGCAAGTGATATCCGAAATTTTTTTGTCGATTCTTAAACTTTATGCTTGCATTTATCTGAATTATGTGGTATGATATAAAGTAAAGAATTATGAGCAGTTTTAGAAAATTCATGAACAGCTCAAAATTATATCGTGCGGCGGCACGGGACAGGAGAATATTTATGCCAAAAAAAGAGAATATAAACAAGATAATGATAATCGGCTCAGGACCTATTATTATCGGTCAGGCTTGCGAATTCGACTATTCGGGTACTCAGGCGTGCAAGGCTTTGAAAAATCTTGGTTATGAGATCGTTCTTGTAAATTCAAATCCCGCAACCATTATGACGGATCCCGACGTTGCGGACATCACCTATATTGAACCCCTTAATCTCGAAAGACTTACGCAGATAATAGAAAAGGAGCGTCCGGACGCTCTGCTTCCGAATCTCGGCGGACAGTCGGGTCTTAATCTCTGTTCCGAACTGGATAAGGCAGGCGTTCTCAAAAAATACGGCGTTGAGGTTATCGGCGTTCAGGTAGACGCTATCGAGCGCGGTGAGGATCGTATCGAATTCAAAAACGCCATGAGCGAACTCGGCATCGGTATGCCAAAGAGCGAGGTAGCCTATACCGTTGAAGAAGCGGTAAAGATTGCCGAGGGATTGAAATATCCCGTGGTTCTTCGTCCTGCTTACACAATGGGCGGAGCAGGCGGCGGCATGGTCTACAACGTGGACGAGCTTAAAGTCGTATGCGCACGCGGACTTCAGGCTTCACTGGTTGGTCAGGTGCTTGTTGAGGAGTGCATTTTCGGCTGGGAAGAGCTTGAACTTGAAGTTGTACGCGACGCCGCAAACAATAAGATCACGGTATGCTTCATTGAAAATATCGACCCCATAGGAGTTCATACGGGAGATTCTTTCTGCTCCGCGCCAATGCTGACAATTCCCGAGGACGTTCAGAAAGAACTTCAGGAAATGTCGTACAAGATAATCGAGAGCATCGAAGTTATCGGCGGCTGCAACTGTCAGTTTGCACGAGACCCCGAAAGCGGCAGAATAGTCGTTATCGAGATAAATCCCAGAACTTCGCGTTCGTCCGCTCTCGCTTCAAAGGCTACGGGATTCCCGATCGCGCTTGTTTCGGCAATGCTTGCCTGCGGACTTACCCTTGACGAGATTCCCTGCGGAAAGTACGGCACTCTCGATAAGTACGTTCCCGACGGCGACTATATCGTTATCAAATTCGCTCGCTGGGCGTTTGAGAAATTCAAGGGCGCGGAAGATAAACTCGGCACTCAGATGCGCGCTGTCGGCGAAGTAATGAGTATCGGCAAAACATATAAGGAAGCTTTCCAGAAAGCTATCAGAAGCCTTGAAACTGGAAGATACGGTCTTGGATTCGCAAAGAATTTCCACGATATGACAAAGGAAGAACTTCTCGGTCAGCTTCGTTTCCCGACAAGCGAGAGACAGTTCGTTATTTACGAGGCTCTCCGCAAGGGCGCGGATATCGAGGAGATTCACGAACTCACAAAGATCAAGCGTTACTTCCTCGAGCAGATGAAGGAGCTTGTCGATGAAGAAGAAAATCTGCTGACGATGAAGGGCTCTGTTCCCGATAAGGACGCTTTGAAGCAGGCTAAGCTGGACGGCTTCTCCGACAGATATTTAAGCTCGCTGCTTGAAGTTACGGAAGAGGAGATCAGAAACGCGCGTATCGGCTTCGGAATCTGCGAAGCTTGGGAGGGCGTTCACGTAAGCGGAACGCAGAATGCGGCTTATTATTATTCCACATATCATCTTGACGAGGACAAGAGTCCCTCTAATTCCGACAGACCTAAGATCATGATTCTTGGCGGAGGACCTAACAGAATCGGTCAGGGTATCGAATTTGACTACTGCTGCGTTCATGCGGCTCTTGCGCTGAAAAAACTCGGATTCGAGTCTATCATCGTAAACTGTAATCCCGAAACAGTTTCGACCGACTATGATACCTCTGATAAGCTTTATTTCGAGCCTCTTACGCTCGAGGACGTTCTCGCTATCCACGAAAAGGAAAAGCCCGTGGGAGTTATCGCACAGTTCGGCGGTCAGACTCCTCTTAATCTTGCAAACGATCTGAAAAAATACGGCGTAAATATTCTCGGAACTACTCCTGAAACCATTGACCTTGCGGAAGACAGAGATCATTTCCGCGCAATGATGGATAAGCTGGGAATCCCCATGCCCGAAGCGGGTATGGCTGTAAATGCCGACGAAGCTATCGAGATCGCCAACAGGATCGGCTATCCCGTAATGGTTCGTCCCTCATACGTTCTCGGCGGACGCGGAATGGAAATAGTTCACGACGACGAAATGATGCGCGTTTACATGAACGCCGCCGTTGGAGTTACGCCCGACAGACCTATCCTTATCGACCGTTTCCTCAACCATGCTACTGAATGCGAAGCCGACGCTATTTCAGATGGAACAAATTGTTTCGTTCCTGCCGTTATGGAGCATATCGAGCTTGCAGGCGTTCATTCGGGCGATTCCGCGTGCATTCTTCCCTCGAAGAATCTGACGGCGGAGCAGGTTGCAACTATCAAGGACTACACGAAGAGAATTGCCGTTGAAATGAACGTATGCGGTCTGATGAATATGCAGTACGCTATCGAGGGCGATACGGTATATGTTCTTGAAGCGAATCCGAGAGCGTCGAGAACCGTTCCGCTTGTTTCGAAGGTATGCGACATCAACATGGTAAAGATCGCTACAGAGATAATCACTTCTTCACTTACGGGAAATCCGTCGCCTGTTCCGCAGCTTAAGGACAGAGAGATCGGCCATTACGGCGTTAAGGAAGCTGTATTCCCGTTCAATATGTTCCAGGAAGTCGATCCCGTTCTCGGACCTGAAATGCGCTCTACAGGCGAAGTTCTGGGGATTTCCAAGTCGTTCGGCGAAGCTTACTATAAGGCTCAGGAAGCTACGAAGAATCCGCTTCCCGATCACGGAACAGTACTGCTCAGCATCTGCGACAGAGACAAGCCGGAGTTGGTAGAGATCGCAAAGGGATTCAACGAATTGGGATTTAAGGTTCTTGCAACTCATAAGTGCTGTAAGCTGCTTGCTCAGGAGGGTGTTCCCTGCGAGAGAATTTTCAAGATCTACGAGGGCAGACCGAATATTGCGGACGAGATCGCAAACGGCGAAATACAGCTTATCATCAATACTCCTGCCGGAAAAACTTCTGCGCATGACGACAGCTATATCCGTAAGGCTGCTATCAAGCACCGCGTTCCTTATATTACTACAATGGCCGCCGCAAAGGCAAGCCTTGAGGGAATCAAGGCTATCAAGCTCAACAAGAATATTGAGGTTAAGTCATTGCAGGCTCATCATGGGGATATTAAGTAAAATAAATAAAACAATACCGCGTAGGAATAAAATGCGCGGTATTGTTTTTTGGAGGCTTAGTTAAATGTTAAAAGAAATATTAAGCGGCGATACCTGCGCGAAATGCAGGATGTGTTGCATTTTTGACAGATACGATATATGGGAGACTCCCGTTTTCGATGAAAATTCCCGAAAAATGGTCATGGAATATGATCCGGAAGCTAAATTTGCGCAAAAGGGCAGTGGATTTGTTCTGAACGTCGGCGAAATTACCGACGGCGAGCTTTATAAATGCCCCGCTCTTACGGAAAACGGATGCGTTCTGGGCGATAATAAGCCTTTTGACTGCCGCATTTGGCCGTTTCGCGTCATGGAGCGCGACGGCAAAAGAGTTATCGCGGTTTCAACCCTTTGCAGTGAAGTTCACGACCGAGATCATGAGGAACTGAAAAAATTCCTGCAAAAAGGACTTGCCGCCGAGATCTTTGCTTATGCCGCTGAAAATCCCGAAGCAGTCAAGCCCTATTATGATAATTACACTGTCATTTTTACGGAATATAGTCATCTTACTTGAAAATGATATAATAAGGATTCGAGTCGATCGCTGATATATATTCTACATTTTCGATAACAACGTAATGATAAATAGCTGAAATTTGTGGAGTTTAACGATTTTTCAAGCGCTATGTAAATTTTTCTTGACAAGCAAGAGTATTCATGATATAATCATGCCATCAACTAACTCAAAAAAATAAAGTTACTTGATGATAAGGATTAAACCATGCTACAAATTAAAGGAGGATTTATTATTATGTTAAAACTCGATGATATACAAGCAATGTCAGTTAAACTTCGTGAAGCTGTAAACAAAGCAAACTGGGATGAATCTAACAACGTTTCAACCAATCATTCATTTAGAAAACTTATAGAACAAAATCGTCGTCCCGCTATAGCGGCAAGAATGATCAGCCGTCCTAAAAGTTTTGTGAGATGTGATTATGATGCTGATGGAAATTGCATACAGTATGGTGTCGAAACCTATGATGCCCGTAGAATAGCAGACATAATTGTGAACAGTGTAAAGGTCAATGGAGATTTAATGTATCCTTTAACGGGGGACTGGAGTAAGAAATATGTCAAACAGCTCTACTTGTTCATTAACGGAACTCCCGTAGCAAGATTCAAGGTTAAAGCCATTGAAAAGATCGATGGGCTTTCTGACATGGAACTTCGCAAATACGTTGATCCCACACCCATTATAAACCCTGTTACAAAATTTCGCTATAAGTCCGCAGCACATATTTGTGATGTTGAAACATCAGGACTTCCGGATGATTTTCTTGGCGATTACTCCGGTAAATCAATATATAACTCTGCATTGGAAGGCGGTCGTCCTTTGGTTTATATTTTGTAAAGCACAATGATCTGATTGAAATAAATTCCGTTTATCAGCATAGTCACGACCGAGGCGGCTCAAATCCTTAGTGATAACAGTTCCGACCTTTCCGGCTTCTACGTCATCCATCATAGCCTTGAAGCCTTCACGGTCGAAGGTCGTTCCGCTCACGCCATCGTCAACGTAGTAAACTGTATTGGTAAAGCCATTATCATCGGCATACTTCTTAAGCATCATCAGTATATTCCGTGTTTTCGTATTCTACCGGATTGATATGGAATCTTAGAATATCGTTTTCTTTTTCTTTGATGATTTTCTGTACCTTTTGCAGCTGTTCTTGTAGCTTTTTGCGGTCTGCCGAATAGTTTTCCTGATAGAGACTATATTCCGCAAGCATGACCGAATATTCTTCGGAGAGTTTTTCTGCTGCTGGTGTGTCTTTCAGCTCATTCAGCAAATTTTGATATTCTGTCAGCTTATTATGGAACTGTCCAATTATATCATCATTTTCCTTTATGAGTTCAGACAGCCGTTCTTTTTCTTTGCGCTCATTCTCTATTCGCTGAGAAAGCTGTCTGCATTCAGTTTCTAGCTCCGTGATTTGCCTGCAAATATCCTCATATTGTGAAATGATCTCACAGATACGCTTAAATTCAGATTGATCCTTTTCGGTATTGTGTATGGTTTCCTGTTGTTTTTCTTTAAGCTGGCGGAGTTCTTCTAGTCGTTTTCTTATCTCAGCTTTTCGCTTATCAAGAGCCGATAGTTCGTCCTGTGTTTTACGAAGTTCTTCTTTTACGGCGGCTATACTTGTCTGTAATTGTTGTTCATAATCAGCGGAATATGTGAACTGCAACAGGATGCTGCGCTCAGATTCCCATTCAGTTATCTGATGGCGCAAATTTGCGATATCTGCTTTTGCGTCATCAAGTCTTTTCTGTATATTCTCTTTATAAGCAGAAGCATCATGAAAGTATTCTTTATCAAATGAAGAAAGAAAACGGTCAGGCTCGTTCCACTTTCCGTCAGCCATATCTGCAATCTCGGAGCGTGTATATACCGGAAAAAGCAGGGGAAGTACCTGCTATGGAGGTAACAATGACAACAAACAAAAAGAACGAGCTTATCGCTCAGCTCGTAAGCATTCTGAGCGAACTTATCGAAACAAATGATTCAGAACAGGTGGCGGAGGTTTCGTCCGATGCCGTTGAGATGCTGACTATCAAGTAATGCACCGAAGCGGTCAGGGGATTGTCCGAGCATACTGTCCGTAAGCTTATCAAGCAGGGAAAGCTGCCGTATCTGAGAGCCGGAGACGGTCAGCGTGGAAAAATGCTCATCAACAAGGCTGATCTGCTTGCCTACTTCAACGGACAGACAGCGGACAAGTAATTCTGTACATTGAAAATGCCGATTTTACGGCATTTGAACGTCAACGGACACAAAATCCACAAACACCATAGAACATAGGCATAGAATTCGGCATACTCCCGAAAAAGATAGAAAAAACTCTTGACAAACGCCCAAATGCGCGCTATGATTAGAGTAACAGGAGTATGCCATAAAATCTATGTGATAGAAAGGAATCATTTTATGGCTACAATTACAAAGCGAGGGGATACTTTCAGAATCAAGGTATCCCTCGGTTATGATACAGAACACAAGCAGATTATCAAGTCTACTACCTTCAAGCCACCGCAGGGTGTAACACCGAAGAAAGCAGAAAAGCTCGCACAGCAGTTTGCGTTTGACTTTGAGAATATATATCCGTGAATCACCTTGTCACAATGTTATTCTTCCGAAGAATCGCAAAGAAAAGAAGAAAATGTCCTTTGATGAAAACGAGATTAAGCGTTTCATGCAGCTTTTAGAAACAAAATCGTAGGACGAGGACTTTAAGAGAATCATCAAGGTCTTGCTCTACACAGGAATGCGTTCAGGAGAGTGTTTAGGACTGATGTGGAAAGATATTGACTTTGATGATATGACAATTACGATCAATCACAATCTCACGGACGTTGGCGGTAAACACACGCTCGGTTCACCTAAAACAGAGAGCAGTCGCAGAACGATAGGTATGAGTGACGTTCTTGCTTCTATTTTCAAGGAACAGAAAGCCTATATTGACAGAATGTCATCAGCACTCTGAAAGAAATTCGCCCACCCCGAAATGGTTTTCACATCTGCTTTAGGCAACTATCGTGATAGAAACTCGGTATATCACTCGCTGAAACGCTTCACTAAGGGTACGGAGTTTGAAAATCTCACCCTGCACCAGCTCAGACATTGTAACGCTACTCTTTTGCTCAACAGCGGAGTTGATCTTAAAATCGTGTCTGAACATCTTGGTCATTGCGATATTGGCTTACGCCGATGTGCTGAAAAGTACCAAAGCTAAGGTTGCTGACCTTGTAATGCTGAAATTGACATAAAAAATCCGTCCCAACGAATCGGGACGGATAAATCTCTTGATAAAGACCAGACAAAGACCAAAACAAATTTGCAAGGTCTGAAAAGTGCCGAAAATACGGCTTTTGAGATAAGTCTGATTATCTCTTCGAGAAGTTGCAACGCTGTATTTTAGGACATTTTCAGGTGTTTTGTTAGTTACCTGTTAGTTACCGTATTAGGTTTATTGATTTCAAATAACACATTATGAAACTTATGTAGTTATTTATATACTTTGAATCTTATTAATTTAATCAGCAAAATGCTTTTCCTTTGATTCTTTATGAGTTGTTGCAATTGTAGTTCAGTCGGTTCAAATATGGCTTCCACCTTCTTGTGATTCAAGCATTTGGGAAACAGCTTTATCAAAATCAGAGGTGATTTTCTGCGTTTTATTAAAAATATCGTATTCCGATTCAGCTTTTTTCTTTGCCTGACTGGCAGAAACCTTTCCGTTATCCCTCAAAATATCATAACGGCGAAAGCTTAAAAACTCGTTGATGCTTGCTTCAAATTCTTCCATTGTAAATGTGTTTTCACGCTCAATCAAATCTTCGATATAGTCAAAATACCCTGATACAGCCCTTTCAAGCTGCCGTATCTGCTTTTCCTCAAGATAATTTTTTGCTACTGTAACATCAGATTTCAAAATACGTCCATCAGGAGAATTTTTCCATGTAGATAATCCCATGTTTTCTTTTTGGCTGTCAGCAAAATTATAAATAATTTCAGCGGCAGTTTTCCCTGTAATTGCATAATGGAACTTATTCTGAACTGTAGCATAAAATCTTTTTGTAACTTCAGATTTTTTATTATAATCAATACTGCATTCGGCAAAAATATCTGTTATCTGCTGCCATATTCTTCGCTCACTTGCACGGATTGAACGTACTCTTTCAAGAAGTTCCCTGAAATAATCCTTGCCGAAAACAGCTTCACCCTGTTTCAGACGTTCGTCATCAAGCACAAATCCTTTTATCATGTATTCTTTCAAAACGCCTGTCGCCCATATACGGAATTTTGTCGCCTGATGAGAGTTTACACGATAACCTACAGAAATTATTGCATCAAGATTATAAAAATCAACGTTTCTTTTTACTTGTCTGCTACCCTCAGTTTGAACAAGTGCAATTTTTGCACAAGTTGAATTCCTGGATAATTCCTCTTCTTTGTAAATGTTATTAAGATGCTTTGTAATAACGCTTCGGTCAACATTAAATATATCCGCCATAGCTTTTTGCGTAACCCATATGCTGTCGTTCTGTACAACAGCATTCACTGAAACATCTGATTCATCAGAATGGTACAGTACATAATGTATTTGCTTATTCATATCATCCATTTTCAAACACCTCCGCAATACTTCCGTCCAGCTTTTTTGTTATATATTTTCAGAAATATAATTAAAGGTATCTTTAATATAGTTTTCTATTAGGGAGTAATTCAAATCATTCAACCCCAAAGCTGACTTAATGCCTGCTGTTGCAGATTCCACAGCAATGGTAATCTTCTGTTTGTCAGGAATGTTTTCCTTTAAAACACGTCTGCAAGTCTCATTGCCAAGTAAGCTTTCAGTAAATATATTTCCAGTACTTTTATTTATTCTTGGAACACCTGAAGCGATAAGACCTAAATTATAATCAAAACCTGGAGCTAAACTGAGTATTTCACCAGTCAAGCTATCACGAATTATGCCTATATTTTGATTATGCCTATCTCCGTTGAATAATAATGCATCATAGAATACTGTCATAACATACTGCTCTATGAGTTTTTCAGGTAATCTTGGTATAATGAAATCAATCTCCTCATTATCACCGAAATAATTGCAGAATGGTTCAAAATCAACCTCTGCGTTATTGGTAAAATCCTTTGACAGCATGAATGTAGTGATTAAACCTGTTTCAGCTGATTTAATGCTCTTTATACGATATTCCGCCACATGAAACTGCATTGCCTTTAAAAATAAATAAGAGTAATATTCGCTTACCAGTTCCTGCGTTCCGCCCTGCTTATACATATACCAGCAGTTGTTTTCAAAACGCCATGCTTTTTCATAGCTGCCTACTGTTCCAAGTTCAAGGTAACCTTTTGTATTTTTTTCATCGGAATCTGAACCGCCCAGCAATGCGATATCTGCTATTTGTTCATTATACTTTTTTAATTCACAATATTCTAAATTTTCATCATCACGCTGTATCCACCAGTTATCCGTAATGGATACGCCATGTCCGATAGATATCAGCTCTGCTGTATTTTCAGAATTTCGCAATCTTAAAGCTTTAAAAAGCTTTCTGGAATGTGAACGGTGCATATCCACGCATCTGTTGTCCAGCCATATATACAAGGGCATACCCACAACAAAACAATGCGGACATAACGCTTTATTGATTATTTCAGTGATATTTTCTTCATCTGCTAATGCGATTACTTCGGTTTTGTGCATTATTTTGTACATACAGGGCTGCTCCTTTCTTTTGGATTTTTCTCCTAATAAGAGTTTTTCACGCTTTTTTTATCATGCATCGTTTCCCCTCAAAAGCAATGCCATATTTGATAATTTTTTTGTAACCCTCATATCCGAGATTAACTTCATACTGTTTTTCGTCAATCTGTTTAAGGGCAATATCACACATACTGTCAAGAGTTTCACCTTTGTTAACTGACTTTATTTCAAGTATGACCGCAATTTCACGAGTGAGAACATTTTTAATTACAATATCATTTCTACCAGTACCGCTTTCACGGTTTGATTCCACAAGGTATTCATCCGAGTATTCCAGAAGTCCCACAAGGAAACCATGATAGAAATTTTCATAGCCATCATGATAGCTGATACTTTTCAAAAGCCACCTGTTCACTTCAAGCTCAAACGTTTCGACATCGCCGTCAAGAACAGCGCCCAGTAATTTGCTCTTATCTGCAACTCTTATTGATTCGTCAAACCATTGCCTGAAAGTATTTTCGTAAATCGTAACTATTTCAAGATTAGGTATTACAGCAGAAAAATATGTCTGTATGCCTTTCTGATATATATCTGCTGGTTTAAGATATCCTGTATGAAGCAGAAAACTCCATATATAATCGGATTTCACATTCATATTTACATAGGTGATGTCCTGATAAAGAGGCTTTTCAATTGAATCTCCCTTGATAAGTTTTTCTATATCTTCACGGATTTTTCTATCGCTCTTTATAACAAGCTCACGAATAATGCTGTTTGAACTTGTATTTACCCAATATGCATCTGGAAGACGACTATTATTAAACAATGAAAATTGCACATATTTTAGTACACTCCATGGGTTGTAAATTTCTGTTTCACCAAACATATAGCCGTCATACCAGTTTTTTATTGTATCAAAACAGTCAGATAAGTTATAGTAATCTGTAATCTGTTTCACTTCCTGCTCCGTAAAACCAAAATACTTAGAAAAAGCATTATCTGTAACAGAATATACATTCAGGTTATTCAGCCCTGTAAAAATGCTCTCTTTTGAAATACGCAGGCAGCCCGTAAGAATTCCAAATTCCAGTGAATCATTGGTTTTAAGTACACTTTCAAACACCGAACGTATCAAATTTATCATTTCGTCGTAGAATCCATTAAAATAAGCATTTTCCAGCGGTACGTCGTACTCGTCTATGAGGACTATCACCTTTTTCCCATATACTTCATAAAGGCAATCTGAAAGAAGCTTCAATGCAGTATTATACACAGCATTATCAGCAGTATCATCGCAAATCATTTCAAGTTTTTTTCTGCTCAAAGGCATAAGTTTGTCAGAAACTAATAATTCTTTATGCCTCCATACTTCTTTAGAAATCATGTTCTTAAATTCTGAAAAAGCCTCTTGATAATTCGACTGCTTCATACTTTTTAAAGAAATGCTGATAACAGGGTACTGTCCCATATATTGGCGATATTTCTCCCCTGTCTCAGAGATTTTCAGTCCATCGAATAAATATAAATTATCTTCTTCAGTTTTCTCGAAATAACGCCTAAGCATACTCATATTAAGAGTTTTGCCGAATCTTCTTGGTCGGGTAAAAAGAGTAATCTTAGCGCCACTGTCCAGAATTTCTTTAATCATCAAACTCTTATCAACGAAATAATAATCCTTGTCAATTATCTCTTTAAAATCTTCAATTCCTATCGGAATGGGCTTATACTCGCTCACACAATCACCTCACAGCTTTTGTTAACTATATTATATCATATTCTTCTGGACTTTACAAGCACATACATAAAATTTCACTATATGAAAAACAAGCAGTAAACCCCTTATCGGATTTACTGCTCTTTATTTTTTAATAAAAATCAATGTAATTAGAATCTACCCATCCGTAATAATCGCCGTCATCGGAATCCCACAATTCATACCAAGTAACGCCATAATTATCGCAAGCATTTTTCGCTGTTACATGCCATGTATCACCCAAACTATTTCCTACTTTACCTACTGCTCCGCCGTTTACAACATAGTCCGTTGTAAATCCTGCAACCGTTCCTCCATGACAATTGATTTGACCTTTCATATTATCTACAGGATGTGACATACCGCCTGTCTGAATTGTTCCGCTTATCTCTTTGGGAATATCACAGATTATCACATCTCCTGCAACGCCTAAGTCACTATATGGTGTAACATAAGCAACACTTGGAGGATGCACACCTGGATTAAAATTCATTTCAATGTAATCATCGAACTCATCTTTTGAATAAAATTCTACTTCACTGGTGTACTCCTGATTTTGTATCTGAACTGATACAGAAGAAAAATCGCCATCAAGATACAAACGAATATTAGAGCCGTCATGTCCTGAAAGAGCGTAGGTTTCTACATATCCATCGACATAAGGTTTATCTTCAGAAACTTCTCCAACCGCTTTACTGATTAAAAATACGCCTGAATCAACGGGATAAGAAACTGTTTCTCCCTCAAACATATCTAAACCATAGGTCGTAATTGTACCTCCAAGAACGACCTCTCCAGCTTTTGCACCAGTTACCTCAACTCTTACAAGCGAATCATACGCATAAATTGTTTCTGTTTCAATATTCGCATTACCATTACTGCAAGTAAGATTGCTAAGAACAGCAACTCCTACATGACCGCCTAACTGCAAACCCGCTTCTTCGATAAGTTCGTCAGCTTCAAACGTGATAGTATACGTTTTATTATCTGATTTTGCTTTGGTTGTCGTAGCTTTAGTAGTTGCTATTGGAGTTGTTGTAACTTTTTGAGTAGTAATTTTTGCTGTCGGTTTCGTTGTATCTTCTGGTTTAGATTCATCGTCTGAATGAAATATACTATGTGAATCTATTTCTTTTGACATTTGTTTCTCTTTAAACCACTCATAAGATGAATATGCTACAATTACTGCAATAAACAATACAAACGCTGAAACAACAGCGATAATAATTGGCTTCTTTTTAGATTTTTTTGTTACGGAAACTGTAGCTGTTGTCTTTTCAATCGTTCCCATTTCTTCACTAATAGCATCTCCACAATGTTCACAGAACTTCGCATCATCTTCTATCTGTTTTCCGCAGTTTTCACAAAACATATTTTTCACCTTTTTATATGATTTATATCTTTTAGGAATTGTTCTTTTAAAAGCAGATGTTTATCTTTTAATCTCTTCATAGGTATACAAATTTTTCTTCCATCATGATATTCTATAGTTATTGCTGTTCTCTTTTTCTTACCAAGTTTCAGGAATAATGATGTTACTAAGGTCAATATAATACTCAAAATTGAAATAACATCCGACTCGGAGGAGTTTGTTAATATCGCAACAATCAAAAACGAAATTATTAATGAAACAATCAAAGGAAAGTTTCTTTTGAATGGTACGTTATCCTGAAAATAAATGTTTTTGATATTTTCATACGGCTCTTCAATATTCCATTTGCTCGAATATATTTTTAATGTATCTTCCTGAAATGTAAATTCAACAGTATCTCCAGTAAAATATATAATTGCATAAAACAACGGCAAAGCAATAATAGAAATTCGTCCAGGTACTCCATCGCAGCACCTGAATCTGTAGCTTTGCCCTGTTACATTACTATTGATATTACTCGAAGAATTGGTTTCTTCTATTTCTGATGCAACGACAAGTTTAGTTTCACACTTACTGCAAAATTTCACGCCTTCCTTCAGTTCATTTCCGCAATTCTTACAAAACATAATTAACTGCTCCTTTAAATTTATTGTTGTCCCCAAGTAAATGTATCATTTGTATCCACTAAAACAACTTCATCCTGATAAATAGATTCAATAATTGCTTCTTCATAAAGACTAAAAAAGGTACTTCCATTACCAACAACTCTTAGAACTTCAATATCATAATCATCATCACGCATAAACTGAATTGCTATAGGTTCATCTATATATGTACCACTATAATTATCATACATTTCAATTGTTGCACTGAAAACAATTGTGTCAATTTCTTCAGCCCCATATTGTGCAGTATTTTCACTCCATGAGATACCAGAAAAATACGAATAATCTCCAAATGCCTCCCCAATTGTCATATCATCATAGTCTTCAAGATATGCTTCCTGCACTTCCTCTGTATCAAGTTTTCCATGAGTGATATGCTTAATTCCCATTATAATTAAACCGATTACAACAATTAATACGCCTATAACTCCAATAGCAATCAGAATCATATAGATACTAGCACATCCACGACCCACTTTGTTAGCAAATTCTTCTGCTTTCTGTTCACTATCAGATTTTGAATTGATGTCAGTCGTATCTGTATTCTGCTGTTCAAAATTATCGCTTATAGTTGAAGTACCACACTTACCGCAAAAACTTACTCCGTCCTTAATCTCATTCCCACAATTCTTGCAAAACATATTAAAATCCCTCTCCTCTTATATAAATTGAGTTAAAAAGCTATCATTCAACATTATACTATAAAAGAGATTGATTGTTAATACCTTTTAGTACTGTTCAAGCAAAAAAATAAAGCCCTGATTTCTCAGGACTTTATTATATATTCAGTTTTCTGTTAATTCTGTAATCTTCAACATTATATCCGCTACGGTTTTGAGTTTATCTTCGGGAAGTCTTGTAACGCATCTGTTAATAATATCGATGTAGAATTGTCTGCTCTCGGTATCGTATATATCCGTTTCATCGCTGAAAAATTCACCATAACTTACTCCAAGTGCCTTTATAATTTTATCGACAGTATTCATCGTCGGACTTTTCAAACCTCGTTCCAGATGTCCAAGAAACGCAGGGTTTATTTCTGCCATTAAAGCGAGTTTCTCCTGGCTCAAGCCTCTGCTAAGACGAAAATACTTTATTCGTTCACCTATCTTGTTTTCGATTTTGTTGTTTTCCATAAAAGCCTCCACACCTTTTGGTATTATCATACTATTATTATTGAAAGCACTCAATATCCAATCGGTATTTCGGTAAAATACTTTTAATAACAGAAAATTCGGTATGCCCATCAAAGGACATACCGAATTTTTATAGTTAATTCATCTTCTTATCAATATATTCCTCAATCGATTCAGCAGGAACTTTATATCTGTTTCCTTCTTTGAATCCTCTTAACTGTCCTGTCTGAATCAATTTGTAGAATGTACTCCTACCGATTTTCAAAATCTCCATAACTTCTTCTCTTGTGAGTATTTCCTTTGCTGCGGTTATCTCTCTCATCGTAAAACCTCCCATTAATGTTCGTTGATGTATCGCTGTATTTCTTCAGCAGGTATACGAGTTTTTCTTACACTCATTCTCTTGCATTTCAATTCTCCTGATTTAATTAAATTATAAACTGTATGTATGCTTATACCCAGTGCACAATGCTTTTAGCAGAAGAATACTAACCCAACACAAAGCCCTCTCGGTTTGATTCCGAGAGGGCAATTTTTATTTATGGAGGAAATCAAAATGGAAGAAAAAATCTACTGCTCCCACTGCGGAGCAATTATCGAGGGCGACGACTATGACACAATCTACGGCGAACCAATCTGTGAGGAATGCGTTGACAGATACACAACCGTTTGTGACCGTTGCGAAGAAATTGTCTGGGAGAATGATGTACATACAGATGGAAGTACTTGCATCTGTCATCACTGCTTTGAGAATTATTACACCCGCTGCGAGGAATGTGACTGTATCGTTCACAATGATGATGCTTACGAATATGACAACTGTTATTACTGTTATGACTGCTACCAGAATATCCGCAAGAATGCATCAATACACGAGTACGGCTACAAACCTACGCCGATTTTCTACGGTGATTCAAACCGCTATTTCGGTGTGGAACTTGAAATCGACGGAGCAGGCAAAGATGATGAATACGCAGAAGAACTTCTTGATATCGCAAACATGAATGGCGAACACGTCTACATAAAAACAGATGGCAGTCTTGACGATGGTATGGAGATAGTTACTCATCCGATGTCACTGGATTATCATAAAGATTTCTGCTGGGAAGATATTATGCATCATGCTGTAAGGCTTGGTTACCGTTCGCATCAGACTTCTACCTGCGGACTTCATGTTCATGTAAACCGTGATAGTCTTGGTCTTGACCGTGAAGAGCAAGATGAGGTTATTTCAAGAATCTTGTACTTTGTTGAACACCATTGGAATGAGATGCTGAAATTTTCACGTCGTTCCGAATATGCCATGAACCGCTGGGCTGCACGCTACGGATATGAAAACTCCCCGAAAGCAATCTTGGACAAGGCTAAGAAAAATTATGGTCGTTATGTTGCGGTAAATCTTTGCAACTACCATACTATAGAGTTCCGACTTTTCCGAGGTACTCTCAAATACAACACTCTTATTGCTACGCTGGAGCTGGTAAACAGAATCTGTGAGCTTGCTGTCCTGATGAATGATGATGAAATTGCAAAACTCTCATGGTCGGAATTTGTGGCAGGGATTATCGAACCTGAACTTATCCAGTACCTCAAGGAACGCAGTCTTTACATCAATGAAAAAATTACAACAGAGGAGGAAATGTAAAATGTGTGCATTATTTGGTTGGCTTGACTACAAGCATATCGTACCCTACAAAGTCCTGAAGAAACTTACGCAGGCACTCGCAAATGCAGCAGAAGAACGTGGAACAGATGCTGCTGGAATCTCATATATTCGTGATGGACAAGTTGTTATCTACAAGCGTCCTAAACCAGCTCACAAAATCCGTTTTAATGCTCCTGATAATACAACGGCAATCATGGGACACACTCGACTAACCACCCAGGGTAATCAGAAATTCAACCAAAACAATCATCCATTCTATGGTCATGCTGACAAAGATGTAACATTATTATTATTATTATTAAGAATAACAAAGTCATATTTTTTGATTTTTAAATACTCTTTAATATCAACATATCTTTTACCTAATTCTGAGCTTTTATAAAAGATTTCGAACTCTGATTGAGGTGCATATAAATCGAGATTAGCAATTGCATTAAAAAACGCTTCCCTTTTACTATTGTAATCTTCTTTTATTTTTTGAAGATACTTACATATATCTTTTGTAATCTTTTTTTCAGAATCAGCAAAATCATCGTTTCCAACTTCTTTACTAAATTCTTCAACTTGGAATATTTTATTTATAATTATAGAATCATAAATATGGTTTAAATTTTCAAGACTTAGATTTAATAATTCTTGCAAATCATCAAAAATATCTCCTTCAGAATTTTTCTCATATATATCACAAAGAAACCTTTTGGCATTTTTTCGATATTCATTTATAGGTTGACTTTTTTTATCTTTATCTTCGATTTCAACTTTTTTTACGTTTTTGTCAAATATGGAACATATTAATTCTGACACTTTTTTACGGTAGTGTCGAGTATAAGTGCAATCCTTTACTAATGTTCCATCTTTTATATATACGACCTTGTCATTGTCTATTTTCTTCAATTCAATAATGGAATATCCTAAGATTTCATTAATCATATTGTTTAAAAAATTTTTTCTTGTCATATAATCTTCTCCTAAAGTATTAATTATTTTATTCCTGATAATTCCTGAAAGTTCCTTACCATTCACATATACTTCCAAATTCAATTAATGTATAATAAAATCATAGCTTAAACAGTTCGATTACTTTTCATAAGCATCGACTGTTTAAGTTAAGAAATTTGACAAGTGAATGATTAAAGGAGGAATCTACAATGAACAAGATAATAAAGAATGCCGATATTCCTGTTTTGTACTTAATTAACAGAGTTGCACCCCTTTGGCAGTTCAAAAGGGATTATATCAAAGCAACTACAAACATCGATGTTCCTATGGAAATGATTGATATTGCTTCTATAGGCGAAAACATCACAGCGCTTACATATCAGAAGTTTGCCGAAATATCGTATCAGTATAAAGGGAAAAAATATATGATAATACTTGATGAAGTTCACTGTCTGCTTGAAGATGCTACATTCTCAGTATATCCTGAGAAATTCATCAGATATTTGAAATCTAACCTGGATAACACATCAAGAATTTATCTTACTGCAACACCAGATGCCGTCAGCCCCGGTATTGCCTACGTTGAGTGCAAATCTGGAATGGACAAGGCACTTGAAACTATAACATGGGATACAAAAGTAAAATCTGTTTTCTATGGTTACGCAAGTTATACTACAAGAGTAAAGATGGTCTACTCAGTAAAAACCAACTGGGATTACATAGACTTTAAACTTTACTCACCAGATTATACAAAGGAACTTACAGATTACATCAAGACAGCCAATGAGCAGGGCATCAAAAGCCTTATTTATATCAATGACATCAACAAAGGAAAAGCTCTCCAGGAGGCTTTAGGCAATACTCAGCACGTTTATTCTGATGATGACAAACGTAAAGATATTGCTGAAATTGCAAAGAATGAAAGATTTGCAGATAAAAACCTTATCACAACTAAGGTGACTGAAAACGGAATTTCACTGCATGATGATGAGCTTAACCTTATTGTTGTTGAAACTCTTGACCTTATCACTTTACAGCAGGTAATCGGCAGAGCAAGAGTAAACAGAAAGAATCCAAGAAGAATAACCGTTCTTATACCTGATTATTCATATACCGATATAGGTAATGCAATCGCAAGTATATCTCAGCAGTTAAAGAAAGCCAAAGAAGTGGTTGAGAATCCTGATAACGCATTGGAGTATGCAGCTGAATATCCCGCTCTTGTTTACTACGACAGCAAGGCTAAAAAGCCTATTGTAAATTCAATGGCAATAAAGTCACTTGAATACCAGTTTAACTTTCTAAGGGATTTAAGAGCAGAGCCTCAGGAGGCTAACGCCTTTGCGAAAAAGGTTCTTGAAACATACAATAAAAACACACTTATTACTGATGATATGTTCTTATCGTATGACAGGATTAAAGACTTCAAATTAAAAGTTTCATCCGCTTTCGATGAGTATATGGATTCTGAAAAGAACGCCGAAGCTTTGGATAAGCTCAAAGACGCATTAAAGGATGCTTGTAACATCACAAAGGTCTACAATGATGGAAAAACCATTAACAGCAACATACAGCTCAGTACTGTCAACGATATATTGAAGGCAGCAGGAATTATGTATGAAGTAAAATCTAAGGTCGAAATCTACGACGTTTCTATGATTTAAATTATATCACTAAATGCAAAGGTTTGTCAACAGGGAGGTTCTGCTCCCTGCTGGTAAACCACATGATTTGAATTGTATATTATAGCTGTGATACAGAAACCAGCTACATTTATATGTAAGTAAAGGAGGAAATTTATATGTTAAATTCAATACCAAATTTTACTGGACGTAATGTCCCGATTAAAGAAATTGCCAAAGCAACAGGCAAAGACCCACAGTTTATCCGCATTGGCATCCAGAGAGGTATCTTCAATTTTGGATACGCCTTTAAGAAGGACGGCTCCAGCGAATATAACTATTTATGCCCAGATAAAAAGGTTTGGGAGGAATTGGGCTATTTTAGGGACGTAAGCAATAATAATTAAAATTATTCAAGGAAAGGGGAACAATGGTAATGAAGATGGCTAACGGTGTTGGTACTGTTTACAAGCTGTCAGGCAATAGGCGTAATCCATATATTGTTCGTAAAACAGTTGGATGGGAAATCGATGTGAAAACTGGTAAGCACAAGCAAATCTACGTTACCATCGGTTACGCCCCAACAAGAGCAAAAGGGCTTGCAATGCTCATGGAGTACAACAAGAATCCATATGACGTTGAAGCGTCAAAGATTACTTTTGCAGAAGTATATGAGCAATGGTCGGCGAAAAAATTTCCGACCGTATCGGATTCTAACGTAAAAGGTTATCAGGCTTCATATAAGAGCTGTCATGAACTGCACAATAGAGTGTTTAAGGAATTGAAGCTGAAGGATTTGCAGGGCGTTATAGACAACTGTGGAAAGAATTATCCAACACTTCGCAAGCTTAAAGTATTGCTGAACCAGATGTATAACTATGCTATGAAGTATGAGCTGTGCAATAAGGACTATTCCCAGTATGTGGATATTCTGAAATTCAAGGACAAAAATCCAAATAAAACTGACCGTTCACCATTCAGTACAGAAGAAATTGATGCTCTTTGGGTTCAGAAAGATAACATTTATGTTCAGATTGTGCTGATGCTGATTTACAGTGGAGTAAGAGTTTCAGAGCTTCTTAACCTTAAATGTGAAGACATTTACATAGACGAGCATTATTTCAAGGTTGTAGAAAGCAAGACAGACAGCGGTGTCAGAGTTGTTCCGATACACGATAAGACCTATCCTATTTTCAGAAAATGGTATGATGAAGGCTGTGAGTATTTGCTACATACTCCTGATGGAAAGCATTTTACATACCGCAATTACTACGATTCATACTGGACACCTGTTATGGAGCTTATTGGATGCTCTCATAAGCCGCACGATACACGTCATACTTGCGTTTCAATGATGACAGCGAAGGAAGTAAATCCTACTCTCATAAAGAAGATTATTGGTCATTCAGGTGCTATGTCACTTACCGAAAAAGTTTATACCCATGTGAATGTAAAAGAACTGCTTGATGCGATTAACAGGATATAAAATTAAAACGCTGGGACTTTATGTTCCAGCGTTATTTTTTATCCTTCAATTAATTCTATTATCGCTTCTTCTGACCACAAATCATTTGGAAAAATAGAAATATCATCTTTATGCTTACGAATAATACGAACAGGTTTATTATTTGTATTATCATAAACGTGAAGAATATCGCATAGTTCCATAAGTTTAGAGATATTAGCAAGTGATTTATGATACCTGCTTATAATTTTTTCTTTATCAACATTATGTCCACCAGAAGCAACTCGTGCTTCTACTCGACTAACATTAATGAGCGGATCAACTGTCAGTATAAAAATACATTTTATAAAATATCCTTCTGATTTAGCTTTTTCAAGGATATCAATCTTATATGAAGATGATAAAACTGTTTCAAAAGTGAAATCTTTTTTTGAGTCTATTGATTTATATCTCATATCATCAACTAATTTTGCAGCATCTTCATTTGTCATTCCAGTTGTTGAAACAACATCATCAGCATTTGTGTACTGTCCAACTTTTTCAAAATATTGTGTAATGGTACTTTTACCTGATCCATTAGGGCCAGCGAGTACAAGAACCATAGGCTTTCTATCTAACATACTTTATTTATCTCCATTACCATAATCAAGATAGGCTTGTTTGGTTTTGATATTGTATCTTGCAACAGGTTTATTGCAAAATTTAGCTTTCTCAATTGCAACGGCAACAGCTTTCTCAACTCTTCTATCCATTTCTTTATCTGTACTCGAAAGGATACTATTTTCCTCATCACTTGTAATAATATTGATTTTATATTTCTTTCCATTATATGTTCTCATTCAATTTACCTCCCTGTTTTCAGATTTGATTTCAACATATGCCCTTTTATAATATTATATCACAATCAAAATTACAAATCAAGTACTAACAAAATTTCACTTCAATCAGTTGCCCAAATATATTTTGAAATATAATAAAAAATAACCTGTCAGATGACAGATGCCTCAATTATTTGTTAGTTACCTGTTAGTTATGTGTTAGTTACCGCCTGATTTTCACCCTATTTTATATAAATCCAAGACAAAACAAAAACCTCGAAAACGCTTTGTTTTCGAGGTTTTATGAGTAATCCCGATAGGATAAAATTATCTCTTCGAGAACTGCGGAGCGCGACGAGCGGCTTTGAGACCGTACTTCTTTCTTTCCTTCATTCTCGGATCGCGAGTGAGGAATCCTGCCTTCTTGAGAACAGGGCGAAGCTCCTGATCGAATTCGAGAAGAGCGCGGGAGATACCGTGTCTGATAGCGCCAGCCTGACCGGAAACGCCGCCGCCAGTAACTGTGCAAACAACGTCGAACTTGTCAACATTATCTGTAAGAGCGAGAGGCTGACGAACGATAAGCTTAAGGGTTTCGAGACCGAAGTAATCGTCGATACCTCTGCCGTTGATAGTAACGTTACCGGAGCCGGGGTAGATTCTTACTCTTGCAACGGAGTGCTTTTTTCTGCCTGTTCCGTAGTAATATTTTACTTTTGATTCATACATTGTAAAGCACCTCCTTAAAGTGTGTAAGCAACAGGCTTCTGAGCAGCGTTATTATGCTCTGCGCCCTTGTAAGCTCTGAGTCTCTTGATCTGCGCTCTGCCAAGCGAGTTGTTGGGGAGCATACCGTTTACAGCGATAGTCATAGCTCTGTCAGCCTGCTTAGCCATAAGATCCTTATAGGAAACGGATTTCAGACCGCCGATCCAGCCTGTGTGCCAATAGAACTTCTTCTGCTCAAGCTTCTTGCCTGTGAGGATAGCTTTTTCGCAGTTGATAATAATAACATGGTCGCCGCAGTCCACATGAGGAGTGTAAGTGGGCTTATGCTTGCCTCTGAGGATATGAGCCGCCTTAGCTGCAACACGTCCGAGGGGCTGTCCCGCTGCGTCGAGGATATACCATGTACGGCTTACTTCAGCCGGTTTTGCCATTGTAGTTGACATAGAAAATTCCTCCGTTATGATATATTTTCGCCGAAGAAATCGATATATACGAATTCCCGACAGTGCAAGAATAATTATAAACCATATTTTGAAAATTGTCAAGAGTTTTTCGGGATTTTTTTCAATCTATACCCTACTTTCTCTTTGAATCTCTTGATTAATCTCGTTTTCTCTCTTATTCTCGCATTTTGTTTTTAAAATTGCGCAATGAAGTTTTGAGGGGAATTGAATCGTTTTTTGTGAGATTTGTACAAACGCAGAATTGATTTTCATATAAAATAATTGTGGAAATTTTAATTCGTCAATATGACTGATTTTGATTGGACTTTATTGTTGGTTTTCACGAATTTTTGTTTATTGAAATAATTGTATTGACAACATTACAAATTTGTGATATTATATAATGATTTGAAAGCTGTTTCAAATGGGAGGCATGGGACAAATAAATTTAAAGGAGTTTTTTATTATGTACGTGGCAACAAGGAGAGTTTTTAGGCACGACTTTCAGTATGTAACAAAAAAAGAGGCAGCGCCGTTCAAAGAGAAGATAAGAGAATTACTCTGCTTAGTTCAGGATGAGGTAAGGAAATATTTTACTTTCAGTTTTGAGGCAGTCGGCAGTTCAAGTCGAAATATGATCACTTGTGACCGCAAAGACAATATAGGCTTTGATTTTGACTTTAATATTGAGCCTAATGACCCAGAAAATAAATATGATGCTTATAAAATGAGAAATATTATCTACGAGGCTATACGTAAACATTCCGGACAATTTGGCTATACACGCATTGAGGATTCTACAAGCGTTATAACTATAAAAGCGGTAGATCATCGTCATAAAAAAATTAAATACAGCTGTGATTTTGCAATAGTTTATAACTATAAAAAAAATGGAAAGAAAATTCAACAATACATCCGATACAATAAGGAACGAAATACGTTTTATTGGGAAAACCGAGGAAAAGGCTTCTATATAGAAAGAAAAATCAATTGGCTAAAAAAGAATAGACGCTGGACTGAACTTCGTGAATATTATCTTCTCAAAAAGAATAAGAATTGCGATCCTAACAAGCATTCCAGATCAATTCTTGCAGAATCAGTTAATGAAATGTATGAACGCTATCACGGATAATTTTAATTATGGTTATTGAGTGATATATATAAACCTTTGGACAGGGCAATCACTTGAAAAATTTTATTAGCGTAGTTTTTACATAGAAACATTATCTTTAGGTAATACAGCTATAATTCTATTGCTGCTTTTCATATTTTGTTTAATTTCAATTTTTAATAATTAAATACAATTGACAAAAAAACATAATCATGCTATAATTAAGAAAAAAATGGGTATAATATATCGAATTAAAGGAGATTTTCATGACATGAAAAGAAATATATTTGTCATTCTGTCCTGTCTTACCGCCGCGTTATCGTTCGGGGCTTTGTGGCTTTTGGTAAGCGACAAATTATATGGATATCCCGATAAATATCGGCTTGCGGCAATACTTGCAATTCCCATATTTGCTATAATAGCGATTATATGTTATATTATCCAATCCGTTCTGAAAAATAAAGAGTGGAAGAAATTTTAGTCTGAGCATCCGGAAGAAGCCTATGCCATACAACAGCAGGTTCATGCCAAGAATTTGAACAATATCAGTGATTATGATATTTATCAGTTAAGCGTTATTCGCGGTAAGATAGGTTCTATTTTTGGAAGAATTATTGCCGCAGTCCTGCTTACCGCTTTTGGCGGAGGAAATGTGTTTATCTCATATATCTGGGTATCCTACAGTTGGTTTTTCATCAAACTCACCAGAAATTATATTATAGGAATAGTCATATGTTTAATAAGTGTAATTTACTTTGCGGATAAGATCACAAGCTTACCCGAGCCTTGGATGACAATATCGGCAACTGCTCTTATTGCGGGAGCTTTTATTATAGATCTGATAAACATTATTTGGTACATAGTTTTAAAAAATAAAATCAAGAAAGCAAAAATGGCGATCAGGAAACTATCCTGAGAAGAAAAAATTGCTTTTCGGAATGCGAAATAAAATTAAAGGCAACACTGCATGAAGATCATGCGATGTTGCCCTTAATTTATTTTATTTTAAAAGTAACCTCCCAGTCTCCCGATTTATAGCCCTTTGATGTAAAAAATGCGCCGTAGAGGGAATAATCTTTAATTTCATCGTAGTCGATTGAAAAAAGACTTTCCTGATATTGATTTGCTTCGTTTTCGTCCCAAAATGAGACAGTAGAATAATTTTCAACTTTTTCACCGTCATTGTTAATGAGAGCAAGATGACCGTGATTGTCATTTTGAAGAACATTGTCACAGCGTTGTTGGATATGCAGGATTCCGTCTACATATCCGACAGCGGTAATTTTTATGCCGTCGCAAGGATCTGCCAGAGGAGTCTCGTTCGGGATAAGATACTGTAATATAAGTAACGAAACATCAATGCAGGTTGCATAAAAAATAAATTTTTATTAGTGAACTTGTTTCAATTTTAAATAGGGTGACTATAGCTGTCCGTCGTCCGCGTACAAGCGTATTCACTAAAAACACAAGATATCTTTGCTTTTTTTCTATGTTTTTAACAATTGATTTTTTGGGGAATTTGGCATATAATAGTAATTGACATAAAAATAACGATATACTATTATATAAAGGTGGCTCGATTATGGGAAATAAAGTTGTAAAATTCGGCGGAAGCTCGCTTGCGGACGCCAATCAGATAAAAAAGGCTGCGGATATCATAAAGGCTGAGGAATGCCGCAGATACGTCGTTCCGTCCGCTCCGGGCAAGCGTTTTTCCGACGATATAAAAGTTACGGATATGCTGTACAAATGCTGTGAACTTGCAGGAAGCGGCGTTGATTTCAGCGAAGAATTTCAGCTTATCAAAGACCGATACAATGGAATTATTGCCGATCTGGGCGTTGATATGAGCCTTGACGAGGAATTCAATACCATTGTTAAGGAACTGAAAGCGCGCCCTGCCAAGGATTACGCCGCAAGCCGAGGAGAATTCCTCAACGGTAAAATTCTTGCGAAGTATCTGGGCTATAATTTTGTAGACGCCGCCGACGTTATCGTGTTCGATACCAAGGGAACGCTCCTCCTCGACGAAACCGTAAAAGCTGTGCGCAGCCGTCTGAAAGGGCTTGACAACGCGGTTATTCCGGGATTTTACGGCAGAACTACCGAGGGCGTTATCAAAACATTTTCGCGCGGAGGCTCGGACGTTACCGGTTCGATAATCGCCAACGCCGTAAATGCTGATATTTACGAAAACTGGACGGACGTTTCGGGATTTTTAGTTGCCGATCCGCGTATCGTTGAGAATCCCGACGCTATCGAGACTATTACTTACCGCGAACTCCGCGAACTTGCATACATGGGAGCTTCCGTTCTGCACGAGGACGCAATTTTCCCCGTGCGCTCGGCAGGAATCCCCATAAATATCCGCAATACCAACAGACCCGGGGATAAGGGAACGATGATAGTTTCCAACGACTATGATTTCAGCCGGGAAAGTCTTGGTCACACAATTACGGGAATCGCGGGTAAAAAGGGATTCAGCACGATTAATATCGAAAAGGCGATGATGAACAACGAACTTGGCTTTGGAATGAAAGTTCTGAACGTTCTCTACAGCAATGGCATTTCGTTCGAGCATATGCCGTCGGGTATAGATACGATGAGCATTACGGTAGACAGCGCGAAGCTTGAACCCGTCCGTGAGAAAGTTCTTGCCGAGATTCGCCGCGAAGTTGCTCCCGATCATCTGGAGATAGAGGACGGTATCGCGATTCTTGCAGTGGTCGGCAGAAGAATGAAAAATACGCGCGGCACGGTTGCAAGAGTTTTTGCAGCTATGGCTCATGCGCGCATTAATGTAAAGCTGATAGATCAGGGTTCAAGCGAACTGAATGTCATAATTGGAGTAAGCGAAAACGATTTGCCCGAAGCGATCAGACGTATCTACGATATGTTTATCAATTCGGAGAAGTAAGAATAAAAATATCCTGTACCCATTGGATACAGGATATTTTTTACAATAGACTTGTTCTGATACAGAAAAGATGATCTATGTAATCAATAACTGCCTGCGCCTAAGACGGCTATACCAAGCATTGGCAGTACAAAAGCCAGAATCACCAGAATTAAGGTAATGACAAGCGTTACGCATATCAATGTTACCTGCATTTTTGCAAAATTTTTAGCTGACGGATCGTGCACGCAAAGCAGCATGATGATATGCCCGATTATCGGCAAAAATCCAAGCAGCAGCATCCAGCCGAACCATCCCCATGCCGAAGTAGGTTCCGGCTGCGGATTGAAATTACCCGGATAAATAGGCGGAGGAGGATTGTAAGCAGGCGGAGGATTATATGCCTGCGGAACGTTATATCCCTGATTTGAGCCGTAATTTGGAGCAGGATCTCCTCCGCGGACGGCGTTTTGATTTTTATTCAGATCTACGGGCGCAGCATTGAGATCCTGAAAAGGCGTTTCCGACGAAGGACTGCCGCAGGTTGGGCAGAACTGACCATTAAAATCCGTTCCGCAATTGTAACATATTGACATAATATAAACCTCCCTAAGAGCCTAAAAAGCTCTTTGTATCGCGTTAGAGTGTGGTTACATCTTTTATGTGAACACACTCTAATATTATATCATATTACGGAATCAAAAATCAATAGTCAATTTAAATGATAATAAATAAGAAGTTTCGTCTAAAATTACTCAAAAGCGTCAAGAAATGAATGATATTCATCGCCGATATGATACGATATAATCTTGCGGAGATCAACGTTATGCGCGCTTCGGAAAATATTCATATCAACAGCCGGATTCGTCCTGCGCAATTGGCGTAGCAATTCCTTGATCTCTCCGCGCTTGGAGCCTTCAATATCCGATCTTGCGGTAACGCTGCATGCGCACCGCGTAAATTCCAGCCTGTTATCCTGCGCCCAGCTTATAATATCATTTTCGCGGACAAGGTAAAGAGGGCGGATAAGCCGTATACCAGCGTAATTCTTACTCTCCAGCTGCGGCAGCATCGTCTGCATCTGCGAACCGTAAAGCATACTCATCAGCGTAGTTTCAATAACATCGTCGAAATGATGACCCAGCGCTATTTTATTGCAACCCAATTCCTGCGCTGTTTTATACAGCCAGCCCCGCCGAAGCCTCGAACATAAAAAGCAGGGATGTTTTTTTTCACTTCTGACTGTTTCGAATATATGCGTTGAAAAATATTTTGCGGGCAAATCAAGCTTTTCAGCATTTTCGCGAATTTTGCGCATGGCTTCTTCATCATAGCCGGGATTCATTACTATATATTCGGCTGAAAACGGAATCTCATGATTCATGCACAATCGCTTCAGGCACACCGCCATTGTCATGGAATCCTTGCCGCCCGAAATACATACGGCTATCTTATCGCCGTCGGAGATCAGCTTGTAATCGCGTATTCCGCGACGAAATTTCGTCCATATTGTTTTGTTGTACTTCTTGAAAACGGATTCTTCAAATTGATTCATATCTTATTTCTGATTCATCCATACAGACATATCTTCGATTATTCCGCCTGTCGAAAGATATGCGTAAAAACTGAGTATCAGCGACGAGTCCATAGGCGATATTTCGCCATTGTTGTCAACGTCGTAAATGTAGAAATTTTCATCTGTAATGCCGCACATTTCGTAAGTTCCGCCTGTTGAAAGCACGGCGTATGCCACAAGAGCCATTGACGCGTCAAGAGGGCTTATTTCGCCGTCGCCGCTTGTATCGCCGACTCTTCTGCTGACAGGCGGTACAACGTTCGTTGTGACTGTCGTAGTTGCAGGCGGCTCAGAGGTAGTCGTGGTTGTAGTGGTGGAAGTTGTCGACGTAGTCGTAGAAGTTGAAGTAGCGGTTGAGGTAGTCGAGGTAGTCGTAGAAGTAGAAGTAGTGGTGTAAGTGGTCGGTGAGGTTGTGGAAGTTGTTTTAGGGGTCGTTGTAGTTATCGGCGGCGGAAGTGTAGTCGCAGGTTGTTTTCTATACCACATTATTGAGAAAAATGGCGGATTTTCGCTAATTGTAAATGTATTGTCCGGCTCTTTCATATAACCGTCGGGAACTGCTTCATTGCAGAGCGTGTAAGTGCCGCTTTCAAGAAAAACCATAGTTTCGGAAGTGCCGCTTATCCACATCAGCGAATCTCCACTGCCTTGTATAAGAGTTGCTTCGTTTCTCAAGCTTATCTGATTTTCCTCAAACGTTATCGGAGTACCGTCTGCTTTAACACCACTAAGTTTAAAAGTTACTCCTTTTAAAGGCGTTTGAGTTTCATCATCTAAAGTTAAAAATTGATAATCATATCTTTTGGCGCTCGGGGCTTCTTCATCAGGCAGCGCGATAAAACTTCTGCCGTAACTTCTCGCATAAGTTTCGGCAGTCGAACCGCTGTAACCATATATCACGGCTTCTTCTGGGATAGACGATTCTCCTGCGATCTGGCAGTCGCGGCTGTAAATCGTAACTGTAGTTATGCCGAAACAATTCATAAACGCGCCGTCTTCGAGATATTTAAGACTTTTCGGCAGCGTGACCGAAGTCAGACCCGTACAATTAGCAAACGCCATAAAATCTATAGAAGTAAGGGTGTCGGGCAGATTAACGGCAGTTATCGCCGGTTGATCCTGAAACGCCTGCATCATAATATCCGTTACGGGAAATCCTCCGATATCCGATGGGATGTTCAGCACGCCCGACGGGGATTTTGCCATAGAAATTTTAATATTAGCGCCCATATTCACATAAGTGAATTCGTCGGTCTCGCCTCTCGTATACGCGTTTGCAGTCATCACATACTGCGTATTGCCGAGGGAAAGAGTCGGTAAAAAATTGCCTATAAGCGTACAGGCTGCCGTTGCCGCAATAAATTTCTTTATTATCATTATTTTTCCTCCGAAATATTTTCCGATTCTGAATTATTTATAAAATCTGCAACAATATAACGGGGACGATGTTTGACTTCGGCGTAAATTTTTCCGACGTACTCCCCGATAATTCCAAGAGCCAGAAGCTGCAAACCGCCGATGAACCAGATAGAGCAGACCGTACTTGACCAGCCAAGTTCTGATTTACCCATAAATTTGACGACGATAGTCCACAGCATTGCCAAAACGCTGATGACAGACATGATAAATCCCATAGCGGTAATCAGTTTAAGCGGCTTTGTACTGAATGAAGTTATGCCGTTTATGGCGAAAGAGAGCATTTTTTTAAGGGGGTATTTGCTTTCGCCGGCGAATCTTTCATGACGTTCGTAATAAACGTTGCAGCTTTGAAAGCCGATAAGCGGCACAAGCCCGCGCAGGAAAAGATTTACTTCCTTATATTCCGCAAGTTCGCAAAGAACGCGGCTGCTCATCAGGCGGAAATCGGCATGGTTGTACACCACGTCCGCGCCCATTATCTTCATGAATTTATAAAAGCCTTCCGCTGTGAATTTCTTGAAAAAAGTATCGGTTTTACGCGCGCTTCTTACGCCGTATACGACCTGATTTCCTTCAAGATATTTTTCAACCATAGCGTCAATGGCGTTGATGTCGTCCTGAAGGTCGGCGTCCATAGATATCGCCATATCGCATATGTCCTTGACAGTCATAAGACCGGCAAGAACGGCGTTCTGATGACCGCTGTTGCGGGCAAGGTTTATTCCCGAAAAAAAACGCGGTTCGGCATTGTGAAGTTCGCTGATTATCTGCCACGTTTTATCCCGCGAACCGTCGTTAACAAAAACTATTCTGCTTTCGGATGAGATCAATCCGCTGCCTATCAGCTGCTCGTATTTAACTTTCAGCTGTTTCGCGGTCTCATAAAGAACCTCTTCCTCGTTATAGCATGGTATGACCATGTACAGCGTATTGCTTTTTTCTGTCATTTATGTCACTCCAATTCTGTATTGTCTCGCCGCTACAGTCAACCTGATCTTTCAAACAGACAGACTGTACGCTTTCCTCTGGAAAGTATTGATCACTTTTTGCCAAAAATTCCGCCAAGCTTGTCCCCGATACTGTCAAGGCTGATTTTTGCCTTTGCGCCGTCGATTACCTTATTTATCTGATCGTCGGGGAGATCGACGCCGATAATGCTCTCAACAGCCTTAACAGGCTCTTTTTTGAACTTTTCGGCGAAATCCTTATCGTTTTTCACCTTGGATACGAGTTCTTCAATCTTTGCTTTGATATCCATAATATTACCTCTTTTCAGTAATTTAGGCAAAACCGCACAATTTTTTGTGCGGTTTTACTTTTATACTATTATATATCATATGGTAGGATTTGTCAATCGTGTAAATTAATTTTTCACATTGTTATCGTTTAAGCTGTTGTAGTGTGCGATGCACTTTTCAGCATACTCAACCGTTGCGCCGTCGTCAATAAAAATTGAAACAGCCATTTCTTCCTTAAAAAGCGATGTTGAATCAAATTTTCCATTGGCAAACCAACCGTTTTCATCAGTTTGCAGATCTCTTTATAATATTTATCTTTGTCACCTTAATTCTTCATCTCGGCAGATACGCTTTCGAACTCTTCGACAATTTCCTTTTCAGGAGCGGGAGTGCAGAGTGAAACGATGATTATAACTGCAAGAGCCGCGATAAATGCGGGAAGAAGCTCATATATCGCGAAAACTCCGCCGAGCTTGCTGATAACGAATTTCCACAAAAATACCATGACAGCGCCGACTATCATTCCCGAAATTGCGCCGTATTTATTGGATCTCTTCCAGAAAAGCGACGTAAGCATTACAGGGCCGAAAGTTGCTCCGAATCCTGCCCATGCGAATGAAACTATACGGAATACCGAGCTGTCGCTGTTCCATGCAAGCACAACGCCAAGAATCGCAATAACCATAAGCACTACTCGTGCAATAAGCATGGACTGTTTTTCCGTAAGTTTTATGCCGAATACGCCCTTGATGATGTTTTCGGACATACTTGAAGAAGCCGCGAGAAGCTGCGAATCAGAAGTTGACATCGTGCAGGCGAGGATTCCCGCAAATACAAGACCTGCGATTATTGCCAGCAGCGCGTTCTTTTCGCTCATAAACTGCGCTATCTTGATGATTATCTTCTCGGAATTGCTGCCGTCGAGAACTTCAAGGCTGCCTGCTTTCGTAATAGCGTTGCCGATAAATCCGATGAAAATTGCGACTGCCATTGAAATTACGACCCATACGGAAGCAATTCTTCTGGAAGTTTTGATCTTGTTTTTATCTTCAATAGCCATAAAGCGGAGAAGAACGTGCGGCATTCCGAAATAGCCAAGTCCCCACGCCATAAGGGATGCTATCGTAAGCAGCGAATATTTATTCGAACCGCCCGTTCCGAGATCGTGGATATGCATCAGCGAGAAATAGCCGGGAATCTCCTTGGCGTTGTCGATAACATTGCCAAGTCCGCCTGCCGTAAATACGCCGAAAATAACGATGCTTATCAGAGCTATTGTCATTATTATGCTTTGGATAAGGTCTGTAAAGCTTGCCGCAAGAAATCCGCCCGTGCAGGTGTAGGCGATGATAATTATTGCGCTGACGATCATTGCCGTATGATATTCCCAGCCGAAAAGTTCGCTGAAAAGCTTTCCGCAGGCTGAAAATCCCGAAGCCGTATACGGTATGAAAAATATCAGGATTATCAAAGCCGTTATTCCCATTAGAGCCTTTTTGTCGCGGTAGCGATTAGCGAAAAAATCGGGAAGCGTGATAGCGTTGCACCGATGCGTATAAATTCGCAGTCTTTTTGCAACTATCAGCCAGTTTACATATGTACCTACCGCCAGTCCGAGAGCCGTCCAGCCCGCTTCCGCTCCGCCCGTAAGATATGCAACTCCGGGAAGTCCCATAAGCAGCCAGCTGCTCATGTCGGAAGCTTCCGCGCTCATGGCAGTTACTATCGGACCAAGCTTTCTGCCTCCGAGGTAAAAGTCGCCGACGTTGGAATTCTTCTTCGAAAAAACAACGCCGATGATAACCATTATTGCAAGATAAGCGACAATGGTTATCAGAATGATGATTGTTGAGTTTGTCATAATTTACTCCTTTACATTTTTTGATAGTACAGTCTGCCTTTATAGCCTGTTCAGTATCTTTTTATGTATGGATTTTCGAAAAGATTTTTTTGCCTGACAAGGACGAAGTTCCGGCGAAAAATCTGCCGAAAAGACGTGCGGAAAAAGATACTGAACAGTCTCTTATAGTTTGGTAATATTATTATAAACGATTTTTAACTTTTCGTCAACATTTTTCCCAATTATTTTACTAGGGCTTGTTTGAAAAATCCATACATTTGTCAAAACGCCCATAAATCACTGTCTGCGTCGTCGAAAATCCTCGTCAGGCGACAGCCTGCCTTCGGATTTTCTCCTAACATACAGTAATTTCTGTGTATTTTTCCGAATATAGCTATTTTTCAAACAAGCTCTAAAAAATCTCAAAAAAAGCTTGACAAAATTAATTTTGTGTGATAAAATTAATTCATAAGGGCTTGTAGCTCAGCTGGGAGAGCGCTGCGTTCGCAACGCAGAGGCCGAGGGTTCGATCCCCTTCAAGTCCACCATACTTGTGGAACAAAATAGATTCTCCACTTTCAAACCGCCTATTTAGGCGGTTTGTTGGCATTTAAGGGGAGAAAATATATGCTTTTTTGAGATTTTTGAAAAAAGGTATATGAACCGATGCAGAAGAATAAAAACCTCACCCTTGGGAGAAAAAGTAGTGTTGCTAAATGAATTTGAATTAACATTAGAGTATCAACGCAACGAAAGAGCAATCAACGATTTAATGCTTGAAAATAACATTGCTCATGACGAAGCTTCTATACTTTATTATGAATTAGAGCGTGTTCACATAAAAATAAAAAGCACGTCTTTTCGGCAAATTTTGACGACTACTGCGTTGAAAATATTTGACGGGCGTCAGCCTATGCATTATTGATTTGCAAATGAATATGAAATGTGCTATAATAACAATATACCATTATAGCAGAACAGGAGAAATGATATGACGGAAACTTTACTTAAATACAATAAGCCTGCCGAGAATTTCAACGAAGCTCTTCCTGTTGGAAACGGGCGAATCGGCGGTATGATATACGGAAAGCCTGCCGGCGAGATAATTAACCTTAACGAGGATTCTATCTGGTCGGGCGGACTTCGTCACCGCGTGAATCCCGACGCCCGCGAGGGTCTTGCCGAGGTGAGGGAACTTATCCGCATGGGAGATATAAAAGCGGCTGAAAAGGCGGCTTTTGAGAAAATGCAGGGGGTTACGCCGAATATGCGTCATTATATGCCGCTTGGCGATATCCATATCAATATGGAACTTGGCGGAAAAGCGAAAAATTACGTTCGCACTCTCGATCTTTCAACTGCCGTTACCGACGTGAAATTTACCGTTGGCGAGCATGAATTTACCAGAAGCATATTCTGTTCCGCACCCGACGAGGTCATGGTCATCGACATACATGGCGATACTCCGAAAAGCGTTTCGCTGGAATGTTTCATCGACGGAAGAGACGATTATTACGACGACAACCGTCCCTGCGCCGAAAATATGATCCTTTATAACGGCGGAACGGGCAGCCGCGACGGAATATTTTTCGCAGCCTGCCTTGGCGCTGCTGCAAACGGAGGAGAATTGAAAACGCTGGGCGGAAAAATATGCGTAAAAAATGCCGATTCGGTAATGCTTATAATTTCTGTCCGCACGAGTTTTTACAGCGAAAATTACGAAGAATCCGCCGTAGTGGACGCCGAAATGGCTCTGCAATGCAGTTATGACGAACTTTATTTTCGCCATATCAGCGACTATAAGGAGCTTTTCGACCGCGTTGAACTGAATCTGCCTGATAATACCGATGAAAACCTTTCCGAACTTTATACCGACGAACGGCTTGTGAGATTAAAGGGCGACGAAATGAACAGCAAGGACTGCGCGCGGCTTATCCATGACAATAAACTGATAGAACTTTACTTCAATTACGGGCGTTATCTTATGATCTCCGCAAGTCGTCCCGGAACGCAGCCAATGAATTTGCAGGGTATCTGGAATCAGGATATGCTGCCTGCATGGGGAAGCCGCTATACTCTCAACGTTAATACGGAGATGAATTACTGGTGCGCCGAAAGCTGCGGCCTTTCGGAATGTCATCTGCCCCTTTTCTCGCTTCTTGAGCGCGTATGCGAAAACGGAAGAGTTACAGCCCGTGAAATGTACGGCGCGGAACGCGGTTTTGTATGCCACCATAGTACCGATATATGGGGCGATACCGCTCCGCAGGATACCCATGCTCCCGCAAGTCTCTGGGTAACAGGCGGAGCATGGCTTGCGCTGCATATATTCGAACATTACGAATATACGCAGGATAAGGAATTTCTTGCGGAGAAATATTATATTCTGAAAGAAGCCGCGGAATTTTTTGTGAATTTCCTTATCGAGGACGAAGAGGGATATCTGGTGACTTGTCCGTCGGTTTCGCCCGAAAATACCTATCTTAACGAAAACGGCGTGAAAGGAAGTCTTTGCGCAGGGCCGTCGATGGATTCGCAGATAATCACCGTGCTTTTTGAAGACGTTGTAAAGGCTGCGGAAATTCTCGGAAGAGACAGTGATTTTTCCGAAAAATTATCTGCGATCCTGCCGCGCATACATCAGCCTGAGATCGGAAAATACGGTCAAATCAAGGAATGGGCTGTGGATTACGATGAAACGGAAGTCGGACACCGTCATGTTTCGCAGCTTTTCGCGCTTCATCCCGCCGACCTTATAACTCCCGTAAAAACGCCGAAATTAGCCGACGCCGCAAGAGCTACTCTCGTTCGCAGGCTTATTCACGGCGGAGATCATACGTGCTGGAGCTGCGCCTGGATAACTAATATGTGGGCAAGGCTTCACGACGGCAATATGGTTTATGAAAATCTGAAAAAGCTGCTTACCAATTTTGTTTATCCGAATATGCTCGGTATGAATCCGCCGTTCAGAATCGACGGGAATTTCGGCGGCACGGCTGCTGTTGCGGAGGCTCTTCTGCAATGCGTCGGAGGCGAAATAATTCTTCTTCCCGCAGTTCCCGATGAGTGGAGCGAAGGAAGCGCACGCGGTTTGCGCGCTAAGGGAGGTTTTGAGATAGATATGGAATGGAACGGCGGAAAACTGAAAACTGCTTCCATAACTTCGGGTATGGGCGGCGAATGCCGTTTGCGTATAAACGGCGTGGCAAGCATTGTATGCGGCGGCGAGACCGTCCGCTCCAGAATCGAGGACGGAGCGATAATTTTCCCGACCGACGCTGAAAAAACATATATCGTGAAAACCTGACGACATGATCGGAGGACATTATGAAGCTTAACAAAATTATTTCAATTGCCGCCGCCGCGATGTTTGCGATGACTGCGATAACAGGCTGCGGCAATAAGACGAAGAAGAGCGATAGCAGCAGCGACATAGTTATTGAGGAGGTAGAACCTACGGAAACGGACGATTCGTCATCGTCGGAAACTTCTGCGGAAACGTTCCCCGACTACCCTATTTCTTATCCGGAGATCGAGAAAAAGCGAACGGGAGATATTTACGAGGCGGAGGACGCTAAATTAAGTATGGGACTGGTGATCGACGGCACGCCTCTGGACGAGAACGAAGAGGGCAGCGTTTCTGAAGAAACCACGGCTGCGTCCGAATCCGGAAATTCTTCCGAAAGCGACGAAAAAAAGCCGAAATACAGCGGCGGATGCTGCGTTACGGGATTCAAGCCCGACGGCAGTACCAGCGTTACTTTTGAGGTCGAAGCGCCCAGCAATCAGCATTACGACCTCGCGTTCAGCATTTCTTCCGAACGTCTTGTGGATTGCCGCGTTGCATTGAACGGCACGGAGATAAGCAAATTCAAGACCATGAACGACGGAGAATTCACGCTTATCACACTATACGGAGTTTTTCTGGTCAAGGGTAAATCGGAAATAGAACTTCGTCCCGAAAACGGCAATCTGAAGCTGGATTATCTCAAATTGGCGAACAATACTTCGCTTAGTTCTATCCGATACGACGCCGAGGGCGATCTTGCCAATAAGGAGGCAGGAGAATCTGCAAAGGAACTTATGACTTTTCTTACGGAAAATTACGGTAAATATACTCTTACGGGGCAGTACGCTTCGAATGAAAAAAATGAGGAACTTGAACTGGTATACCGCACCACGGGAAAATATCCCGCTATACGTTTTTCGGCTATGCATACTTCCGGAACTTCATTCGACAGCACGTTTAAGGATATCGACGCCTGCGCGGAATGGCATAGAAAGGGCGGCATCGTCGGCTTGATGTGGTATTGGGAAGCGCCGTCGAAAAAGCCGTCGGTCTATGCGAAAGATACGGATTTCAAACTTTCCGAAGCCGTTACCGATACGGAACTTGCAATGCTTACGCAGGAGGAGATACGCGGTCTTTACGGAGAGGGAAAAATTTCCGAGCAGTGTTACGGCGTCATGCTTGATATCGACAATATGGCAGGTCAGCTAATGTCGCTGAAAAACAAGGGCGTTCCCGTTTTATGGCGGCCGCTCCATGAAAGCTACGGCGACTGGTTCTGGTGGGGAGCGAGCGGCGTGGACGCCTATAAATGGCTATGGAATTTAATGTATAAGCGTTACACGGAATATTTCGAACTGGACAACCTCATCTGGGTATGGAACGGGCAGAGCGAAAGCACTCTCGTTGACAAAAATACGTTCGATATTGCGTCGCTTGACATTTATATGCAGCCCGACAAGGACTACGGCAGCCGTTATGAGCAGTTCCTTGCGCTTCAGAAGATCGTTGGCAAGGAGAAGCTTATCGCCCTTAGCGAGTGCAGCGTAGTTCCCGATATTGACGCTTCATTCCGCGATAATGCCGTGTGGTCGTTCTTCGGTTTATGGTATGGAAAATATCTGCGGAACGATGAAAATGAATTTGCAGAGACGTATATTTCGCGTGATAATTTTATTCATGTTTATAATTCCGACGGAGCAATAACTTTAGATGAACTTATAAAGCTGCGCGGAGGCGAAGAGTTGATTCCCGAATACGATCCTTCGGAAACTACCGATTCTCCTAAAACCACAACTTCCGCAGCGGCTTCGGAATCAAATGAAAATACCGAAACTACGGCGAATACCGAAGCGGAATGAAAGGGGGGCGGTCATGCTGGATTTTAACGATATTAAAAATGCGGCGGAATATGAACAGTGCGGCGGCGCGGAGTATTTCGAAAAAATGTACAGAGAAATTCAAAAAAGCGGATGCAAAACCGTCTGTTTTAAAATATTTGGAACGCTCATACTGCCGCCGTTTTCGGACAGCGGGGAATTATTTCTTCTTATGGAGGAAGATTTTCGCAGAATTTACGGCGGCAGCGAAAGTTTCGTTCAGCTGAGAACTATTTCCGAGAATATTGCCCGAAAAAAATTCAGTGGAAAATGCAGCGTAACTATAGGGCAGATCTATGATATTCTCATGAAAAAAACCGGGATTTCACAGGAAGAGCGCGATATGCTTATGGAGCAGGAATGCAGGCTTTTTTCTGAAATGTCCTACTTCAACTGCGGAGGATGCAGCCTTTACAGAATGACCGCGCGCGGAAAACAGCGTATTATCGTGGCTGCCGATACGATATATCCTCGAAACGTCGTTGTGGATATTCTGAAAAAGTGGAAGATTTCGGGTTATGATTCGCTTATCATGACTTCCGAAGTGAACGTTGGCGTGAATGCCGATGAAGCTGTTTTTGCCGATATTATGGGAAAATCAAAGTGTTCTCCGCAAAAACTTATGAATATCGGAACAGACGTTCACGCAGATGTGGAGATTCCCATAATGAAAGGCGCAAAAGCACTGATGATAACCGATCCCGACGCAGGCATGATAAAATCGGGGCGGCTTTGGGGTTACGTACGCGACAGGCTTATTTACGATCACGATCAGCCGGAATATCTTGCGCTTAACGGCGCGTTTTCGATATACGGCGGCTATATTTTTTCACAGCCATGCCCAAAAACGGTTCGCAGCGATTTTTGCGGCGATCCTTTTAAATTGGGCTACATCGTATTCGGAACGCTTTCGCTTGCGGAAAATTTCGACCCTAATTCCGAAATTCAGCGCGCGCTTACTGCCTCGCTTCAATTATCCGACGAAATGAGAGCGGGAGCGGAAGCGTTTAAAAGGCAATTTTCGCTTCATTATGACGATATTATCAAAAAATTCGGCGCAAAAGGCTGTGAAATACCGCTGGAATTCATAGAACGGCACTGCGCTTCTGCGGACAGACAGTTGTTTAGAGAATATTTAGAGCCGAAAATTTACGAGAAATGGGAAAAATCAGTCTCCGAACCGAAAATTGCGCCCGTAGGGAAAAAAGCTGTTAAGCAAAATTTTGCGTCGCGTCTTGCTGATAAAATGTTTCCGCCGGGTACGAAAGTTCGCAATATGGCAGACGGAATGCTTATAAAAATGAAAGGCAGGCGATAATTTGCGGATAAATTCGACCCGTTTCGGCGGCTGAATTTGCATTTTTCGGCATCAACAGCGCGATCTGACAGGTTCTGATAAGCATTCCGCATTTTCATTCAGCTTCGACCTCAGCGTACATTCGGCAGATTATTCAAGATTTTCCGCTATAAATAAGCACAATATCCTAAAAATATTTGTTGTAATGTGTACCTCATATGTGATAAGATAGAATCATGGAAAAAAACCAAAAAAGATCTATTACGGAGGTAAAAAAATGAACAGCAAAATAAAGGTACTTATCGGGGACGATTCGGCAGGAACGGGAGTAAGCGTTGCAAACAAGCTTCGTGAAAGAGGAATGTACGCCTATACGCGCCGTAAGGACTCCAACGTTATCGTGGATTCCATAAGAAACGATCCGCCCGACGCAGCCGTTCTTGATATTACGGCTCAGAACGGAGACGCTGTTACTATTATGAAGAAAGTTCGCGAACTCGGGGTAAAATTCCCTGCATTCATTATAACTTCTGCTTTTGACAACGAATTTATAGAGCGGCAGGTCATGGAAAACGGAGCGTCAAAATTTCTGCTGAAGCCTTACGACGCCGACGACCTGTTCAGCGCGATAAGCTCGGCTCTCGGCGACAAGGCAAACAGTCTCAGCGACGATATGGAGATAGTTGTGACAGATATTATACATCAGCTTGGCGTTCCGGCGCATATCAAGGGTTATCACTATCTGCGCACGGCGATACTTTATTCGATAGAGGACAAGACCTTGCTTGAAAGCATCACGAAGCTGCTTTATCCGACGGTCGCGGCGATTTACGACACGACTTCTTCAAGAGTTGAGCGCGCTATCCGTCATGCAATTGAGATCGCATGGGACAGAGGAAATGTTGATACGCTGAATTCATTCTTCGGATATACCGTGGATACGGGCAAGGGCAAGCCTACAAATTCGGAGTTTATCGCCCTTATTACGGACAAACTTCGCCTGAGATACAAATCTGTTCTCAGAAAAGTATAATAGCCTGTTCTGCATCGAATGCGAACAGACTGCAAGGAGGAATATTAATTATGTCATTCAAAAAAATCGATATTTCGGAATTAAGCTTCAATCCTTTTGAAAAGATCGGAAAGGAATGGATGCTTCTGACGGGCGGCAGCGTTGAGAATTTCAACACGATGACCGCTTCATGGGGGCAGCTGGGCGTTATCTGGAATAAAAACGTTCTCACCTGTTACATTCGCCCGAATCGCTATACATATGATTTTGTCGAGCGTTCGGAATGCTTTACGGCTTCGTTTTTCGGGGAAGAATTCCGCAAGGCGCTGTCTTTCTGCGGTTCGCATTCGGGAAGAGACTGCGATAAAATGGCAGAAACAGGTCTTGTTCCTGTTGAACTGGATGGCTGCACCGGATTTGAACAGGCGGATATGGTTATGGTCTGCCGCAAGCTGTACAGCTACGATCTCCGGGAAGAGGGCTTCCTCACAAACGACGGACTGCCCGAGAAATTCTTCGGTACAGACCCCTATCATCGCGCTTATATTGCGGAGATTGTGGGAGTTTATGTGAAAGAATAAGTTCATTTTGTTCCCATTTCAAGCAGGATGACTATAACCGCAGACGATGTCCCCGCCCTTAGGCGGCGAACATCTTTAGATTCAGTTGGAGATACAATCTCCAACTGAATCCGGCTTACTATCGTAAGCCGTCTGCTTGTTGAAAGCAGAGCTTTGAACAAAAAAAGACTGCCGTTTCAGGCAGTCTTTTGCATTATTTAAAATTTTGTTTTATACAGCAGCCATAAGAATTCCAAAAATCCCACGCCGATAAAGGCGAGCATGGTTTTCATTCCGGGTTTTTTCACCTTGAAACGTGTGATAAATGCAATAGCAATAAGCAGCATCGCCGTTCCGTAGACCTGCGGAAAGCAATTGCCGATATCCTTGTGAAAACTGTAAAGAAGCGGCAGTATCAGGGCGACGCTGGTAACGGGAAGTCCCTCGTAGACCTTTCTGACGTCGCTGGTTTTCTTCTGCCGCGATTCTTCGGCGACATTAAAATAAGCAAGCCTGATAACGGCGCACAGCGGAAATAATATCAGCACGGGCAGATCGACCAGATGATCAAGACCGACCGCATAGCCGATTATTGCAGGAAGAACTCCGAAGCAAACGGCGTCGCAGAGCGAGTCTATCTGTATGCCAAAATTTTTCTCATCGTCGGTGCGGTCTTTTTTCGTTCTGGCAATTTTTCCGTCGAACATATCGCAAAGACCCGCGATCATCAGACAGATGACAGCATAAGTCGGGCGCGATTCGCCGCCGCAAACTCCGAATGCGAAGAAAATTCCTGAAATTGCCGAAGCAAGACCTATATATGTAAGAATAACAGTATAGTTATAAAAACCAATCATTTTAATCCCCTAAGGCGACCGATTCGCCTTTTAATAAGCCCCGGTTTTGCACGGGATAAGTGTTTCTGTATTTGGCGGCGCTGCTTTCAATACCGCCATTATATTTTATCATAATACAAGAAATTTGTCAAGTGAAAAAGTTTTCCGTCGAATGAAGAGTCATTTCTTTTTGGCGGAAGATTTTTTTGAACGTACAGATTTCATGCGTTCCTGACGCGCAGCCTTTTCTTCCAGACGGCGATATGCTTCTTCGTAGAAATATTCCTGCGAATTTACGGCTTCTTCACCCTCTTTGCGTTCGGCATGAACATAATTTCCGTCGGGGAGCATAACTCTCGCCTTGACGTTATCGCGCATCAAAATGCCAAACATAGCGCGGATACGCTTTTTCAGTCTTTCGTCCTCGATGGGAACGGCTACTTCCACACGGCGAACGGTATTTCTGCTCATATAATCCGCCGAACCTATGTAGATCTTCTGATCGTCGTTCTCTTCGCCGAAAATGAAGATTCGGCTGTGTTCGAGGAATCTGCCGACAATACTGCGGACTGTGATATTTTCCGTATGACCTTCAACGCCTGCGATAAGGCAGCAGATACCGCGGATGACCAGTTCAACTTTAACGCCTGCGCGCGAGGCTTCTGCCAGTTTCGCGATTATCGCCATATCGTTGAGAGAATTGACTTTTGCCGCGATATAGCCGCTTCCGCCGTTTCTGGAAATATTTATCTGTTCGTCCATCATATCAAGAACCTGCGGACGAAGCGCGTGGGGAGAAACGAGCAGCTTCCTTGTTTTTTCTACAAAAACGCCTTTTTTCAGCGATTCGAAAACGGCGTCGGCGTCGGCTGCGATATCTCTGTCAGCCGTCAGAAGCATGAGATCAGTATAAACAGCGGCGGTCTTTTCGTTGTAATTTCCCGTACCGATCTGTGTTACATAGTCGAAATTTCCGCCCTGTCCCTTGCGTGTGATAAGGAGCAGCTTTGAGTGCGCCTTGAATTCTTTCGGACCGTAAATGACGGTAACGCCGGCTTTCTGCAAAATTTTTGACCATTCTATATTGTTTGCTTCATCAAATCTCGCACGCAGTTCGATCATTACCAGAACTTCCTTGCCGTTTTCAGCAGCCGTGCAGAGAGCGCTGATAACTTTGCTGTTGCGCGCAAGCCTGTAGAGGGTTATCTTTATCGAGGTAACTTTCGGGTCGGAGGCGGATTCTTCCAGAAGTCTTATAAATGAAGAAGTCATGGATTCAAAAGGGTAGCTAAGCAGGATATCTTTCGCCTTTACCTGCGAAAATACGGAGCGGTTTTCCGCAAGCGACGCCGATTTTCTGGGCGTTCTCGGCGTATAATGAAGCGACGGGTCACCGTCCGTTTCCTGGAGCTGAAAAAGATATGAAAGATCGAGCGGTATCTGCGAATTGAATACGCGCACGTTTTTAAGTTTCAGCTTGCGGCATAAATAATCGAGGGCTTCGCGGCTGAATTCGTTTGTTATCTCCATTCTCACAGCGGCGAGTTTATTTCGTTTGACAACGAGGTCTTCCATGCGGTCGCGGAAATCCGCACCCTTGTTATTTACCATGATATCGGCATTTCTCGTGATTCTCATGATCGCTCTGTCCTGAACTTTATAGCCCTTGAACATGAGATGAGCGAATTGCAGAACGACTTCCTCTTCGAGAATAAAACGCTTGCCGTCCATGCCGAGGGGAATCATTCTTTCGCTATGCTCGTGACCGACAGGGACTATGCCTACGGTTATGCCTTTTTTGGAATTCAGATGAACGACGGCATAAAGTTCTTTATTTTTCAGGAATGGGAACGGAAGCGCGTCGTTTATGATAATTCCCGTGATAAAGGGTTTGATCTCCCGCTTGAAATAGAGTTCAAGAAACGCTTTTTCTTCGGGAGAAGCGGTTTCGAAAGTAACGTGTTCGAATCCGTAAGCGGCAAGTTCCTGCATATTTTGGCGGTAAGCTTCATTTACTGTGGGCTGAAGCCGTCTTACCGCAGTAAATATCGCGTCAAGCTGCTGAGAGGGAGTCATGCCTGTTTTTCCGTCGGTCTTCTGATTTTTCTTTTTCTCCTTATCCGTAAGCGAGCCTACGCGAACCATGAAGAATTCGTCCATATTGCTCTGATATATAGCCGAAAATGCCAGCCTTTCGAGAAGCGGCGTACTCGTATCGCAGGCTTCTTCAATTACTCTTTTGTTGAATCGCAGCCATGATAACTCACGGTTTTCAAGATAGTCCATATATATCTCCTGTCCGCCTGATACGCACACAAACCAATGGTTACTTGTGCGGCATTATGCAGGGGGACGCCGTCCCCCTACACCCCCTGCAAAAGGGTGCTTCACCCTTTTGAAACCCAATTTTTTATATTTTACATTCATAAAAGGATGTAAAATATAAAACTGATTTCAATAGAGCAACATCTTTGCGGGGAATACAAGAAGAAAATGTCATCTTGTATAATACAACATAGTAAGATCGATTTGTGTGCCTGATACGGCAATTTATTCTTATTTTTATTATATATCTTTTTTCATCATATGTCAAGCCGCGGCGTTATAAATTTAGGTTAAAAATGCGTATAATTATTGACATATAGTGGATATTGTGATATTATAATTAAGAAGTAAAATTAAGAATGGAGAGATGACAAATGGAGATGCCAAACGGCGGCGGAATGATTCCCGCGGCTGACAACATTCAGGCGGCAAAGAAGTTTTTCAAAAACAAACTCAGCTTTTTAATGGGCGGACTGCTTTTATATCTTGCGATAATGTTCGGCGTAGTTTTTGCGTATATGTTTATATATATGTTTATAATGGGCGTTGTATCGGGAATTAGCGGCGAGCCGTTCGATAGCGCGGAGATCATGAACAAGCTTATGGAGACCGATATGGGCATGGGTATCAGCGTAATTATCGGCTGCATTTTTATGTGGATATTCAACAGAAAGCGGATGCCGATAAAGGAGATTTTTGTCAAGCGCAAGCCCATGAAAGTTTCGTCGTTTTTTATGATATTATGCGTGCTTATGGGCGTTCAGTTCATTTTCACGCTGTTTAATGACGCTGTGGAGTTTTTGCTGAATCAGGTAGGTTTAACGGCAGAGGCGGCAATAGAGTCGGCTCAGGCGGGAAGCACAACTATTTCTATGATGCTGTATGCGGGATTTATCGGACCTTTCGCGGAGGAATTGATATACCGCGGCTATACTATGAAGGGACTTGAAAAAACGGCAAACACGATAACGGGCGGCAGAATGAGCAGCAAGGGGTACGCGATACTCATATCCTCGCTTCTTTTCGGCGTTATGCATGCTAATCCCACACAGTCCGTATTTGCTTTCGTTGTAGGATTCGTATTCGCATACACGGCTGCGGAATACGGTATCTGGTGGTCGATGCTTTATCATATACTCAACAATTTCCTGTTCGGCGATGTGATGACTTTTGCGCTGAATAAGCTTCCCGAAAATGTTGGAAACATAATAGAAATTGCAGTTTTTGTGGCATTTTTCGTTGCTGGAGCGATCGTACTTATCGTCAGGAGAAAGGCTGTTATGGCGTATATCAGGGAAAATTACCGAGGACACGGGAAATTTTACAGCTGGACGTTTACCAATATTCTTTTCTGGGTATTTGTGGCGATAAACGGCGTAATGGCGATAACTTCGATACAGAAATTGTAAGAGCTTGTGTTCATAGATTCAGCACGCGCCTTTTCGGCAAGTTTGTATGCTGAACTTCGTCAAAAACACTTGCAATACGACAGTATTCCTGCGTGTTTTTTCCTTGTCAGCATACAAATTATGCTCGAAAACACGCATACTCAACCTATGAACACAAGCCCTAATATCATAAATAAAGCGGAGATTTTTCATCTCCGCCTTTTTGCTATTCAAGCCCGAAACTTATCGAAAGCGCCGTGTTGATCTTATCCATAGAGCGCAGATCAAGCTCACCCATTTTATCTTTTAAACGCTTTTTATCAAGCGTGCGTATCTGTTCGAGAAGCACGATGCTGTCGCGCGCAAGACCGCATTTATCCGCCTGAACTTCGATATGAGTAGGCAGATGATTTTTATCGCGCTGAGACGTTATCGCCGCCGCAATTACAGTGGGGCTGTGCTTGTTTCCCACATCGTTCTGAACGATAAGTACCGGACGGACGCCGCCCTGTTCCGAGCCTACTACGGGGCTGAGATCGGCATAATATATTTCTCCCCTTTTAACTGACATATTCATATCTCCTTTGCGAATATTTTCTATTGATATTATTGCATGAATTTTTCATTTTATACAGCAGTATATGACTTGCGGCGGAAAAGAGTTTATTAGGGCTTGCATTTTTTCTACAAATATGATATAATATAAGAATAGTCTTGGAAAGACTTTTTTTAACAAGAAAGGGCGGTTTTATATGGCAAATCAAAAGAGCGGAAAAAAGATCACTATTCTCGGCGCAGGAAATGTTGGAGCTACTGTAGCTTATACATTTGCTGTTGCAGGTACTTGCTCCGATATTGTTCTTATAGATATTAATAAAGAAAAGGCTAAGGGCGAGGCTATGGACATTCGCCAGGGAGTATCGTTCAGCCATAATGTTGAAGTTTTCGACGGTACATACGACGCGGCGGAAGGCTCTGATATTATAGTTGTAACTCTCGGTCTTGCGCGCAAACCCGGTCAGACTCGTCTCGATCTTGCGCAGGCTAACGTAAATATTATCAAGGACGTTATGCCTAAAGTCGCAAAGGCTGCTCCCGACGCTATATACGTTGTTGTAAGCAACCCTGTTGACATTATCACTTATGCTATTCTTAAATGCACCGATCTCAAGCCGAATCAGGTAATCGGTTCGGGAACTGCCCTCGATACTTCGCGTCTGCGTTCGATCATTGCCGATCATCTCGATCTCAGCCCGAACAGCGTTCATGCTTATGTTTTTGGCGAGCATGGCGATACATCCATGATACCATGGTCTATCACTAATATTGCCGGAATCACAATGGAGCAGTTCTGCGCGGAGCATTCTGAAGCAGTGCTTATCGAGGATGAAATTATTGACGAAGTGCGTAAGGCAGGCGGAGAAGTTATCAAGAGAAAGGGCGCAACTTTTTATGCTATCGCCCTTACGGTAAACAAAATTTGTGACGATATTCTCAGAGACGCCAATAATATCAGAACTGTTTCTACCTATATCAGCGGAAGATACGGCATTAACGACGTATGCTTCAGCCTGCCTGCCGTAATCGGCGGACACGGTATCGAGAAAGAAGTTTCTCCTGCGCTTACGGAAGAGGAGACGGCTAAGCTTCAGGCGAGCGCCGCTGCGCTGAAAAATGTTCTTAATAGTCTTGAATTTTAATTTTGAAAAATAATACCGCACAAATTAGTGCGGTATTATTTTAAGGAGGTAAAAATATGTCATTAAATGATACTCCGTCGGGAGAACGGCTTCACATCGGCTTTTTCGGCGCTTGCAACGCAGGAAAATCCAGTCTTGTAAACGCGGTCACGGGGCAGGATTTAGCGGTCGTTTCCGACGTTACAGGAACTACTACCGATCCCGTCTATAAAGCTATGGAACTGCTTCCGCTCGGTCCCGTGGAAATAATCGACACACCCGGATTTGACGACGTAAGCGCGCTTGGGGAACTCCGCGTGAAAAAAACTCGTCAGATACTTGCGAAAACCGATGTGGCAGTTCTTGTATGCAGCGGAATTTCAGCCTGCGAAAAGGAACTTATAAATCTGTTTAAAGAGCGCGGAATTCCGTATATAATCGCCTATAACAAGAGCGATATCATGCCCGTTGAAGCCAAATCCGAGAATGAGATATCGGTCAGCGCGGCGAAGAATATAAATATCAGCGAGCTGAAAGAGATGATTGCCGCAGCCGCAGGTTCTGAAACTGAAAAACGCCGTATTGTCGGGGATATTCTCGACGAGGGCGATCTTCTGGTGCTGGTGACTCCGATAGATGCCGCCGCTCCGAAAGGCAGAATGATTCTGCCGCAGGTTCAGACGCTCCGCGATATTCTGGACGCAGGAGCGATGGCGGTTTTCACAAAGGAATTTCAGCTTGAAGAAACGCTGAAAAAGCTCGGTTCTGCTCCTAAAATGGTGATCACAGACAGTCAGGCGTTCGGAATGGTGAGCCGAATCGTTCCCGAAAGCGTTCCGCTGACTTCTTTTTCGATACTCATGGCGCGCTATAAGGGATTCCTCGACGACGCAGTAAAGGGCGCGGCGGCTTTAAAATCGCTGAAAAACGGCGATAGAGTGCTTATCTCCGAGGGCTGCACTCATCATAGGCAGTGCGGAGATATCGGCAGTGTTAAGCTTCCTGCAATGCTTAAGAAATTCACGGGAGCAGAGCTTGAGATCGAACTTTCTTCGGGACGTGATTTTCCCGAAGATTTGGAGAAATTCAGCCTTGTTATCCATTGCGGAGGCTGTATGCTGAACGAGCGTGAGATGATTTACCGCAAAAATTCGGCTGCCTCGCAGAATGTGCCGTTCACGAATTACGGAATCGCACTTGCAATGATGAACGGCATTCTCAAACGCAGTCTGGGGATTTTTCCGCAGCTTGCCGAATTGGTATAATGTTTATGAAGAAGAGATTACCATATATAATATTGCTGATACTGCTTATTGCGGTAGAAGTATTTATTGCTCTTACGCAGCATGACAATATTCTGCGATATTACGGCGGCGATACGATCGTCGTGTGGGCTGTCTACTGCCTTTATCAGAGTGTGTTCGGCGGAAAAAACAATCATTACATTGTCCATATCGGTGTGATGCTTTTTGCATTTTTAGTGGAATTTTTGCAGCTTATTCATTTCGTCGATCTTATCGGGCTGGGCGATATACAGTTTTTCAGAATCCTTATCGGAACGAGTTTTGCCGTGGAAGACCTTATTGCGTATGCAGTAGGAACTGCTATAGGCTGTCTCGGTACGTTTGCTTACGGTAAATTTATTCGTAAGTCTGAATGAATATTTTCTTGATATACTCATTTTATATGAATAAATATTCATAATTTATGGGATATTTTGCATAAAAATGAATATTTATTACAAACCTATTGACAATATGGATTTATCGTGTATAATATAATTATCAAATCTATCAAATCAATTTAGTGGAGGAATTCAAAATGGATAAAAAAGATATTAAAAAGGTAGTTCTCGCTTATTCCGGCGGACTTGATACTTCTATCATTATTCCGTGGCTGAAAGAAAACTACAACAACTGCGAAGTTATCGCTGTTTCAGGCGACGTTGGACAGGGTACGGAGCTTGACGGTCTTGAGGAAAAGGCTATCAAGACAGGCGCTTCCAAGCTTTACATCGAGGACTTGAAAGAGGAATTCATTCAGGAATACGTTTACCCCACTGTTCAGGCAGGCGCGATCTACGAGAACAGATATATGCTCGGAACTTCTTTCGCTCGTCCGATAATCGCTAAGAGAATTGCCGAGATCGCTATTGCAGAGGGCGCTGACGCTATCTGCCACGGCTGTACCGGTAAGGGCAACGATCAGGTTCGTTTCGAACTTGCTATCAAGGCTTTCGCACCTGATATGGCTATCATCGCTCCTTGGCGCGAATGGGATCTGAAATCCCGCGATCAGGAGATCGACTACGCAGAGGCTCACAACATTCCCCTTAAAATAAACAGAGAGACAAACTACTCCAAGGATAAGAATATCTGGCATCTCTCACACGAAGGTCTCGATCTTGAAGACCCTGCAAACGAGCCGCAGTATGAGAAGCCCGGCTTCCTCGAAATGGGCGTTTCACCTATCGACGCTCCCGACAAGCCTACATATATCACTATCCACTTCGAAAAGGGAATCCCCACAATGCTCGACGGCAAGGAACTGAACGGCGTTGAAATGGTTTCCGCGCTCAACAAGCTGGGCGGCGAAAACGGTATCGGTCTTGCCGATCTCGTTGAGAATCGTCTCGTTGGCATGAAGTCCAGAGGCGTTTACGAGACTCCCGGCGGCGCAATTCTCTATCACGCTCACGAAGTTCTCGAAACTATCTGCATCGACAAGGAAACCGCTCGCATCAAGCAGTATCTCGGAATCAAGTTTGCCGACATCGTTTACAATGGTCAGTGGTACACTCCTCTCCGCGAGGCTATGACCGCTTTCGTTGACAAGACTCAGGAAACAGTTACAGGCGACGTTAAGCTGAAGCTTTACAAGGGCAATATTATCAACGCAGGCGTAACTTCTCCCTACACTCTCTATGATGAGGAAGTTGCTACGTTCGACGAGGACGAAGTTTACGATCAGAAGGATTCCGCAGGATTTATCAATCTTTTCGGTCTTCCGATCAAGGTTAAGGCTAAGCTCGATCAGAAGAGAAACAATAAGTAATTTTTCAGAGCCTGTTTAGTATCTCGGCACGTGCGGATTTTCGAGCATAAATTCGTCGGGAACAAGGCGAAAAAGTGAAAGCATACCGACGTATGGTGAACTTTTTCAACGCAGTGATCGGCGAATTTTGCCGAAAAGACATGCGTGAGGAGATACTAAACAGGCTCTTATATTTGCAGGCAGGGGAGGCGAAATTCTCCTGCCTGTTGCATTTCTTTAGGAGGGAATAAATGAAGGTAAAGTTTTATGATGAAGTAAAAGACTCTCTGTTGAAATTTGCGGTCATTGTTTCCAAATATAATGGGAAATGGGTATTTTGCAAGCATAAACAAAGGAAAACATTGGAAGTTCCCGGCGGTCATAGGGAGATCGGAGAAAAAATCGGGAAAACTGCCAAACGCGAGTTATATGAAGAAACAGGGGCTGTTGATTTTACAATAAAACCAATATGTGTTTATTCCGTTATTTCTGACGATAATGATTCCGAGGAAACTTTTGGAATGCTGTATTTTGCAGATATAAACGCTTTTGAAAGCGAATTGCACAGCGAGATCGAAAAGATATATCTGCTTGACGATTTGCCGTCCGAATGGACATATCCGATGATTCAGCCAAAATTGATAGATGAAATTATAAGACGGGGAATCTGTTAAAGATAGATAATACCAAAAGATTGGGGGAAAAAATGTTTAAGGAATTGGGGATAAGCCTCGGAACATACCTGATAATTCTGATTTCGCTTTATTTTGTTATAAAATGGGCTGTTAAAAATGGAATCAGAGATGCTTATGAGGAAATAAAGGACGAAAAAACAACAGACGACGTTGAAGAGGAATCGGCGGAAGATGAGGAATAATTCGACTTTTATCGGTCGGTGGCTTTATTCAAAACCGAATCTGCGTCCGAATAAAGATGGGAATATTGTTTGGATTTCGAAAGCGTCTGTCGGACCTTTGGAAGTTTATGAATGGGGTATGGATTCAAATAATATTCCGTATGAAAGTTATAAATGGCTTGAAAATGATTTCTTTGAAGATACAAGCTATTTTAAAAATATAGATAATGAAGAGTTACGGCGACAGGTGGATTTAATTATTTCATTATTCAAAAGTAATGGATTATCTGAATGGGCAGAGATTTATGAAAATTATAGGAGAGAAAATCATGGACGATTACAGAACTATTGAGGGAGTTACGGCGCTGTTTAAGTCGGTGGACGGAATCTCGGCTCAAAACAATATCTTTTTAGCTTTTAAGAATACTAACCGTGACGCTATGAAAGCGGGAATTGCAGGCGGACTTGCCGGAGGAATGGCTGCGGCTGGACTTGCTGCCGTGGTATTAAATACGGGAAAAGCTGCGCAGAATGTTCTGGAGGGTAAATTTGCCGCGCTTCTGATAAATCAGACGGAAAGCGGATTGGGAATTATTCCGATGCACCAAAAAGGACTTCAGCTGACGTTAAATGCCGATAAGCTTGAACCCGAGCCTGAAAATAATATTTTTATTCCCTATGAAGCTATCGGCGGCATTAAGATAAAGAACTTCAATATTTTTAACAAAAAGGTGCAGAAAGTTAATATTTCCGTGGATAAATATAAACTCTACCTTATGGCGAGAATTTCGGAGAAGAGTATTCCGTATCAGGAGCAGAATTTTACGAAATTCATGAATCAATACAAGAACCTGTCCACATAAGAAATTCTGCACGTCTTTTCGGCAAATTTTGGTCAAAAAACCTTGAAATGCGACAGCATTCCTGCGGCTTTTTTCCTTGCACTCGACAAAATTATGCTCGAAAATCCGCACGTAATTTTTATGTGTACAGGTTCTAAAACGCAATAATATAAAACAGGAGAGAAAAATTATGGCAGATATGATGTGGGCAGGAAGATTTTCAAAGCAGGTCGACGAGACTGTAAACGCTTTCAACTCTTCCATTGCATTCGACGGCAGAATGTACCGTCACGATATACAGGGCAGTATCGCTCATGCTACTATGCTTGGCGACTGCGGAATAATCACCAAAGAGGACAGCCTTGAAATAATCGGCGGATTAAAGGAGATTCTTGCGGATATAGATTCGGGAAAGCTTGAACTCGACCCGAATGCCGAGGATATTCATATGTTCGTGGAGGCGGAACTCACAAAGCGGCTCGGCGACGTGGGAAAGAGACTTCACACTTCCCGTTCGAGAAACGATCAGGTAGCCGTCGATCTCCGGCTTTACCTGCGCGACGAGATTTCGGAGATCTCCGAAATGGTCATCGCTTTGACAAAGACGATTATAGGTGTTGCAAAAGATCATACGGAAACGGTAATGCCCGGCTATACTCATCTTCAGAGAGCGCAGCCTATCACATTTGCGCATCATCTTATGGCGTATGTGTGGATGCTTCTCCGCGATCTTGACAGACTGGGCGACGTCAATAAGAGAATGAATTACTGTCCGCTGGGCTGCGGAGCATTGGCAGGTACGACTTATAAGACGAACAGACAGCAGACTGCCGGATTACTGGGATTTACCGCTCCCATGGAAAACAGTCTTGACGGAGTTTCCGACCGCGATTACTGCGTGGAACTCAACTGCGCGCTGTCGCTTCTTATGACGCATCTGTCGCGTTTTTCCGAGGAAATAATTTTGTGGTGTTCATGGGAATTCAAATTCGTGGAGCTGGACGACGCTTTCGCTACGGGTTCGTCTATCATGCCGCAGAAGAAAAATCCCGATGTTACGGAGCTTATCCGCGGTAAGACGGGCAGAGTAAACGGCGATCTCGTTACGCTGCTCACCATGATGAAAGGTCTGCCGCTTGCTTACAACAAGGATATGCAGGAGGATAAGGAAGCGATATTCGACGCGATAGATAATGTCAAACTTTGCGTAAAAACGTTCACCCCTATGCTTGCGACTATGCGCGTTATCAAGGAAAATATGCGCAATGCCGCCGCTCGCGGATTTATCAACGCGACAGACTGCGCCGATTATCTGGTTAAAAAGGGAATGCCGTTCCGCGACGCTTATAAAATTACGGGAACTCTTGTTGCGGAGTGCATCTCAAAGGGGCTTACTCTCGAAACTCTTCCGCTTGAGGATTACCGCAAGATGACCGAACTTTTTGCCGACGACGTGTATGAAGCTATCAGCCTCGATACCTGCGTTCGCGAGAGAAAATCATATGGTGGTCCGTCTCCCGAGGCGGTCGCGGTTCAGATAGCGAATGCGGAAAAGGAACTCGATTCGCTTATCTCCGCAAAGGGACAGGTATGAAAAAGAAAGATTTGATTTTTACCATCGGATTATGCCTGCTTATGAGCGTTATCTGGATAAGCGGCGAATTGGTAATGGGATTGTGGGTAGCCGTTGTGCCGTCGGCTCATAAATTCTGGCTGATAGGCATTGTCGCGGTCACGCTTGTGATAAACGTCTGGCATTTCATGAAAGAGGACGAATCCGACCATACCGACCCGAAAAGGGCGAAATACGAGCGAAAAACCAAGAAAAAGAAATAGGTGGAAATAATGGTTAAAGTATATATTGACGGACAGGAAGGCACTACAGGTCTGAAAATCAAGGAACGATTCGCAAACAGGAATGATATTGAGCTGATGCGCATTTCCGAGGAACTCAGAAAAGATCCCGCGGAAAGAGCAAGACTTATCAACTCGGCGGACTATGTTTTTCTCTGCCTGCCCGATGAAGCTTCAAGAGAGGCTGTTTCGTTTATTGATAAGAACAATGATCACGTACGCATAATTGACGCGTCGACTGCTCACAGAACCAATCCCGACTGGGCATACGGGTTCCCAGAGCTTTCCGCACAGCATCGCGAAAAAATCGCAAATTCCAACAGAGTTGCAGTTCCGGGCTGCTATGCAAGCGGATTCGGTTCAATAGTTTATCCGCTTGTGAGCAATGGTATAATTCCTGCCGATTATCCCGTATTTGCATATGCAACTTCGGGATACAGTGGAGCAGGCAAAAAGGCTATTGCTGTTTACGAGGGCGATGAAAAGCCGTTTGAATTCAACAGCCCGCGTCAGTATGCAATGTCACAGCAGCATAAGCATTTGCCCGAAATGCAGGCGGTTTCGGGATTGAAATACAAGCCCATGTTCAATCCCATGGTGTGCGATTATTTCAGCGGAATGGTAGTTTCCGTGCCGATTCAGGCGAGAACTCTTGAAAATCCCCATACAGCCGCACAGATTCATGAAATGTACCGCAATCACTACGCGGGAGCGAATATGGTGGAAGTAATGCCGCTTATGACTTTGGAGGAGCAGAAAAGCTTCTTCCTCGCTTCGAATACGCTCAGCGGTCTGGATAAGCTTCAGGTGTTTGTGTTCGGCAACGACGAGCAGATTTTGCTTTGCTCTCGTCTGGATAATCTCGGAAAAGGCGCAAGCGGAGCGGCTATTCAGTGCTTGAACATAATGATGGGAATCGATGAGACAACAGGTCTTTCGGTAAATTAAACGACGATAAATCGCGCGAATTAATTTTTACTATGCCGTATTATCAAGAAGACTCTGACTTCCCTGATAACGCCGCACAAGTAAAAATTAATTTGCATGATGAACAGGAGGCGAGCGATGGCAGATGAAAAAGAAAAAAAGGCGGACGGATTACAGCCGAAAGAATTTTGGCGGTATGTAAAGCTTACCGCGGCGATATTGGTATTCGCCCTGCTTACTTATATGAAGCTTTCCGACAGCGGATTGCTGATATTTGGCGGAATATTCGGCTGTTTTTCTCTTGGATTCAGTATAGTTGCCGCGACGCTTGCCATAAAGCTTGCGACTGTTCTCACTAAAAACAAGGAGCAGTTTAAATACGATTACGGAATTCTTATGGCGGCAGTGATATTGAGCGCGATATGTGCCATTAATTCCGCTGCGGAAGATATAAAGCGTACAAATTTCCGCGACGCCTGCGTTCTCGAAAACGGTGTAACGCTGTATTTGTGCGAATATTCGGAAACGGACGATCTGACGGATATCAAGCATACTTATCTGACTGTTTATCATACAACGGGACGGGTAGTCAAAAAACTCGGAACTATCGACGAAACAGGATTCGGATACGGCTGTCTGGAAGAAAAAGCGTATTCGTATTCGTTTGATAAATCGACCAATGTTCTCACTCTTGTGCTTAATGCAAATGAAGAATCTCTTATATATGCGATAGAAACTTAGGAGGATAAAATGGAAAAGAAAAAAATAGGCAATATCAAATTTGTCGAGGGCGGAGTCTGTGCCGCAAAGGGTTTCAAGGCGAACGGAATTCAGTGCGGTCTTGCTCATAAACCTCTGACATCGGGCGAAAGTGTAAATGTGAATCCTGCGGCTAAGAAAAAGAACGATCTCGCGCTTATCGTTTCAGACAGGGAATGTGCGGCGGCGGCTGTCTATACGACTAATAAAGCCAAGGGCGCGCCTATTCTGGTGACGAAAAAGCATATTGCGGACGGTAAGGCCCGCGCTGTTATCGTGAATTCTGTTAATGCCAATACCTGCAATCCCGACGGCGTTGAAAAGGCTGATAAAATGTGCGTTCTTGCGGCGGAGCAGCTGGGAATAGCTCCCGAAGATATGATAGTTGCTTCAACGGGCGTTATCGGTCAGGTTTTGCCGATCGAGCCTATTGCGAACGGCATGAAAGAGCTTGCGGAGGGACTTTCTTACGAGGGCAACGGCGCGGCTTTGGAGGCTATTATGACTACGGATACAATGCCAAAGGAGATCGCCGTTGAATTCGAAATGGGCGGCAAGATCTGCACAATGGGCGGAATGCTCAAGGGCAGCGGAATGATACATCCGAATATGGCGACTACGCTGACGTTTATCACTACCGACGCCGATATTTCTGCTGAACTTATACAGCGCGCGCTCAGCGGATGCGTGAAAGTTACGCTGAATATGGCGAGCGTTGACGGCGATACATCGACTAACGACATGGTATGCGTAATGGCGAACGGAATGGCTGGAAACAAGCCTGTTGTTCACGAGGATGCAGATTATCAGGCGTTTGAGAATGCGCTTTACAATATAATGATGAATCTTGCGCGTATGATGGCTCGTGACGGCGAGGGCGCGACAAAGCTTGTGGAATGCGCGGTAAACGGTGCGGACAGCGATAAAACTGCTCAGATAGTTGCGAAATCCGTGATCTGTTCCAGCCTTTTCAAGTCCATGATATTCGGCGAGGACGCAAACGCAGGCAGAATCTACTGCGCGATAGGATATGCCGACGCTGAATTCGATATTTCGAAAGTGGATGTGGATATGTGTTCAAAGGGCGGTAAGATCGCTCTTGGAAGAAAGGGCTGCGTTGTTGAATTTTCCGAGGAGACCGCAAAAAAAGTTCTTGAAGAGGACGAGATAACCATAATTATTAATATGGGCTGCGGAGCAGGCTCGGCTGTAGCATGGGGCTGTGATCTCACATATGATTATGTTAAAATAAACGGCGATTACAGAAGCTGATAAGGAGAATCAAACAAATGGAAAACATTACAAATACGGAGAAATCGCAGATACTTATAGACGCGCTCCCCTATATTCAGAAATATTCCGATAAGATAGTCGTTGTAAAATACGGCGGCAATGCGATGACCAATAAGGAACTGAAAGACGCGGTAATGACCGATATCGTGCTGCTTTCGCTGGTCGGCGTGAAAGTCGTGCTGGTACACGGCGGCGGTCCGGAGATCAACGATATGCTGAAAAGGCTGAATATCGAGAGCAAATTCATAAACGGTCTGCGTTATACGGACGAAGCGGCGATAGACGTGGTGAAAATGGTTCTTGCCGGCAAGGTAAATAAGGAATTGGTTCAGCTTCTTGCTCAGCATAAGGGCAGCGCGGTCGGACTTTGCGGAATCGACGGCGCAATGCTTACCGCTGAAAAGAAAACTACCGATGACGGACAGGATCTTGGATTTGTCGGCGAAATTACGAAAGTCAACCCGAAGCCTATCCTCGACGCGCTGAATAACGGAAATATCCCTGTTATCGCTACGGTCGCCACTGATGCGGAGGGTAATACATATAACGTCAACGCCGATACAGCCGCGGCGAGAATCGCGGCTGAACTGGGCGCGGAACGGCTCATTCTCATGACCGATATTGCAGGTTTGCTCCGTGATAAGGATGACGTTTCGACGCTTATTCCGAAGGTGAACGTCAGCGAAGTTCCTTATCTAAAGATGCAGGGAATAGTTTCGGGCGGCATGATTCCGAAGATAGACTGCTGTGTTGAAGCCGTGCGCCGCGGAGTTGAAAGCGCGGTAATTATAGATGGAAGAGTTCCGCATTCAATTCTGATAGAGATACTTTCCAACGAGGGCATCGGTACTCAGTTCGTATGATTTTGTTAAGACATAAGCCAGATTAACAAAAAGTTTACAAAAATAATTGACATAAATATTGATTTTGAGTGCCGTATGGAGTTATAATTATATGTGCGAAAGAACTCCTAAGAGGTTCTTTGTTCTTCATAATTTGGTGTATTTAGGTGATTTTTATGAATACAATGGAAAAATTTGATAAATATGTTATGCATTCCTACGGCAGGTATCCTCTTGTTATGGAAAAAGGCGAGGGAAGAGACTGCGTTGATGAAAATAATAAGCAGTATATAGATTTTGGAAGCGGAATAGGTACTAATTCACTCGGCTTTTGCGATGAGAAATGGACGGACGCCGTTTGCAGTCAGGTTCGCACTCTTCAGCATAATTCCAATTATTACTATACCGCGGTTCAGGCTGATTTTGCCGCCGCTTTGTGTGAAACAACGGGCTATAAAAAAGTTTTCTTCTGCAACAGCGGCGCGGAAGCCAACGAATGCGCTATAAAGGCAGCAAGAAAATACAGCTTCGATAAATACGGTAAGGGCAGGCATACGATAATCACCCTTGAAAATTCTTTCCATGGAAGGACTATGGCTACTCTTTCCGCTACGGGACAGGACGTTTTTCATAATTATTTCTTCCCGTTTTTGGAGGGATTCGTCAATGTAAAGGCTAACGACATCGACGATCTTAAATCAAAGCTGACCGACGGCGTATGCGCGGTAATGATCGAATATATTCAGGGCGAGGGCGGCGTTAATGCCCTTGAAAGCGGATTTGTGGACGCGGTCTATGAATTGTGCGCCGAAAGAGATATTCTCGTTATAGCCGACGAAGTCCAGACCGGCGTTGGACGCACGGGCAAATTCCTTGCCGGAGAACATTACGGCAAAAAAGCCGATATCACTACGCTTGCCAAGGGAATTGCAGGCGGCATACCTATGGGAGCGTGCTTGTTTGGCGAAAAGGTGCAGGAGGTGCTGACTCCCGGAACTCACGGTTCTACGTTCGGCGGAAATCCCATAGCCTGCGCAGGCGGAAACGCCGTTATCGAAAGAGTGACGTCGGAGGGCTTCCTCGATGAAGTTGTGAAAAAAGCGGAGCATATCGCCGCACGTCTTGAAAAATGCGGAGAAGTTGCTTCGATAAGCGGAAAGGGCTTGATGATAGGCATTGAACTGAAATCGAAATCCGCCGCAGATATTGCGAAAAAAGCGTTGGAGCAGGGGCTTCTTGTATTGACCGCCAAGACGAAAGTGCGTTTGCTGCCGCCGCTTACAATTACAATGGAGGAGATCGATAAAGGTCTTGATATTCTTATAGCTATATTGGAGGGTTGAACATGGAGCTGATGATCACTATTAAAGGCAATAAATATACTGTGCAGGATAAAAAGGCGTCGAGGCTTCTTTACACTGTGAAGAAAAAAGGATTCGGCGCAGGTCGTTATCTGCTTCTCGACGCGAGCAATTATCAGCTTTATTCCCTTGTTCAGACGGCTGAAGACCGCAAGCCGACGTTTATTGTCAGTCATAACGACGTTACTATCATGGATCTTGCGTGTAAATCTCTTTTCCTCGACCCGACCATAACCGTTGACGGCAAGGATATTTCGGGACATGAGATACATTTTTCCATGGCAAGCAAGGATCATAAGGATTTTGAACTGCTGCGCGAGGGCGTGACTGTCGGCTCTATAAAAACGAAACTGCTTGTCAACAATGAATTGCAGTACGAAGTTGAAATAGACGATAAGCTTTTTGACGATTATATACCGCTTTTTGCAGTAGCGGTCGATCTCACATTCGGAGATATAAACAGAAATATGTGATACCGTTCATACGTCGGTATCAGTTCGAAAGGATATTGATAAACATGAAACATTTACTTAAAATGCTCGATCTCAGCACGGAAGAGATCACAGAAATACTCGATCTGGCAGATCAGCTTAAATATGAACTGAAGCACGGAATCCCGCATCCGCACCTCAAGGGTAAGACGCTGGGTATGATCTTCCAGAAAGCTTCTACGCGTACGCGCGTCTCTTTTGAAACGGGTATGTATCAGCTCGGCGGCTATCCGTTGTTTTTGTCGTCTAACGATCTTCAGATCGGCAGAGGCGAACCTGTTCAGGATACTGCAAGAGTGCTTTCGCGTTACCTCAGCGGCATTATGATACGTACGTTTGAGCAGAAAGAAGTTGAGGATCTTGCGGAATACGGCAGCATTCCGATAATCAACGGTCTGACCGATTTCTGTCATCCCTGTCAGGTTCTTGCCGATCTTATGACTATCCGCGAATTCAAGGGCAAGCTTGAAGGCTTGAAAATGTGCTTCATCGGCGACGGAAATAATATGGCGAATTCCCTTATCGTGGGCTGTCTGAAAATGGGGATGGCTGTTTCTGTAGCCTGTCCTGACGATTATCAGCCGCCTAAGGAGATACTCGATTTTGCGGCAGACTATGACTGCTTTGAGCTGACCAATTCTCCCGAACAGGCTGCTAAGGATGCGGACGTTCTTATCACTGACGTATGGGCATCCATGGGACAGGAGGGCGAAGCCGAGAAGCGCAGAAAGGCGTTTGCAGGCTATCAGATCAACGACGATCTTATGAGCGTTGCGAAGGCTGACGCTATGGTTCTGCATTGTCTCCCCGCTCACCGCGAAGAGGAAATCACGGAGAAGGTTTTCGAGGCGCATTCCAAGGAGATTTTCGAAGAGGCTGAAAACAGACTTCATGCTCAGAAGGCTGTAATGGTTAAATTAATGGCATAATATCAAAAAGGGGGGATTAAAATCCCCCTTTATTATAATTTTATGGAGGGAATTATTATGAAGCGGCTCATAACAGCGCTGACTGCGCTTCTTATCGCGGCATTTCCGATAATGACTCCGCAGATAACGGCGGACTGTGCAAGGGCAGCCGGAGATATTGACGGCGACGGAGCGATAACTCCGGGCGACGCGTCGTTTATTTTGTCGTATTATGCGGAACTTTCCACGGGTGTAGATGAATATTGGGACGATTCGTACATGAACTGCGGTGACATAGACCTTGATAAAACTATTACTCCGCGCGACGCTTCTTCGGTTTTGCAATACTATTCTTATCTTTCGACAGTTCCGAATGGCGAGGAGATCGTTGAGATCCGCGAATATCTGGGATTTTCACCAAATTCGAATTTAACTCCTCCCGATATCGGCGAACCGGGAACTATAAAATATATTATAAATACGGCGAAACTCGACCCCCATGACAACTATCCGCTTTACAATATTAAAGGCGATAATAAGTACGGAGGAACGCCTTACAAGGTAACTTCATATACTGTATCAGAGAATGACAAAAGGATAATGGACGAATTCGCGGCAGAGCATTTTACTGCCAATATGACGAATTACGACAAGCTTGAATATACGTGGAAATGGCTTCACAACAACGTAACGTACGCCGACGGTTCTCAGGGCTGGAATACATATAACGAAATAATCAGCAACAGTTTTGCGAAGGCTTGTTTTGAGAAGAAGCTGGGACAGTGTATACAATATAACGGCGCGCTGGCGGAAATGCTGGCGTATATGGGCTATGATGTTTATCTGCTGGAGATGTGGAATTCCAATAATTTTACAAATCAGCATTTTCGCGCGGAGATAGCTGTTGACGGCGTTCATTATTCGATAGAAGTCGGAAATACCAAAGACGGCGACTACTGGATGTGGTTGTTTGACGAAAACAAGGCGTTATATCATGGAGAGGCGGACGAGTGATTTAAAGGAGAACTTATGAAGGAAATTGATTTTGAAAAAACCGCTGTACGGGTCTCTATGGTGAGCATTATCGGGAATGCCGTTCTGTCGGCTTTTAAAGTTTTGGCAGGCTTTATAGCGCATTCCGGCGCGATGATAAGCGACGGCGTGCATTCGGCTTCCGACGTTTTCAGCAGCGTTATTGTGATAATTGGAGTAAAGCTTTCCGCTAAAAAGTCTGATAAGGAACATCCATATGGGCATGAGAGAATGGAGTGCGTGGCGGCGATAATTCTGGCGGCAGTTCTGCTGGTCACAGGCTTGTTTATAGGAGATTCCGCACTCGGCAAGCTTATAGGCGGCAAATATGATTCTTTGGAAATGCCGGGCATCCTTGCCCTTATAGCGGCTGTTATCTCGATCGTTGTTAAGGAGGGAATGTTCTGGTACACGCGTTATTATGCTAAGCTTCTTGATTCGGGAGCGGTAATGGCGGACGCTTGGCATCATCGCAGCGACGCATTGTCATCGATTGGGGCGCTGATAGGTATTGCAGGCGCGCGAATGGGTATGCCCGTGCTTGATCCTATAGCAACGTTTGTGATATGCCTGTTCATTCTTAAGGCGGCGTACGATATTTTCAAGGACGCTGTAGATAAAATGGTCGATCATTCATGCGATGATAAAACGGAGGAGAAAATGCGGGAGTGTGTTCTTGCTCAGGATGGTATTCTCGGCATAGATATGATGCATACGCGTATTTTTGGAAATAAGATATATGCCGATATAGAAATTCTTGTTGACGGAAGAAAAACTATAGATGAAGGTCATGAGATCGCAGAGAAAGTTCATAGTGAAATCGAGGAAAAATTCCCGAAGATCAAGCATATAATGGTACACGTAAATCCCTATAATCAGGAGGAAGTATGGAAAGAATAATAGTCGGAGCGGTGGCAGCCATTATCGCGGCAGCAGCGTTTATTTATTTTATAAAACTGCTGCTGCTTTATGTTGGAGGCGTGCGCAAAACGGCGGAAGTTGTGTCGGTTCGCGAGCCTAAGCAGAAAATGTTTGTGCATCGTCTCCGCTTTGAATACGATGGAAAAATTGTTGAGCATGACGACAAAACGGGCTATTCTCAGCCGTTTTCGGTGGGCGACGAGAGGGAGATCATATGCAGCAAGCACAAAGAAGACAAATTTGAGTATGCGGCTGCACTGAAAAAGAATATGGTTATAAGCCTGATTTTAGTTGCGATGGCGATTTTGATAGTGCTGCGCTTTGCATTTTTTGTAACAGAATAGCGGAAAATCGGGGAAAAACGGGCCGCTTGTCTAATTTATACAAATTACCCGTAAAAACATGGATATTTTTTTAGTTGACAAGTGATAAGAAAGGTGATATAATAATAAAGCTGTCGGGCGCGGCGGTTGAGCGAAGAAGAGGCATAAGGAACTTAGTAGGGGAGTTAGTCCGGATCGAAGGAAAAGGAGATCGACGGTAGCGAGAATACAAGGGGAAGGGCCTTAGGAAAAGAATTTTGAAAAAAATTCGAAAAAGGGCTTGACAAGAGCGGCTGAAAGTGGTATAATAGAAAAGCTGACTCGCAAGAGGGAAGCGGATATCACAAAAACTTTTTTGAAAAAACTTAAAAAAGTACTTGACAAAAAGGACGAGATGTGATATAATGAATAAGCTGTCACGAAGGGCAGCGAACAGCATCTTGAAAATTGAACAATGCAAGAAAAAAAGTAACGACCCTTGAAATTCTTTTGAGGAAACGAGAAAGAAGAATCAAGTAAAGATTT